>NZ_DASPLS010000075.1:0-4225 GCF_035627455.1 Noviherbaspirillum sp.
ACGACGACGGCAGCTGGGGCTACGACGAGGACACGGTACTGATGATCCGCGGGAAGGAAGAGCCGTTCCACCACACCGACCGCAACCTGCTGACGAAGATCGCGGAGCCGACGCCGAACCCGCTGGCGCGCGGATGACGGAGCGGCCGGAGCGAAACGGGATGGAACCGAAACCGAACAATGCCTGCCCGCTGTGCGGCGGGCCGAACGGTTGCGCGCCGGCCGCGGCCGGCAGCTTCGACGTGCCGTGCTGGTGCACCACGGCGAAGGTGGATGCTGCGGTGCTGGCGCGGGTGCCCGAGGCTCTGCGCGGGCAAGCCTGCATTTGCGCGAAGTGTGCGGCGCGGCCTGTCACTTCCGAAACTTGAAATCGTGCTTCGGCACGATCCGCATCGCTTTCCTTCAGAAACCGCAGGGTGCGCTCCGCGCAGCGTGAAGTTCGACGCCGGTGCGCCGGGCGCACCCTACCACTTGCGGATTCTGTAATCGTGCTCCAGTACGATCTGCGTCGACGCGATCAGGCTGTTGAGCCCGAACACCAGCTGGGTCAATACCTCTCCCGGCAGCGCCCAGATCTGCCTGCCGGGCGCCACGATGCCGGTGGCCGCGCTGATCACCGGCGCCGCCCACTCGGCCTCCGGCGTCACATCCAGCAGGATCTCGCCTTCCGGCGTGGTGTGCATGTAGATCTCGCCGCCGGGGGCGAGGAAAAAGCAGATGCCGTAACCGGCCGCATTCTTGCGCAGAGGCGCGCGCTGCAGGTCGCGGTTGTAGTTGTCGATCCAGGCTTCCACGTCATAGGTGGTCTTCAGGTCGATCCACGGGCGGATCGCGGGTTCCTCGCGCTTTTCGTCATCGATGTCGGTCATCGTGGTTCCAACGGTTGCTTTGCTGTGATGGCAAACTATACACGCTGCCTGCGCGGGCCGGCATCCGGTTGGAAAAAAACCGCCCGCGGCTTACAATCGGCCCATTCTTTCCGCGCCCATCCCGTCCGCCGCCACGACATTCTTTCCATGCAACTTGACGCGATCCGCCAACGCCTGCGCTCCCACGGCGCCATGCCGCTGCACGAGCAGCGCGTGCTGCGCGACTGGCTGCAGTTGCGGCCGCACGACAGCGGGCGGCGCCGGCCGCAGGATTTCCTGCCGCAGTCCCTGCGCGCCGCCTTGCCGGCGATCGACGCCGAGCTGCAGGGCATCGCCCGGCTGGTCGCGTCGCACCCGACGGAAGACGGCTCGGCGCGCCTCCTGGTCGGGCTGGCCGACGGCCAGACGGTGGAAAGCGTGCTGCTGCCGCGCGGCGGCCTGTGCGTCTCCAGCCAGGTCGGCTGCGCGGTCGGCTGCCGCTTCTGCATGACCGGCCAGGGCGGCCTGGTGCGCCAGCTCACCAGCGGCGAAATGGCGGCCCAGGTGGCGCTGGCGCGCACTCAGCGCACGGTCAAGAAGGTGGTGTTCATGGGCATGGGCGAGCCGGCGCACAACCTTGCCAATGTGATGGATGCGATCGCGCTGCTCGGCACCGAAGGCAATATCGGCCACAAGAACCTGGTGTTCTCGACCGTCGGTGACCCGCGCGTGTTCGAGCGCCTGCCGCAAGGGCCGGTCAAGCCGGCGCTGGCGCTGTCGCTGCATACCACCAAGCCGGCGCTGCGCGAGAAGCTGCTGCCGCGCGCACCGCGCCTGGCGCCGCAGGAGCTGGTGGAACTGGGCGAACGCTATGCGCGTCTGACCGCGTATCCGGTGCAATACCAGTGGACTTTGCTGGACGGCATCAACGACGGCGACGACGAGATCGAGGGCATCGTGAAACTGTTCAAGGGCAGGTATGGCGTGCTGAACCTGATTCCGTACAACGCGGTGCCGGGGCTGGAATACCGGCGCCCGCCGATGGAGCGCTACCGGGAGATGATCCGCATCCTGCACCGGCGCGGCGTGCTGGCCAAGCTGCGCGACTCGGCGGCGCAGGAAGTCGACGGCGGCTGCGGCCAGCTGCGGGCGCGCGCGATGGCGGCGGACGCCCCCGTCATCCCGCTGCAGCCGGCGTAAAGGCAGCGGCGGCGCCACCCTCATGAAGACACCCTCCACCGCCGCCACCGCCACCTTCGGCCTCGAACCGGCCGGCTACCGCAAGCTTCTCGATCAGTTCACGCAGGCGCGCCGCATCCTCGTCTACAGCGGCGCGGGCTTGTCGGCCGACTCCGGCCTGCCGACCTACCGGGGCGCCGGCAGGCATTTGTGGACCGGCGATACGGTGCGGCGGGTGGCGACGCTGGAAGGCTATGCGCGCGACCCGGCGTTCGCGGTCGAGTGGTACATCGAACAGGGCGGCTGGCTGCACGCGGCGCGGCCGCATGAAGGGCATCGCGCGCTGCAGGCGCTCGACGCGTTCTGGCAGGTCACGCATGTGACGCAGAACGTGGACGTGCTGCTGGAAGCGGCCGGCTGCGCGAAGGTGCTGCACCTGCACGGCCGCTATGACGAGCTGCGCTGCCTGAACTGCGACTGGCATGGGCGCGCGGCGCGGCCGGAAGACCTGCGCCCTCCCTGCCCGAACTGCGGCGGGCAGCGGCGTCCGTCCATCGTGTGGCTGGGCGAGATGCCGGACGCCGCGCTGGTGGCGCAGGCGGAAGCGGATGCGGCGGCGGCCGAACTGGTGCTGGTGATCGGCACGCCGGCCGAGATGTACCCGGGGGCGGCGATCGTCGAGACCGCGCATCGCGCCGGCGCGGGCATCTGCGTGATCAATCCGGAATGGTGCGAGAACCTGCATTACGCGCACTGGCAGCTGTTCGGCACCGCGCACGCGGTGCTGCCAGGGCTGGCGCGCGACGCGCTTGCGCGCAGGCAGGCGGAGGGCAGGGCGGTGCCCTGGTACTGGCGCTGGCTGGCGGAATGGGTGAGGTAGCGCATTGGAAGGCGCGGCGCAACGGTTTCGCGCGGCGCCTTCACTCACCGATGATTTTCACCAGCACCCGCTTCTTCCGCATGCCGTCGAATTCCCCGTAGAAGATCTGTTCCCACGGCCCGAAGTCCAGCCTGCCGCCGGTTACCGCGACTACAACCTCGCGGCCCATCACCTGGCGCTTGATATGCGCGTCGGCATTGTCCTCGCCGGTGTCGTTGTGGCGGTACTGGCCGACCGGCTCGTGCGGCGCAATCTTTTCCAGCCACACTTCATAGTCGTGGTGCAGCCCCGGCTCGTCGTCGTTGATGAACACCGATGCCGAGATGTGCATCGCGTTCACCAGCACCAGCCCTTCGCGCACGCCGCTGTCGGCGAGCGCCTCTTCTACCTGCGGCGTGATGTTGATGAAGGCGCGGCGCGCGGGCGTGTTGAACCAAAGTTCCTTGCGGTAGCTTTTCATCTGCGCTCCAGGTCGTCCAAAGCGGCGATTGTAGCGCGCGTCATTTCAGGATCGGGTAGATGCTGCTGTAGTTGTCCGTCCAGGGCCGGATCGCGACTTCCGGTTCGACTTCCTCGCCCATGCCGGCAAGCGGGCCGCCGTCGAGCGCCGCGGCGTCGTCGCTGATCAGGATCCATTCCGGGTCGAGCAGTCCGCGCTCCGCATCCTCCTCTTCCGTCAGCACCAGACGCGCCTGCTTGCGGTAAAAGTCAGCCGCATGCTTGACCACCGGAACGAGGTCGAGGTTGCGGTTGGAAACATGCACCGCGAGGATGCCGCCGGGACGCAGGTGGCGGAAGTAGAGCGCGAAGGCTTCACGCGTGAGCAGGTGCACCGGGATGGAGTCGCCGGAAAACGCGTCGACCACCAGCACATCAAAAGCCTGCGGCGCTTCCCGTTCGAGCGTCAGGCGGGCGTCGCCGAGCACGGTCTCCACGTTGGCAGGGGTGTCGGCCAGGAAAGTAAACTGCGTGCGCGCCAGTTCCAGCACCAGCGGATTGATTTCATAGAAGCGGTAACGGTCGCCAGCCCGACCCCAGGCCGCCATCGTGCCGACGCCGAGGCCGATCACGCCCACGTGTTGCGGCTGCCCGGCTTGCCGTGTGGCGAGCACCGCCAGCCCGGCGCCGCCGTTGTCGCCGTAATAGGTGGTCGGCCAGCGCCGCCTGTCTTCGTCGAGGAACTGGGAGCCGTGCAGGATCGCGCCATGCACCAGCTCGCGCTCCCGGTAGCCGTTGTCCATCACGTCGTTTACCGCGAGCGTGCCATAGAAGTTGCGCGCGAGCACACGGTGCAGGTTGCCCTGCCGCGCGGCGCCGAT
>NZ_DASPLS010000076.1:0-33307 GCF_035627455.1 Noviherbaspirillum sp.
CGGCTCCACGATCGCCGTGATCGGCACCGGCGCGGACATCGCCTACCCGGCGCGCAACCGCAACCTGGCGCAGGAAATCGCGGAGAACGGCTGCATCGTCAGCGAATACCCGCTCGGAATGCCCGCGATCGCAGCCAACTTCCCGCGCCGCAACCGCATCATCTCGGGGCTGGCGCAAGGCGTGCTGGTGGTGGAAGCAGCCGCGCAGTCCGGCTCGCTGATCACCGCGCGCGTGGCGGCGGAGCAGGGACGCGATGTCTACGCCATCCCCGGCTCGATTCATTCCCCCTTGTCCAAGGGCTGCCACCTGCTGATCAAGCAGGGTGCCAAGCTGGTGGAATCGGCGCAGGATGTGTTAGAGGAGGTCCGCCACGACGCCGCGCGACGCCCGTCCGAAGCGCCCGCACGGCAACCGGCGCAGCGCAGCGCCGGCTGCGCGATCCTGGACGCGATGGGCTTTGATCCGGTTGCGCCGGACCTGCTGGCCGCACGCTGCGAAATCGATATCGCCGCGCTCAGCAGCATGCTGCTGACGCTGGAACTCGACGGCTTGATCGAGATGCTCCCCGGCGGCATGGTGCGCCGCATCGCAACATCCTGATACCAATTCTGCTGTCCCGCTTCCCGTTTTTGGGATATCCTGTAATCGTAAGGCCCCCCGATAAACCTTGTACTGTCGCCGGCGTGACACCGTTTTTTGTACGAAGCGGTATCTCGTGCAAAGAAAGAGCAACACGAGAGTGTCATTTTTTGCAACCTGGTCGCGGTGCCGCTTTGGCAAAACGGCCTTAACGCTACAGTAAATCATGTTCGACGTTCTCGTATATCTCTACGAAACCTACTACCGTCCGGAGGCCTGCCCCGACCCGGAGGCGCTGATCCGCAAGCTTTCCGCGGTGGGTTTCGAGGAAGAAGAGATTTCCAAGGCGCTGGGCTGGCTGACCGATCTGGCGGAAACCACCAGCGAGTTCGCGGAACGTTATCCGCAGCAGACCGCGTTTTCCTTCGGCATGCGCATCTACGCGCAGCAGGAAATGGACGTGCTTGGCACCGAAGCCGTCGGCTTCCTGCAATTCCTTGAATCGGCGAAGGTGATCGATTCGATCCAGCGGGAAATTATCATTGAGCGCGCACTTGCCGTAAGCGATGCGCCGGTGTCGCTGGACAAAGTCAAAGTGATCGTGCTGATGGTGCTCTGGAGCCAGGGCAAGGAACCGGATGCGCTGATCTTCGACGAACTCTTCTCCAGTGAAGAGGACGATTCCGAACCCCGTCTGATGCATTAATAGCAAGGAAGCAGGTTCACCGGCCCACATGTTGACCGGCGGCCACGCCTGCCGCGACAAGACTTCCCGCCTCGCCTCGCTTGCGGTTTTCGCCGCAACCCGCTTATCATTGGCCGCTAAATCCCCGGATCGTTGCTATATTGGTAGCGCTTGAATGCTACCCGGCATCCGGGCCGGCCTTGCCATAGCCGGCATTGCCATCTATATATATGTGCGCTCTTCCGCGCAACAATCGAGACCATTTTTATGACTAAGACCCTCATCATCGCAGAGAAGCCCTCTGTCGCGAACGACATCGCGAAGGCGCTCGGCGGCTTCACGAAGCACGATGAGTACTTTGAATCCGACGAGTACGTGCTGTCCTCCGCCGTCGGCCATCTGGTCGAAATCGCGGTGCCGGAAGAATACGACGTCAAGCGCGGCAAATGGACCTTCACCCATCTTCCGATGATTCCGCCGCATTTCGCGCTTACGCCGATCGCCAAGACCGAATCGCGGCTGAAGGTGCTGAACAAGCTGCTCAAGCGCAAGGATGTCACCGCCGTCGTCAACGCCTGCGACGCGGGCCGCGAAGGCGAACTGATCTTCCGCCTGATCATGCAATACGCGAAGGCCAAGCAGCCGATCCGCCGCCTCTGGCTGCAGTCGATGACGCCGGCCGCAATCCGGGACGGCTTCGCGCGCCTGCGCGAAGACCGGGATATGCTGCCGCTGGCTGATGCCGCGCGTTGCCGCAGCGAAGCAGACTGGCTGATCGGCATCAACGGCACGCGGGCGATGACCGCATTCAACTCCAAGGACGGCGGGTTTTACCTGACCACGGTCGGACGCGTGCAGACGCCGACCCTGTCGATCGTGGTCGAGCGCGAAGAGAAGATCAAGAATTTCGTGCCGCGCGACTACTGGGAAGTGCGTGCCGAGTTTGTGTGCGCGGCCGGCGTGTACGAGGGGCGCTGGCTCGACACCAGGTTCAAGAAGGATGAAACCGATCCGGAAAAGAAGCCGGAGCGCCTCTGGAGCAAGGCCGCTGCCGACTCCATCGTCGCCGCCTGCCGCGGCAAGCAGGGCACGGTCACCGAAGAATCCAAGCCGGCCACCCAGCTCTCGCCGGCGCTGTTCGACCTGACCAGCCTGCAGCGCGAGGCAAACGCGCGCTTCGGTTTTTCCGCAAAGAACACGCTGGGCCTGGCGCAGGCGCTGTATGAAAAGCACAAGGTACTGACCTACCCGCGTACCGACTCGCGCCACCTGCCGGAAGACTACCTGAACACCGTGCAGCAGACGCTGGAAGTCGTTGCGGAGAACCACAACTACCACCAGTTCGCGAAGCAGATCATCGACAAGAAGTGGGTCAAGCCGAACAAGCGCATCTTCGACAACAGCAAGATCAGCGACCACTTCGCGATCATCCCGACGCTGCAGGCGCCGAAGAACCTGTCCGAACCGGAACAGAAACTCTACGACATGGTGGTGCGCCGCTTCATGGCGGTGTTCTTCCCGGCGGCGGAATACCTGGTAACCACGCGCATGACCGAGGTGTCGGGCCACAGCTTCAAGACCGAAGGCAAGGTGATGACCAATCCCGGCTGGCTGGCGATCTACGGCAAGGAAGCGGCGAACGACGACGACAAGGACAACGCGGGCACGCTGGTGCCGGTGGCCAGGGGCGAGACGGTGCATACCGACAAGGTCAACGCGAACGGACTGGTGACCAAGCCGCCGGCCCGCTACTCGGAAGCGACGCTGCTTTCCGCAATGGAAGGCGCCGGCAAGCTGGTCGAGGATGAAGGCCTGCGCGAGGCGATGGCCGGCAAGGGTCTGGGCACCCCGGCCACGCGGGCGGCGATCATCGAAGGCCTGCTCAATGAAAAATACCTGCTGCGCGAAGGCCGCGAGCTGATTCCGACGGCAAAGGCGTTCCAGCTGATGACGCTGCTGCGCGGCCTCGGCGTGGACGAGCTGACGCTGCCGGAGTTGACCGGCGAGTGGGAATACAAGCTGGCGCAGATGGAGCGCGGCCAGATCAGCCGCGAGGAATTCATGCGCGAGATCGCACAGATGACCCAGATCATCGTCAAGCGCGCGAAGGAATACGACAAGGACACCATCCCGGGCGACTATGCGACGCTGAAGACGCCCTGCCCGAACTGCGGCGGCGTGGTAAAGGAAAACTATCGCCGCTTTGCCTGCACCAAGTGCGAGTTCTCGATGACCAAGATCCCCGGCAGCCGCCAGTTCGAGATCGCGGAGGTCGAGGAATTGCTGCAGAAGCGGGAAATCGGCCCGCTGCAGGGTTTCCGCTCGAAGATGGGCCGACCGTTCGCCGCGATCCTGAAAATCGTGCGCGACGAGGAAAACAACAACTACAAGCTGGAGTTCGATTTCGGCCAGGCGCAGGAAGACGACGAAAGCGGTGAAGGCGTCGACTTCAGCAACCAGCCGGTTCTCGGCCCCTGCCCGAAGTGCGGCAGCGGGGTCTATGAAATGGGCCTGGCCTACGTCTGCGAAAAGACCGTCGCCAAGCCCAAGGCTTGCGAATTCCGCAGCGGGCGCATCATCCTGCAGCAGGAAATCGTGCCGGAGCAGATGGCCAAGCTGCTCAACGACGGCCGCACCGACCTGCTGCCCGGCTTCATCTCGCAGCGCACGCGGCGCCCGTTCAAGGCCTTCCTGGTGAAGGACAAGAACGGCAAAGTGAGCTTCGAGTTCGAGGAACGCAAGGCCAAGGCGCCCGCGAAGGGCAAGGCGGATGCGGAAGAAGCGCAGGAAGCGGCGCCGAAGAAGCCCGCGGCCAAGACGGCTGCGAAGACCGCCACGAAGACGGCGGCCAAGACGGCCGCCAAGACCGCGGTGAAGAAGCCGGTCGCGAAGAAGGCAACGGCCAAGAAAGCGGCGTGAACTGAGCGCGGGAGGTTGCAGTGAACGAGATCATCGAATCCGTGCCGTCCAAGGATGAATGCAACCTCGCGATGCTGGCGCATCTGCTCGGCATCTTCAGCGGCTTCGTCGGCGCGCTCGTGCTGTGGCTGGTCCGGCGCGAGGAATCCGGTTTCGTCGCCCGCGAAGCACGCGAGGCGCTGAACTTCCAGATCACCGTGGCGCTCGCGCTCGTGGCCAGCATCATGCTCAAGCTGCTGCTGGTGGGTTTCCTGCTGTTTCCGCTGGTATTCCTGGCGAACTTCGTATTCTGCCTGCTCGGCGCGCTGGCGGCGGCAAAGGGCAAGCCTTATCGCTATCCGCTTTCGCTACGCCTCGTGAATTGACCACACCGCCGCACACTGGCATGCACGGCCGACGCGCCCCCGGTCAGTCCCGCTCCGGCTCCAGCCTTTCATACCCCGGCAGGTCGTCATCCATTTGCGCCCAGGGCGGCAGGTTGGCGACGAAGATGTGCGCGCTAGGCCTTGCCGCCGTTTCGCTGTCGATCGTCCCCATGCGCAGGCGCAATACCTGCGGCTGCTCGTCCCTGCGAGAATACAGCGGCGTGCCGCAGTTGCGGCAGAACGCCCGCTTCTTTCCCGGCGAGGATTCGTATTCCGCAATCAGATCCTGCCCGCCGGTCCAGCGAAACGCTGCCACATCAACCGGCGCCGCGATCACCGACGCGCTTCCCTGCGCCTTGCGGCAATCGCTGCATCGACAGACGGTGATCGTGCCGAACGGGCCGTCGTACTCGTAGCGCACCGCGCCGCACAGGCAACTGCCCCTTGTCATTGCGCCTCCTGCAGGTAAGTCTTGATCACCGCCGCATCGTCGAGCGCGCCGAAGCCGCTTTCCAGGGTGCGCCTGAACGCGGCGAGCGCCGCATCGCCGAGCGGCGTGTCGTATTGCGCGTTGTCGGCCAATGCGGTGGCGAGCGTTACGTCCTTGGTGAGGATATGCGCGAATGCGCGCGGCGAAAAATCGTCCTTCAGTGCGCGCGCCATGCGGTCCTGGAAGATCCATGACGCGCCGCTCGATGCGCAGATCACGTCGAACAGCTTGCCCGGCTCCAGCCCGAGCTTGATGCCGAGCGCGAGCGCCTCCGCCCCGGCGACGAGATTGATGCCGGCAAGCAGGTTGTTGACGAGCTTGGCCTTCGCGCCGTCGCCGACCGCCGCACTGATCACGAATCGCTTGTCGCCGAGCGCATCCAGCACCTGTTCATGACGCTGCAGCAGCGCGTCGCCCGCCGCCAGCATCATGCTCATGGTGCCGGCCTCGGCGCGCGCCGGTCCGCCGGAGACCGGCGCGTCGATGGTGTCGATGTCGTGTTGCGCGAGCCGTTGTGCGAAGCTGACCGTGTCCTGCGGCGCAATCGTCGAGCACAGCATCACTGTGGTTCCGGCTGCTGCGCCGTGCACGACGCCGTCAATGCCGAACAGTACCTCATCGATCTGCGCAGCGTTGACGACGACAATGATGATCAGCGCTGATTCCCTTGCCAGCGACGCCGCCGAGGGGCACACCTGCATGCCGCACGCCCGTGCCTGCTGCTCCGCCTCGCTCCGTATGTCGCGCACCGCCACCGGGAAGCCCTTGCGATGCAGATTCCTTGCCATTGCCATGCCCATCGCACCGATGCCGACGATGCCGATCCTTTTGCCTGTGCTCATCCGTGCTCCTTCCCTGTCAGGCGGAAATTGTCTCTGCGGAACTCGCACCGTAACGCATCAGTCGAACGATGACAAGAACACGCACGACGCAGCACCTTTCTTCTGGAGGATAAGATGAAGACACGCAGCCTTGCTTCCATCATGGGCGCCGCCACGCTCGCCATCACACTCGCCGCCTGCGGCACGACGACACGCCAGCAGGTCGGCATCGGCACCGGCGCGGTGCTGGGCGGAGTGGCCGGCAGCGCCGTGACCAACGGCAGCACGCTGGGCACGGTCGGCGGTGCGGCGGTCGGCGGGGTGCTCGGCAATGAGATCGCCAAGCCGAGAAAATAAGCAAAAAAGGTAAGCAGTTGTAACGCAAAGGTGCGCAGCGGCAGCACCGCTGCGCACACGTCCATCCCCTGGTGCCCGCATGCAGCGCGGCACGCTTCGCCTAAGTCCTTGATTCATGCGGGTGCCCGCCGACAGCGCGGGTGCACGGCACTTCAGGTCAGCAATCGAACACGTCGCCGGCCCGCATTGGACGCCTCCCTCGGGGGATGACGCTGCGGGAAGCAGCCGGAACTTTCGTTAGTTGAAAGATTCTACACACTCGCATGCATGCCATTTTGGCATGAATGGCTTTCTTGCTTTCTTGCTCAGCGTTTTTCAAGGAGAACTTTATGTTGAAATGGACCATCCCTCTCGCATGTGCGCTGGTACTTGCGGCGTGCGGCACAGGCAGAATGTCCGGTATGGGCGGCAGTTCCGGTTCCTCCGGCGCATCCGGTTCCTCGGCTACCTCGCCAAGCAGCTCATCCGGCAGCGGCATGTCGGGCAGCGGCATGTCGGGCAGCGGTATGTCGGGCAGCGGCAGCAGCAGCAGCCCGAGCAGCTCCGGCAGCAGCTCTTCCACCATGCCGACCACCACCGGTTCAGGTGATCCTGGCACTTCCACTGGCAATACTGCTTCCCCCGCAGCGGGTACCGGCGTCGGCGGTAGCGGCGGCTCGGGCGGCTCGTCGAAGTAAGGGCTCCCTCGGTAGTGCGCTTCGTACAGCATCGCGCCGGGCAGCATCGGCCGTCGTGCGACTGTCCGGCAGGTCTGTGCCTGGCGCATTACCCACCTCCGTTTCTCCCTCCCTGAAATACTCTCAGGCGCGCACGCGCCACCCTTCGTGCGCAAGCAGGTAGTGCTTGCGTTCCACGCCTCCCGCATAACCCGACAATCCCCCCGATGCACCAAGAACCCGGTGGCAAGGCACGATGATGGACACCGGATTGCGGCCGATCGCCGTTCCCGTCGCGCGTACCGCCTTCGGATTTGCGACGCGCAATGCGACGTCGCGATACGTGCTGGTGACACCGAAGGGCAGCTCCAGCAAGGCGTTCCAGACGGCGCGCTGGAATGCGGTGCCACCCAGGTCGAGCGCGAGGTCGAAGCCGGTACGCCTGCCCGCGAAATAATCGTCCAGCTGGCGCATCGTTTCCTGCAGATGTGGATTGGACCGCTGCGCGCACCAGCCTTGCGGCCCGTCGAAGTACTTGTGCTCCTCGAAATAGAGGCCGCGCAGGCCCCGTTCGCTCGCGGCCAGCAGCAGCGTGCCGAGCGGACTGGAATGTTCGGTGTAAGAGATCATGTCATGCCATCCATAAGGCCAGCGCCGCGTAGCCGCGCCACGGCGACCAGGCGGCGGCACGTGCGGCAAGTTGTTTCTCGGTGAGGCGGCCACCCGGGTCCGCCGCGGCTTTTTGCAAACCCAGGTCGCCGGCCGGGAAGGCATCCGGAAAGCGCAGCGCGCGCAATGCGATGTAATGCGCGGTCCAGTCGCCGATGCCGGGCACCGACTTCAGGCGCGCCACCGCTTCCGCAAGCGGCATGCCCGGCTGCAGTTGCAGGCCGCCGGCCGCGGCAAAGCGCGCCAGATGCCGCAGGGTTTCCGCGCGCTTGCCGGGCAAGCCGATCGCGGCGATATCCGGAACCTGCGCTTCCGCCAACGCTTCCGGCAGCGGGAAATGATGCGTCAACCGTTCGAACGGCGCTTCGGCGGCTGAGCCAAAGCGCTCCACCAGTCGCCCCGACAGCGTGGTCGCGCCTGCGACGCTTACCTGCTGGCCGAGCACCGCGCGCACCGCCAGTTCGAACGCGTCGAAGGCGCCGGGCACGCGCAGCCCGGGCGCCGCCGCGATTTGCCGGGCCAGCAGCGCGTCCTGGCGCAGGTGCGCCTCGATTACCGCCGGATTGGCGTCCAGGTCGAACTGGCTGCGCACGCGCGCCAGCAGCGGCATCAGCCTGGACGACAGCGACGGCGCGACTTCCAGCGCCAGCTGATGCCGTTCCGGCACATGCGTCACGCGCAGCCAGCCGCGCAGCTCGCCGATCCGTACCGAGCGCAGGTAGGCGCGCCCGTCCTGGACAGATTCGACGCCCGGGACGGCGCGGCCGGCCAGGTAGTCGAGGATGCCCGGCCAGCGGTACGGCGGGCGGTAAGCCAGGCGCAGGACCAGCGCATCACGCGCCGCCCCCTCGCCCTGCGCGGTACGCCGGATCGCGGTAGGCGCGATGCCATAGCGTTGCGCGAACAAGGCATTGAATCGCCGCACGCTGCCGAAGCCCGCCGCGAATGCGATATCCGCCATCGGCATCGCGGTCTCCTGCAGCAGCTTCTTGGCGAACAGCAGGCGTTGCGTCTGCGCCAGCTCCACCGGGCTGACGCCGAAATGCTGCAGCAGGACGCGCCGCAGTTGCCGCGATGAAAGCCCGACTTCGGCAGCCAGGCGCTCGAGCTTGCCGTCGTTCAGCGCGCCGGCTGCGATGCGCTGCCAAACGGCATGCGCGAGGTTTTCCTGCAGCGCATACGGCGCCAGCTCCGGGCGGCAGCGCAGGCAGGGTCGGAAACCCGCGGCTTCCGCCGCGGCGGCGCTGCCGAAGAACTGGCACGACGATTCACGCGGCGTTTTCACGCCGCACACCGGGCGGCAGTAAATGCCGGTGGTTTTCACGCCCGTGAAAAAGACGCCGTCAAAGCGCGTGTCGCGCGCGGCCAGCGCGCGATAGCAGCTGGCGCGGTCGAGAACGGGCATTCCGGGCAGTGGCGATGCGGCGGTATTCATGGAAGTGTTATACCCGCCGCCCGGGAGAGCGTCTAGCCGTTTTCGGACATCATCTGCGCAAGTCATTGGCGGCATTGCGGCGTCGCGCCGCTTCCCGTTCCAGCGCGGCGGTGGCAAGCAGGCTAGCGTAAGCTTCCCAGGCACCGAACCGGCGGTGCAGCGGCGGCGCCCCGCTGTCGATCTTCGCGCACAGCCGTGCGTGCCATATCGAAAAAGCGGCGGCCAGGCGCGCCGGCGGCGCAAGCAGGAAGTGCAGGAAGCGGTTGGCAGTCGGCATACTCATTTCTTTTCCCCTCGCAAGGAAGTTGGTATGCCGGCAGTGTAGGTGTTAATCTACGCACATTAAATCTTCAATTTTGCATCTTTAATCAGCAAAAATGCACAACGAGAAGAACGACCGGCAGGATGCAAAGCCGCATCCCGGCTTGTCCTCGCGCCTGGATTGGGATGACTTGCGCTATGTGCTTGCGGTCGCCCGCGCGGGCTCGCTGTCCGGCGCCGCCCGCACCATGGGCGTCATGCATTCGACCATGCTGCGCCGCATCGACGCCATCGAAGGCAAGCTGCAGGTGCGCCTGTTCGAGCGCTTGCGCACCGGCTATGTCGCGACCGAGGCCGGCGAAGCGCTGTGGCGGGTGGCGGAGCAATGCGAACCGCTGGTGGCCGAAGCGGAGCGGCGGATCATCGGGGGCGACACCCGGCTGACCGGCACGCTGCAGGTGACGACCGGCTTCGTCGTCGCGCAGTATCTTCTGCCGCGCCCGCTGGCACAGTTCTGCGCCGCCTATCCTGGCATTGAAGTGGAGGTGCAGGGTGCGCGCGAACGGCTCGACCTGTCGCGGCGGGAAGCGGATATCGCGCTGCGCATATCGGCCGAGGTGCCGGATTATCTCGTGGGGCGCAAACTCGGCGAGATCCGCTTTCGCGTCTATGCCTGGCATGACGCGCCTTTCCTGAACCCGGCGGGCGCGCGGCCGGCGCCGCGGCCGATCGAGGCGCTCGTGAACGAACTGCCGTGGATCTGCTTCCAGCGCGGCGCGCAGGAACGGATGTACGACCGCTGGATGCATGCGAACGTCCCCCCGTCCTCGGTCGCGGTACGTGCCGATCATTTTCCGACCGCGCTCGCGTTCATGCGCACCGGCATCGGCGTGGCGCTGATGCCGGAATTCATGGCGAACGAAGAGCGCGGACTGCTCCCGCTGTCGGAACCGATCGACGCGCTGCAAACGCCGCTCTGGATCCTGACCCATCCCGACCTGCGCCACACCGCGCGCGTGCGCGCTTTCATGCATACGGTGGGAGACGCGCTGCAAACGCTGCTGTAAAGTTTCTTTACATACTCTGACGCCGTGCTTGCGGCCGTGGGGCATTTGGCGCCATCGTAGTTCTACTACTTTCCCCTCGTCACACCTTGGAGTAATCTGGCGAGAGCCTGATTTCACATGTGTCGCTGCCGGCCCCTTCCCCCGACGCCGGCGTCCTTTTCCCGGGCGTAGTACGATCCTTGTGCAGTCAGGTATCAGAACAACCCATTAGAGGAAGAGACAACCATGAGACACCACCTGTTGGCGGCGGTCGCCGCGCTTTTCTGCGCTACCGCGCTCCATGCCAAAGACATCAAGATCGCCCACGTCTACGACAAGACCGGCCCGCTCGAAGCGTATGCGAAGCAGACGCAGATCGGCCTGATGATGGGCCTGGACTATGCCACCAACGGCACGATGCAGGTCAACGGCAACAAGCTGGTGGTGATCGAAAAGGACAGCCAGGGCAAGCCGGACGTGGGCAAGTCGCAGCTGGCCTCCGCCTTCGCCGATGACCGCGCCGACATCGCGGTCGGCCCGACCAGTTCCGGCGTCGCGCTCGCGATGCTGCCGGTGGCCGAGGAATACAAGAAGATCCTGCTGGTGGAGCCGGCGGTGGCCGATGCGATCACCGGCGAAAAATGGAACCGCTACATCTTCCGCACCGGCCGCAATTCCTCGCAGGATGCGATCTCGAATGCGGTGGCGCTCGACAAGGAAGGCGTGACCATCGCGACCCTGGCGCAAGACTACGCATTCGGCCGCGACGGCGTGAAGGCGTTCAAGGAAGCGCTGAAGAAGGCCAAGGTCGTGCACGAGGAATACCTGCCGACCAATACCACCGACTTCACCGCCGGCGCGCAGCGCCTGTTCGACGCGCTCAAGGACAAGCCGGGCCGCAAGGTGATCTTCATCATCTGGGCCGGCGCCGGCAATCCGTTCAAGATCGCCGACCTCGATCCGAAGCGCTACGGCATCGAGATCGCGACCGGCGGCAACATCCTGCCGGCGATGGCGAACTACAAGAACTTCCCCGGCATGGAAGGCGCGACCTATTACTACTTTGCGATTCCCAAGAACCCTGTAAACAACTGGCTGGTGAGCGAGCACTACAAGCGCTACAAGAACCCGCCGGATTTCTTCACCGCGGGCGGCATGGCGGCAGGCATCGCCCTGGTCGAGGCGCTGAAGAAGACCAACGGCGACACCAATACCGAGAAGCTGATCTCGACCATGGAAGGGATGAGCTTCGAAACACCGAAGGGCAAGATGACCTTCCGCAAGGAAGACCACCAGGCGATGCAGTCCATGTATCACTTCAAGATCAAGGTCGACCCGGCATTCCCCTGGGGCGTGCCTGACCTGGTGCGCGAGATCAAGGCGGAAGAGATGGCTGTTCCGGTCCGCAACAAGCGTTGAGTCGAAAGGCTTCCTTTCGGAAGCCGTATCCAGAAAGGCAGTTTGCAGCACCCTGCCAGGCGGGGTGATGAGGTCGGACGATCGCATGCGTTCTCGACCTCACCACCCCCACCCTCCCCCCTGAACGGGTGCGGGAATCCGCACAGGCAGCGCTATCATCGGAGCCCCCTATGTCCGAACACCCCCATCCCGGTGCGCTGGAAACGCGCGACCTGACGATACGCTTCGGCGGCCATGTCGCCGTCAACGCAGTGTCGTGCAAGTTCGCGCCCGGCACGCTGACCGCGATCGTCGGCCCGAACGGTGCCGGCAAGACCACCTATTTCAACCTGATTTCCGGCCAGCTGAAAGCGAGCGCCGGCCAGGTGCTGCTGAACGGCCGCGACATCTCGTCACTGTCGGTGTCCGCGCGCACCCATGCCGGCCTCGGCCGCGCCTTCCAGCTGACCAGCCTGTTTCCGAACCTGACGGTGCTGGAAAACGTGCGGCTGGCGCTGCAATCGCGCCGCCACATCGGCCTGGACATGTGGAATGTATGGAACCACCACCGCGCGTTGATCGAGCGCGCCGAACAGCTGCTGGAGAGCGTCGCGCTGCTGGGCAAGCGCGAGGTGCATGCGGCGGCGCTGCCGCACGGCGACCAGCGCAAGCTCGAAGTCGGCCTGCTGATGGCGCTCGATCCCGACGTCTACATGTTCGACGAACCCACCGCCGGCATGAGCGTCGATGAAGTGCCGGTGATCCTCGACCTGATCCGCTCGCTCAAGGCGCGCCGCGACAAGACCATCCTGCTGGTGGAGCACAAGATGGATGTGGTGCGCGAACTCGCGGACCGCATCATCGTATTGCACAACGGCACCCTGATGGCCGACGGCGATCCGGAAACCGTGATCGCGTCCCCGGTGGTGCAGCAAGCCTATCTCGGCCTGGCGCCGGTGGAGGACGCCGCATGAACGCCCCCCTGCTGAAACTCGAAGGCGTGCACACGCATATCGGCGCCTATCACATCCTGCATGGCGTCGACCTGGAAGTGCCGCGCGGCCAGCTGACGATGCTGCTCGGCCGCAACGGCGCCGGCAAAACCACCACGTTGCGTACCATCATGGGCCTGTGGCAGGCGTCGCAGGGCCGACTCAGCTTTGACGGCAAGGACATCTCGAAGCTGGGCACGCCCGATATTTCCCAACTTGGCATCGCCTACGTGCCGGAGAACATGGGCATTTTTGCCGACTTGTCGGTGAAGGAAAACATGCTGCTGGCCGCGCGCTCGGCGCGCCGCCTCGACGACATCGACGGCAAACGCCTGGAATGGATCTTCACGCTGTTTCCTGCGATGAAGAAGTTCTGGCTGCATCCGGCCGGCAAGCTGTCGGGTGGACAGAAGCAGATGCTGGCGGTGTCGCGCGCGATCGTCGAACCGCGCAAGCTGCTGCTGATCGATGAACCAAGCAAGGGACTGGCGCCGGCAATCATTGCCAACATGATCAATGCCTTCCGCGAACTGAAGCAGACCGATACCACGATCTTGCTGGTGGAGCAGAACTTCAACTTCGCGAAGCAGCTGGGCGATACGGTGGCGGTGATGGACGACGGCAGGATCGTGCATCGCGGACCGATGGCGGAGCTGGCGGAAGACGAGGCGCTGCAGATGCGGCTGCTCGGCTTGTCGCTGGCGGCGCATCACTGAAGGGAGCAGGCATGGAACAGACAGCAATCCAGCCGGCGGCGCAGGCAAGCGCCCCGCCGGTCCTGAAACAGATCGACTGGGCGCCGCTCGCCCTCGTCCCGGCGCTCGCGTTCGCCGCGCTGCCCTTCATCGGCTCGGCGCCGACCTGGGTCACGCTGACTGCGGCCGGACTGGCGATGGGAATGATCATCTTCATCATCGCATCCGGCCTGACGCTGATCTTCGGCCTGATGGACGTGCTCAACTTCGGCCACGGCGTGTTCATCGCGCTCGGCGCCTTCGTCGCGGTGTCGACCATGGGCGCGCTGCCGGAGCTCGCCGGCTCCGACAGCCTGGCGCACAACCTGGCCGCGATCGCGGCGGCGATGGTCGCCGCGATGCTGGTCGCCGGCGTGCTCGGCGCGGTCTTCGAGCGCGTGCTGGTGCGTGTGGTCTACGGCCAGCACCTGAAGCAGATCCTCATCACGATGGGCGGCATGGTGGTCGGCGAAGAGCTGATCAAGGTGATCTGGGGGCCGCAGCAGATCCCGCTGCCGCTGCCGGCATCGCTGCGCGGCTCGCTGTTCCTCGGCGACGCCGCGATCGAGAAGTATCGCCTCGCCGCCGTGGTGGTCGGCCTGACGGTGTTCGCGATCCTGGTGCTGGTGCTCAACCGCACCAAGCTCGGCCTGCTGATCCGTGCCGGCGTGCAGGACCGCGAGATGGTGGAAAGCCTCGGCTATCGCATCCGGCGGCTGTTCGTGGGCGTGTTCATCGCGGGCTCCGCGCTGGCCGGCCTGGGCGGCGTGATGTGGGGCCTGTACCAGCAGAACGTGACGCCGCAGATGGGCGCGCAGGTCAACGTGCTGATCTTCATCGTGATCATCATCGGCGGCCTCGGCTCGACCGCCGGCTGCTTCCTCGGCGCGCTGCTGGTCGGCCTGCTGGCGAACTACACCGGCTTCCTGGCGCCGAAGATCGCGCTGTTCTCCAACATCCTGCTGATGGTCGCCATCCTGCTGTGGCGTCCGCAAGGCGTTTATCCGGTGACCAATCGATGATGACCCGATTCCTTTCCCACGACCTGCCCCGCAGCCGCGTGCTGGCGGCGGTCCTGACCGTGATCGTGCTCGGGCTGGCGTTCGCGCCCTTCCTGTTCCCGGGCGCCAAGCCGCTCAACGTCGCGGCCAAGATCCTGATCTTCATCGTGCTGGTGGCGAGCTATGACTTGCTGCTCGGCTATACCGGCATCGTGTCGTTCGCGCACACCATGTTCTTCGGCATCGGCGCCTACGGCATCGCGATCGCCAGCACCCGGCTCGGTCCCGGCTGGGGCAGCCTGGCAGCCGGCGCGCTCGGCGCGATCGCGCTGTCGCTGGTGCTGTCTCTGGTGATCGGCCTGTTCTCGCTGCGGGTGCGTGCGATCTTCTACGCGATGATCACGCTGGCGGTCGCCTCGGCCTTCCAGACGCTGGCGTCCCAGCTGTCGGAAATCACCGGCGGCGAGGACGGACTGAACTTCAAGCTGCCCGACATGCTTGCGCCCTCCTTCCAGCTGGCCGAGGAACCCTTCCTCGGCGCCTGGCTCGACGGCCGCTTCATCACGTATTACATCGTGTTCTTCGCGGCGCTGCTGCTGTTCCTGGCGATGCTGCGCATCGTCAATTCGCCGTTCGGGCGGGTGCTGCAGGCGATCCGCGAAAACGATTTCCGCGCCGAGGCGATCGGCTACCGGACGGTGGTGTACCGCACCTGGTCGAACGTGCTGGGCGCCGTGTTCGCGACGCTCGCCGGCTGCCTGCTCGCGATCTGGCTGCGCTACAACGGGCCGGACACCTCGCTGTCCTTCGAGATCATGATCGACATCCTGCTGATCGTGGTGATCGGCGGCATGGGCACGATGTACGGCGCGATCGTCGGCGCCACCGTGTTCGTGCTGGCGCAAAGCTACCTGCAGGACCTGATGGCGCTCGGCGCCAGCGCGACGGAAGGCGTGCCGCTGCTGTCGGCGCTGCTGTCGCCCGACCGCTGGCTGCTCTGGCTGGGCGTGCTGTTCATTCTTTCGGTGTATTTCTTCCCGACGGGCATCGTCGGCAAATTGCGTACCTGGAGATCCTGATGAACCCGACCTCGCACTACCTGCGCTGCTGTGATCGTGAAATCCATTTCGTCGAATGGGGCCGCAGGGGCGCGCCGCCGCTCGTGATGTGGCACGGCCTGGCGCGCACCGGCCGCGACTTCGACGACCTTGCCGGCGCGCTGGCCGGCAGCTATCACATCATCTGCCCGGATACCATCGGCCGCGGGCTGTCGCAGTGGAGCCCCGATCCGGACAAGGAATACTGCCTCGCGTTCTATGCGCAGCTGGCGCTGTCGCTGGTCGACCAGCTCGGCTTCGACAAGCTACGCTGGGTGGGGACGTCGATGGGCGGCGCGATCGGCACGGTGGCCGGCGCGACCACGCTCAAGGGACGCATTTCGCACCTGGTCCTGAACGACAACGGGCCGTCGCTGGCATCGGCCGCGATCGAACGCATCAAGGCGTATGCGGGCAATCCGCCGCAGTTCGACACCGTGACCGAGCTGGAAGGCTTTTTCCGCACCGTGTACAAGCCGTATGGCTGGCAAAGCGACGCGCAGTGGCGGCGCATGACCGAAACCTCGACCCGCCGCATGCCTAACGGCAAGGTAACGCCGCACTACGACCCGGCGATGGTGCGGCAGTTCATCGTCTATCCGGACGATTACGACCTGTGGGAACAATACGATGCGCTCACCATGCCGACGCTGGTGCTGCGCGGTGTCGATTCCGACCTGCTGCTCCAGGAGACGGCGGAAGAAATGACGCGGCGCGGCCCGTGCGCGCAGCTCGCGGTGATCCCCGGCTGCGGCCACGCGCCCGCGCTGAACGTGCCGGAACAGATCGACCTGGTGCGGGGCTTCCTTTCTGCGTAAGTATGGCGCGGCGCTAGTCCGCGAGCAGGAATGCGAGCAGCGCCAGCACCGCGGGCACGGTCTGCACGTACAGGATGCGCTTCTGCACCGTGACCGCGCCCCAGATGCCGGCCACCGCGACACAGCTGAGTCCGAACGCGGTGAAGGCCGCCGCGACTGCCGGCTGCGGATGCAGAAAGCCGACAGCCAGCGCGGCAACGAGAAAGCCGTTGTAGCATCCCTGGTTCGACATCGCCGGCGCCATCATCTCCACCTGCGATGGTGAAAGCCCGAACACGCGGCGGCCGCGCGTACGGAACATCACGGTTTCCAGCAGCACGATATACACATGGATGGCGAGCACAAGCCCGGCCAGGATCTTGGCGAATAACGACATGGCTTCCTCCGCAGCTAAGGTTGTTGCAATGAACAATACATAACCGGCGTACGTAAATCAAAGCCGATTGTAGTACCCTTCCTCGGATGCCGAGCATGCTTTTACCCTCCGCAATAGCGAGGGGCGTGGTGAAGCTGCCGCGCCGTACGCCGCCCGTGGCTGATTAGGGGCGATGCCGGCGGCCCCGGGGCGGACCTAGACAGGAAGGACGGCAGCATGCAAGCAGCGAGAAACGACACGCCCCCCGGCTTTTCCGCGCAAGCCCTGGCGCGCTTCGTCGGCGATGCACTGCGCCGGCGGGCCGACCCGGAAAAGGCGCGGCAGATGGCCGCCTACATGAAAACCGACATGCCCTTTCACGGCGTGCAGAAGCCGGATCTCGAACCGGTGCTGCGTGCGATGAAGGAACGATTCGCGCCGGCGTCGCAGGCCGACTACGAGGAGGGCGTGCGGGCGCTGTGGCAACTGCCGCACCGCGAGGAAAAATACGCCGCTATCGAATTCGCGATCCGGCACCGGCAGTACATCGCGTCGCCCTCGCTGCCGCTGTATGAGCAACTGATCCGGGAAGGCGCATGGTGGGACCTGGTCGACCCGGTGGCCACGATGCTGGCCGGACGCCTGCTGCTTCTGCAGCGCGCCATCACCGCGGCCGCCATGGAGCGCTGGGTGCGCGACGATCACATGTGGCTGCGCCGGGCGGCTCTGCTGGCGCACCTGAAGCACAAGACGCAGACCGATACGCGCCAGCTGTTCGCGTATTGCGTTCTGCTGGCCGGCGAGAAGGAGTTCTTCATCCGAAAGGCGATCGGCTGGGCGTTGCGGGAATACGCGAAGACCGATCCCGGCGCGGTACGCGCTTTCCTGCAGGATCATCGCACCATGCTGTCAGCGCTCAGCCTGCGCGAGGCATCCCGTCACCTTGCCTGAACGGTTGCCTCATTCCGCGCCGCCTTCCTGCCGCGCGAACTGCACGTTGCTGCGCCCGCGGTTCTTCGCCTCGTACATCGCCAGGTCGGCGCTGCGCATCAGCGCCTTGCCGTCGCGGCCATCGCGCGGCGAGATCGCCGCGCCGATCGACGCCGAGATGTCGAACGTGTGGCCCGCGATCACGAAAGGCTGGTTGAGCGTGTCGAGGATTTTTTGCGCCACCACCATCACGTCATGTTCGCCCTCCACATTCGGCAGCAGCGCGACGAATTCATCCCCTCCGAGGCGGGATGCGGTATCCGACTCGCGCATGCAGCCCTGCAAGCGCTGCGCGACTTCCTTGAGCAGCAGGTCGCCATAGGCGTGGCCGTAGTTGTCGTTGACCGGCTTGAACTTGTCGAGGTCGATGAACAGCAGCGCAGTGTTGGAACCATTGCGCCGGGCGATCGCGAGCGCCTGGCGCAGCCTTTCGTCGAGCAGCTTGCGGTTCGGCAAGCCGGTAAGCGTGTCGTACAGCGCAAGCTGCATTGCCTGGTTGGCCGCATGCAGGGCGCGCGCCCGATCGTCGAGGAAAATCCACATCAGCAGCGCGAGCAGCAGGCTGATGCTGATGCCCGCCTGCAGGATCAGCTGCGCGCGCCCGGCGTCGGCCCGCTGCTCGAAAACCGGCAGCGCCGCAATCGCAATCGTCCAGGAATGGTGCGCGATTTCCATGCGGCTCAGGTGCCGCAGGCGGTGCTGCGTCGCCAGCGCTCGCAGGTTCCGGTTCGAATCGAACATGCGCGCCTCGTCCGACAGGCTGGCGCCGTCATAGATTTCCACGTCGATATTGTCGTCCAGCTGCTCGGACAAGCCGCGCATGAAATCGACCATGCGGAACGGCGCGTAGACCCAGCCGGCGATGCGGTCGCGCCGCCGCTCCTGCGCCTCCTGCGTCGCGTCGTTGCGATACACAGGAAGGTACATCAGGAAGCCGGCCTGCGCCCCGTTGCCGCCTTCCTGCACCAGCGTCACCTTGCCCGTCAGGGTCGCTTCCCCGGTATCGCGCGCCCTGTCCATCGCCATGCGCCTGATCGGTTCGGAATACATGTCATACCCGAAGGCGCGCAGGTTCCTGCCATAGAAAGGCTCGAGGAACACGATCGCGGTGTAGAGATCGCGCCTGCCTTCCGGCCGCACGAGGTAGTCCGAAAATCCCTCATCGCGCACTGCGGCGACATGCCGCGCGAGCTCATGCGGCCGGATGACAACGGCATAGCCGATGCCCTGGATGCCCGGATAATTGCCGGACAGATTCAGGGTATCGACAAAGCCTCGAAACGCGGCGCGGTCGACATTCTCGCTGGCGGCAAACAAGCCCTTGGTCGCCAGCAGCACCTGCTCATAGATCATCAGCCGCTGCCGGATGCGCTCGTTCATGTCGCGCACCCGGTAATCGAATACGCTCTGCACCGCCTGCGCGGCGCTGCGCGCGGCATCCATCCAGAGCTGATAGGTCACCAGCAGCGACGCCAGGAACACGGCGGCGGTCAGCAGGTCGCGTGCGCGCAGCAGGTCCGGCACGCGCCGGCTGCGCTCTTCCTGTGCACTCATGCTGCGCCCCGGCGGCGCCGCCTGGCGCCCGCGGTGGAGGAATCAGGCGCAATCACTCGCCGCCCGTCCTCGTTGCGCCGACCTGCCTGTCAATGCCGCCATCGGAATTCCTTTCTGTTGTCCTGTCCAAAGATTTAAGACAAAAACGGCACCAGAGGGTTTTTGACGCGCCACAAAGTTTCTTTCTGTTCAAGGTGAATGCCGGCATGGCGGCCAAGGCGCTTTCCGTTATGCACCAGCGATGTACCCTGGCCCGGTGAAACCAACGGTCCACATGCTTTTTCGCTTTGCGCTACACTCGACTGTTCCTTCTGATCACTTGCGAGACAGCGATGCTTACCGCCACCCGCCACCCGACGCTCAAAACCGTCCTGATCGCCAGCGGCCTCGTCCTGACGCTCGCCATGGGCGTGCGGCACGGTTTCGGTTTCTGGCTGCAGCCGATTTCGCAGACCCACGGCTGGACGCGCGAGACCTATTCGCTGGCGCTGGCACTGCAAAACCTGCTGTGGGGCGCCTTCGGCCCGTTCGCCGGCATGGCGGCCGACCGCTTCGGCACCGCCCGGGTCGTCATTGCCGGCGCGCTGCTCTATGTCGGCGGCCTGCTGTGGATGGCGACCGTGGCGCAGCCGGTGGCGTTCGTGGTCGGTTCCGGCATCCTGATCGGCGCCGCGCTGGCCTGCACCGCATTCGGCGCGGTCAGCGGCATCATCGGCCGCACCGCCCCCGAAGCGAAGCGTTCCTGGGCCTTCGGCATCTCCTCGGCGGCCAGCTCGTTCGGCCAGTTCGTGATGATGCCGGTGGAGCAGCAGCTGATTTCCTCGACCGGCTGGCAGAACGCGTTCTTCATCCTCGCCGCGCTGGTCGCGCTGGTGATGCTGCCGATGGCGTTCGGCCTGCGCGAAATGCCACAGGAAAAATCCTCCGGTCCGCAGCAGAGCATCATGGAAGCGGTCCGCGAAGCCTTCGCCTACCGCCCCTTCCTGCTGCTGGTGGCCGGCTATTTCGTATGCGGCTTCCAGGTGGTGTTCATCGGCGTGCACATGCCGGCCTACCTGAAGGACAAGGGCATCATGGATCCGAACGTGGCGGTGATGGCGCTGGCGCTGATCGGCCTGTTCAACATCTTCGGGTCCTACTATGCCGGCAAGCTCGGCGGCTTCCTGCCCAAGCGCTACCTGCTGTCGTCGATTTACATTAGCCGCGCGGTGGTGATCAGCCTGTTCCTGCTGGCGCCGCTGTCGTCCTGGTCGGTTTATGTGTTTGCCTGCGCGATGGGCCTGCTGTGGCTGTCCACGGTGCCGCTGACCAACGGCTTGATCGCCGGCATCTTCGGCGTGAAGTACCTGTCGATGCTGTCGGGCTTCGTGTTCTTCTCGCACCAGGTCGGCAGCTTCCTCGGCGTGTGGCTGGGCGGCTACGTGTTCACGAAGCAGGGCAGCTACGATGTCGTCTGGGGCATCACCATCGCGCTCGGCGTGTTCGCCGCGCTGGTGAACCTGCCGATCAATGAAAAGGCGATCGTGCGGCCGCAAGCCGTACCGGCCTGATACATCACCGTGACCATGCGCGACCGGCTCAAGCGTCTGCTGCTCGGCGCCGCCCTGGCGGCGGTGCTGGCGCTTGCCTTCGTCGGATACCTGCGTCCCGCCTTCGTTGTCGATCTCGCCAACCGGATCATCCTATGCTTCTGAACTCCCCTTCCCTGCCGGCCGCGCGCGCCGCCGTGCAAGACCTCGGCGCGTCGCGCATCCGCGAAGTCGCCAATGCCGGCATCGGCCTCGAAGGCGTGCTGCCGTTCTGGTTCGGCGAGCCGGACCAGGAGACGCCGGCGTTCATCCGCGAGGCGGCCAAGCAGGCGCTGGACGCCGGCGATACCTTCTACACGCACAACTTCGGCATCCCGCCGCTGCGCGCAGCGATCGCAGGCTACCTGTCGGCACTGCACCGTCCGGTCGATCCGGGCCGCATCGCGGTGACCTCTTCCGGCGTGTCGGCGCTGATGCTGCTGTCGCAGCTCATCATCAATCCCGGCGACCGCGTGGTGGCGGTGACGCCCCTGTGGCCCAACCTTACTGAAATCCCGAAGATCCTGTCCGCAGACGTGGTGAAGGTGCCGCTCCAGTTCGGAAAGAACGGCGGCAAGACCTGGGAACTCGACGTGCAGCAGCTGATCGACGCGCTCACGCCCGGCACGAAGGCGGTGCTCATCAATTCGCCGAACAATCCGACCGGCTGGGTGATTACCAGGGAACAGCAGGAAGTCATCCTCGCGCACTGCCGCCGCCACGGCATCTGGATCCTCGCCGACGACGTGTATGAACGCCTGGTGTACGACGGCCAGCCCGGCGTGAAGTCCTGCGCGCCCTCCTTCCTCGACATCGCGCAGCCGGAAGACCGGCTGGTGTCGGCAAACAGCTTTTCCAAGTCCTGGCTGATGACCGGCTGGCGCCTCGGATGGGTGGTCGCGCCGCTGCCGCTGATGGCCGATCTCGGCAAGCTGATCGAATACAACACCTCGTGCGCGCCGGGCTTCGTGCAGCGTGCGGGCATCGTCGCAATCGAGCGCGGCGAGGAAATCATCGCCCATACCGTCGCCCGCTACCAGGCGGCGCGCGACTTCCTGTATGAAAGGCTCAACGCGCTGCCGGGTATCGCGACACCGAAGCCGAAGGGCGCGATGTACCTGTTCTTCCGCGTCGACGGCGCCGGAGACACGCTGTCCCTGTGCAAGCGGCTGGTGGTCGACGCGAAGCTCGGCCTTGCGCCCGGCAATGCGTTCGGACCGGAAGGCGAAGGCTATGTGCGCTGGTGCTTCGCAAGTTCCATCGAGCGGCTGGACGAGGGTGTCAAGCGTCTCGCCGCGTTCATGGAAAAGCGCTGAGCGTCAGCCGCTTGTGCGGCATTCGCGCCGCCCGCGGCGGCATGTACGCCGTGTAGAATCGCATGCGGGACCGCACCGGTCTCGCCCCCATGCAGCAGGCATCCGAATGGCCAAGAAATTCCCCTTGCATCCGAAGCATCCCGAGCGCCTCTGCTGGGGCTGCGACAAGTACTGCCCGTCAGATTCGCTCGCCTGCGGCAACGGCTCGGAACGCACCCAGCATCCGGTCGAGCTGTTTGGCGAAGACTGGCACGAGTGGGGCATGGACGCCGATACGCCCCCGGACCAGGAAACCTGATCCCTCTCCCGGCATGTTCCGGTGCACGGCCAGCGCGATTTATCGCGGCGCTCGTCTGGAAGGCAATGCACGCGTCATGGTTTTCCTTTACGGAAATTAATGCTTCGTCTACGATGTTTGGATCGGGCGCAAAATCGACGATGGCGCCCGTACGTCCCGTACCTATCCCGTATCGCCAGCACGCAATCACGCAAGCAAAAACGCTGCGGCTTGCGTTGCCATTCGACGCCCGCCTGCAGCCGGTCATCTTTGCTGCAGGCGACCGGGCGGTGCGGTGAAGGTACACGCACTGAAACGGAGCAGGCGGGCGCCGGCAGGACATACCTCGGGTTCCCCGCAAGCTGACAGCACGGCATCCGCCGTTGCAAAGGGGAAGACTATGACCATTTCAAACATGAAGATCAGTACCCGGCTCTATCTGCTGGCCGGCATGTTGCTGGCCGCAGTGGCCATCGTCGGTATCCAGGGCTGGCATGCACTTGCCGACAGCAACGCGCGCACCGCCCGGGCGCTGGAACGCGCCATCCTGATGGAAGATGCGATCGACAGCGCGCGGCATGCGCAGGTGCAGTTCAAGACGCAGATCCAGGAATGGAAGAATATCCTGCTGCGCGGGAACGACCAGGCAAGCTTCGACAAGTACCGCCAGGCGTTCGCCAAGGAAGGCGACGCCGCGCAAGCCAGCCTCGCGCATCTGAAGGACGTGCTCGCTAAAGCCGGCCTGGACGCTTCCGGCGCGGGCGAAGCGCAGAAAGCCCTGGCAGAGCTGCAAGCCAAATATCTCGACGCGCTGAAGCAATTCGATGTCGCGAACAAGGATAGCGCCCACGCGGTGGACGCTGCAGTCAAGGGCATGGACCGGGCTCCCACCGAAAGACTCGAGGCCATCGTCGCCTACGCGCTCGACCAGTCGAACAAGATGGCGCAAGCCTCGGTGGCGGAGTCGGCCGCAAGCCACAAGACCACCAGCATGCTGCTGTTCGGCGCCGTGATCTTCGTGGTTGCCGCCGGCGGCGCCGCGGCTTTCCTGCTGGTGCGCAGCATCATCGTCCCGATCGCCAACGCGGTCCAGGTCGCACAAACGGTGGCCTCGGGCGACCTTACCAGCCGCATCGAGGTGACCGGCAAGGACGAAGCCGCGCAGCTGATGGAAGCCTTGAAGCACATGAACGACAGCCTCGCGAAGATCGTCGCCGAAGTGCGCAAGGGTACCGATACCATCGGCGCCGCGTCGTCGGAGATCGCGAGCGGCAACATGGAGCTCTCGTCGCGCACCGAACAGCAGGCCAGTTCACTCGAGGAAACCGCTTCCTCGATGGAGGAGCTGACCTCGACCGTCAAGCAGAATGCCGACAATGCGCGCCAGGCGAACACGCTGGCGCAATCCGCATCGAACATCGCCGGCAAGGGCGGATCGGTCATGTCCGAAGTCGTGACGACGATGGGTTCGATCAACGACTCGGCCCGCAAGATCGTCGACATCATCAGCGTGATCGACGGCATCGCCTTCCAGACCAATATCCTCGCGCTGAACGCGGCGGTGGAAGCGGCGCGCGCCGGCGAACAGGGCCGCGGCTTCGCGGTGGTGGCGGCTGAAGTGCGCAACCTGGCGCAGCGCAGCGCCGGCGCGGCGAAGGAAATCAAGGCGCTGATCAGCGACTCGGTGGAAAAGATCGACAACGGCTCGCGCCTGGTCAACGAAGCCGGCACCACGATGCACGAGGTGGTCGAAGGGGTAAAGCAAGTGACCGACATCATGGCCGAGATCTCGGCCGCCAGCCAGGAACAGACCGCGGGCATCGAGCAGATCAACCAGGCTGTGTCGCAGATGGATGAAGTCACGCAGCAGAACGCATCGCTGGTCGAGGAGGCGGCCGCTTCCGCACAGGCAATGCAGGAGCAGGCGCACAAGCTGCAGCAGCTGGTCAGCGTCTTCAAGGTCGATGCGCAACAGTCGGCGCTCGCGGTCGCCGCCGCGCCGGCAAGGGCAAGCGCGGCAGCACGTCCGGCGCCGGCGCCGCGCCGCGCGGTGAAGACCGAACGCCTTCCTGCGGCGCACTCTCCCTCCGCCGGGGGAGACTGGGAAGAGTTCTAGCAGGTGGTTCCACCGGAAGGCGCGCGGCGCCAACTCAGGTTGTCCGCCTCGACGCCGGCTACACGCTCTGCGCCGCCAGCTGTTCCCGCAGCGCCGTCTTGAGTACCTTGCCGTAATTATTTTTCGGCAGCTGGCTGACGATCAGGTAGCGCTTGGGCCGCTTGAAGCGGGCGATCTGTTCCAGGCAATGCCGGTCCAGCGCCGCCTCCGTGAGTTGCGTGCCGGCGACCGGCACCACGAAGGCGACCACCGCCTCGCCCCATTCCGGGTCGGGCGCGCCGACCACCGCGGCCTCCGCCACGCCGGCGCAGGTCAGCAGCACCTCTTCCACTTCGCGCGGATAAATGTTGGAGCCGCCGCTGATGATCAGGTCCTTGCTGCGGTCCTTGAGCGTAAGGAAACCGTCCGCGTCGAGGCAGCCGACATCCCCGGTAAACAGCCAGCCGTCGCGTATCGCGGCGGCGCTTGCCTGTTCGTTGCGCCAGTAGCCGGCCATCACGCTGTCGCCCTTGACCAGCACTTCTCCTATTTCGCCCACCGGCAGTTCCCGGCCCTGTTCATCCGCGACCCGGATGCGCACCGCGGTTTGCGCCACGCCGACCGATGCGATCCGCTCCAGGTAGCGCGGGTGGCCGGTATCGGCCAGATGCCGACGCGACAGCGCGGTGCCGACCATCGGCGTTTCACCCTGGCCGTAGATCTGCACGAAGCGCGGCCCCATCACGCGCAGCGCGCGCCGGATGTCGGCGACGTACATCGGCGCGCCGCCGTAGACGATGGTCTTGAACGCGCTTGCCGCGTCTGCGGGCGTCAGCCCGGTTTCTTCCGCATGGTCGACGAGGCGCTTGACGATGGTGGGGGCGGCGAAGGTCGACAGCGGACCGAGCGCGCGCCCGAGCGCGAACAGCTCGGCGGGATCCACGCCACCGGACAGCGGCACCACATGGCGCGCGCCCGCCATCAGGTGGGGAATCGCGTAAAGCCCGGCGCCATGCGACATCGGCGCGCCGTAGACGATCGCATCCGCGGCGGATATGTTGTCGACGTCGACGAAGTAGGTCATTCCCATCGTCATCAGGTTGCGATGCGTGATCATCACCCCCTTCGGACGTCCGGTGGTGCCGCTGGTGTAGAACAGCCACGCGGTATCCCCGGCGGCCCGTTCCGCAACCGGCACCGCACTCATGTCCTCGGCCGGGGCAAGCAGCGCGTCGGCAGCCGGCGACTCGACATCCACCTGGCGCTCCAGCCCGGCCAGCGGCGCGGGCGCGACGTCCGCGGTCACGAAGGCCCAGCGCGCCTGCGCATTGTCGACGATCCATTCGACTTCCTTCGTGTGCAGCTTGGCATTGACCGGCACCACGACCAGACCGGCCCACCATGCCGCCCACAGTACTTCGAGATAACGCGGATGGTTGCGCATGTACAGCAGCACGCGGTCGCCCGGGTGCAGGCCGGCGTCATGCAGGTGCTGCGCGAGGCCGGCGCTGCGCGCCGCCCATTGCCCGTAGGTCGCGTGCAGCTCGGCCCCGTGATGGATCGCCGGACGTTCGGGTGCCGCCAGCGCGTGGCGCACCAGCAGATGGGCGAGGCTCATGATGTGTCTCCGTGCTTGTCTTGCGAGGCAATTCCTGCCCCGTGCCTATCCGGGAATACTACCGCAATCCCGGCTACACGCTGCGCGTGATGCCGCCGTCCACCCGCAGGTTCTGCCCGGTGATGTAGCCTGCATCCGCCGACAGCAGGAAGGCGACCGTCTTTGCAATCTCTTCCTTTTTTCCCTGCCGCCCCATCGGGATCTGCGCGATGGTCGCTTCGTTCTGCTCGATCGAGTCCACGTACCCGGGCAGCACGTTGTTGATGCGGATGTTGTCCCTGGCGACCTCGTCCGCATAGATCTTCGTGAAGCTGCCGAGCGCCGCGCGCAGCGTCGCCGAAACCGGGAAGCGCGCCGACGGCTCGTAGGCGGCGAAGGTGGAAATGTTGACGATCGCGCCGCCGCCCTGCTTCCGCATCACCGGCGTTACCAGCCGGGCGATGCGCACCACGTTCAGCAGCAGCAGGTCGAGGCCGGCGTGCCAGTCGGCGTCGCTCAGCTCCAGCAGCGGCCCCTTCTTCGGGTGGCCGGTGTTGTTCACCACCGCATCGATGCGGCCATGGTTCTGCAGCGCGAGCGCGACCAGCCGCTCCAGGTCGCCGGCATTGTCGCTCGATCCCTGCAGCGCGTGAGCGCCGAGTTCCGCGGCGAGCGCATCGACGTCCGCGGAACGCGACATCAGCACCAGCCTGTAGCCGCGCGCGGCGAGTTCGCGCGCGCAGGCTGCCCCCATGCCGCGCGAGGCGGCGGTCACCAACGCAACTTTTTCCATGTTCCCTCCTCGTCAATGTCACAGGCTTCCATCATAGCAAGCCGCTGCCGCCGGCGTACCGTACAATCGGGACATGGACATCACCCTTCCGGAACTCGAACAGGCGATCAACTACTGGCGTGCGTTGCGGCCGTCGAGCGGCGAGGAATGCGCGCTGTCTCCGGAAGTCAATGCACTGGCCGGTGTCTATGCGCTGATGATCTACCACAAGCTGTCCGCCGTGCCGCTTGCGGCGGTCACCCCTGCCGCACAGCAATTGCTGGAAGCCTGGCGCAACCGCAAATAAAAAGCCGGCGCGTGTCACAACCGCGCTGCCTGCCTCGTCTTGTCAGTGAACACGACAATTCGAGGAAGACATCATGCGCTATCTTTCCGCCGGCCGGCCGCTGCTGGCCCTGCTGCTGGCTCTGATGCTGGCCGCCAACGGCATCGCCATGCTTGCCAATCCACAATCCTGGTATCTCGGCGTCCCCGGCGTTGCCGCCACCGGGCCGCTCAACCTGCATTTCGTAAGGGATATCGGATGCGCCTTCCTGGTTGCCGCCGGCGGCCTGCTGTGGCTGCAGCTCGATGCGCGCGCGTGGCCGGCGGCAATCGCCGGAAGCGCGTTCCTGGCGCTGCATGCGCTGGTGCACGCGGGTGAGATGGCGTTCATCCATTTCGACCTGCAGCACCTGCTGCGCGACCTGCCCGGCGTTTTCCTGCCGCCTGTCATTGCGCTGTGGCTGTCCTGGCCGCGGCCCGTTCTCAAGGAGAAAAATCATGCTCAAATGGATCGCACGGCGGCGTCTCGCCGCGTTTGAACGCGAGTTCGATTACGATGCAAGCTACCTGCACCGGATGCTGGACGTGAGCTGGCAAGGCTTCCTGCGCTTTGCGCCGATGATGAAGCTGGCCGCGCACCGGGAAGACGTGCCGCCCGCTGCCTGGTACGCGGCGAAAATCGTCGTCTCGCTGGCGGAGGATTGCGGGCCGTGCACGCAGCTCGGCGTGACGATGGCGGAGCGGGAAGGCGTGCCGCAGCCGGTGTTGCGCGGCATCCTCGCCGGCGATGAAAAGGCGATGGGTAGCGACGCCGCGCTGGCTGCGCGCTTTGCGCGCGCCACGCTGGCTCACGACCCGGCGGCCGACGTATGGCGCGAACAGATCGTGCAGCGCTGGGGCGAACGCGCGCTGCTGTCGCTGGCGCTGGCCATCGCGGCGGTGCGCGTCTTCCCGACGGTGAAGTATGCGCTCGGGCACGGCAAGGCTTGCAGCCGCATCCGGGTAGGCAACATGGAGACGAGGCCGGCGCCGTCCGCGGCGCCGGCATGACAGCGAAAGGAGCGTCAATGACCGCAGCAGGCGCGAACGCCGACGATTTCGAACCGCACCGCCGCTACCTGCGCGGCCTGGCATACCGCATGCTCGGCTCGCGCGCCGAGGCCGAGGATGTGGTGCAGGATGCCTGGCTGCGCTGGCATGCGAGCCGGCGGGACGAGGTCGACAATCCGCGCGCCTTCCTGTCGCGCACCGTCACCCGGCTGTGCCTGGACCGGCTGAAATCGGCGCAGGCGCAGCGCGAGGTGTACGTCGGCGCCTGGCTGCCGGAACCGCTGGTGGACGACGAGACGCAATTCCAGCCGGGGCCGGAAGTGCTGCATGAACTGGCAACCGATCTGTCGTATGCCTTCCTGCTGACGCTGGAGCGGCTTTCTCCGCTGGAGCGCGCCGCCTTCCTGCTGCATGACGTGTTCGACATGGATTACGCCGGCGTGGCGGCGGCGCTAGGCCGCTCGGAAAGCGCCTGCCGCCAGCTGGCGTCGCGGGCGCGCGCCAATGTGCAGGCCAACCGCCCCGCGTTCAAGGTGTCGCCGGAGGAAGAAACACGGCTGGCGGGCGCCTTCGTCAACGCCATCCGCGACGGCGACGTCGGCGCGCTTGCGCAGGTGCTGGCCGAGGACGCCACCTTCGTGTCCGACGGCGGCGGCCGGGTGGCGGCGGTGCCGCGTCCGCTGGCCGGGCGCGACCTGATCGCGAAGGTGCTGATCGGCTTCGGACGGCAGCTGGACCCGCAGCAGCACCGGATTCGGTTTGCGCGCATCAACGGCTTGCCGGGCATCGTCATCTCGCTGGCCGACGGCACGCTGGTGCAGACGCTGGCGTTCGAAGCCGGCGCCGGCGGTATCAGGGCAATCTATGTGATGCGCAATCCGGAAAAGCTGCGGCGCGTGCGGCCCTGATGCAGCGAGGGCAGCGCGGGCAGCGCCGTCTCACGCCGCCTGGTGCCGGGCCTGGCGCTTGGTCGCCTGGTCGGTCTTTTCACGGCCGATGCGCAGGTGGCGCATGTTGACCTGGCCCGCGTAGTCGCTCTCCAGCAGCGCGGTTGCCTGCGCGCGCGCCATCCCGCCCTCGTGCAACCAGTCGCCAACCAGCGCGGCGAGACGGTCGAGCGCGATGCGATGGGTGGCGTCGGTGCGCGCGAACAGCCAGTCGGACAAGGCCATGAAGTGCGCGAACGGCGCATCGCCAAGGATCAGCGGCAGCGTGTTCGCAAAGCGCCCCGAGTTGGCGATCATGTCCCAGTAGCGCGCAAAGCGCACGAGGCGCTGCATGTCGGCGAATCCGATGCGGTCGGTGGAGAGGATGGTGTACGGCGCATACGCATCGAACACCAGCTTGTACGCGTCGGTATGGCGGATCACGGGCGTGCCACGCAGGCGCTTCAGGATGCCGAACTGGATCTCGTGCGGATCGAGCGCGACCAGCTGGTCGAAGCCGCGCGCGAAGCTGTCGATGTCCTCCCCGGGCAGGCCGGCGATCAGGTCCACGTGCAGGTGCGCATGCGACTGCTCGCGCAGCCAGCGCAGGTTGGCGGCGGATTTTTCATCGTTCTGCCTGCGGCTGATGATCGCCTGCACCTCGGGATTGAAGGTCTGGATGCCGATCTCGAGCTGCAGCGTGCCGGGCGGGAATTTGCTGATCGCTTCCTTGAGCGCATCGGGCAGATGGTCGGGCACCACCTCGAAATGCGCGAAGACCGGATCTTCCGGATGGGCGGCCAGCCTGTCGAGGAAGAACTGCATGATGCGCAGGCTGGCCTTGACGTTCAGGTTGAAGGTGCGGTCGACGAACTTGAACAGGCGGGCGCCGCGCGCATGGAGCGCTTCCATCTCCGCCAGGAACAGGTCGAGGTCGAACGCCCACGCCGTCTTGTCGAGCGAGGACAGGCAGAACTCGCACTTGAACGGGCAGCCGCGCGAGGCTTCGACATAGAGCGTGCGGTGCGCGATGTCGCGGTCGTCATAGAACGCATAGGGCAGCCGGATCTCCGACAGCGGCGGCTGCACCCCGGCATGGACCTTCATCAGCGGCCTCGGCCCGTGCAGGATCGCGCGGCAGAGCTGCGGGAAGGTGACGTCGCCCCAGCCGGTGACGACATAGTCGGCCAGCTGCGCGATCGGCTGCTCCTGCGTTTCATGCGATACCTCGGGGCCGCCGAGCACGACCACAACATCCGGCGCGACGCGCTTGAGCATCGCGACCACGCGCAGGCTGTCTTCGGCATTCCAGATGTAGACGCCGAGGCCGACGATGCGCGGCTTGCAGGACAGGATCTTGTCGACCACTTCGGTTGCCTTGGCGCCGATCACGAATTCCTGCAATTGCGTCTGTTCCTGCAGCTCGCCCATGTTGGCAAGCAGGTAACGCAGGCCGAGCGAGGCATGCGAGTAACGCGCGTTGAGGGTGGCGAGCAGGATGGTCATGGCAATTGGTCCGGTGCGGCGGGCGACCGCACATTCTACGCCTGTCCGGTGCTGCCCGACTGCCTGAATCCCCTTGGAGAAACGCCGAACCAGCGGCGGAAGCTGCGGCTGAAATTGGAGGTATCGAGGTAGCCGAGCTTTTCGGCGATGGTCTCGACCGGGTAGGTAGTATGCTGCAGGTACCACAGCGCCTGCGCCTTGCGCACCTCGTCGACCAGCGCCTGGTAGCTGCTGCCCTGCTGCCTGAGCTTGCGGATCAGGGTGCGCGAAGACATGTGCAGCTGCGCCGCCATCGCCTCGCAGCTCGGCATCCGTTCGATGCTTCCCTGCAGCCGGGTGCGCACCTGCTGCACGATATCGCCGGCTTCCAGCGCCTCTGCCAGCGCCGCCTCGCAGTCGCGGCAGGCGGATGCGAAGGCCTGCGGGTCGCCGGTCAGGGACGGCGTGCGCAATAGCGAGTGCGGCAGCAGGATTTCCATGCAGGGCGCGTTGAATCGCAGGCGGCCCTTCAGCCGTGCGGGATACAAGGCCGACCACGGCGGCGCCGGATAGGGCAGCGCGTATTCGGCTTCGGCAATCGGCCGTCCGACCAGCGATTCCAGCAATTGCACAATGACAATCAGGACTGCTTCGGTTGCCGGGATGCGCACGTCGCCAAGGTCGACGGATTCGCGCAGCTGGAAGCGGCAATGCGTGCCCTCTTCCAGCAGGCGGAAATCCAGCGCGCTGCTGCGCAGCCTGCCATAGCGGACGATCACCTCGATCGCCTGCCGCACGTCTTTCGCCGCGACCGCCGCATAGCCGACCGGGCCATGGGCGGACACCGGCACGGCGGCGCCGAGTTCCATGCCGAGCGTCGGCGTCGCGGCCAGTCGCAACGCGGCCAGCACCACGATCCGCATTTGCGCAAACGCAACCGGCCGTCCGCTCTCGACCAGCTCCGCCCAGGAAAGACCGGCGCCGGCCAGCACCCGCTCCACATCGATGCCGCGCGCGCGCAGCAGCATGCACAGCAGGCGTGCATAGGTCGGGTGGAAGGCTGGCGCCAGCCAGTGCGCGGGAATGGACATTTGTTGTCTTGCAGTTCTCTGAAGGGGTTGCGGTGAACCGATGCTGTCACATAATGACAAGAGATTGCCATTTCTTTCGGTGTGCAAAGCAAGCCATCCACGCGATCCTTTGACTTCCCGTAAAAGAAAAAAGGACAAGATCATGGAGACGACGCTGTTCCCCCCGGTAGCCGGAGGCTATCGCGACCGCAAGCGCTACGCGTGGCTGCTGTCGCTGTTCGTACCGGCGCTGGTCGCCGCCGGCCCGCTGCTGTATTACCTGGTACCCGATCCGCGCGTGCTGTGGGTGCCGGTGGCCGTCAGTTATGTGGCCTTTCCGCTGCTCGATTTTCTTTTCGGCAAGGACCGCAGCAACCCGCCGGAGGAATTCGTGCCGGCGCTGGAACAAGACCGCTACTACCGCATCGTCACCTATGCGCTGATCCCGCTGCTGTGGTGCGGCTTCATTTTCGGCATCTGGTTCTTCACCAGCCACGGCCTGCCCTGGCATGCGCAGCTGGCCGGCGCAATCTCGACCGGCACCATCGGCGGCTACGGCATCAACCTCGGGCATGAGCTGGGCCACAAGCGCTCGAAGCTGGAGCAGTGGCTGGGCAAGCTGATCCTGGCGATGACCGGCTACGGCCATTTCTACATCGAACACAACCGCGGTCACCATCGCGACGTCGCCACGCCGCTCGACCCGGCGTCCTCGCGCATGGGCGAAAACCTCTACCGCTTCCTGCTGCGCGAAATGCCCGGTGCGCTGCGCCGCGCCTGGCGTCTCGAGAAGGAGCGGCTGGCGCGCGAAGGAAAGTCGCCCTGGACGCTGCGCAACGACGTCCTGCAGCCGCTGCTGCTGACCGTCGTGTTCTTCGCCGTGATGACCGCGTGGCTCGGCTGGCACGCGCTGCCCTTCATCCTGCTGGCTGCGTTCTGGAGCAATTTCCAGCTGACGCTGGCCAATTACGTGGAGCATTACGGCCTGTTGCGCGACCGGCTGCCGAGCGGCCGCTACGAGACCTGCAAGCCCCACCATTCCTGGAACAGCAACCAGCTGTTCTCGAACTGGGCGCTGTTCCACCTGCAGCGGCATTCCGACCACCATGCGCATCCGCTGCGGCGCTACCAGTCGCTGCGCCATTTCGATGAGGTGCCGCAGCTGCCGACGGGCTACTTCGGCATGTTCGTGCTGGCGTACTTTCCGCCGCTGTGGTTTCGGGTGATGGATCGGCGGTTGCTGGAGTGGGTGGGGGGCGATGCGCGCAAGATCAATTTTGATCCGGCGAAGCGGGAAGTGCTGATGCGGCGTTACGGGCTCACGCAGCGTTAGCACGGAGTTCGGAAGAACTCCACCGGTCCGGGGATCTTCGTCGCGTGCTTGCATGCCCGGACTCTTCGATCCTCTCTTCGGTACCCAGGTCTGTAGCAACTCCGTGGATGCCTGCCGGGACTGGCCCCGGCGGGCCACCTACTTTTTTGCTTCGCCAAAAAAGTAGGCAAAAAAGGCGCCCCCGAAGCCGCTGCCCCTTCGGGGTTCCCAAAAAATTGGAGCGGTAGGCGGGAAGCGCAAAAACTCGCCTTCGGCTCAGACATTTGCGCTTCTTTTTCCGCCTACCGCTCCAATTTTTTGGCAGCGTCAA
>NZ_DASPLS010000077.1:0-16986 GCF_035627455.1 Noviherbaspirillum sp.
CTAACGACGAACGTTACGCTCTGGCCGCTTAATAACCGGCTAGCCCTACACCACCTCTTCCCTGGGGTGGGCTGGTAACAGCACGTAGGGTCATTCACAGGGAATCGCTTCAAGCCGGGTCACTTGGCTTGGGGTTAAATCCAAGGTGGCTCGCCTGATCGCAGCGTGCGCGTCCGCGGCGCTCAGGTTAAAACAAATGACAGCGCTAAGTATGTAGAACTGTCTGTAGAGGGCTTGCGGACGCGGGTTCGATTCCCGCCGTCTCCACCATTACTTCGTATCAACACGTCCACGGACGTGCAAAAAACCGCTTTTCTCCCTCCGAGAACGCGGTTTTTTTGTTTTCTTACGTTCAGCAAGGTCCGTGGCAGCCGAGGCGGCTGGCCTCGGTTTTCTTTGTATTGCCTGCTCCCTGTTCCCTGCTCACGGCACAGGGGATGGCACCGGGACGCCATCGAGCGCTGGCCAGCGCGAGCGTCACCGTTGCGGAGCGCGCCTGTGCCTCTTGAAGAACGTCCATATTTCCTGCGAGGCATCCGGCCCTGCGGGGTCGTAGTAATGATCCCCTTCGAGTACGGGCGTGCCGCCACTCCATGCATGCCCCATGCCTCTGATCATGAATAGCTGCAGCAGCACCCGATCGCCTTTTCCATAGGAATAGACAGTGTAAGGACGCCTACCCTTGGGATACACGTTCCTGCGCGCTGCCGAGGCCGCACTGACCGAGTCATTGTCCTTGCCGTCGTCGGCGTAATCGTTTGTCTGCGCAAATTGGCGTATCACTTGCGCAGCGTGGCCCGGAACAACCCTCTTGTCTTCCGCGCCATGAAACACGATCACCGGCATCGATAGACGTGCCCCCTTGGCGCATTCATAAGCGCGGCGGCCGGCAATGTCCGCCGGCATGCTCGCGTCGACCCTCCGCAATGCCAGTTCCGCATTGGCGAAATATGCCGCTTTATACGCGACCCCGGAATGAATCGCGGCCGCGGCGAAAACGCCTGGATAGCAGCTCACCAGTACGCTTGTCATGCCGCCGCCGGCCGACAGCCCGGCCACGTAAATACGGGCAGCATCCACCCGGTATTGATGCATGATTTCTCGCACCATCCCGGTAATGATCGCCGCTTCCCCCGCGCCGTCCTGCGTTGCGCCGTCGAACCAGTTCCAGCATTGAATCGGGTTGGCATGCTGGTTCGGATAGAGCACCAGGAAATCCTCTTGTTCGGCGAGCGCATTCATCCCCGTTCCTGCTGCGAAGCTTTCCGCGCTCTGACGACAGCCATGCAGCATGACGACCAGTGGGTATGGCGAACCGGACCTGGTGTATGAGCCGGGAACATAGAGTAAATAATCGCGTACCGGCTGGTAATGCGAGAGCGGTGGCCACAGCCCTCCATCCGGCGCACGATAGCTGCCCGAATATGCCAGCCCCGCAACCGCCGCTTGCGATGCGCAGAGAAATGCGACCAGTAGAATTGACAGCAGTGCACGCGCTTTCACTCTCCCGCCCCTCCCGTCAATAGTGACGGCAATTACAGATCGCTCCTCGATTCACCATGATTCCTGGTCAACGACACAGGCTTCGATCTACCCTCTTTGATCATACGGGCCAGCGCCGCAACGACCTCGCTGTCTTCCCAGTACAAGGTGTGCGACATGGGCGTGCCGCTCATGATCCATTTAATGGGATTGTCTTTTCCGGCATTGATCGCCCGGTCATCGACAAGGACTTCATAGCCACCATTCAAGGGGCGCAAAGGCCAGCCCAGGACATCGTCCCGGTCGTAGAAATTGATCCACTCGAACCTGTCCGTCGGCTTACTGATTGCGCGTATATGCAATTGCTTGTGCGCGGCGACAAAAACAGGGATATTGCATCCGGTGGTGATGAGCGCCACCAGCGAATTGCAGCCCAAGAATGCAATTTCATCTCTACTGAATGCTCCCGGCGCTCCCTTGATCCGTTCTGCGAAGCTGTCTATATTTTTCCAGATACCGGCAGATACAGTTGCGCCGCCGGCGGCACGCTGCGCGTCCCAGACGTAGTTGGAAAATACCTGGCCCCCGAGGGACTGCGCTATTACCACGAGTGGCCCATTCCTTTTCATTGCCTTCCGCGCAGCCCACAACTTCTTGGCAATTTCGATTTGCGATTCTTCGTAGGCTGATTCGTTTTCGTCTTTTCTCGCCTCGAGGCCCGAAGCATCGGCGAGGGCGAATAGAACGAACTTTCGCAAGTTGTCGTAGCGAAGATCATTCTTGTCCATCCGGCCCCAAACTTCTTTTTGGTTCGGCTGCAATATCTGCTGATAGTAGACGTGTTGAAAGTCCACTTTTCCTACCATGTCATCCAGCTCTTTACTCACGCGCGCCACGAGATCGACATAGTACTTGTCTGACGTCTCCCCCATGCCATGCAGCGTCAACAGCGCAATCTCTTTGGGCATCTTGAAATCCTCCTGCGTGTCCCAACGCAAACCGTCAACCGCTTGCCGTTGGAAGATGATGTGGCTTTCCTTGGAACGAAGAACACAACCGTCTCGCCCCGGGGGCACTCTCGACGCATAGACAGAACAACGATGCTACCGATTCGGACATCAGGCTTTAATACACCTCAAGGCGTGAAGGCACCGACCGCCATCGGGCCCGGACTGCCTTCCTTCTCTCTCATCAAGATGTCGACGCGTACAACAAGAACATGCGCAGGCACGAGCATTTGCGCCGGCGCTTGCTTGTCTTCTTCCCCTCATCCCACAGGTGCGGCGCGAGCCAGCAGCGTCGCCTCCGTCTAAACCGGATCAACAGCGCGCGCCAGTAACCTACTAACTCTCACACTACGTTCCCGGCAGTCGGTCGTCGCATGCATGGACCGCTTGAGAAATCTCATCCGCCATTCACAACGCCATGTTCATGGGATATGCGAGCCGATGCCGGCGCATATACTCGTCTGCGCAGTTCACGCTACAGCCCGCGTTTCCGGAAGCATCTCCTTACAGTGGAAGGATGAGATCATGCCGAAGAACCAAGCTCGAGGTGCAATGACACACGACCTGCCCGGCGCGCAACTGCGCATCGCGTCGGTGCTTCATTCGCGGAAGATGCGCGATGCGCTGGCCGAAGCGGCACAGCGCCACGAACTGACCGGCCGCCGAAGCTTCGGCTTCAGCGCGGACGTGGTGGCGGATCATCTGAGCACTGTCCGCCCGCCGGATTCAGATGCGGCGTTTTTCGATACACGGCAGATGAGCGAAGCCATCGTGCTGCTTGCCGGGCGGCCGGTCCTGCTGGTGAAGAACGGCGTGTTCGAGCAGGCCGGGCTGGCGCTGCTGGAAAAGAAGCTTGCGCCGCACCGCAAGGCGCTGGTGGAGCCGATCAACGCGGTGGGCCGCATCGAGCTGTCGGATCACGACACCTTCGAATGGTGCGGCACCGGGTGGCGGATCGAGGATGACCTGATCGTCACGAACCGCCATGTCGCCCTGGTGTTCGCGCAGCGTCAGGGCCGGGTGTTCCGCTACCGGATCAACCACGCGGGCAGGAAAATCCGGGCGCACATCGATTTCAAGGAAGAATACAAGGGCATCGAGTCCGCCGAAGTGGGTGTGGCTGAGATTCTGTGGATCGCCGACGATACGGCGGAAGCGCCCGACATGGCAATACTGCGCGCCGTGTCCGATCCGGGCCTTCCGCCGCCCCTGAAGCTTGCCCGCAAGCCGGCCGAGCCGGAGCAGCTGATCGCGGTGGTCGGCTACCCGGCACGCGACAGCCGGAACGACGCCGGCGCGATGCGCGAGATATTCGGCGACGTCTATGACGTCAAGCGCTTCGCGCCGGGCGAAGTGGTCGCCACGCCCAAGGGCGAATGGTATTTCACGCATGACAGTTCCACGCTCGGCGGCAATTCCGGCTCCGCCGTCCTGGATCTGGAAAGCCGCAGCGTGGCGGGGCTGCATTTCGGCGGGCAGTTTCGCAAGACAAACTATGCGGTGAAAGCGAGCGTGATCAAGACGCTGCTGAACCGCAAGTCATGGGTTGCGGTGACGCGTAACGAATTGCATGTGGCGGAAGAGGGATTCTCGGAAAAAAAGAGGACGGCCGCTTACCTGAAGAACCGCGCCGGCTACGATCCGAAGTTTCTCGGCAAGAGTGTAGGCCTGCCCAAACCAGGGAAATCGCACACGGTGCTGGCGACCGGGTTTGATGCGGACGCGATCCCGTATACGCATTTCTCCGTGATCATGAGCGAAAGCCGGCGCCTGCCGATTCTTACCGCGGTCAATATCGACGGCAGCCTGAAGAAAAAACTGAAACGCAACGACGCCTGGGGCTTCGATTCGCGCATTCCGAAAGCGAGCCAGGTCGGCCATGCGGAGTTCTACGGTCCGGCCGCATTCGACAAGGGGCACATGGTGCGGCGCGAAGACCCCGGCTGGGGCAAGACGCTGCAAGAGGCCATGCTGGGCGAAGAGGACAGTTTCCTGTACACGAATGCGGTTCCGCAGATGCCGCAGTTGAACCAGCGCAGCTGGCTGTCGCTGGAGGATTACGTGCTCGAACATGCCACGACACACGGGTTCCGGATCTCGGTGTTCACCGGCCCAGTCTTCCGGGAAGACGATCCGCACTACGAAGGCATTGCCGTTCCGCTCGACTTCTGGAAGGTGGTGGCGATGATCGATGAAGACACGCGCGCGCTGTCCGTCTCCGCTTACCTGCTGAGCCAGGAAGGCATGATGCCGGAGGAAGGCTTCCGTTACGGGCCGTTCAAGACCTACCAGGTCCCCCTGCCGAAAGTGGCCGAAGCCGCGGACCTGAAGTTTTCCGGCGCGACGCTGCGTGCGGATGTGTTTGGAACGGATGCGACGGAAATGATAGCGAGCGGGCGATTCATCGAAATCACGTCGGCCGGCGACATCGTGCTTGGCAATGCGAAAGGCCGGCGCAGCTGAGGCGGCGACTGCGGCATGCAGAACGGACGCGTGCCGTCGTTGTCAAACTCGGTTGCCGGACCCGGGAAAGCAAGATGAACCTACCCTTCTCCCCCGTCGCAGCCGTCGCGCTGCTTTCCGCTTGCGCCGGGCTCGCGGCCGATCCTCCGCTGGCGCTGCTCGGCGACCCGGCCCCGGAGAGCGCCGCCACCCAGACTATCGTACTGCAGCCCCAGAGCCGCTGGGTCAACGTCACCGGTGGCGACACGGTGCGGTTCGTCGTCGGCGGCAAGGCATTTGCATGGACGTTCAACGTGGGCAGCAGCATCAAGGCGTTCGACCTGAACCGGGTTGCGCCGCCGGGCCTGCTCGGCCGTCCGGTGATCGCCTATATCGGCCCGGATCCGCGTTACATTGGCGGGCGGGACAGCCCTGAGCCCTGAGCGGATCACGCGCTGACAGCAACGTCGCCAATGCTTGCGCTGCCTCGCCACTTGCGGATGCAGATGTTCCGGGCAGCCGTCGGGCGTCAAGAAATATTCTGAAAGAAAGAACAGCAGTCAACGGCCGGCCCGCTGCCGCGCCGCGCGAATCGCCTGCAGTGTCGCAAGCGCCGCCTCGCGCCACTGCCCGTCCAGCGCCGCCGCCTTCTCCGCGGCTTCCGTCGCCTGCTCGTATTCCCCGAGCTCCGCGAGCACGGTGGCCAGGTTGTTCAGCGCGGCCGCATTGCCCGGATGTTCTTCCGCAGCGCGGCGGAATGCCGACTCCGCCCCCCTCAGGTCGCCAGCCCGGTACGCGGCATTGCCCCGCCCCATCTGCAGCGTCAGGTCGTGCGGCCAGCGTTGCAGCGCCTGCTCATAGGCGGCAAGCGCGCGCGCCGGCGGCGCCGCTTTCTCGTAGGCGACCAGCGCCTCCACAGCCTGCGCCTGATTCACGGTCACCGGCAACCGCTGCGGTGAAAGCGCAACCATCGCCCAGTAACCACTGCGCGACCAGGTGTGCTCAAAGGTGGACAGGGGAAGGGACAGGCGCTCGGTGGTGCCGGAGCGCAGCACCAGGTCGCCGGCATCAAGGTCGTAACCGATCACCAGCGCATAGTGCCAGAGCGGCGCCGCCGGCAGGCTCAGGTTCTGCAGCACGATCACCGGATGGCCGGCGGCAACCTCGGCCAGCAGCGCGTCGAGCCGCGGCGGAATCGTCATGCTGAGCGCACCGTTGCGGCGCCCCGCCGCCATCATTTCCGGCTGCAAGCTGCCTTCGCGCTGCGGCACGAATACCTGCGGCACCAGCGTATCGGGCGTGATGGCGATGCCGGCCGCATTCAGCGCCATCGCCAGCGTCGCCGGGCCGCACTGGAAACGTTCCTGCGGATGGAAAGGCGTGGACGCAAGTTCCACCTGCCGCGGCAGGCCAGGCAGGCCCTGCTGCTGCAGCAAATGCGTCTGCGTCGCGCAGCCCGCGAGCATGAGTGCGAACGCGCAGAAAACCCATGCGCACAGCCGCCGTACTTCGGCGCGCATTTATCGCCGGGAGCGCGTGAAGGGGAAGACCTTGGTCAAGCCGAGAATATCGGTCACCAGCAGGATGACGAAAATCAGCACCAGCGTGCCGACCACATCGCCGCCGGCAGGCAGGCTGTCGATCTTCGCCGCCAGCGTCGCCGCCTCGTCGTCGGTCAATGCCGCTACCCGGGCTTGCGCATCGGCACGCTGCACGCCGAGCTGTTCCAGTTGCGCCATGACTTCCGGCCGGTCCAGCGCTGCGGCAATCCGCGCCTTGTCCTGCTGCTGCGCGGCGTTCGATGCATGGACCTGTTCGGTGCCGATCATCGCCGCCTGCACCGTCTGCGTGAATCCGACGAACGTGAATGCGGCGACCACGGTGCCGACAAATGCGCGCTTGATTGTTTTCATCATGGAGTCCTCTTCTTCGCCTTGTTCATGAGGATGTCAGGGCCACGGCATCGGCGTCACGTCGCGGTACTGATTGTCGTCGCCGCCGAAGGCGGGACGCGGCGGATCGTCCGATGTTTCGCCGTCGCCCAGCTTTGGTCCGACGATCTCGCTGATCTCGCGGCGCGCCTGAGTGAAGTCCGAGGACAGCAGCGGGAACTCCGGTTTGGGCCAGTTCGCCATCGCCCATTGCACCAGCTCGTCGAAGCGGCGCGTCAGCTCCTCGGCATAGCGGTCGCATTCTTCCTTGCTTGCCATCGCGCTCGCCCTCCGTTCAGGACCGGTTGTCGGCGGGCGGAGCCGCCGGGGTCATGCGGCCCGGATCCTTCAGGTCGTCGTCGGTGACGTCGCGTCCCGGAGGTTCGATGTGCTTGGCCGTACGTTCGAGCATGTTGTCGTGCCGGTCGGGTTTGGTATTCGCGTCGTGGTCGCGGCGGTCGGGTGGTGTAGTCATCGCGGGTGCCTTCCTTTGCTCACTGCTTGTCCTGCGCCTTGTCCGGATCGGGCCGGATATCCTGCAGGCGGCTTAACTCGTCCTTCTGCATGTCCGCGGGCAAGCCGATGTCGTCGATGCCGATCGGGTTATCCTTGGTGCGGGTCGTGAAACTGTCGCCCTTGCCGACATCGGCCGGCTTCTTTTGCTCATTGTCCATATCGCCTCCAAAGAAAATTAGAGGGGCGCGTATCCGGATTGGTTCGGCCGGCATCCGCCCGGCGCGCCGAACTATCCCTGCATGCAATCATCTTAGGAATACGCAGGCATGCGCTTGCATCTGATGCGGAAAGACGCCATTGAGGAGGAACGCATGGGTGAGCAGTCGAAACATCTGATCAATGAAGCGGACGTCGGCAGCGGCAGCAAATCGCCGGCGCAGAAAGACGTGGAACGCGAGATGCAGTCGATTTCCGGTGAGGCCGGGCAAGGCAACGGCTCCGCGGTGGAAGGCCGCATGTTGCAGAGCGGCACCCACCTTGCGCGCATCCTGGCGCGCGCGCAGCCCGACGGCACCTACGAGGCGCAGGTTTATGTGCGCCTCACGCGCGAACCGGAAGTGGCGGAAACGTATATCCCTGCCGGGACGTTCCCGACCGAGGCGGAGGCCTGGAGCGCGGCCGAAGACAGGGCGCGGCGCGCATTCGAGGAGCATGAATTCTAGGTTGTGTTTGACAAGCGTAGCGAGCGGGCCGGATTGGCGGCGGGTAGCGCACGCGTACGTGAGGTACGCAGAGCAACGCAGGCGGCAATCGGTTCGCGCAGTAGCTTGGCAAACACATCCTGGAGCCGGCCGGATTCCGGCGTCGCTGCCGCCGCATGAAAACGCCGGCCGCAGGGCTGCGGGCCGCGCGCCGGCGTTAGCGCGCCGCGCATCTCCTTTCCTCTACAATATGCGCTGCCGATTTTCTTTCACGCAGCGGAATGGCCACGCATAAAACGCTTTCCTTCGTCCTCGCCTGCGCGGCGCTTCTTGCCGCGTGCCAATCCAGCGAACGCGCGCGGCTGGAACAGATAAAAAGCGCACTACCGGGAAAGGGCGTGACGGTTTTTGCCGCGGGCGATATTGCAGAGTGTAAAACCATCCGGCCGGAAGACAGCGGCGCTGCAAAGACCGCCGCGCTCATCGAAGCCGGCCTCGCAGCGGACCCGGGTGCCGCCGTCTTGACGCTGGGCGACAATACCTATCCGGTCGGCCTGCTCGGTGAGTTTACCGACTGCTACGAGCCGACCTGGGGCCGGTTCAAGGCGCGCACCTTCCCCTCGCCCGGCAACCATGACTATTACACGCCCAGGGCAGACGGCTATTACAGCTACTTTGGCGCGGCCGCCGGACCGGACCGGCGCGGCTATTACAGTTTCAAGCTCGGCAGCTGGCATGTAATCTCGCTCAACAGCTATCTCAAGCCGGATGCGCACCGCGCGCAGCTGGCCTGGCTCAAAGATGAGCTGGCGCGCAACCGTGCGCGTTGCACGCTGGCTTACTGGCATCATCCGGTGTTCAGTTCCGGCGGGCATGGCAATGACGCCCGCATGCTGGAAGCGTGGAAAATGCTGTATGAAGCCGGCGCCGACCTGGTGCTGGCTTCGCACGATCACGATTACGAGCGTTTTGCGCCGCAGGACGCGCAGGGACGGCATGATGAAGAGCGCGGGATTCGCTCCTTCGTGGTGGGCACGGGCGGCGCGAAATTGACACCACTGCGCTTTCGCAAGCTCAACAGTGACGTTTCCGACAATTCCACGCTTGGCGTGCTGAAGCTGGTGCTCAAGGATGCCGGCTACGAGTGGGAATTCCTGGCCGTGGAGAAAGCTTCCTTTTCCGATGCCGGCGTGGCGCTTTGCCACTGAAACAGGCGCGCATTGCGGCACGCCGCGCGGCATTGCCTGTCATACGTAGACACTTCCAGCACAAGGGCGCTTCATGAATGCCAGGACTCCCGATACCCTCCGACTGTTTTATGCGCTGTGGCCGGACGATGCCACCGCGTCGGCACTGTTGCAGCTGCAGGCGCCGATGCGCGGGCGACGCATCCCCTATTCCAACCTGCACATGACCCTGGCCTTCCTCGGCCAGCAGCCGGCCGCCCTGCTGCCGCAACTGACCGATATCCTGACCCATCTGCCGACCGCCGATATCACGTTGCGGCTGGACCGGGTCGGCTATTTTCCGCGCAACCGCATCGCCTGGGTCGGCCCATCCGAGGCGCCGGAGGAATTGTTCGCGCTGCAGCGCCGGCTGGTCGGGGACTTGAACGAGCACAAGGTCGCATTCAAGGGGCAGCACGGCTACCGGCCGCATGTCACGCTCGCGCGCGATGCAACGCTGCCGCAGGACCTCGCCTTCGATCCGATTGCCTGGCAGGCGACGGAAGCGGCGCTGGTGCAGTCGACGACCACGCCGGAAGGATCGGTCTACAAGATCCTGGCGTCGCGCCGGATCGACCGGGAAGTGTGGATTCCCGCGGAAGCGCGGTCGGACAGCGTCAACCTGCCGCGCTGAGTGAAGAAGCCCCGCCGGCGGCCTGCGCCTCGCCGGCCAGCTTGCGCAGCACCTGCGCGGCCGCCACCAGCCCGAAGCTGGCGGTGACCACCATCGAAGAGCCGAAGCCGGCGCAATTCAGTCCGGTGATGCCGGGCTTGCCTTCGCCATTGGCATTACCGTCGCCGTCGCCGGCATCGCCCGCATCGATGCTGCAGGCCTCGCCGGAGCCCGGGAAGAGCAGCGGCTCGGTGGAAAACACCGCGTCGATGCCGAACTTGTTCTTCATGCCGCGAGGGAAACCATGCTGCGCGCGCAGCCGCTTGCGCACCTTCGCCAGCAGCGGTTCCTGCTCGGTGCGCGACAGATCGCGGATCTCGATTTTGGTCGGGTCGGTCTGGCCGCCGGCGCCGCCGATCGTGATCAGCCTGATCCCGTTGTAACGGCAATAGGCGATCAGCGCGGTCTTGGCCTTGACGCTGTCGATCGCGTCGATCACATAATCGTAGCCGCCGGCGCCGATCATCTCGTCCAGGTTTTCCGGCGTGATGAAATCCTCGATCTCCGTGACGCTGCAATAAGGATTGATCTGCCCGATGCGTTCCGCCAGCGCCGTGACCTTCGCCTTGCCGAGCGTGTCGGTCAGCGCATGGATCTGGCGGTTGACATTCGACTCGGCGACATTGTCGAGGTCGATCATCGTGATGCGCCCGATCGCGCTTCTTGCCAATGCTTCCACCACCCACGACCCGACCCCGCCGACGCCGATCACGCACACATGCGCGGCGCGAAAACGTGCCAGGCCGGCGTCGCCGTACAGGCGCGCAATGCCGCCGAAGCGGCGGTCGAAATCGATGTCGTTGTCGGAAGAGAAATCGAGGGGCGGGAGGGAGACGACGGCGTTCATCCCGTCATTTTAACGGACGGAAATGCGCTGTGTTTTTCTGCGGAATTTTTTTTATGCGAATGTTGCCGTTGGGCTTGCATGACGGTATCGTTAAACAGTGTTTCCGCCAGCCCCCCTGCTCCATCTCATTCTTGTTTCCCTGACAGCGCATCTCGCGCTTGCCGGCTCCCGCATCACGACGTCGCTGTATGCGCTGTCGCTGCATGCGTCGGAATTCACGGTCGGCATCCTGATCTCGCTGTTTTCCCTGTTTCCGATGCTGTTTGCGGTCTTCGCCGGGCGGATCATCGACCGCAGCGGCATCGTACGCCCGATGATGGCTGGTTGCGTCGCGATCGCCGCGGGATGCGCGCTGCCAGGCATGATGACCGGCTTGCCGATCCTCTATCTCGCGACCATCCTGATCGGCACCGGTTTCATGGTGATCCAGGTCGCCGCACAGCATACGGTCGGCGCGATGAGCGACGATGAAAATCGCGCAACGAACTACAGCTGGCTGGCGCTCGGATTTTCGATTTCCGGCTTTTTCGGCCCGGTGCTTGCCGGACTGATCATCGACCACGCCGCGCACCGCATCGGCTATCTCGTGTTCGGCGGCTTCGCGCTGGCCGCGCTGGCGCTGACCGCGCTCGGACGCGTTTCGCGCATCCGCATGCCGCAGCAACGGGAAGACGCCGCGGGCAACGCGTTCGACCTGCTGCGCGACCGCGACATGCGCAACATCTACCTGGTGGGCACCCTGCTGTCGTCGGCCTGGGACCTGTTCACCTTCGTGCTGCCGATACACGCGACGCATTCGGGGTTTTCCGCCTCGACCATCGGCCTGATCCTGGGTTGCTTTTCCAGTGCGACCTTCCTCGTGCGGCTGGCGATGCCGTGGATTTCGCGACACGCGACGGAATGGCAGGTGCTGGCGTTCGCGCTGGTGCTGGCCGCGCTCTGCTATGCGGTGTTCCCGTTCATGCGCCAGCCGCTGTCGATGATGGTGGTCGCCGCGATCCTCGGCCTGGCCGTCGGTTCCAGCCAGCCCAACATGCTCGCGCTGCTGCACCATGCGGCCCCGCCCGGCCGGGCCGGCGAAGCGGTCGGCATCCGCGTCACCATCGGCAATGCCTGCCAGGTGTTCCTGCCGCTGGCCTTCGGCGGCGCCGGCGCGGCGCTCGGGCTGACCGCGGTATTCTGGGGCATGACCGCGATGATCGGCGCCGGCGTGCCGGTCGCATGGCGCAAGACCGCGCTGGCAAAAACGGAATAGTGCGCTGCAGGCCGCTGCGTTTACGCAATAATTGATGCAAAACATGGCAACGGCGCGACGGCGGCGTAAGGTTCGCGTGCCGCGCGCCGCGCCGGTGCGCACCGCTCCCATTGAGCGTTATCAAAAACGCAACGAGACGGCATTCACTTTGCGCGACGTTGCACCAAACTACAAACAGGAAAAATGATGTCGATAGCGGATCTTCGCAAGGATTACAGTCGTGCCAGCCTGACGGAAGCGGATGCCCTTCCGGACCCGGTCGAGCAGTTTTCAAAATGGTTCCACGAGGCGATCACGGCCGAGGTGCCGGAAGCGAATGCGATGAGCGTCTCCACCGCCACCGCGGATGGCCGGCCGTCGTCGCGCATCCTGCTGATCAAGGACTTCGACCAGCGCGGCTTCACTTTCTTCACGAATTATGAAAGCCGCAAGGGCCACGAGCTCGACACCAATCCGTACGCGGCGCTGCTGTTCTACTGGATCGAACTGGAGCGCCAGGTACGCATCGAGGGCCGGGTCGAACGTATCAGCGATGTGGAGAACGACGCGTATTACAACAGCCGTCCGCTGAAGAGCCGCCTGGGCGCGATCGCTTCCGCGCAGAGCCGGCCGGTGGCCAGCCGCGAAGCGCTCGAAGCCCGCGTCGAAGAAGTAGAAAAACAGTATGGCGACCATCCGGTCCGCCCGGCACACTGGGGCGGCTACCGGCTGGTCCCCGATTACGTCGAATTCTGGCAAGGCCGCCCGTCGCGCCTGCATGACCGCATCGCCTACCAGCGCAGGGCGGACGGCAGCTGGCAGCGGCACCGGCTGCAACCTTAACGCCACAAGGCTACGCCGAGCGCGCAGCCCGGGATGGCCGCGCGCTTTGCATGCCCGCCCTTGCGGGTCATTGCAGCGTCGCCCCCCCCGGAAGTCTGCCCGGCCCGATCAATCCTTTCTCGCGGAGGGCTTATCGTGTTCTGGGAAAAGAAACTGGGAAGCTGGGTCGACAACATTCGAAACCGCACCGCGCTGCCGCTGCGCCTGGAGTTGTGGAACGGGCAGCGGCTCGATTTCGGACAGCAGGCGCCGCAGGTCACGATCCGGGTGCCACAGCGGTCGGCGCTGGCCTATCTCCTCACGCCCTCGCTGTTCAACCTCGGCAAGGCTTATGTCGAAGGCAAGATCGAGGTGGAGGGGCGCGCGCGTGAAATCATTTCCGTCGGCGACGCGCTCGCGCGCCATACGCTCAAGCCGGAAGGACGATTCGCGCGGATTGCGCGCAGCATCCAGCACACGCGCAAGAAGGATGCGGAAGCGATCCGCTACCACTACGACGTGTCCAATGATTTCTACCGGCTCTGGCTGGATGAAAACATGGTCTATTCCTGCGCCTACTTCGAGAACGGCGACGAGGATCTGGGCACCGCGCAACTGAAGAAAATCGACCATATCCTGACCAAGATCCAGCTGCGTCCCGGCCAGACCCTGCTCGACATCGGCTGCGGCTGGGGCGCGCTGGTGATCCGCGCCGCACAGAAATTCGGCGCGCGCTGCGTCGGCGTGACGCTGTCGCAGAACCAGTACCAGCTGGCGCGCGAGCGTGTCGCGCGCGCCGGGCTTGCCGATCGCATCGAGATTCGCATCGAGGACTATCGCGACGTGCGCGGCCGCTTCGACCGCGTCACGAGCGTCGGCATGTTCGAGCATGTCGGCGAGAAGCATCTGCCGGAATACTTCGCGAAGATCCGCTCGCTGCTGGCCGATGACGGCCTGGTGATGAACCACGGCATCACCACCACCGATCCGAACAATGGCGAAACCCCTTACGGCGGCGGCGAGTTCATCGAACAATACGTATTCCCGCACGGGGAGCTGGTGCATGTCGGTACCGTGTTGCGCACGATGCAGGAAGGCGGGCTGGAAGTGCTCGACGTGGAAAACCTGCGCCGCCACTATGCGAAGACCTGCGGCATCTGGGCCGAGAACTTCGAGGAACAGTCGGCACAGATCCGGTCAATGGTGGACGACCGGCGCTTCCGGATCTGGCGCGTCTACCTGGCCGGCTGCGCCTATGCATTCACGCGCGACTGGGTGTCGCTGTACCAGGTGCTCGGGGCAAAGGCGGATCGCGATGCATCGCTACTGCCATGGTCGCGCCGCTACATGTACCGGCAGGAAAAGCTGTAGCGCATCCGGCAAGCCCGCGATGCATGCCGACCGGCGCGGCGCGCCTGGGCTTATCAATGCAAAGCGGGGATGCGCAGCCTCAGGCGCGTGCGCTGCGCTTGCTGTCAGAGCTCGATCCGGGCGGCATACTCGCGCAATGTCTCCATGCCCGGCTCCTTGCGCGGCCAGGTCAGGTCGACGCCGTCGTTCGCGTAACGCGGCAGCACATGCAGATGCAGGTGCGGCACCGTCTGCCAGCCGGCGGGTCGGTTCGCCTGCAGGATGGTGATGCCTTCCGGACGGAAGGCTTTTTCCACGGCAAGCGCAATGCGGCGCGCCGCGCGCATCATTGCCGCCGCCGATGCCTCGTCGGCATCCATCAGGGTTTCGTAGGGTTGTCTGGTTGCCACCAGCACATGGCCTGGATTGACCTGGCCGGCATCCATGAAAGCGACCACCCATTCGTCCTCATACACCCTGGCGCTCGGGATCTCGCCACTGATGATCTTTTCGAACACAGTTGTCATGTTTCCGCCCTTGCCCTGTCGGCGAACACTTTCCTGAACTTAGCGACTTTCGGCGCCACGACGAACGCGCAATAGCCCTGCAGCGGATGCTGGCGGAAGTAATTCTGGTGGTAGTCCTCGGCCTTGTAGTAGACGGGCACCGGTGCGAGCTCGGTGACGATCGGCGCATCCCAGACATTGGCCATGCAGGCGATCACCTGGCGCGCGATTTCCTGCTGCTCGGGCGAATGGTAGAAGATCACCGAACGGTACTGGGTGCCGACATCGTTGCCCTGCCGGTTCGGCGTGGTCGGGTCGTGGATGGTGAAGAAGATTTCGAGGATCTCCCGGTAGCTGACCATCTCCGGGTCGAACTCGATGCGCACCACCTCCGCATGGCCGGTGTTGCCTTCGCAGACCTGCTCGTAGCTCGGATCGGGCACATGGCCGCCGGCATAGCCGTTTTCCACATGCTGCACGCCCTTGAGTTCCTGATAGACGGCTTCCAGGCACCAGAAGCAGCCGCCACCCAATGTAGCAATTTCGGTCGCCATGATCGACTCCATCGACTGATGACATGACTGTAACGCAAACGCGACTGTCATGCCTATCTGATCTTGTTGACAGTTTTCAATGAACGCAGTTCATTTATATACCGCAACAGCCGGGCAATGGCTGCTGGTGTATCATTTTCGCCACCATCCGTCCCGCCTCGACCGCCATGCTGCAAGCAAGCTCACTCGTGGATTCGCTCAAGCGCGAGCTGAAGGCCCGTGGCATCACCTACGCCGATGTCGCCGCGCGCATCGGCATGTCCGAAGCCACCGTCAAGCGCATGTTTTCCCAAAAGAACTTTACGCTGCAGCGGCTGGACGAGATCCTGCAGGCGACGCAGATCGACTTCCGCGACATCGCGCTTGCCGGTCACGACGAGTCGCGGCTGATCTCCGAACTCAGTCATGCGCAGGAAAAGGAAATCATCGGCGACATCAGGCTGTTCATCGTCGCCGTGTCGGTGCTGAACCAGCTCACGCTCGCGCAGATCGTGCAGGTGTACCGGATGACGGAAGCGGAAGTCGTCCAATGCCTGCTCCGCCTCGATCGGATCGGCATCATCGAACTGCTGCCGAACAACCGGGTCAAGCTTCTGGTGTCGCGCACCTTCCGCTGGATCCCGGACGGGCCAATCCAGACGCACTTCCGGGAACAGGCGTACGGCGATTACCTCGATGCGCAATTCGACGGCGATCATGAACTGCTTCGGCTGGTCAACGTGATGCTGTCGAAAAAATCGATTGCCGCCCTGCTCGACCGCCTGCAGCAGCTGGCGCGCGAATTCTCGCTGCAGCACCAGGAAGATGCCCGGCTGCCGTTCGAGGACAGGTATGCGATCAGCATGCTGCTGGCGGCCCGTCCATGGCTGCCGAAGAGTTTCCAGGCGATGTTGCGCGAGAAGCCGGGGGCGTCGCGCACGGTGCGCCGGAAGTAGGCTTGCTTGCTCGCATTCACCGGTTTTTCGGCATAATGGATGAAATTATCCGGATTTCAGATGTCTACACAGCCTTCCAGCGCGGGACCTCCCGAGTTCGACGCCCGCCATTTTCGCAATGCCCTGTCGCAGTTCGCCACCGGCGTGACCATCATCACCACGCGCCTGCCCGACGGCAGCTTCCTTGGCCTCACCGCCAGCTCGTTCAATTCCGTATCGCTTGATCCGCCTCTGGTGCTCTGGAGCCTGTCGCAGAACGCTTCCAGCCTGCCGGTCTTCACCGGCAATTCGCACTATGTGATCAACGTACTTTCCGGCAACCAGGCGATGCTCGCGGAGCGTTTTGCGATGCGCATCCCCGACCGCTTCGAGGGCGTGGAATTCGACCTGTCGCACACCGGCCTGCCGATACTGAAAGGCGTGGCGGCATGGTTCGAGTGCCACAACCGCAGCCGCTATCCGGAAGGGGATCATGTAATCTTCGTAGGCGAAGTCGAGCGCTGCGACGCGGCACCGCAATCCGCGCTGGTATTTCACAACGGAAAATTCGTCGCGACCGCGCCGCGCAAGGAATAACAATCCGGCGACCACGCCGGCCAATCATAAAGGGAATGAAGATGACAACCGCAAAAGCTCAGTTTCATTGGGACGACCCGCTGCTGCTCAACGACCAGCTGAACGATGACGAGCGCATGGTGCGCGACGCGGCCAATGCGTATTGCCAGGACCGGCTGCAGCCGCGCGTGCTCGAGGCGTTCCGCCATGAAAAGACCGACCCCGCGATCTTCCGCGAAATGGGCGCGCTCGGCCTGCTCGGCCC
>NZ_DASPLS010000078.1:0-13758 GCF_035627455.1 Noviherbaspirillum sp.
AAAAAGGCGCCCCCGAAGCCGCTGCCCCTTCGGGGTTCCCAAAAAATTGGAGCGGTAGGCGGGAAGCGCAAAAACTCGCCTTCGGCTCAGACATTTGCGCTTCTTTTTCCGCCTACCGCTCCAATTTTTTGGCAGCGTCAAAGGGGATTTGAAAAGCACACCCCATCCCCACCCTGGCCCTCCCCTTGAAGGGGAGGGAATTCCGGAAGCGCGAACAGCATCGGGCGTAAAAACATAATTGAGACACGAACAAACTGACTGCGTTGGTTACACGCGCAACAGTTTCCTCCCCTTCAAGGGGAGGGCCAGGGTGGGGATGGGTCTCGCTTCCCCCTTGTACGCAGCCGAAAACATGCGGTGCAAGGCGGAAAAAGAAGCGCAAATGTTTGAGCCCGCAGGGCGAGTTTTTGCGCTTCCCGCCTTGTGCCGCATGTTTTCGGGAACCCCCGAAGGGGGCTGCGGACCAGGGTCGCCTTTCTTTGCTTACTTTCTTTGGCGAAGCAAAGAAAGTAAGTGGCCCGCCGGGGCCAGTCCCGGCAAGCCTCCACGGAGAACTGGCGGTTTTGAACTACCAGAGAGAGGACAAGCACTATGGATTCCCGCCTGCGCGGGAACGACCAGGGAAGGCTACTTCCCCATCTCCCTCTCCTGCAACGCCCTCCACATCACCTTCCCCGTCGCCGACTTCGGCAGGTTCTGCACGAACTCCACCATCTTCGGCACCTTGTATGCCGCCATCGTCTGCTGCGCCCAGGCGATGATCTCGTCCTCGGTCGCGTCGACGCCCGGCCGCTTGACGATGACGGCCTTCACCGTCTCGCCGCGGTAGGGGTCGCGCGCGCCGATGATGCAGCATTCCTGCACCGCCGGATGCTGGTACATCATCGCCTCCACTTCCGCCGGCCAGACCTTGAAGCCGCTCGCATTGATCATGCGCTTCAGCCGGTCGGTGAAAAAGAAGAAGCCTTCCTCATCCATGTAGCCGAGGTCGCCGGAACGGAAGAAGCGCTTGCCGTCAAGTTCGGCGAAGGCTTCCTCGGTCTTGCGCGGATCGTTCCAGTAACCCTGGAACACCTGCGGGCCGTGGATCCAGATCTCGCCGACCTCGCCCTGCGGCAGCTCCTGGAAGGTGACCGGATCGACGATGCGCGAATCCACGTTCAGGTAGGGCACGCCGAGGCATTGCTGCTTCATGCGGTTGGGCGGATTGACGTGCGACGCGGCCATCGTCTCGGACAGGCCGTAGCCTTCCATGTATTGCTGTCCGCAAAGGTCGAGCAGCTTCTGCGCGATCGCGGCCGGCATCGCGGCGCCGCCGCCGGACAGGCGCTTCAAGCCGGAAATGTCGTACTCGGACAGGCGCGGGTTGGCCAGGAAGTCGATCATCATCGTCGGAATCAGCGTCCAGGTGGTGACCTTGTAGCGCGTGATCAGCTGGCCGGCCGCATCGCGGTCCCAGCGCGGCAGCACGACGATCGCGCCGCCGGTATAGATCATCGCATTCATCACCGACTGCATGCCGGTCACATGGAAAAACGGCAGCACTGCCAGCGTCACGTGATCGGGCGCGACCGGCCCCGACCAGGTTGGACTGGCGACCGCGTTGAACATCACCGAGCGATGCGTATGGACGCAACCCTTGGGCTTGCCTGTCGTGCCGGAGGTGTAGGGCATGCAGGCGAGGTCATCGGGCCCGGCTTCGTGCACGCGCGGCACGTGGCCGGCGGCAAGCACGTCCGACCACGCAGCCACGCCCTGCGCCTGCGGCACGTCGCGCGGCGCGCGCACGAAGTCAGGGACGTTCAGGTCGGTCGGCTCAAGCAGGTAGTCGGAATAGCTGGCGACGATCGCATGCGAGAGCGTGCTGTTGCCCACCAGCGGCGCGGTGCGTGCAAAGATCTCCTGAGACACGATGGCGACCTTCGCGCCGCTGTCCTCGATGTAATGCCGCAGCTCGTCGGTCATCAGCATCGGATTGACCGGCACCACCATCGCGTCGGCGCGCAGGATGGCGTAGAACGCGATGATGAACTGCGGGCTGTTCTGCATGTTTAGCAGCACCCGGTCGCCGCGCTGCACGCCGCATGCCTGCTGCAGGTAACCGGCCAGCGCCAGCACCTGTTCATGCATTTGGGAATAGCTGAGGACGGTGTCGTAGAAGATGATCGCCGGCCGGCGCGGGTAGCGCCTGGCCGATACCTCAAGGTTCACATACACGCTGGTATCCGGCGTGCTGATGGCATGGGGCAAACCGGCCGGCCAATGGGCGTAGTGGGTCGTGTTCATTGTCTCCGTCTCGTTTTTCTCGTGGAAAATTCATTATAGGTGGGCACAAAATTCGCTGCAGCGGCGTGCCTCTGGTGCCCCTTCAGCACGATTGTGCCTGCTGGGCTACCATCAAGAATGTAAAGACGTTCACATTTGAGCCACTCACTGTACGAGGTGATCCATGAAACTGTATTACGCGACCGGAGCCTGCTCCCTGTCCCCGCATATCGTGCTGCTTGAAAGCGGCCTGCCATTCGAATTCGAGCGCGTCAACCTTGCGAGCAAGAAAACCTCGAGCGGGGCCGATTACTTCGCCGTCAATCCGAAAGGCTACGTACCGGCGCTGGTGCTGGACAACGGCGACACCCTGACCGAAGGCCCGGCCATCGTGCAATACCTGGCCGACCAGGTGCCGGAGAAGCAGCTCGCGCCGGCCGCGGGCACGATGGAGCGCTACCACCTGATCGAATGGCTGAACTTCATCTCGACCGAGGTGCACAAGACTTTCTCGCCGCTGTTCAAGCCGCAGGTGCCGGAAGAAACGAAGCAGGCCGCGCGCGACACGCTTGCCGCGCGGCTCGACATAGTCGAGAAGCAATTGCAGGGCAAGACTTACCTGACAGGGAACCAATTCAGCGTCGCGGATGCCTACCTCTTCACCGTGCTGGGATGGACCCAGCCGTTGAAATTCGACCTGGGCCGCTGGCCCGCGGTACAGGCATACATGCAACGCGTGGGCGAACGTCCCGCAGTGCAGGCGGCAATGGCGGCGGAAGGCCTGAACCGCAAGTAAGCCGGAAGCGGGTGTGCAGCGCGCCGCGATGACGTTGCAGGCAAATGGACTCGAAAATCAAACCGATCGGCGCCCGCCCGCGCGTCGCGCTGGTCCTCCAGGGCGGCGGCGCGCTCGGCGCCTACCAGGCAGGCGTGTACCAGGCGCTGCATGAACATGGCCTCACACCCGACTGGGTGGTCGGCACGTCGATCGGCGCCATCAATGGCGCGATCATCGCGGGCAACGACCGCGCGACCCGCATGGACCGGCTCCGGACCTTCTGGGACGAGGTGGCGCATTCCGACCTGCTCGACATGCGCCGCGTGCCCGACGAGGCGCGCCGGCTCAACACCATGTTCACCACCATCGATTCGGTGACGCGGGGCGTACCCGGACTGTATTCGCTGCGCTGGTTCAATCCCTTCTTCGCCGGCCTGCCGGTCGACGCGGAGTCGGCCAGTTTCTACGACACCTCGCCGCTGGAAGAGACGCTGACCCGCCTGGTCGACCTCGGATTCCTGAACGCGTCGGGCGGCATCCGCCTGACGGTGAGCGCGATCAAGGTCAAGTGCGGACAGCTCGACAATTTCGACACCGCGCACCATCCGGTCAGCATCAAGCATGTGATGGCCAGCGGCGCGCTGCCGCCGGGCTTTCCGCCGGTGCGCATCGACGGCGAACTGTACTGGGACGGCGGACTGTATTCGAACACGCCGCTGGAAACGGTGCTGGTCGACGAACCCCGGGTTGACACCATCTGCTTCATGGTCGACCTGTGGAGCGCCGACGGACCGGAGCCCAACACCCTGGAGCAGGTGTACACACGGCAGAAGGACGTGCTGTATGCGTCGCGCTCGCGGCGCCACATCGACGCCTACCTGCGCGGCTACCGGCTGCGCCGGCTGGTGCGCACGCTGCGCGCGAAAGTGCCGGACCACATGCTGTCGGAGGAAGAGCGGCGCGAACTGGAAAAGGTCGGCACCGACACCACGATGCATATCGTGCGCCTGGCGTATGCGGGCCGCGACTGGCAAATGGCGTCGAAGGACATCAACTTCTCGAAGGGTTCGATCCAATGGCGCTGGGAACAGGGTTACCGGGATGCGATGCGCGCCGTCGAACAAGCGGCCTGGCGCACCGAGGCACCGGAGGGCGCCGGCGTGCTGGTGCATGAATTCGGTCCGGAAGGGTACGACGAGAGAGTGTCGGGCTAGTAGATCATCCAGATGAATTTGATGGACGGGTAGGGTGGGTAGAGCCGCAGGCGAAACCCACCGTTTTGGCTACGCCTATCGAGACACATGGTGGGTTTCGCTCCGCTCTACCCACCCTACATTTCTCTACTTTTTAAAACCATCTGGATGTTCTACTAGCAGCGCGTCCGGGCGAATCCAAGGGAGTCCAGGCAGATCCAAGGGAACGTAGGGTGGGTAGAGCGCAGCGAAACCCACCATCTCCGTATCCGGAGCGCTCGGTGGGTTTCGCTGCGCTCTACCTCGGCGGCCCCACCTCGTTGGCCCCCCCCACCCGTCGTTACGTCATTACGGCAGCCAGGTACCGAGCTGGTAGAAGTCGAAGCCGGACGAGCGGCCGCCGAGGCAACCGGCCAGGAAATCCTCGATCTTGCGATACATGACGAGCCGGTTCTGCCAGCGCCGGATCGCATGCCCCTCGTCCGGGAACACCAGGTAATCGACCGGCTTGCCTTCGCGCCTGAGCGCCTCGACCAGTTCATCCGAATGCGCCTTGATCACGCGCACGTCGGAAGCGCCCTGCACCACGAGCAGCGGCGCCGCGATCGCCGCGGTCATGTGGAGCGGCGAGATCGCACGCAGGCGTTCACGGTCTTCCGGCCGCGCCGGGTCGCCGGCATAGCGGTACCACATCGGCATCGAGGCCTTCCAGTACGGCGGGAAGGTTTCCACCGCCTTCAGCAGGTCGGTGACGCCGACGATATCGACCGCGCATGCGTACCGGCCGGGTTGCTGCGCCAGGCCCATCAGCGCGGAATATCCGCCGAAGCTGCGCCCGCCGATCGCGACCCGCGCCGGATCGGCGAGGCCGCTGCGCACCGCCCAGTCGACGCCGTCGGCGATGTCCTGCTGCACCCGGCCGCCCAGTTCGCCGACCGCCGCCTCCAGATGGCGCCGTCCGTAGCCGAGCGAGCCGCGGTAATTCACTTCCAGCACCGCATAGCCGCGGTTGGCGAACAGCTGGCCGACGGAGTCGAAATTGCCCGGCTGCCAGGTGTTGCGGGACCATGGGCCGCCATGCACCCAGACCAGCATCGGCAGCGGCCGCTTCGCGGTTTTCGGCAGCGTCAGGTAGCCGTTGATCGGCAAGCCGTCCGCAGCGCTGTAGCGTATCGGCAGCATGTCGCTCAATGCGGCGAGCGCCGGGTCGTCGCGGTTGTCCGAAAGCGTCGTCAGGGTATGCGATGCGCGGTCGTACAGCGCCTGGATCACGCCCTTTTTCGCGTACAGTTCCAGTGCGAGGTGCCGGGCGCCGGCATCCGCATTGCGCAGCCGCCAAGCGACGATGTCTTTCGGCACCGCCTGCGCAAGCTCCCCGTGCAGCGCCGCATCGAGCAGGATCGATTGCGGATAGTCGGGGTCGGCGCGCACCGCGACCGGCACGCCGCTGCCGGCGTCGAACACGACCTGCATCACGTCGACCGACGGATGCGCGTACAGGACGCGCTCGCGCATCTGCGCCACGCTCAATTCCACCAGCGCCGCCTTGTCGCGGCCGATGTTGGAAATCATCCAGGCGCGGCCGCCGACGCGGTCGATGCGCAACGGCCGCACGATGTCGAACGGCGACCACTTGTACACCGATTTCCAGGTGCGGGTCGCCTTGTTCATCACCTGCAGGATGCGGTAATCGTCCTGCTGGCGCACGCGCGCGCCGACGCTGCCGTCGACATCCATCACCCACTGGATCACGTCGCCCGGGTTTTCCAGCACCGGCTCGACCTGTCCGCTCTGCGGATCGGCGCCGTACACGTCGAACAGCGCGGGATCGCGGCGGTTGCTGGTAAAGAGGATCCGGCCCGATTGCGCACCCGCATGCAGCACCTGCGACCTGCTGCCCGGCCATGGGGTCAGCATCCGCGGCGCGGCGGCCGGCCGCGCCAGGTCGAGCAGGCCGATCTGCGTGTTTTCGTCGCCGCGCTGGTCGTCCTCGAAGATCAGGTGGCGGCTGTCGGCCGCCCAGAAGGGGAAATTGCGGCCGATGCGAAAGACGGCGGGATCGCCGCCGTCCAGCCGGCGCACGAAGGTCGCCGCCTCGGTGCCGGAGACGCCGTACCAGAGGACCCGGCTGCCGTCCGGCGACACCTGGTGGCCGCCGCTGCGTTCGGTGTCGGCCACGAACTTGCGCAGCGGGATCAGCTCGGGCAGATCGGCATCGCGCAGCGAGGGGTGGGTGGGAGAAACGGCGCAGCCTGCGAGCAGGCTGACCAGGCCAAACAGGCAGGCGCGCGATGCGATGGATACCATCTTTTTTCCTAGGGACGCTTGTTTGTACGCAAAGTATAAAGCATAGCGCGCGCCCCTCCCGCACTTCACCACTTCATCGCTTGCGCGCCAGCGTCAAGCCATCCCCGAGCGGCAGCAGCGACAGGTCGATGCGGCCGTCGGCGCGCAGCTTGCGGTTGAAGTCCTGCAGCGCCGCGGTGTCATCGTCCGCCGCCGGCTGCGCGACGCGACCGCTCCACAGGACATTGTCGACGACGACCAGCCCGCCGGCGCGCAGCAGCGTCAGGCAGCGCTCGTAGTAGGCGTCGTAGCCGGTCTTGTCGGCATCGATGAAGGCGAAATCGAAGCTGCCGGCCTGCCCTTCCCCGATCAGCGCGTCCAGGGTGTCGATCGCGGGTGCGAGGCGCAGGTCGATCTTGTGCGCCACGCCCGCCTTTTCCCAGTGCGCGCGGCCGATGTCGGTGTACTCGCGGCTGATGTCGCAGGCGATGAGCCGCCCGTCTTCCGGCAGCGCGAGCGCCACCGCGAGCGCGCTGTAACCGGTAAAGGTGCCGATTTCGATCGCACGGCGCGCCGCCAGCAGCTTCACCAGCAATTGCATGAACTGCCCCTGCTCCGGCGCGATCTGCATGCGCGCCAGCGGGTGGCCTTGGTTCGCGTTGCGCAATTGCGCCAGTACCGGATGTTCGCGCAGCGATGCATCGAGCAGGTAGCGGTACAGGCTATCGTCGAGCGTCAGTGTCCTGTCTGTCATGTGATCTCTCCTTTCCTTGCTTGTCACCGTATTGTGACGCGCCGATGCGGCTGGCGGCGCCTTTCTTGCCGACATTCCCGCATGCGCGTCAGGAACGGGTTATGCTGATGCAGTTGATCCCTTAGGGAGCAAGCGATGAACCCTACCGAGTCCGGCCGGCTTCCGGCGATCTTCATTGGCCACGGCAGCCCGATGAATGCGCTGGAGGAGAATGCCTACACGCAAGTCTGGCGCCAGCTCGCCGCGTCGATGCCGAAGCCGAAAGCAATCCTCGCGGTTTCCGCCCACTGGTACACCGAGGGGACCGCGGTGACCGCGATGGACGCGCCGCGCACGATTCACGATTTCCGCGGCTTTCCGCAGCAGTTGTTCGACATCCGGTATCCGGCGCCGGGTGATTCTGCGTTGGCGGCGCGGGTGCGCGAACTGCTGGCGCCGGTCGAGGTGCGGCTGGACAACGAATGGGGGCTGGACCACGGCAGCTGGTCCATCCTGGTCAAGATGTATCCGGATGCCGATGTGCCGGTGGTACAGCTGAGCATCGATGCCACCCGCCCGCCTTCCTATCATCTCGAACTCGGGCATGTGCTGGCGAAGCTGCGCGACGAAGGCGTGCTGTTGATGGCAACGGGCAACGTGGTGCACAACCTGCGCCTGATGCGCCGGGACAGCGATGGCTATGACTGGGCGCTGCGTTTCAACGATGAAGTACGCGACTGCCTGCTCGCGGGCGACGTGGCGCGACTGGCAGCTTATGCGCAATGGGGCGAACATGCCCGCCTGTCGGTGCCGACCGCGGAGCATTTCCTGCCGCTGCTCTACATCACCGGCACCCTGCAGGCCGGGGAATCGGTCAGGATCGCGACTGATGGCTTCGTAATGGGGTCGATCAGCATGCTGACCGCGGTGGTCGGTGAAGCCGGCACCGCCTGAACTCCCTTTCGGCACAGCCATCTAACACGGTCACATGACAGGCAAGCTTGCCGCCGGCGTTTATCGGCGGCCTTCTGTCTGTCGCCGGAAGCATGCATTTAAGCTCGACAAGATTCCACGCGACCAAGAAACGCGGCACCCGGTCCAGGCTGTGCCCCATCGCCGCGGGGCGCAAGGACGATGCAGGCCGGTTGTCGCCATCGAAGAAAATAGGACGAGTCGGATGAATTTCGAGGACTCCGGGTTCTTGCCGGGACACACCATCCTGATGGTCGACGATACGCCGGCGAACCTGAGCGTGCTCGCGCAGGCGCTGGAAAATTTCGGGCTGCGGGTGCTGGTGGCGCAGGATGGCAACGAGGCGATCCAGCGCGCCGGATTCGCGCGCCCGGACCTGATCCTGCTCGACATCCTGATGCCCGGTATCGACGGTTTCGAAACCTGCCGTCGCCTGAAGGCGACGGCGCCGCTGCAGGACATCCCCGTCATTTTCATGAGCGCGCTGTCGGAGCATACCGACAAGCTGCGCGGCTTCGAGGCCGGCGCGGTCGACTACGTGACCAAGCCTTTCGAGATCGAGGAAGTTCTCGCGCGCATCCGCACCCATCTCGCGATGCGGGCGATGCAGCAGCGCCTGTCGGAACAGAATGCGGCGCTACAGACGGAAATCGAATTGCGCAGGCAGGCCGAGACGCGCCTGCAGCAGGCCCACGACGCGCTCGAGGATCGGGTGGTGCAACGCACCCGCGACCTGGAGCAGGCGAATGCGAAGCTGACCGCGGAGATCAGCGAAAGGGTGCGCGTCGCGGAATCGCTGCGGCGCAACGAAGCGCGCCTGCGGCGCTTGATCGAATCGAACATCATCGGCATCTATTTCTGGAATACCGACGGCGCGATCTCCGAAGCCAATGATGCCTTCCTGGACCTGCTTGGATATACGCAGCAGGACCTGAAGGACAAAACCCTGCTGCTGCAGGACATCGCGCCGCGGGAATCGGTGGAAGCCAGCCAGCGCGCGATCCGGGAACTCAGGCGGCGCGGACACGCGAAGCCGTTCGAGGAAGAATTCATCCGCAAGGACGGCCGCCGCGTGCCGGTGCTGATCGGCGGCGCCTTCATTGACGACGCGTGCCGCGAAGGCGTGGCCTTCGTGCTGGACCTGACGGCGCGCAAGCAGGCCGAGGAGCGCATCCGCTACATGGCGGACCACGACGCGCTGACCGGGCTGCCGAACCGCGCGTTGCTGCAGGACCGGCTGCAGCAGGCGCTCGCCCACGCGCACCGCAGCAACACCAAGGTGGCGGTGCTGTTCATCGACCTCGACTACTTCAAGCATATCAACGACTCGCTCGGCCATCAGGTCGGCGACGGCCTGCTGAAGATGGTCGCATCGCGGCTGACCGGCTGCGTGCGCGAGGGCGACAGCGTCGCCCGTCTCGGCGGCGACGAGTTCGTGCTGACGCTGCCGCTGATCGAGAGCGGCAGCGCCGCCGCAGTGGTGGCGCGCAAGGCGCTGGCGGCGCTGGACGAACCGTTCCGCTGCAACGATCATGAACTGCATGTGGGCTGCAGCGTCGGCATCAGCCTGTATCCGGACGACGGGCAGGATGTGGAAACGCTGATGCGCACCGCGGATACCGCGATGTACTTCGCGAAGGACAAGGGGCGCGGCAACTACCAGTTCTTCACGCAGTCGCTCAACTGCGCGGCGCAGCGGCGCCATGCGATCTCGAATGCGCTGCGCCAGGCGCTTGCGCATGAGGAATTCGCGCTGCACTACCAGCCCCAGGTCGACCTCGCCACCGGCCGGATCTTTTCCGCCGAAGCATTGCTGCGCTGGAAGCGCAGCGAGGAGCCGGTTGTGCCCTGCAGCGAGTTCATTGCGATCGCCGAAGAAACCGGTCTGATCCTGCCGATCGGCGAATGGGTGCTGCGGCAGGCCTGCCAACAGCTCCGGCAATGGCGGGAACTGGGCTTCACCGACCTGGCCGTTGCGGTCAACCTGTCGCCGCGCCAGTTCTTCCAGCCGGACTTCCAGAACACGGTGCGCGAGATCCTGCGCAGCGCCGGCATCCCGCCCGACCGCCTCGACCTGGAAATCACCGAAACCACGCTGATGCAGCGCACCGAGGACAATGTCAGCGTGCTGCAGCGGCTGTCCGAGATGGGCATCAAGCTGTCGATCGACGACTTCGGCACCGGCTATTCCAGCCTTGCCTACCTGCAGCGCTTTCCGGTCAACGCGCTGAAGATCGATCGGGCATTCGTCAGCGGCATCGGCCAGGATTCGAACGATACCGCGCTGGTGAGGGCCATCATCTCGATGGCGCACAGCCTGCGCCTGCACGTGCTGGCCGAGGGCGTGGAAACCGCGGAGCAGATCGATTTCCTGCAGGCGCACGGCTGCCCCGCCGCGCAGGGCTATTACTACAGCGAGGCGCTGCCTGCGGATGCCTTCACCGAACTGCTGCTGCGCCAGACGCGCCGCAGGCAGGACAACGCACTCCGGCAGTAAGCCGGGGAGCAGCTGCCGCCGGCGGCAAAGGCCCGAGGCTGTAGGGTGGGTGGGGCCGCCGAGGTGGGGCCGCCGAGGTGGGGCCGCCGAGGTGGGGCCGCCGAGGTGGGGCCGCCGAGGTAGAGCGCAGCGAAACGCTAATGGACCGACCAGATGATTTTGTAGGGTGTGCATGGTGCGCCCTACGCCTTTATCTGGAAGACCTGCCAGCTAGATGCTCTGGTCCATTTCGTCGGACGGACAGCTTTGGTCATGGTGATGCCGGACCACGCGAGCCGGCACGCCGGCGACCGTGCAGTGCGCCGGCACCGGCCGCAGCACCACGCTGCCTGCCGCCACCTTGCTCATCGCGCCGACCTCGATATTGCCGAGGATTTTCGCGCCGGCGCCGATCATCACGCCGCTGCGAATTTTCGGATGGCGGTCGCCATGCTCCTTGCCGGTGCCGCCCAGGGTCACGTTCTGCAGGATGGAGACGTGGTCCTCGACGACGGTGGTCTCGCCGATTACGATGCCGGTGCCGTGGTCGAACATCACGCCGCAGCCGATCCGGGCGGCCGGGTGGATATCGACCGCGAACGCGATCGATGCCTGGTTGGAGAGCGCAAACGCGAGCGCGTCCCGTCCGTCGCGCCATAGCGCGTGCGCGACGCGGTAAGCCTGCAAGGCCTGGAACCCCTTCAGGTTGAGCAGCACATGCAGCATGTCCGGGCAGGCCGGGTCGCGCTCCTTTACCGCGGCAAGGTCGGCAGCCGCCTGCTGCGCGATGCGCGGCGCACCGGCCAGCACCTCTTCCATCAGTGCGCGCAGCGCCGCTTCGGGCATGTCCGCGCCCGCCAGTCGGCGGGCGAGCACCGCCGCGATCGACGCGCCGAGCGACGCACGCTCCAGCACCAGCGCCTGCAGGCGCGCCGACAGGAAGGGCTCCTGCCGCGCGGCGTCCTCGGCCCGGGCGCAGATGTCGCGCCAGACCAGGGAAGCAGTGGCCGCCTGCGCAATGTCCACGGGCAACGGTGACGGCGCGATCGGCGCACGCAAGGTGCTGCGGAGCTCGGTGGTGTTCATGTCCATCCTTTCGGTGCGCAGCTGCTGCCGCGCAGAAAAACAAAATGGCCGCAGGTTTTTCAACTCTGCGGCCATCGGAATCTGACGAAAAACGCGTGCGCTAGTCGGCAAGCCCCATTGGCCGCCTGCGGCAACAAAACTGCGCGGAAACAAGTCGCTTGTCCATACGTCAAAACAAAAAGAGAATATCGATATAACCAGATTGTCCGAGCATTAAAGCACATTTTCCGCCGCGCCGCCAAAGCGGCGCGGTTCTTGCAATCCCGCCGCCTTTTGGCACTTCAACATCATGGATACCCTGCGCATCGGCCTGATTTCAGACACGCACAACCTGCTGCGGCCGGAAGCCCTTGTCGCGCTCAAGGGCGTGCACCGCATCATCCATGCGGGTGACATTTGCGACGCCCGCGTGCTGGCGGAGCTGGAGTCGATCGCGCCGGTGACCGCGGTGCGCGGCAACAACGATCGCGGCGATTGGGCGCGACGGCTGCAGGAAAAGGAACGGGTCGAGTTCGGCGGGGTGGCGATCTATGTCGTGCACGACCTGCACGACCTCGACCTGGCGCCGGCAGCGAACGGCATCAAGGTCGTGGTGACCGGGCATTCGCACCGGCCGTTGATGAAGATGGAAAACGGCGTGCTGTACGTGAATCCGGGCAGCGCCGGGCCGCGCCGCTTCAAGCTGCCGATTTCAGTCGGGTTCCTGGAAATCGCGCACGGCAAGGTGAAGGGGCGGCTGCAGACGCTGGAGGTGGATTAGCAGGCCGCGCGGTGCGCCCGCGGAAATCAGTAAATCTGCTCGCCCGCCACCGCTCCGCCACGCACGTCGGTATTGCCGGTCATCGACAGCGCCACCGCCTCGGCCACCTTGATCCCGTCCACCCCTGCGGACAGGATGCCGCCCGCATAGCCCGCGCCCTCTCCGGCCGGGAACAGTCCCCTGGTGTTGACGCTCTGAAAATTGTCGAGCCGCTTGATGCGCACCGGGGATGAGGTGCGCGTCTCCACGCCGGTCAGCACCGCGTCATGCATCGCATAGCCGCGGATCTGACGCTCGAACGCGGGCAGCGCTTCGCGGATCGCCTCGATCGCATAGCCGGGCAGCGACGGCGCGAGGTCGGTCAGGTGCACGCCCGGCTTGTATGAAGGCAGCACGCTGCCGAAGGCCTGCGACGGCCGGCCCGCGATGAAATCGCCCACCAGCTGGCCCGGCGCATTGTAATTGCTGCCGCCGAGCAGATACGCGTTCGACTCCAGCTGGCGCTGCAGGTCGATGCCCGCCAGCGGGTGGTCCGGATAATCGTCGGGCGTGATGCCGACCACGATGCCGCTGTTCGCATTGCGCTCGTTGCGCGAGTACTGGCTCATGCCGTTGGTGACCACGCGTTCCGGCTCCGAAGTCGCGGCGACCACGGTGCCGCCCGGGCACATGCAAAAGCTGTACACCGCGCGGCCATTGCGCGCATGGTGCACCAGCTTGTAGTCGGCGGCGCCGAGCAGGGGATGACCGGCGAATTTGCCGAAGCGGGCGCGGTCGATCAGCGACTGCGGATGCTCGATGCGGAAGCCGACCGAGAACGGCTTGGCCTCCACATACACCCCGCGCGCATACAGCATCTGGAAGGTGTCGCGCGCGCTGTGCCCGACCGCGAGCACCACATGGTCGGTGGCGATACGCTCGCCCCCCTCCAGCACCACGCCGCGCACCTGTCCGCGGTCGATGTCGAGGTCGGTCACCTTCGCCTGGAAACGGAACTCGCCGCCCAGCGATTCGATCGTCTCGCGCATCGCCTCCACCATCTTGACGAGGCGGAACGTGCCGATGTGCGGCTTGCTGACATACAGGATTTCTTCCGGCGCATGCGCCTTCACGAATTCGGTGAGTACCTTGCGGCCGTAATGCTTCGGGTCCTTGATGCCGCTGTGCAGCTTGCCATCGGAAAAGGTACCGGCGCCGCCTTCGCCGAAC
>NZ_DASPLS010000079.1:0-25157 GCF_035627455.1 Noviherbaspirillum sp.
GTCCTTCCAGGTGCCGGCCGCGCCCTCCACCTGCGCCTGGCCGCCGAGCTTGCCCTCGGTGCCCACTTCGCGTGCCACCCGGGTGACCTCCGACGCGAAGGAAGAAAGCTGGTCCACCATCACGTTGATGGTGTTCTTCAGCTCCAGGATTTCGCCCTTCACATCCACCGTGATCTTCTTCGACAGGTCGCCGCGCGCCACCGCTGTCGTCACCTCCGCGATGTTGCGCACCTGGCCGGTCAGGTTGGACGCCATGAAGTTCACGTTGTCGGTCAAGTCCTTCCAGGTGCCGGACGCGCCCGGCACGTTCGCCTGGCCGCCGAGCTTGCCTTCGGTACCCACTTCCCTTGCCACGCGCGTCACTTCCGACGCGAACGAGCGCAGCTGATCCACCATGGTGTTGATGGTGTCCTTGAGCTGAAGAATCTCGCCGCGCACGTCCACCGTGATCTTCTTCGACAGGTCGCCGTTGGCCACCGCGGTGGTCACGTCGGCGATGTTGCGCACCTGCGCGGTCAGGTTGCCCGCCATCGAGTTGACCGAGTCGGTCAGGTCCTTCCAGGTGCCGGCCACGCCCGGCACGTTGGCCTGGCCGCCGAGCTTGCCCTCGGTGCCCACTTCCCGCGCCACGCGCGTCACTTCCGACGCGAAGGAGTTCAGCTGGTCGACCATCACGTTGATGGTGTTCTTCAGCTCGAGAATCTCGCCTTTCGCATCCGCCGTGATCTTCTTCGACAAGTCGCCGTTCGCCACCGCGGTGGTCACGTCGGCGATGTTGCGGACCTGGCCGGTCAGGTTGCCGGCCATCGAATTCACCGAGTCGGTCAGGTCCTTCCAGGTGCCGGCCACGCCCGGCACATTCGCCTGGCCGCCGAGCTTGCCTTCGGTGCCGACTTCCCGCGCCACCCGGGTCACTTCCGATGCGAAAGAGTTCAGCTGGTCCACCATCACGTTGATGGTGTTCTTCAACTCCAGGATCTCGCCCTTCACGTCCACCGTGATCTTCTTCGACAGGTCGCCGCGCGCCACCGCGGTGGTCACGTCGGCGATGTTGCGCACCTGGCCGGTCAGGTTGGACGCCATGAAGTTCACGTTGTCGGTCAGGTCCTTCCAGGTGCCGCCCACGCCCTTCACCTGCGCCTGGCCGCCGAGCTTGCCTTCGGTGCCCACCTCCCGCGCCACGCGCGTCACTTCCGATGCGAATGACGACAGCTGGTCCACCATGGTGTTGATAGTGTTTTTCAGCTCGAGGATCTCGCCCTTCACATCCACGGTGATCTTTTTCGACAGGTCGCCGTTGGCCACGGCGGTCGTCACTTCCGCGATATTGCGCACCTGCGCTGTCAGGTTGCCTGCCATCGAGTTCACCGAGTCGGTCAGATCCTTCCAGGTGCCGGCCACGCCCTTCACCTGGGCCTGGCCGCCGAGCTTGCCCTCGGTGCCCACCTCCCGCGCCACGCGCGTCACTTCCGATGCGAACGACGACAGCTGGTCCACCATGGTGTTGATGGTGTCCTTCAGCTGCAGGATCTCGCCCTTCGCATCGGCCGTGATTTTCTTCGACAGGTCGCCGGTCGCCACCGCGGTCGTCACTTCCGCGATGTTGCGCACCTGGCCGGTCAGGTTGGACGCCATGAAGTTCACGTTGTCGGTCAGGTCCTTCCAGGTGCCGCCCACGCCCGGCACATAAGCCTGGCCGCCGAGCTTGCCTTCGGTCCCCACTTCCCTTGCCACGCGCGTCACTTCCGACGCGAACGAGCGCAGCTGATCCACCATGGTGTTGATGGTGTCCTTGAGCTGGAGGATTTCGCCGCGCACATCCACCGTGATCTTCTTCGACAGGTCGCCGTTGGCCACCGCGGTGGTCACGTCGGCGATGTTGCGCACCTGCGAAGTGAGATTGCCCGCCATCGAGTTGACCGAGTCCGTCAGGTCCTTCCAGGTGCCGGCCACGCCCGGCACGTTGGCCTGGCCGCCGAGCTTGCCCTCGGTACCCACTTCCCGTGCCACGCGCGTCACTTCCGACGCGAACGACGACAGCTGGTCCACCATGGTGTTGGCGGTGGAAGCCGCGCGCAGGAACTGGCCCTTCAGCGGACGTCCGTCCACATCCAGCGCCATGGTCTGCGACAGGTCGCCCTTGGCCACCGCGCCGATCACGCGCGCCATCTCGGTGGTCGGGCGCACCAGGTCGTCGATCAGGGTGTTGACCGACTTGACGATCGTGGCCCAGCCGCCGGCGGCGCTCGGCACCGATGCGCGCTGGGTCAGCCGTCCTTCGCGGCCGACCACCCGGCTGACTTCCGTGATTTCCTGCGTCAGCTGCTCGTTGGCTTCCATGATGTCGTTCAGCGTGTCGGCGATCTTTCCCGCCAGTCCGGTCAGGTCCGACGGCATGCGCGTCGAAAAATCGCCTTTCTTCAGTGCAGTCAGCACGCCGAGCAAGAGCCGCTCGTCCAGTTCGTCCCTCAGCTCTGTCCTGGTGTCCATCTCAGTCTCCGTATGCGATTCAAGAAATGCCGCTGCAGATTATTTCCCTGCCCGCGGCAAACGGCGCACCACCGCAGGCTGCCACCGGCGCAAGCGGAAGCGCTTGGCACGCTCGATTTCGGGCAAGGTCGAGGCAAAGCAGTAAAACGGCGTTTTACGCGGGAGGGGTGGAGCCGGCTCGTTGCCGTGCATCCATTTCCGTTAAGAAAGTGCGTGAGTATTGTGGTGCAAACGGCAAGCACCGGCAACATGGGGGCACGCGGGCGGCCGCCTTACCGAACACACTATTGATAATTATCAAACCGGGAAAGACGCGGCTGGAGACAGGTCAGTCCGTGGAGGTATCCGCCCGAACCGCCTTGCCGCGCCGCGGCGGCGCGACCCGCTTGGCACTTGTGCTGACTTGCTTGAGCCCGTCGGACATCCTGCGCCCTGCGCGCGCGGGCGAGATCTTGGCGGCGGCGAGCCGGGGTGGCTCGGCGTGATCGACGGACGGGAGCGGGACCGAGATGGTCAATGCGGTACCGGTCTCGGGCGCAGTGTCGATCGACAGTTCGCCGCCGAGCGAGCTGATACGCTCCTTGATGCCCACCAGGCCAAAGGAATTCGCCTTGCGCCGGCAGCCGGGGAAAATGCCGACCCCGTTGTCGGCGACTGTCATGAGCAGGCGCTCGCCGGTCTTGTGCAGCGTGATGGTGGTCTTGGTGGCGCGCGCGTGGCGGAACACGTTGTTGAGCGACTCCTGCAGAATCCGGAACAGCGCCGTCGCGCGGTTGTCGTCCACCACCACTTCCGACTCCGGCATCCTCAGGTCGCAGGCGATTCCGGTACGCCGCTGGAATTCCTTGACCTGCCATTCGATCGCCGCGTTCAGGCCGAGATCGAGCACCGTCGGACGCAGGTTGTTGATGATCGCGCGCATGGCTTTCATCGTGCTGTCGATATGCTCGAGCACCGCCTGCACCTTCCTGTTCAGCTTCGGGTGGGTATTGCCGGTGCGGGCATGCAGCATCGCGATATCGATGCGAAGCGCCAGCAGATTCTGCCCGAGTTCGTCATGGATCTCGCGCGCGATCCGCTTGCGCTCGTCTTCCTTGATGCGTTCCTGGTAGCTGGCAAGCTGGCGCAGTTCTTCCTGCGACTGGCGCAGCGCCTCCTCGGCGAGACGGCGCTCATTGATATGATCCAGGTCCTGCTTGCGCTGTTCCTGCAGGTCGTGGTTGAGCTTCTCCAGCTCCTGCTTCTGCCGCTGGAGCTGCAGGTTGTTCCTGGCCAGTTCGACGAAAACCGAAATCTTGGTTTGCAGGATCTGCGGAATGATCGGTGTAAACAGGTAATCGACCGCGCCCTTCTGGTAGGCCTTCAGGCGGTTCATTTCGTCCGCATAATGCGCGGTGACAAAAATGATCGGGACCGATGCGGAGCGCGGATGGGAATGGATTGCTTCCGCGGTTTCGAAGCCATCCATGCCAGGCATGCTGACGTCAAGCAGGATGACGGCAAAATCATGGTTCAGCACCTGGCGCAGCGCCTCTTCGCCGGAACGCGCGGTGATGACCCTGTAGGTTTTCCCGTCGCTATCCAGAAGGCTCGCGAGCGCGAGCAGGCTCGCGGCATCGTCATTGACCAGCAGAACTTTGGGTGTGAACACGATTCGATTGCGGTAATGAAAAGCGGCCGGCTGACCTTCATGCAAACACGGCTCCAACAGCCATTGCAGGGTCATCAGGCCGCCACTGACAAATGATAAGCAGTAGTCGTTCTGGATTCCGCCGCTCAACTCGGTTTTATTACCCATGGGGCAGGAACGGAGATTCCTCGTCCCAATGTAACACAGGTAAAGCAAAACGGCTGCGCCGGTCGGACGCAGCCGTTAAATAAACAACAATCCCGGAGGAAGAAGCTTCAGTGCGGCAACAGCGCTTGCCGTTACCCCTGATGCGCAGGCGCCTGGTGCAGCGCCTGCGGTCGCGCCCCCTCCAGCCACTTGCGCACGCGGCCGGCGTCTGCCAGACGCGACTCTTTTCCCTTGGAGTCCAGGAACACCATGACCACCGGCCGGCCATCCACGCGCGCCTGCATCACCAGGCAGCGGCCGGCCTCGGCGATATACCCGGTTTTTTGCAAACCGATTTCCCAGCCGGCGTTCATGACCAGGCGATTCGAATTCATGTAATGGAGCTGATAGCCGCCGGGATTGACAGCGTAACGCCCATCCGTCGAATACTCGCGGATCACCGGGTAGTGGTACGCTGCTGCCACCAGCCGGGCGAGATCGCGCGCCGTCGAGACGTTGTGGCTGGACAAACCGGTGGAATCGACGTATCGGGTATCGTTCATGCCCAGCGCCCTGGCTTTCGCGTTCATCGCCGCGACGAACGCCGGCAGGCCGCCGGGATAATGCCGGCCGAGCGCGGAGGCGGCGCGGTTTTCGGAGCTCATCAGGGCGATATGCAGCATGTCCGCGCGGCTCATGCGCGAACCGACCCGCAGGCGCGAGTAACTGTTCTTTTCGCGATCGATGTCGTCGGCCGTCACTTCCAGGATTTCATGCATGTCCTGACGCGCCTCGACGACGACGAGCGCGGTCATCAGCTTGGTCAGCGAAGCGATCGGAAGTACGACACCGGCATTCTTCTCGAACAGGACCTGCGCGGTATTCTGGTCGATCACAAAGGCAGCGTTGGATTTCAGCGCCAGGGCATCACGCGTGAGATGCAGGCCGGCCATGTCGCCTGCGGTCATGACCGGTGCCACGCTTTGCGGAGCGGGCGCGTAGGAGACGCGCTGGTACGATGTGGCTGACGGGCGGGCGGCGATATTGCGGGCGACCGCGGGTTTCCTGGATAGCGCTGCGCGCCTGGCGGACGAGGCCTGGGCAGCCGCTTTGGCGGCGGTCCCCTTCGGGCGCTTTGCCGATGCCGCCTTGGGCTTCGATGCTTTCTTCAGCGCTTGCTTTTTCGCAGCCGGCTTGCTGGCCGTACCCGCGACCGCGGACGGCGCGGCGACGGAAAACGCCACTAAAGCAACGAGAATTCCCAGCGCGGAGCGGATCATCGCAAACCTCTTAATTCTTGCAAGCCGGCATTATATCTTGCAGTCTAGCAAAATAGTGAAAATCGGCAAGCGAATTAAGTAGTTAGCGCAGGGAATTAAACGGTTTTCTAATCAATAATTGAGGATCCGCAACATCGGTTCTGCTTTGCAATGAAAGTTTGTTGCAAAGCAGAACCGCGAACCGGGTCAGTCGATGAATTTTGCAAATTCTGATACCGGCGCCCGCTCCGTCAGAAGGGTGTTTTCGATTTTCCCGGGGTCGGCAAAACCGAGCGACATGCCGCAAACCACCCTCTCGCTTGGCGGAAGCTGGAGGAAGTCGCCGATGATCCGGTGGAATTGCGTGAACGCCGCCTGGGGGCAGGTATCGAGTCCGCGTCCGCGTGCGGCCACCATGATGTTTTGCAGGAACATGCCGTAGTCCAGCCACGACCCCTGCTCCATGACGCGGTCGATGGTGAAGATCATGCCGACCGGCGCATCGAAGAATTTGTAGTTGCGGCCGTGTTGTGCATGCATGCCCTCCTTGTTGTCGCGCGTCAGGCCCAGCAGTGCATACAGGTCCCAGCCCACCTTGCGCCGCCGGTCGATATACGGTGACACCCACTCGCGCGGGTAATACGCATATTCTTCGGTATGTTCCTTCGCGAGCGCCGGGTCGTTGTGCGCGCGCAGGACCTGGGCCGACAGCCGCTCCTTGGCCGATCCGGTGAGCACATACACCTTCCACGGCTGGGTATTGGTGCCGGAAGGCGCACGCGAGGCAACCCCGAGGATCGCTTCGATATCTTCCCGCGCGACCGGTGTCGGCAGGAAGGCGCGGATGGAGCGGCGCGAGGTGATGGCGACGTCGACGATTTTCTGTTCGCTGGACTCGATCATGCCGGCGTGACCTCGATCGATTGCAGAACTTTTCGCATGTTGTCCGGGATCGTCGCCGGCCGCCGCGAGACGCGATCGACGTAGACATGCACGAAGTGTCCCTGCGCGGAGGCCCGTTCCTCGTCCCCCCGGAAAATCCCGACCTCGTAGCGCACGCTGGAATTGCCCAGTTTGGCCACGCGCAGCGCAGCCGTCACCCGATCCGGAAAGGCGACCGACGCGAAGTAGTTGCATTGCGTCTCGATCACCAGGCCGATGACCGGGCTGTGCTCGAAGTCGAGCACCCCGTTAGCCACCAGGAATTCGTTGACGACGGTGTCGAACCAGCTGTAGTACACCACGTTGTTCACGTGTCCGTAGACATCGTTGTCCATCCATCGCGTCGTGATGGCATGGAAGTGCTTATAGTCGCTGCGCTTGTTTGCTTCTGGTCGCATGAATCACTTTCTCACTACAAGAGCCACTCCAATGACGGCCAGCATCATGCCGAACACGGCGACGGTGCTGAACGCCTCCCCGAACATCACCCACGCCATGACCGCGGTCGTCGGCGGGGTGAGATATAGCAGACTGGTCACCTGCGTCGCCGCGCTCTTGCGGATCAGCGCGAACAGCAGGAAGATCGCGCCGATCGACAGCGCAAAGATCGACCACAGCAGCGCGCCGATGAAATTCGGCGTCCATTGCACGCCAGTGAGCGCCGGGCTGAAATCCTCGAACGCGAGCGCGAACGGCAGCACCGCCACAAGCGATGCGGCGAACTGGATAACGGTTCCGGTACGCAGGTCGAAGCTCGCGCAATAGCGCTTCTGGTACAGGGTGCCCGCGGTGATCGACAGCAGCGCAAACACCGTCAGTGCGATGCTCTGCAATGATAAGCCGTCCAGCGAAATCTTATTGGCGACCACCAGGCCGACGCCGGCAAGGCCGCACAGCAGGCCGATCCACTGCCGCCCCTGCACGCGCTCGCCCACCAGCGGCGCGGCGAATGCGGTGAGGATCGGCTGCATGCCGACGATGAGCGCGGTCAAGCCGGCCGGCATGCCAAGCTTGATTGCACACCACACGCCGCCGAGATAACCGGCCTGCACCATGATCCCTGCGACCGCGATATGCCGCACCCTGCCGGCCGGCCATGGCGCGCGCATCAGGAACACCAGCGGCAGCAAGACGGCCAGCACGCCGGCAAAACGCAGCAGCAGGAAGGTCAGGGGCGGCGCATACGGCAGTCCGAACTTCGCGACGATGAAGCCGGTGCTCCAGATCAGCACGAAGACAAAGGGCATGGCAGATACCCAGGGACTGGCCGGGCGAGCGGCCGGGCGGGTGGAATCGGGCGAGCGGGAAGTGGAAGTCATGCAGAACGGGCGGCGCGCGCGCCGCGGAAATAGCCGGAGGCAATCATGACAGTCTGCAGGTGCACCGCAACCGTGTCTTGGATGTTCTTGCCGTAGCCGCCCGCCATTGTGACGGCGACCGGAATGCCTCGGCCGGACGCCGCATCGAGCACCAGCCGGTCCCGCGCCGCCAGCCCGGCCAGCGTCAGCTTCAGGCGGCCGAGCCGGTCGCCCTCGTGCGGATCGGCGCCGGCGAGGTAGAGGATGAGGTCGGGCGAAAAACGTCCGAACATCTCCACCAGGGCGGAGCGCAGGGCGCCAAGATAGGCATCGTCACCGGTCCCGTCGGCGAGAGGCACGTCGAGGTCGCTGCATGCCTTGGCGAACGGATAGTTGTTTTCGGCATGCAGCGACAGGGTGAATACCGAATCGTCGCCCGCAAGGATGGCGGCGGTGCCATTCCCCTGGTGCACGTCGAGGTCGACGATCGCGACCCGCCGTGCCCTGCGTTCGGCCTGCATCAGGCGGGCGGCGATCGCCGAATCGTTGAATACGCAAAAGCCTTCGCCGCGGTCCGGGCCGGCATGATGGGTGCCGCCGGCGAGGTTGACGGCAATACCGGATTCGAGTGCCGCGCGGCAAGCGGCGATGGTTGCGCCGGCGGAGCGCCGCGAGCGCTCCACCATCTGCAGCGACCAGGGAAAGCCGATCGCCTTCTGCTCCGCTTCCGTCAGCGCGCCGCGCGACACCCTGTCGATGTAGGCCGGGTGATGCGCCAGCGCGAGCACCCCGTCGGTGGCGCACGGTGCCTCGTGCACCTCGACCTCCGGCAGCGAAGCCAGCACGGCTTCGCGCAGCAGCCGGTATTTCTGCATCGGGAAGCGGTGCCCCTCCGGAAGCGGCAACACGAAATGATCGCTGTAGAAGGCTTTCAAGATTGACGTTTACGTAAAGGGCAGGCAGGCGAGTTTAGCACGCCGCCCCGGCCGCCATATTGTTATGATTTTGCAAACCATAACTTGCCAGTGTTCAAGTTCTTGATACGGATGCAGCTTTTTGATGCTCCGCAACAAAAAATGTTGACACGGCAAATTATGTTCTTAAAATACGCATTGTTGCGACGCACAAAAGAAAGATTTTGCCGCGATCCCATTTCATCGATCAATTGCCCTCTTGAGGAGACAACATGTTTACCATTCCCGAGCAGTTTTCCGCCGCATCCAAAGCCAATTTCGAAGCGCAGCTGTCGCTGCTCACCGCCCTGACCAACAAGGCATTCGAAGGCGTGGAAAAGGTGGTCGACCTGAACCTGAACCTGGCCAAGGCCTCGCTGGAAGAGTCCAATGCTGCAGCGAAGCAATTCCTGGCTGCGAAGGATGCCCAAGAGTGGCTGTCGCTGGCTGCTGCACAAGCACAACCGAACGCCGAAAAGGCACTGGCCTACGGCCGCCACCTGGCAGGCATCGCCTCCGGCGTGCAGGCTGAATTCACCAAGGCCGCCGAAGCCCAGATCTCCGAAACCAGCCGCAAGGTGCTGGAACTGATCGAGGAAATCTCCAAGAACGCACCGGCCGGTTCCGAGAACGCCGTCGCCATGCTCAAGACGGCGATCGGCAATGCAAACGCAGGCTACGAGCAACTGACGAAGACCACCAAGCAGGCTGTCGAAACCCTCGAAGCCAACCTGAACAACGCCGTCGGCCAGTTCACCCAGACCGCCGCGCCGAAGGCTGCCCGCGCGGCGAAGAAGTAATGACCGGTGCCGGCATGGCCGCTGGCCGTGCCGGGATCGGCAAGCTGTAGCGCGATCTCCCCGGTACCCAAGTCTCCTCCTCTTACGGTACCGCTTCGCATGCCCCGATTGACCGGGGCATTTTTTTTGGCCGTCGCCGGCGCGCCCCGGACGCCGCTCAAATTCCGCCGCTGTCAGACGTGGCGGTACTCGGCCCCGATGCCGTCCAGCGTCGCCAGCATTCTTGCGAATGCCGCCGTCACCTGCTCCGGCTCGCCTTTCACGCCGAGCTCGATATGCCGGCGTATCGTCGCATCCCCCACGCTCGGCAGGCTGAACACCTTCACCAGCGGGAATTCCAGTTCGACCGACTCCATCAATGGCGTCAGCGCGGACTCCGCCTGCTCGAATACGAGCACCGCTTTTTCCAGTCGCGGCACCTTGCGGAACAGGTGCGGGTAATGCATGTCCAGCACCCATTCGATCATCGGCCAGGCCATGACCGGGAAGCCGGGAACGAAATAGTGCGCGCCCTCGCCATGGCGGACGGCGAAGCCCGGGATCTTGTTGTAGGGATTGGGGATGATGTCCGCGCCGCGCGGAAATTCGCCCATCCTGAAGCGGTGCACCATGTCCGGTGACGTATAGTCCGGCTCCTTGCCCGCTTCGCGCGCGACGTCGGCGATGCGCTCCGCAATTTTTTCCCTGGCTTGGGGATGCAGTTCCAGCGGGACCCCGAGCGCCGCCGCCGCGCACTGGCGCGTGTGGTCGTCGGGGGTGGCGCCGATGCCGCCGCAGGAAAACACGATGTCGCCGCTGGCGAAGGTGCGCCGCAGCGTCGCAGTGATGCGCTCGCGCTCGTCACCCAGGTATTCCGCCCAGGCCAACTGCAGTCCGCGCGCGGCAAGCAGCTCGACCACCTTGGGAAAATGCTTGTCGGTGCGTTTGCCGGAAAGGATTTCGTCGCCGATGATGATGAGTCCGATGGCCATGCACATGCTCCGGGGGACAAAAGGCCATTATGCCTGAGCCGCCGGATTTCATCCTTTCAGTTGAGGTCCTTGATCTGCGGCGCCGCGGCCACCGGCTGCGCATGCGAGCGGTATGCGATCAGCGCGTCCATGCAATAGTGCTGGAACCACAGGCCGGTGAACACAAACACCAGCACGTACAGCCAGATGGCGCCCGCCGCGAGCAGCGGAAAAAACACCACCGACAGCGCGCCGCCCAGCCACAGCAGCGTCGGGGCCGCGCCCATCGCACCGGTGGTCGCGCCGATTGCCAGCAGCGGCCAGCGATGCATGCGCAGGATGTCCTTGATCTCTTGCGTGCTTGCATGTTCGGCCAGCGCGTCATAAGCCATCACCCGGTAGGTCAGCCAGCCCCACAGCAGCGGCTGCACCACGAAGGTCAGTGGCGGGAAAAGCATCAGCGGCAGCGTCAGCAGCCACAGCACCGCGAACACGAGGAAGGCCCAGCTCGCGAGCCAGAGGCTGCCGAGCACGCTGCCGCCGCGCTTCTTTTCCAGCGTCGGATAGTGGCGGCCGCCGACATGGCGCGCGATGATGGGCATGGCCATCGTTCCGACAAACACCAGCGCGGTGAGGATCATCAACGGCAGCAGCACCCACATTGCCAGCAGCGGCACGAGAACCGTCCGCAGCGCATCCATTCCAAGCCAGCCGAGCACGCTTCCCGCCGCGGCAAAACCGCCGCTGCCGGCAAAGTAGGCATGCAGCCAGTCGATCATCGGCTGCAGGCCGAGCCAGAGCGCCACAGCCCATACCACGACTGAAACAATGAAGGGCAGAACCGTCAGCAACAGCATGCGGATATGCAGCTGCGACAGCAGGGCTCGCCCGAAGGCAACCAGTATCGGCCGCATCAGTACGGCCTCCGAGCAGTTTCCATCATCCTTTTCCATCCCCGTTGTTGTGCCCGCCCCGGGCATGCGGTACGGCGAGCGGCACCATCGATTGCCCGGCCGCGGTGCGCACAGGATATCCCAAACTGGTCCGGCGACGGGCGAACATGCCGCGCACGTGGGGTCGTCGGGGCACGTCCCTGCGGCGCATCTGCCGGCACTTTGGCAGCAACAATTGTCTAACCGCCGGGAGGCAGCGCTATGACGCCGGCCACGAAACCTGACCAGTGGAAATGGCAAGGCTGTCCCTGCCCTGCTGACCGGATCGCCCGACGCTTACACCCCTGACGCCCAAGGCCCCCTACATGTTCCTGATCCAGCTACTGTTGCCGCTGTATGACAATACAGGCCAAGAACTTCCGCGCGACGTCTACCTGCGCACCCGGGACGACATCCTCGCACGTTTCGGCGGCCTGACCACGTATACCCGTTCTCCCGCCGGCGGCCTGTGGCGGGAGGAGGATGGCAAGACCGTGCGCGACGACCTCGTGGTCTACGAAGTGATGGCCGATGACCTCGACGAAGCATGGTGGCGCAGCTACCGGCAAGTGCTGCAGGAACGGTTCCGCCAGCAGGAGCTGGTCGTGCGTGCGCAGGAAACGCGGTTGCTGTAGCCTTCCCGCCCGGCTGTTACAATCCCGGCACTGATCAACCAGCACAAAAAAGGAAAACACATGTCCACCACCATGACGGCCTCCGGCCTGCAATACGAAGACATCAGCGTCGGCTCCGGCGACGAGGCAAAGGCCGGCCAGCACGTGACCGTGCACTACACCGGCTGGCTGCAGAATCCGGACGGCAGCGCCGGCCGCAAGTTCGATTCGAGCAAGGATCGCAACGACCCCTTTGATTTTCCGCTCGGCGCCGGCCATGTGATCAAGGGATGGGACGAAGGCGTGCAAGGCATGAAGGTCGGCGGCGTGCGCAAGCTCATCATTCCGTCGACGCTCGGCTATGGCGCGCGCGGCGCCGGCGGCGTGATTCCGCCGAACGCGACGCTGATTTTCGAAGTGGAACTGTTGGGCGTCTGAAGAATATCTTGCGCTTTTGAATTATTACTGTCTGGAACGGTGTTAGGATGATCCGGCGTACGCGGCGCCCCCTGGCCGCCGCGTACGCTCCTACATTAAGCTCCCGGCCTATGGCCGGCTTCCGGATCCAGGCATGCTCTCCAAGATATCCTTCTGCGCCGCAGCCGCCGCGGCGTTCCTGTTGCAAGGCTGCGCGGTGGTGACGGTTGCCACGACCGCGGCTTCGGTTGCCGGCACGGCGGTCAGTGCCGGCGTCACCGCAGGCTCGGTCGCTGTCGGTGCCGCGACCAGCGTCGCCGGCGGCGCCGTCCGTGCGGGCGCCGCGGTGGCCGGTGGCCGGGAATAGCCCTACCACTCGCGCATCAGCGCGAGCATCACCAGTTTCTCGAACTCCGGCTGGAAGCGCCGGATGATGGCATGCGGATCAGCCGCCAGCGCCTCGTCGGTCACCAGGCCGAACTGCACGCCGCCGTTATAGCTCAGGATCGATACGCCGACGCCGATGTCTCCCGACTGCGGCACCCAGAACATGATCTGGTCGAGCCGGCTGCCGGCGAGGTACAACGGCGCCTGCGGCCCCGGCACATTGCTCATCACCGCCGTTGCCTTGCGTGCGAAATAGTTCTGGATTTCGTTCTGCATCTGCTTGGGCGTCGCGCCCAACACGCCGAGCACCGCCATCGCCACCAGCGCCTGGTAGCCGCCCTTGAGCTCATCCATGCGACGGCGCACTTCCTCCAGCCGGGCCGCCGGATCCTCGATGCCGATCGGCAGCACCAGCGGCACCAGCCCGAATGCATTGCCCAGCTTCTGTTCCTTGCCGGCCTTGCGCAAGTTGACCGGCACCATCGCGCGCAACTCGGTGTTGCCGGGCACACTGTCGCCGCGGGCGCGCAGATAGGAGCCGATCGCACCGGCCACGCAGGACATCAGGATATCGTTGACCGAGCCGCCGAATGCCTTGCCGACCGCCTTGATCTCGTCCAGCGGCAGCGGCTCGCTCCACGCGACATGCTTGCTGCCCTTCGGTCTTCCCTTGAGCCGCGTGCGGGAGTCGTCCGCCATCGCCAGCAGCTTCACCGCGTCCACCGTCATCCGCCCGGCCATGCCGCCCATGTCCGTCAGCTTGCCCAGCGCCTGGTTGGAGTCGGCCAGCATCCACATGTACTTGGTCCACACCGCGGTGGACATGTTGATCGCGGTGATCGTGGCCTTGGTCACCGGCTGCATCAGGTGCAGCCAGGGATTGTCCTCGTCCGGCAGCGGCGGCGGCACCGCCTCCGCGTCATCGGCCGGATCGCGGGTCCGCTCGAACAGCGACAGCAGCACGCCGACCAGCGCCATGCCGTCGGCGATGCAGTGGTGGATGCGCACGATGATCGATTGCCGAACCTCGCCGTCTTCGCCGACGCAATTGTCGACCACATGCATCTGCCACAGGGGCTTTTTCGGGTCGAGCGGCGTGCCGGACAACTCGCCGACCAGGCGCTCCAGCGCTTTCTTGTTGCCCGGTTTTCCGTCCGGCAGGCGGGTACGGATGATGTGGTCGTCGAGGTCGATCCCGTCCGGCCGCCACCAGGCGCCGCCGGTCAGATCGTGTTCCACCCGGCTGCGGAAGCGGCTGTATTTCAGGAGGCGGGTGTCGATCGCGCGCCGGAAGCGCTGCATGTCCAACGGCTGGTCGAACATCAGGACGGCGACAATCATCATCAGGTTCGCGTCCGAGTCCATCCGCAGCCATGCGGTGTCGACGGTGGACATTCTTTCCCGGCGCAGGGCCGGCACGGCTTCCGACAACATGGAGTATCCCCTCTAGAGCTTTTCGTTTGTGCCTGTTTTCTTCTATGTTATGTTTTGCAGCATCGCGTGCGTCGCTGCACGGCCTACTAGACACTATCACAGCCTCTTACAGGAGAAAAGCATGAGTCTGCAAAGTCAATTCGACCAGGCGGTCGCCGATTCGAAGAACCTGCCGGAGCGTCCGGACAACATGACGCTGCTGAAGATCTACGCGCTGTTCAAGCAGGCCAGCGCCGGCGACGTCGACGGCAAGCGCCCCGGCTTCACCGACATGGTCGGCCGCGCCAAGTACGATGCATGGGATGCGCTCAAGGGCACGTCGAAGGACGACGCGATGCAGCAGTACGTCGACCTGATCAACGAACTGAAGGGTTGAAAACAAGCCGCCGGCAGGAACGGCGGTTGCGGCAGAAAGGTGTTCAGGCTTTTGCGCCGAACACCTTTTTCATTTTGGCGGAGACTTTTTCTTCGATCGTCGGCGCGAAGGCCTTGAGCAGGAAGCCGAGCTTGATTTCGAGATGGGCGTTGCTGTCCGAAACCGTAAGCCTGCCGGACACGCCGCTGCGCTTGAACAGCAGCACGTCGCCGTTCCACTCCGACTCCATGTCGTATTCCTCGGCCATCTGATCGGCCACTTTCTGTGCGGCCGCCTTCGCCTTCTTGTGCGGCAGCTTGTGCGCCTGGGTGATGCTGATGTCGGCCATCCCTTATCCCTTGTTGATCGCGTCGGGATTAAGAATATTCGGCGGACTGCCGCCAGTCAACGCCGCAATCAGGTTCGCTGCGGCGCACTGCGCCATCGCGCGCCGCGTCGGTTCGGAAGCGCTGGCGATATGCGGCGTGAGCACCACGTTCGACAGCGTCAGGAAGGCCGGGTCGAATGCCGGCTCATTCTCGAACACGTCCAGGCCCGCCGCGGCGAGGCGTTTCGCCCGCAGCGCGGCGATCAGCGCAGCGTCGTCGACGATGCCGCCGCGCGCGATATTGACCAGGGTGGCCGTCGGTTTCATCAGCGCCAGTTCGGCCGCGCCCACGGTATGGTGGACCTGCGGCGAATACGGCAGCGCAAGGACGAGATGGTCGGCGCTGCGCAGCAGCTCATCCTTGCCGACGTATTGCGCGTGGTTGGCGCGCGCCTCGAGCTCCGGCGCGAGGCGGGAACGGTTATGGTAGATCACCCGCATGTTGAAGCCGGCGGCACGCCGCGCGATCGCCTGGCCGATGCGGCCCATCCCGAGAATGCCCAGCGTCGCGCCATGCACGTCCGCGCCGAGGAAGGTATCGTAGCGCCACTTGTTCCAGTTCCCGGCGCGCAGCCAGTGCTCCGATTCGGTCACCCGGCGGGCGGTGGCAAGCAGCAGCGCCCAGGCGAAATCCGCGGTCGTCTCGTTGAGCACGTCGGGGGTGTTGGTGACGATGATGCCGGCCTGCGTCGCGGCGGCAACATCGATATTGTTGTAGCCGACCGCCATGTTGCAGATTGCCTTCAGCGTCGGGCACGCGGCGATCACATCCGCGCCGATGCGCTCGCTCGGCGTCGTGAAAATGCCGTCCTTGCCCGCGGCTTTTGCAATCAGCTCGTCGCTGCTGAAAATGCGGTCATCCTGGTTCGACTCGACGTCGAAATGCTGCGAAAGCGCATCAATGACGTCAGGAAATATCGCCCGCGTCACGAGTATCCTCGGTCTGTCCATGTCCTGTCAGCTGAAAAAGAGGAAGGTCATTGCGATGAACAGCGGAACCAGGACCGCGCCGGACCATGCCATGTAGCCGAAAAAGGACGGCATCCTGATCCCGCGCTCTTCGGCGATGGCCTTGACCATCATGTTGGGCGCATTGCCGATATAACTGTTGGCGCCCATGAACACCGCTCCGCAGGAGATTGCCGCCAAAGTACTGGCAAGCGTGGTCATCAACACGGCCGGATCACCGCCGGCTGTATTGAAGAATACCAGATAGGTCGGCGCGTTATCGAGGAAGGACGACAACAGTCCGGTGGCCCAGAAATACATCGCGTTGATCGGCTGCCCGCTGCCGTCGGTAACCGCTTGCACCACCGGGGCAAACGCGCCGGACTCGCCGGCGCGCAGCATGGCGATCACCGGAATGATCGTGATGAAAATACCGGCGAACAGCTTGCCCACTTCCTGGATCGGCCCCCAGGAAAACTCATTGTCCTTGCGCGCCTCCTTCGGCGTGATCCACAGCGAGATGAAAATCACCGCGACAAGCAGCGTGTCGCGCACCAGGTTTTGCAGTTCGACTTCGGTGCCAAGCACGGTGAACCCGATGCCCGGATGCCACAGCCCGCTCATCAGGACCAGGCCGACGATGGCCGCCAGCAGGATGAAATTCATCTTGCCGTTGAAGCGAAGCGGGGAATCCGGCGTCGGGTCCAGGACGGGCGGCAGCGCCTCTTCCTTGTTGTGGTAGTAGTGGCGGTCGAGCAGGTAAAAGATCGCCAGCAGCGCGGCACACAGGAACAGCGTCTCGGGGAAGATGTTCTTCATGGTCCAGAAGAAGTCCACTCCCTTCAGGAAACCGAGGAACAGCGGCGGGTCGCCGAGTGGGGTGAGCGATCCGCCGGCGTTGGACACCAGGAAGATGAAGAACACCACGATGTGGACCGCATGCTTGCGATTGTCGTTGGCACGGATCAGCGGGCGGATCAACAGCATCGAGGCGCCGGTCGTTCCCATGATGCTCGCCAGCACCGTTCCCAGCGCAAGCAGGCCGGTATTCAACTCCGGCGTGCCGTGCAGGTTGCCGCGCAGGCTGATGCCGCCCGCGACCACGAACAGCGAGGTCACGAGGATGATGAACGGGATGTACTCGGCGATGAGTGCGTGCACGGCGGTGCCGACGGCGGCAGCGCTACCGAAGGTGACTGCGCACGGCAGCAGGAAGGCCAGCGACCAGGCCAGCGACACCTTGCCGAAATGGTGGTGCCAGAATGCCGGTGTAAACAACGGGCAAAACGCGATCGACAGCAGCAGGCCGGCGAAAGGGATGCCCCACCATGCCGACATCAGGCTGCCGTCGATCTCGGCGGCATGGGACAAGGTCGGAAGGAACACGGGAACGAGGCCGGCCAGGCCGACGCGGATTCTGGTACGCACTGATGGTCTCCATTGTCTTATTGGCGGCCATTGTAGCTTGGAAAGTCGGCCGCTCCGAGCGCCCGCAGGTACGTAGTTTTACGAATCCCCCGCCGGCATGTGCTGGTTTACGCGTCGCGCACCAGCACCACATGCACCCGGTAGGGACCGTGCGCGCCGAGCACGATGGTCTGTTCGATGTCGCCGGTGCGTGAAGGCCCCGAGATGAAGTTGATGGCGCGCGGCAGTTCGCCGTGCTCCGCGCGGGCGAGCGCGAATGCGTCTTCCATATGGGCGACGATGCGGGATGCCGGCAGGATGGCAACGTGGGTTTCGGGCAGCAGCCCCGCCGAGGACCAGGTGTCCGGGCCGGACAGCAGCATCAGGCTGCCGGTTTCCGCCACCGCACAGAACGCGCCGGTGATGCCCACCAGGTCTTCGTTGCGGGGCCGGCGGAACTCGACCTCCATCCCGGCTTCGCGCCACGCCATGCCTGCCAGCGTGTTCCAGGCAATCGCCTTCGGCGCGACTGTGATGCCGCCCAGGTAGCGGGCGACGGCGGCAGGAACCTCATCCAGCGTGCGCACCTCGTCCACCGTGTCCGACATTCGCAAGGCCTGCTGCGTGAAGTGCGCGACCAGGTCGGGACCGACGGCCGGCAGCGGCCCGCGCGAACGGGCAGCAAGATATTGCAGCACCGCGTCCATTTCCTCCTGCGTGGGTTGTGCGGGACGGTTCTGGGCAGCGCGAATGCGTTTGAAAATGGCTTGGCGAGCGGCGGACGTATCCATATTGATCCCTTGTTGAATGGCACCGAAGTCTACCGGAACATGCAGGTCGCGCCGCCGTCTTCGCGCTTGATTTAATTTCAAATGGCCGGCACAAATTATTCATCGAAACGCATCATGCCGGCGCCATTGTCAATCCGCCAAGTTCGATCGGGAACGCTGCGCCCCACGCGGCGGTTTCCCTGGCGGCGCCTGCGGATTTTCCCGCATTTGCTTATTCATAAACTGTATAAATCCGGTTTGTGGGAAACATCCAGATATCTTAAAATACAAGGCTTTGCGGCGGGTAGCCGGTGCCGGCGTGCGCAAATGACAGCCGCCCCTCGCCCCATCCGCAGACCAGATTTTCAAAACATAAATAGGACTGTTATGACCCACGTTGTGACCGAATCCTGCATCCGCTGCAAGTACACGGACTGTGTGGACGTATGCCCGGTGGATTGCTTCAGGGAGGGCCCGAATTTCCTCACGATCGACCCGGACGAGTGCATCGACTGCGCCGTCTGCGTCGCCGAATGCCCGGTCAATGCAATTTATGCGGAAGAGGACGTGCCGGCTGACCAGCAGCACTTCATCAAGCTGAACGTCGAACTGGCACGCAAGTGGCCTTCGATCACGAAGACCAAGGACCCGCTGGCCGACGCCGACGAGTGGAAGGATGTGAAGGAAAAGCTGGACCATCTGGCCAAGTAAGATACCCGCTACAAGAAGAACGCTCCGTGCCGCAGGGCCGGAGCGTTTTTTTTGCCCGCTCGAGATCGTTCCCGCCCCACCCGCTTCGCCGCCGCCCTCTCCCGCGGCTACACCGGCCTTCACGGCATTCCACGCCAGGATGCAAGTTGTAAACACATGCCGTTGCTGTCGTGGACAGATGTCGGCAGCGGCGCAACGCTTCGCAGCGGCTGTCGGAAAGAAAGAGACAGAAAGGGGGCAGAGTAGCGGCTGGTGCCAGCGCCGGCCATGAAGCGCTCACGCGCGCATCCGGCAACAGGAATGCGGCAGACGCCGGACCGTACCCCGACAGGTAAAAACTACAAACGCCGGCATCGACAAAAATAGCAATTTGAAAACATCTCCCCCGACTTCTTTCGCAATGCAGCAGGAAAGGAACGATAAATGCGCCGGCGCCCCTCTTCGGCACGCTTTATGCTCCGCTTTCTATCAGGCAGTGAGACAAAAGCAGAATATAAGGGCAGGACGATGGTGTTTTACCCGTCGGCACACATATAAGGGCATGGGCCGGAAAAGTGAAGTGAAAGCCGCATTCTCCGCTTCTCAACGATGATGCAGTTTGTGATATGTTGTGTTTGCAATTGATTTGGCGCAATACTCGTCGCGGAACCGCATCCGAAGCGTCGTAGGTGCAACTGTGGCAAAACTGGCGTTAAAGAATCATTTTTCCATAGAAATACAGGAAAATTGCACATGATGCATTGCAGCAATAAATGTTTATCTGCAGAATCTAACGACACCGGTACCACTTGAAAGAGGCCTTTATGCTTTACCAATTTCACGAGCTGAACCGCACCTTCCTGAACCCGCTCATCCAATGGGCGGAAGCTTCTGCAAAGCTGTTCACGAACCCGGTCTCGCCACTCGCCCACACGCCGTTCGCGCAACGCATCGCGGCCGGCTATGAATTGATGTACCGGCTCGGCAAGGATTACGAAAAGCCCGAATTCGGTATCAAAACCGTTCCCGTCGAAGGCAAGTCCGTTGGCGTGTTCGAGGAAGTCGCGCTGCAGAAACCGTTCTGCCGCCTGATCCACTTCAAGAAGGACATGAGCGACAAGAAGCTCGCGTCCCTGCAGCAGCCCACCGTGCTGCTGGTCGCGCCGCTGTCCGGCCACCATTCCACGCTGCTGCGCGACACCGTGCGCGCGCTGCTGTCCAAGCACGACGTGTATATCACCGACTGGACCGATGCCCGCATGGTGCCCACGTCCGAGGGCGCGTTCCATCTGCATGACTATATTTACTACGTGCAGGAATTCATCCGCCGCCTCGGCCCGGACCTGCACGTGATTTCAGTGTGCCAGCCCACCGTCCCGGTGCTTGCGGCGATCTCGCTGATGGCGTCGGAAAACGATCCGATGCTGCCAAAGACGATGACCATGATGGGTGGCCCGATCGACCCGCGCAAGTCGCCGACCGAGGTGAACAACCTGGCGATCAAGCGGCCGTTCTCCTGGTTCGAGAACAAGGTGATCTACAGTGTGCCGCCCAACTATCCGGGTTTCGGCCGCAAGGTCTATCCGGGCTTCCTGCAGCATGCCGGATTCATCGCGATGAACCCGGGCCGCCACGCGCAAAGCCACTGGGACTTCTACATGCACCTGCGCGCGGGCGACCAGGAATCGGCGGAAGAGCACCGCAAGTTCTATGACGAGTACAACGCGGTGCTCGACATGCCGGCCGAGTACTACCTGGAGACCATCAGGATCGTGTTCCAGGAATTCCGCCTGCCGCTGGGCACCTGGGAAGTCGAAGGCAAGCTGGTGCGTCCGCAGGACATCAAGAATGTCGCGCTGTTCACCATCGAAGGCGAGCTCGACGACATTTCCGGCGCCGGCCAGACCCAGGCTGCGCATGACCTGTGCACCAGCATTCCGAAGTCGAAGAAGCAGCACTTCACCGTGCCCAAGGCCGGCCATTACGGCATCTTCTCCGGCCGCCGCTGGCGCGAAATCGTGTGCCCGAAGATCGGCGAATTCATTACCGCGCATTCCTGATTTACCGACCGGTGTAAGCGAAAGCCGTTCTCCCGAAAGGGAGAACGGCTTTTTTGTTTGTGGAAGGCGGCATTTGCCGGGATAATTCTGTTTTTTGCTGCAAAAAACCCGCTGTGTCCTCCATTCCCAAAACGCTGGCCGACCAGATCGAAGACCTGCTGCCGCAGACGCAGTGCACGAAGTGCGGCTATCCGGCATGCCGTCCCTATGCGGAAGCGGTTGCGCATGGCAGCGCCGGCTACAACCAGTGCCCTCCCGGCGGCGCCGAGGGCGTTGCCCGGCTCGCGAAGCTGCTCGGCAAGCCCGTCATTCCGCTCAATCCTATCAACGGCGCGGAAAGGCCGCGCCCGGTCGCCGTCATCGACGAAAGCCTGTGCATCGGCTGCACGCTCTGCATCCAGGCCTGCCCGGTCGATGCGATCGCCGGCGCCGCCAAGCAGATGCATACCGTGGTGCCGGCGCTCTGCACCGGCTGCGACCTGTGCGTTGCGCCCTGCCCGGTCGACTGCATCGCCATGGTCGACGTCACGCCCGGCCGGACCGGGTGGGATGCATGGTCGCAGGAGCAGGCGGATGCGGCGCGCGAGCGTCACAATTTCCGCGTCGCGCGGCTGCGGCGCGAAAAGGAGGAAAACGACGCGCGCCTGGCTGCGAAGGCGGCCGCCAAGCTGAAGGCGGTGGAAACGGAAGCCGCGCTGTCCGACGAGGAGAAGGCGGCGGCGGAACGCAAGAAGGCCATCATCCAGGCGGCGATGGAACGCGCGCGCCTGAAAAAGGAACAGATGGCGGCCCAGGCGGCGGGCGCAACCGGCATGGCCGATGTGTCGCGCTCGGTAAAGAAGCAGATCGACGACATCAATCACCGTCTCGAACAGCAAAAAGACCCGCAATGAACGCCGAAAAACGCCTCGAGATCTTCCGCCGCTTCCGGCAGGCCAATCCGCATCCGACCACGGAGCTGGAATATACGACGCCCTTCGAGCTGCTGATCGCCGTGATCCTGTCGGCGCAGGCGACCGACGTCTCGGTCAACAAGGCGACGCGCCGGCTCTATCCTGTCGCCAACACGCCGGCGGCCATCCTCGCGCTCGGCGTCGACGGGCTGGAAGAGTACATCCGGACCATCGGCCTCTACCGCACGAAGGCGAAGAACGTGATCGAGACATGCCGCATCCTGCTTGAAAAGCACGGCGGCGAGGTGCCGCGCGCGCGCGAAGACCTGCAGGCCTTGCCCGGGGTGGGCCGCAAGACCGCGAACGTGGTGCTCAACACCGCGTTCGGCGAAGCGACGATTGCGGTCGATACGCATATCTTCCGCGTGTCCAACCGCACCGGCGTGGCGCCGGGCAAGGATGTGGACCAGGTCGAGCAGAAGCTGCTGAAGTTCGTGCCGCCGGAATTCCGGCACGATGCGCATCACTGGCTGATCCTGCACGGTCGCTATACCTGCATCGCGCGCAAGCCGCAGTGCTGGAACTGCATCATCAACGACCTGTGCGAGTTCAGGGAAAAGACGCCGCTGCCGGACAAGGGCGTCTAGGCGGCCTGCGGCGCGCTTGTTGCCCTATTGGTGCGTCATGCGCACCATTTGTCGGCGGGGCGGCGGTGTGCCTGCGGATTCGCCACCCGATGCGCCCCACCGCTCCCCCAGTCATTCCCGCGAAGGCGGGAATCCATACCGAGGCGAATTCTCCTGGCTCCCTATAGATTCCCGCCTTCGCGGGAATGACGGGGAAAGGCATTGCGAAATGCCGGGCATTGTGCCCGCATGCACAAGCTCACAGTCGCACGTAACAAACTCAAGAAAGCCTTCCCTCAAACGATCCTGCACGCCTCTTCGAACGCCAGCCGCGGCCCGCGCGCGTGCAGCTTGCTGGCATCCCCATAGCCCAGGCTGCACACGAAGTTCGCCTTTACCGGCGTACCCTTGAAGAAGGTCTCGTTCATCTTGTCGGCATTGAAGCCGGACATCGGCGCGCAATCGAGCCCGAGCGCACGCGCGGCCAGGATGAAGTAGCCGCCCTGCAGTGAGGAATTGCGCATCGCGGTTGCGTCGATGTTGGGCTGGTTGCCGGCGAACCAGGAACGTGCCTCCGGATTGTGCGGAAACAGTTGCGGCAGCTTCTCGTAGAACTCCATGTCCATGCCGATCACCGCCGTCACCGGCGCTGTCCGCGTCTTTTCGATATTGCCTTCGTTCATGCACGCCAGCAGCTTTTCCTTCGCCTCCGGCGACTTTACAAACACGATGCGCGCCGGCGAACAGTTGGCCGAGGTCGGCCCCCATTTCATCAGGTCATAGAGTTGCGCGAGCAGCGCATCGGGAACAGGCTTGTCCGACCAGCCATTGTGCGTGCGGGCGTCGAGAAACAGTGTACGGAGTGCAGCGTCGTTGAGCATCATGTCTTCCATTTGCGATGGTGATCCGGAACCGCGCTCGCAGCGCGGAAAACGCAGCATATCTTAAACGAACGGCGCGCGCCGGGCGGTACAATAGGCGTTTGTCGCACTTGCACCGGTTACCATGTTCAATCCTTCCCAGCACGACGTGCGCCGCTTCTTCTGCGAAACCTTCCGCAAGATCCAGGCGAAGGAAATCCTGACGCCGCTGGAGGCGATCGCGCGCGACTGGATCATGCAGCATGACGAGTACGAGGATGCGCTGAAGGACGCGGAAGCGGCTCTGGCCGCCGACTATTCGGTCGAGCGCGGACAAAGCAATCCCTTCCTGCACCTGTCGATGCATCTGTCCATCGCCGAGCAGATTTCCATCGACCAGCCGCCGGGCGTCCGCGCTGCCTTCCTCGCGCTCGCGCAACGGCTCGGCTCCGAGCATGATGCGCATCACGAGATGATGGAGTGCCTGGGCGAGATGATCTGGAATTCGCAGCGCAGCGGCCTGCCGCCGGACGGCGCCGCCTACATCGAATGCATCAGGCGCAGATAAGGTGCGGGAAAGAAAAATCCGGCGCCGCCGCGCGGGCGACGCCGGATCGCATCAGTCCACCTTGACCGCCATCTTTTTCGGCGGTTCGATTTCCGCCTTCGGCAGTTCGACGCGCAGCACGCCGTTGCGATAGCTCGCCTGCGCCTGCTCCGCCACCACCGGAACCGGCAACGGCACCATGCGGCGGAAGCTGCCGTAGGCGCACTGCAGCACGCGGTAACGCCCTTCCGAGCTTTCGCGTTCGAAGCGCTTCTCGCCGCGCACGATCAGCGTCGCGCCTTCCACCTCGATGTCGAGGTCGTTCTTGTCCAGTCCCGGCACTTCGAGCCGTACGACCAGCCTCCTGTCGTCCTCGAACACGTCGCCGCCGAGCATGGACCAGCCGGTGGACGGAATGAAGAACGCATCATCGACGTCGTTCTTGGCCGGCATGTTGGTCTGCGCGCTCGGCTTGAAGCTGGTGATCGCGCCGGCCGCCGCCTGCCGCATGTGCTGCCAGCCTTCCGCGACCGAATCCCAGAAGGTCGACAGACCTCCCTTGAACCCTTCGAATTTCATCATTTACCTCCATCGAATCAGTGCGCCGCCCGACCGACAAAGGGCGGCGGGCCTACACCACCTTGATTTCGATCTTGCGCGGCTGCACATGTTCCGCCTTCGGGATACGCAGCTTCAGCACGCCGTTCCTGAACTCCGCCGACGCTTTCTCGCTGTCAAGTTCCTTCGACAGCGTAAACACGCGGCGATAGCGCGGCAGGCGCACTTCGGCCAGGCCCGACTCCATCCCTTCCGGCGTATTCAGCGTCACCTCGCCTTCGATCGTCAGGCTGCCGGCTTCCAGCTGCAGGTTCAGCTTGTCCCTGGACACGCCCGGCAGGTCGGCCAGCAGCGTGATGCCGGACGCATCTTCAAGGACGTCGACCGGCGGCAGCAGCGCGGCTTCGGGGCGGGCGCTGCCGTTGCCCTGTTTCGTCACACTGGTGTTCTGGTTCATGATCGTTCCTCCTTGTTACTGGATTGCGATGCGGCGCGGCTTCGGCGCCTCGCGACGCTTGATGGAAACGTGCAGCACGCCGTCGCGGTACTCGGCCAAAACGCCGCTCGGATTCACGTCATCCTCCGGCAGGCTCACCACGCGACGGAAACGGCCCGCAAAACGTTCATTGATGTGCAGCGACGTCTTTTCATCCTGCTCCGAAAATTCCGGCTTGCGTTCACCGGCGATGGTCAGCACCCCGCGCTCGAGGTTGACTTCGATGCTGGATGGATCGAGCCCGGGTGCGAATGCGTACAGTTCCAGCGATTGCGGCGTGCTGCCCACGTTCAACGAGGGAAAGCC
>NZ_DASPLS010000080.1:0-57235 GCF_035627455.1 Noviherbaspirillum sp.
GGAACTGAAGCGGCTGGAATGCGCGTAAGCCGGGTCGCGGCCGCGTGCGGCAAAACCGCGCGCGCCGGATGCGGCTACAATCGTATTCCCTTCCCGGCAAATACTACGAGGGCCAATTGACCTATCCGCCATCCCTGCAGGTGCCCGCCGACGACGAACGCTTCTGGGCCGCGGTCCGGGCGGAATTCGACGCCAGCGAAGACTTCATCAATCTCGAGAACGGCTTCTTCGGCATGCCGAGCCGGCCTGTGCAGGAAGCTTTCGAAGCATACAGCCGCATGGTCAACCGTGAAGCCGCCTGCTTCATGCGCAACCGCTTTCCGCAGCGGCTGGCGCAGGTGGTGGAGACGCTTGCCGGATTTTCCGGCGTGGCGCCGGAAGAACTCGTCATCGTGCGCAACCCGACCGAGGGGATGAACATCCTGATCCAGGGCTATCCGTTCCGCGCCGGCGATGAAGTGGTGATCGGCAACCAGGACTACGACAGCGTCGACGAAGCGCTGGCGATGATGCAGCAGCGCGGCCGCTTCAGCATCGTGCGGGTCGCCCTGCCGTTCCACCCGCGCGATGACGACGAGATTGTAGACGCCTACGAATGCGCGATCACGCCGAAGACCCGCGTGATGGTGCTGACGCACATGCTGCACCGGACCGGTCAGATCCTGCCGGTGGCGAAGATCGCGCGCATGGCGCGCTCGCGCGGCATCGATGTCTTCGTCGACGCCGCGCACTCCTTTGCACACCTGGACTACCGGCTGCCCGAGCTGGAAAGCGATTTCGTCGTCGCCCATCTGCACAAGTGGCTGGGCGCGCCGCTCGGCGTCGGCCTGCTGCACGTGCGCAAGGAGAGGATTGCGGAAATCGCGCCGCTGTTCGGCGATACCCGATATCCCGCCGGCGACATCCGCAAGCTGGCGCATTTCGGCACGCGGCCGCCGGCGGCGATCCTCGCGATCGAGGATGCGATCGCCTTTCACAACCGGATCGGCGGCAGGAGCAAGGAAGCGCGCCTGCGCTATCTGAAGGATTACTGGGTCAGTCGCGTGAAGGATTTCGAGCGCATCGTGATGATGACGCCGCAAGCGCCGGAACGCGCCTGCGCGATTGCCGCTTTCAAGGTGCAAGGCATGGAGCCGGCCAGGGTTGCCGATTACCTCTTCGAGGAGCACCGCATCTTCACGGTCGCCACCGGGGCCGCCGGTGAGAGCTTCGTGCGCGTCACCCCCCACCTGTACAACACAACCGGGCAGCTCGACCGCCTGGCAAAGGCGATCGGCAGCCTGCTCCAAGGGGTTGGCGGCGCTAAGAGGTGAACAATTGCGCGAAGCTGCGCGCGGCTTGTTCCGGTTGCTCCACCATATAGACGCTGCTGATCACCGCCACCATGTCGGCGCCCTGCCGCACCAGGGGCGGGGAATTTTCCTGCGTCATGCCGCCGATCACGACATTCGGCAACGGGATTTCCCGCTTCGCCTGCGCGACGATTTCCGGCGGCGTCGTCACTTCGTATTTCTTGACCCGGGACGGATAGAAACCGCCGAACGCGACATAGCTGGCACCGGCCGCATGCGCATCCCGCGCCAGTTGCAGGCTGCCGTAGCAGGAAGAACCGACAATCTTCGACGGCCCGACTGCAGCGCGTACCTGCGCCACTGCGGCATCGGTGCCGCCGACATGGATGCCGTCGGCATCGAGCTCCAGGCACAGGTCGACGAAGTCGTTGATGATGAATGGACGGCCGTAGCGGCGGCACAGCGCCTGCAGCTGCGCCGCCTGCTCGCGGCGCAGCGCCGGGGATGCGGTCTTGTGCCGGTACTGCACCAGCGCCGCGCCGCCGCGCAGCCCGGCCTCGGTGATTTCCAGCAGTTTTTTCGTATCGTCCCAGTCGGGAGTGACGAGATACAGGCCTTTCATGGATTTTCCTCCGGGAAGGCGCAACGGTTCGGGATGCGCTGGCCATCGGTGATGGCATACGCGGACTGCAGCGCCTGATGACAATAGGCTTGCGCCTCTTCGACCGCGTCGACCATCGCCTTGCCGTGCGCCAGCAGGGCGGCGGTCGCGGACGCCAGCGTGCAGCCGGTGCCGTGAAAGCTGCCGGCCAGGCGCGGCCAGGTCCAGGTGCATTTGTTGTCGCGGGTATAAAGCCGGTTGACCACATCCGGGCCGGCGCCGTGGCCGCCCTTGATCAGCACGTTCGGGCAATACTGCAGCAGGTTCTCGACCTGCGCGTCGACGTCCTGGTTGCCGCCGCACAGCGCCGCCGCTTCCGGCAGGTTGGGCGTAACGAGCGTCGCGAACGGCAGCAGTGTCATCACCGCGAAGGCCGGGTTGTCTTCCGACAGCCGGTCGCCGTGACCACTCGCCAGCACCGTGTCCAGCACTACGTGCAGGTCCGGGCGGCGCTGCTTCATCGCGCGCAGGGTGTCGGCGATCGCTTCCGCGTTCGCGCGGTTGCCGACGATGCCGATCTTCACCGCGGCGATGTCGATCTTGTCGATCAGCGCCTGTGCCTGCTGCTGCACCAGCAGCGCCGGCACCGGATGCACGTTGAATACGCGGTCATTGTCCTGAACCGTCAGCGCGGTGACCGATGTCAGCGGGTGGGCGCCGAGCGCGGCAATGGCCGTGATGTCGGCCTGCAGCCCGGCCCCGCCGCTCGGGTCGGAGCCGGCGAAGACCAGAACGGCCGGGCGCATCATGTTGCGCGCCCCTCCATCGGTGAGGACGGCGAGGCGGCGAACTTCTTCGGGATGCGGCCCGCCAGGTACGCCTCGCGCCCCGCTTCCACCGCGAGCTTCATCGCGCGCGCCATGCGGATCGGATCCTTTGCGCCGGCGATCGCGGTATTCATCAGCACGCCGTCGCAGCCCAGTTCCATCGCGATCGCCGCGTCGGATGCGGTGCCGACGCCGGCATCGACCAGCACCGGCACCTTGGCCTGCTGGATGATCAACGACAGGTTCCAGGGATTGAGGATGCCCATGCCGGAACCGATCAGCGACGCCAGCGGCATCACCGCGACGCAGCCGATCTCTTCCAGCATCTTCGCCTGGATCGGATCGTCGCTGCAGTAGACCATCACGTCGAAGCCGTCCTTGACCAGCGTTTCGGCGGCCTTCAGCGTTTCCGGCATATTGGGGAACAGCGTCTTCTCGTCGCCCAGCACTTCCAGCTTGACCAGCTTGTGGCCGCCCAGCAGTTCGCGCGCGAGCTGCAGCGTGTAAACCGCATCCTTGGCGTTGTAACAGCCGGCGGTATTGGGCAGGATGGTGTATCTGGTCGGCGGCACCGCGTCGAGCAGGCTCGGCGCGTTCGGGTCCTGGCCGATGTTCACGCGGCGGATCGCCACCGTGATGATGTCGGCGCCGCTTGCTTCCGTCGCCAGGCGGGTCTGCTCGAGGTCCTTGTACTTGCCGCTGCCCACCAGCAGGCGGGAGCGGTAGGTCTTGCCGGCGATGGTGAGGCCGGCGTCCGGGTTGATTTGTTCACTCATGCGATTCCCTCAGTTGGGCTTTGTTGCGTAGTGTCGAATAAGTCACAGGGTTTGCGTCTGCCACGTCGCGGCTTGCAAGCCGCTCCGGTTGCGCTTGACACAGGTAGCCGATGTGCGGCCTCCACGTCGCGGCTTGCAAGCCGCTCCGATTCGCGCGGCGCGAAGCAGTGCTTCGCGAAACCCCGCGCTCATCCACCGCCGATCGCCTTGACGATGTCCACGCGATCACTCGGCTGCAGCACACGCTCGGCCCATTTGCTTCGCGGCACCACTTCGCGGTTGATCGCGACCGCCAGCGACTTGTTCGCCAAATCCAGCGAGGCGATCAAGTCCTGTACGTTCAGGTTTTCGGCAACCGGGTGCGGCGCACCGTTCAGTTCGATTTCCATGGCGCTTCCCGTTACGCTCACTGCTTGCGATACAGTTCCGCGCCGGACTTCACGAACTCGACCGCCTTCACTTCCATGCCCTTCTTCAGCGCCTCGTCATCCGAGAGGCCTTGCGCGGCCGCGAAGTCGCGTACATCCTGCGTGATCTTCATCGAGCAGAAGTGCGGGCCGCACATCGAGCAGAAGTGCGCCACCTTGGCCGAATCCTTGGGCAGCGTCTCGTCATGGAATTCGCGTGCCTTGTCCGGATCGAGACCGAGGTTGAACTGGTCTTCCCAGCGGAACTCGAAGCGCGCCTTCGACAGCGCGTTGTCGCGGATCTGCGCGCCGGGGTGCCCCTTGGCGAGGTCGGCGGCGTGCGCGGCCAGCTTGTAGGTGATGATGCCTTCCTTGACGTCGTCCTTGTTCGGCAGGCCGAGGTGTTCCTTCGGCGTCACGTAGCACAGCATCGCAGTGCCGTACCAGCCGATCATCGCCGCGCCGATACCCGAGGTGATGTGATCGTAACCCGGCGCGATGTCGGTGGTCAGCGGCCCGAGCGTATAGAACGGCGCTTCCGCGCAATCCCGCAACTGCAGGTCCATGTTTTCCTTGATCAGGTGCATCGGCACATGGCCGGGACCTTCGATCATCACCTGCACATCATGCTTCCAGGCGATCTGCGTCAGTTCGCCCAGCGTCTTCAGTTCGCCCAGCTGCGCTTCGTCGTTGGCGTCGTAGATGGAGCCGGGACGCAGGCCGTCGCCGAGCGAGAACGCAACGTCGTAGGCCTTCATGATTTCGCAGATCTCTTCGAAATGCTCGTACAGGAAGGATTCCTTGTGATGCGCGAGGCACCACTTGGCCATGATCGAGCCACCGCGCGACACGATGCCGGTCATGCGCTTGGCCGTCAGCGGCACATACTGCAAACGAACACCCGCATGGATGGTGAAGTAGTCGACGCCCTGTTCCGCCTGCTCGATCAGCGTGTCGCGGAAGATTTCCCAGGTCAGCTCCTCGGCCTTGCCGTTGACCTTTTCCAGCGCCTGGTAGATCGGCACCGTGCCGATCGGCACCGGCGAATTGCGGATGATCCATTCGCGCGTTTCATGAATGTGCTTGCCGGTGGACAGGTCCATCACGGTGTCGCCGCCCCAGCGGATCGCCCAGGTCATCTTCTCGACTTCCTCGCCGATCGAAGAAGTCACCGCAGAGTTGCCGATGTTGGCATTGATCTTCACCAGGAAGTTGCGGCCGATGATCATCGGCTCGGATTCCGGATGGTTGATGTTGGCGGGAATGATCGCACGGCCGCAGGCGACTTCGGAGCGCACGAATTCCGGCGTGATCTCGGCCGGAATCGCGGCGCCGAAGGACTGGCCGGGATGCTGGCGGCCCATCAGGTCGGCCAGCTTCTGGCCCATCGGGCCGGATGCCTTCAGGCTTTCCAGGTATTCCTTGCGGCGCAGGTTTTCGCGGATCGCGATGTATTCCATTTCCGGCGTGATGATGCCGGCGCGCGCATAATGCATCTGGGTGACGTTCTTGCCCGCCAGCGCGCGGCGCGGCTTGCGGTGCAGGTTGAAGCGCAGCTCGGCCAGCTTCGGGTCGTTCAGGCGCTCGACGCCGTACTGCGACGACGGTCCGGGCAGCTCCTCGGTATCGCCGCGCTCGGCGATCCAGCCGGCGCGCAGCGCCGCCAGGCCGGAACGGATGTCGATCTTCACGTCCGGGTCGGTGTACGGGCCGGAGGTATCGTAGACATAGATCGGCGGATTCTTTTCGGCGCCGAAGGAAGCCGGCGTGTCGGCCTGCGAGATTTCGCGCATCGGAACGCGGATATCGGGACGCGAGCCTTCGACGTAAATCTTGCGGGAATTCGGCAGCGGCTGGATCGCGGCGTCGTCCACCTTGGCGGTGGCGGCGAGGAATTGCGGATTGGCGTTCATGGTGCTCCTTTGCTAAGACGGGTAAGCGAAGGAGCGGCGGGAAAAGGTGGGACTGGTTTTCCGGATGCTTCCCTTCGCTGGCATTACCCAGATCAGGTTCGAGGGTGTTTCTCACCCGGCCGGACAGCAGCCAGGACCCCTAGCGTCGTGCCGCGCGCAGTCCCAAACAGAGGACGGCCACTAAAGCGGCGATCCGCGAATTATACGCTCCTGACCGCCAAAGTCAGCATCCTCCTCCCTTATAATGCATGGTTTCGCAAAAACACCTTTAAATCATGGAATTAGCCAAGTCTTTCGAGCCCGCCGAGATTGAGAAACACTGGCGCACCGAATGGGAACAGCGCGGTTACTACACCGCCAGCACCGATCCGGCCAAGCCCTCCTTCTGCATCCAGTTGCCGCCGCCCAACGTGACCGGCACGCTGCATATGGGTCATGCGTTCAACCAGACAGTGATGGATGGCCTTACGCGCTACTATCGCATGCGCGGCCACAACACCGCCTGGATACCCGGCACCGACCATGCCGGCATCGCCACCCAGATCGTGGTCGAACGCCAGCTCGACGCGCAAAAGGTTTCCCGTCACGACCTCGGCCGCGAGAAATTCCTGGAAAAGGTCTGGGAATGGAAGGAGCATTCCGGCTCCACCATCACCGGCCAGATGCGCCGCCTCGCTGCCTCTACCGACTGGAAGCGCGAATACTTCACGATGGACGAGAAAATGTCCAAGGCCGTGACCGAAGTGTTCGTGCGCCTGTATGAGCAGGGCCTGATCTACCGCGGCAAGCGGCTGGTGAACTGGGACCCGAAGCTGCACACCGCGGTGTCCGACCTGGAAGTGGTGTCCGAGGAAGAAGACGGTCACATGTGGCACATCCGCTATCCGCTGGCGGATGGCTCCGGTCACATTACGGTTGCGACTACGCGTCCGGAAACGATGCTGGGCGACGTCGCCGTTGCAGTCGACCCGACGGACGAGCGCTACATGCATTTGCACGGCAAGCTGCTTAAGTTGCCGCTGACCGACCGCGAAATCCCGATCATCGCCGACGACTACGTGGACAAGGAATTCGGCACCGGCTGCGTGAAGATCACGCCGGCTCACGACTTCAACGACTACGCCGTGGGCCAGCGCCACAACCTGCCGCAGATCAGCATCATGACGCTGGATGCAAAGATCAACGAGAACGCGCCGACGCAGTACCAGGGCATGGACCGTTACGATGCGCGCAAGCAGATCGTCGCCGACCTCGAGGCGCTGGGCCTGCTCGAATCCGTCAAGCCGCACAAGCTGATGGTGCCGCGCGGCGACCGTACCGGCGTGGTGATCGAACCGATGCTGACCGACCAGTGGTTCGTGGCGATGAGCAAGCCGGCGCCGGAAGGCACGCATTTCCCCGGCAAGTCGATCGCTGAAGTCGCGCTGGAAAAAGTCGCCGACGGCTCGATCAAGTTCATCCCCGAGAACTGGACCACCACCTACAACCAGTGGCTCAACAACATCCAGGACTGGTGCATTTCACGCCAGCTGTGGTGGGGCCATCAGATCCCGGCCTGGTACGACGACGAAGGCAACATCTACGTCGCGCGCAATGCGGAAGAAGCCGCGGCAAAGGCCGGCGGCAAGGCGCTGCACCGCGACGAGGACGTGCTCGACACCTGGTTCTCGTCGGCGCTGGTGCCCTTCTCCTCGCTCGGCTGGCCGGAAGAAACGCCGGACTACAAGCTGTTCCTGCCGTCGTCGGTGCTGGTCACCGGCTTCGACATCATCTTCTTCTGGGTGGCGCGTATGGTGATGATGACCACGCACTTCACCGGCAAGGTGCCGTTCGAGACGGTGTACGTGCACGGCCTGGTGCGCGACGCATCCGGCCAGAAGATGTCCAAGTCCAAGGGCAACACGCTTGACCCGATCGACCTGATCGATGGCATCGACGTCGAATCGCTGGTCACCAAGCGCACCACCGGGCTGATGAACCCGAAGCAGGCGGAAAGCATCGCGAAGGCGACGCGCAAGGAATTTCCGAACGGCATTCCGGCCTTTGGCACCGACGCGCTGCGCTTCACGATGGCCAGCTATGCCTCGCTCGGCCGCAACATCAACTTCGACCTGAACCGCTGCGAAGGCTACCGCAACTTCTGCAATAAGCTGTGGAATGCGACCCGCTTTGTGCTGATGAACACCGAAGGCAAGGACTGCGGCTTCGACCCGGCCACCTGCGGACCGGAAATGCGCGACTTCTCGCCGGCCGACCGCTGGATCGTGTCGCTGCTGCAGCGGACCGAGGCGGAAGTGGAGAAAGGTTTTGCCGACTACCGCTTCGACAACATCGCCTCCGCGATCTACAAGTTCGTCTGGGACGAGTACTGCGACTGGTACCTCGAAGTGGCGAAGGTGCAGATCCAGAACGGCAGCGAGGCGCAACAGCGCGCCACCCGCCGCACCCTGTTGCGCGTGCTGGAGACGGTGCTGCGCCTGGCGCACCCGGTAATCCCGTTCATCACCGAACAGCTGTGGCAAAAGATCGCGCCGATGACCGGCCGCGAGCTGAACCCGGCCGGCGATTCGATCATGCTGCAGGCCTACCCGAAGCCCGACCTCGGGAAGATCGACGAGCACGCCGAGGGCTGGATGACCCAGCTGAAGGCGATGACCGACGCCTGCCGCAATCTGCGCGGCGAGATGCAGTTGTCGCCGGCGCAGCGCGTGCCGCTGTTCATCGAGGCAAGCGCGGCGGACCGCGCGCAGGTCGAGTCCTTCGTGCGCTACCTGCAGGCGCTGGCCAAGCTGTCCGATGTGCAGATCGTCGACGCCCTGCCGGCTTCGCCGGCGCCGGTATCGATCGTCGGCACGGTCAAGCTGATGCTGAAGGTGGAAATCGACGTCGCCGCCGAACGCGAGCGCCTGTCCAAGGAAATCGCGCGCCTGGAGGGAGAAATTGCCAAGGCGAATGCCAAGCTCGGCAATGAAAGCTTCGTTGCCCGTGCCCCGGCGCAAGTTGTCGCCCAGGAGAAAGAGCGTCTGTTGACCTTTGGAGCCACCCTGGAAAAACTGCGCGAGCAGTTTGAGAAATTGCAAAAATTATAACTCCTTCAAGATTGAAGATTCTGGTCTGGCTGCGCGTAGCGCAGCCGGACCACCCAATCCAGGAGACGACAAAATGATCAGACGATTGACCACTCTCACTCTGGCGGCGAGTGCATTTGCCGCCACCGCCGCATGGGCGCAGGACGCGTCGCCTGTCGGCGTCTGGCGCACCATCGATGAATCCGGCAAGGCGAAGTCGCTGGTACGCATCAGCGAAAGCAACGGCGAACTGCGCGGCAAGATCGAAAAGCTGTTCCGCGAACCCGGCGAAGATCCGAATCCGAAGTGCGAAAAGTGCGAAGGCTCGCTGAAGGACCAGCCGGTGATCGGCATGACCATCATCACCGGCATGAAGAAGGACGGCAGCGAATACAACGGCGGCCAGATCCTCGACCCGAACAACGGCAAGATCTACAAGAGCAAGATGTCGGTGACCGAAGGCGGCAAGAAGCTCGACGTGCGCGGCTACATCGGCGTGCCGATGCTGGGTCGTACCCAGACCTGGGTGCGCGAGGATTAAGCGCTTCGACGTCGAAAAAAAAAGGCGCCGCCGGCGCCTTTTTGTCTTTCAGACGAAGGAAATGGTCAGTCCCGGCAGGCTGATGCCGGAAAAAGCCGATGTCCAGGTCTCGCCCGGCTTGATCGGGCACACGTCGGTCCAGGTGCCGGTCGTGATGATCTCGCCCGCAGTCAGCGGCGTGAACTGCGCCTGCATCTTCAGCAGCTGATGCAAGTGCCACAATGCATGCAGCGGGCTGCCCAGCACATCGCTGCCGAAACCGGCGGAACGCAGCTCGTCGCCGCAGGACAGCGACAGCGTCGCATAGGGCAGCACTTCCCCGAGATTGCGCCGGCTTGCCGCCGACAGCATTTTCGGCTCGCCCACGATCAGCGAACCGTGCAGCCCGAATGCGGCGATCGAGTCCGCCATCTCGAACTTCCAGTCGGGAAAGGGGCAGACCACGATTTCGAACGCATGCGCCATCCACTCGATGCATTCGGCCAGGTCTTCGATCGTGGCATCCGGCGCCGGGGTGTGACCAAGCTTGAACACGAGTTCCGGACCGATGCGCGGCTGCAGCGCGCCATCCAGGCTCTGGATACCGCGATTGTCTTCGGTAAAGCGAACGGTTTCATCGAAGATCGGCGTCCAGATCGGCGTGCTGATCGGCTCGGCGACGCCATATTTCGACCAGATCTTGCGGTTCGTAAAGCCGATCTTGCGCCCGACCACCGTTTCACCTTGCGCAATCCGGACGTCCAGGATGCTCTTGACGATGTCATAGCTGTCTGCAACTGACAGCGGTGCAGTCGAGGACAGGGGCGGGATCATCTGGGCCTGCGCACGCGCATCGAGCAGCTGGTGCGCATAGCGGTTGGCTTGCGTGGACATGAGCATGGCGGGAAACTCGAAGTGGTATGGGTGGCGCCGCAGTGCCGGGCCAGCCCTGTACTTTACGCAGGTGCGGAACGGCAGGATTGCGGCCGGTCAAACAAAAAAAGTGCGACCGTGCTTAAAAAAGCATTATAGAGGCATCTTTGCCGAATTTTTAACGGGAAAGCAAAAATACCGTATTTCTACGGAGGGCAAGCGCGCAGCTTTCCTTCCTGGGATTCCAAAGAGGAAGAACGCGGCGCGACAAGGGTGCAACGCCCCTTGCTGCGCCATGGCTTTATCCTGCCGGCTGGTCCCACAGGTCGCCGACGGCGCCGGTGCGCGGGGCGGTGATGCCGAAATGCGCGTAGGCAGTCGGCGTGGCAATGCGCCCGCGCGGGGTGCGCTGCAGGAAGCCTTGCTGGATCAGGTAAGGTTCGAGCACATCCTCGATGGTGTCGCGCTCCTCGCCGATCGCCGCCGCCAGGTTGTCGAGGCCGACCGGGCCGCCGTTGAACTTGAACAGCACCGCTTCCAGCAGCTTGCGGTCCATCACATCGAAACCGACGGGATCGACATCCAGCATCTTCAGCGCGGCATCGGCCATCGCCTTGGTGATCTCGCCGGTGCCCTTTACCTCCGCATAGTCGCGCACGCGGCGCAGCAGCCGGTTGGCGATGCGCGGCGTGCCGCGGCTGCGCTTGGCGATTTCCAGCGCGCCTTCGTCGACGATCTTCGCGTTCAGCAGCGACGCGCTGCGGGTGACGATCTTCGCCAGTTCCGCCGGCGTATAGAATTCGAGCCGGGCGACGATGCCGAAGCGGTCGCGCAGCGGATTGGTCAGCATGCCGGCACGGGTGGTCGCGCCGACCAGCGTAAACGGCTGCAGGTCCAGCCGCACCGAGCGCGCCGCCGGGCCTTCGCCGATCATGATGTCGATCTGGTAGTCCTCGAGCGCCGGGTACAGGATTTCCTCGACCACCGGCGACAGGCGATGGATCTCGTCGATGAACAGCACATCGTTCGGTTCCAGGTTCGTCAGCAGCGCCGCGAGGTCGCCGGCGCGCTCCAGCACCGGGCCGGACGTCTGGCGCAGGTTCACCCCCATCTCGCGCGCGATGATATGCGCCAGCGTCGTCTTGCCCAGCCCGGGCGGACCGAACAGCAGCGTATGATCGAGCGCCTCGCGCCGCTGGCGCGCCGCGGTAATGAAGATTTCCAGCTGGCTGTGGATTTTCTCCTGCCCGACGTATTCGTCGAGCTGCTTGGGGCGCAACGCCCGCTCGATCGCTTCCTCGTTCGGCGACGCCGGGGTGGCGGCAATAATCCGCTGTTCGGTGAAATTGTCGGTCTGAATACTCATCACTTATCCCTTCGACAACGCCTTCAGCGCCAGCTTGATGCCATCGGACACGCTGCTGCCGGCCGGCACCTGCTTCAGCGCCAGCGCGGCCTCCTTGTCGGAGTAACCCAGTGCGAGCAAGGCATTGAGGATGTCGGAGGTCGCGTCATTATGCGCCGCCCCGGGAACGCTGCCCAGATCCGCGCCCAGCTTGCCCTTCAGCTCCAGCAACAGGCGTTCCGCGGTTTTCTTGCCGATGCCCGGGATCTTCGTCAGCCGCCCCGCCTCCTGCAGCGTGACCGCCTGCGACAGGTCTGCCACCGACATGCCCGACAGGACGGAGAGCGCGGTTCGCGCGCCGATGCCGGAAATCTTGATCAGTTGCTTGAAGACATTACGCTCTTCAGAGCTGCCGAAGCCGTACAGCAGGTGGGCGTCTTCGCGCACGGCAAGATGGGTCAGAAGCACTACTTTTTCACCGGTTCCCGGCAGGTTATAGAAGGTACTCATCGGCACATCGACTTCATAGGCGACGCCATTGCAGTCGACCAGCAGCTGGGGCGGGTTTTTTTCGATCAGTATTCCGGAAAGACGGCCTATCATGGGGTGGAATCGGAGGTAAAAGTTAGGTGCATGATACAGGACATTGCCTGCAAGCCGCGCGAGGATTTGGGCAAGGATTTTTCCCTGCAACAGACGTTCTAACTGGCTGTTTCAGCTTCTCCACATCATCCGGCGTGCGCCGACGCGCCGGGCAAGAAAAATGATTCGCCGCCTTCTATTGCTCCTGCGCCAGCCGCGCGTCGCGCGCGCAATGTTCTGGCCGCGCACCCTTCTCGGCGTGGTGTGGGCTGCGCCGGTAACTGCATTCGGTCTGCTGCTCGCATTACCTGTCGTGCTGTTCCGCGGCAATGTCCAGATGGTGCGCGGCTCCGCCTTCGCCCTCCTGGCGCGCGGCCCGGTTGCCGATGCCATGCTGTCCCACCATCCATTCGGCGCGATGAATGCGATGGCGATCGGCCATGTGGTGATCGCGATGCACGGCGGGCTGTCGGCACGCGTGCTGGTGCATGAGCTGGCGCATGTGCGCCAGGCCGAGCGCTGGGGCATCCTGTTCCCGTTCGCCTATCTCGCCTCCAGCGCGTGGGCCGCGTTGCGCGGCAAGGATGCCTACTGGCACAACCGCTTCGAAATTGCCGCGCGCAAGGCGGAAAAGCGTTCCTAACCGACCAGCCGGCCGCGGCGCACCCGCACGCCCTTCTTGGTCAGCGCCGGCGCGAGATCGCCCAGCACCGACAGCGCCTCGCCGCTGTGCGCATGGCAGATCGCCACGCCCAACGCATCCGCAGCGTCGGTCCCGGGCATCCCGGACAGCAGCAGCAGGCGTTGCACCATGTCCTGCATCTGCTGCTTCTGTGCGCGGCCGTGTCCCACCACTGCCTGCTTGATCTGCAGCGCGGTGTATTCGGCGACCGCGAGATCGGCGCCGACCAGCGCGCAGATCGCCGCGCCGCGCGCCTGCCCCAGCAGCAGCGTCGATTGCGGATTGACGTTGACGAACACCTTTTCGATTGCCGCGCAATCGGGCGCATAGGTGCGGATGATTTCTGAGACGCCGCACAGGATGACTTTCAGGCGCTGCGGCAGGTCCGCATCCGGCGTCTTGATGGTGCCGGATGCGATATAGGCAAGCTTGTTTCCCTGCTTGCTGATGACCCCGAAGCCGGTGGTGCGCAGGCCGGGGTCGATACCGAGGATTTTCATGGCTCTACGATACGGCATTCGCGCTGCTGCGGAAATGCCGTTTCCACATCAATGCCGGAAATGACGCGTGCCGGTAAACAGCATCACGACGCCGCGCTCGTCCGCCGCATCGATCACCTCCTGGTCGCGCATCGATCCGCCCGGATGGATCACGCAAGTCGCGCCCGCATCGACGACGACATCCAGGCCATCGCGGAACGGGAAGAACGCATCGGACGCCACGGCGGAGCCGGCCAGCGACAGGCCGGCGTTCTGCGCCTTGATCGATGCAATGCGCGCCGAATCCACGCGGCTCATCTGCCCGGCGCCGACGCCGAGCGTCATGCCGCTGCCGCAAAAGACGATCGCATTCGACTTCACGAACTTCGCCACGCGCCACGCAAACATCATGTCCTGCATCTGTTGCGGCGTCGGCTGCTGCTTGGTCACGACCTTCAGTTCGGCCAGCGCGACGTTCTTCGCATCCGGCGACTGCACCAGCAAGCCGCCGCCCACGCGCTTGAAATCATGGGCATTGATCGCATCGCCCAGCGGGATTTCCAGCAGCCGGACATTCTGCTTGGCGGCGAACACCTGCTTCGCTTCGGCGGTGAACGACGGCGCGATCAGCACTTCCACGAACTGCTTCGCCACCGCTTCCGCCGCCTTGCCATCCAGCTCGCGATTGAAAGCGATGATGCCGCCGAAGGCGGAAGTCGGGTCGGTCTGGAATGCCTTGCCGTACGCTTCCAACGGATCCTTGCCGACCGCAACGCCGCAGGGATTCGCATGCTTGATGATCACGCAGGCGACGCTGTTGCCAGATGCGTCGAAGCTCTTCACGCATTCCCACGCGGCGTCGGCGTCGGCGATATTGTTGTACGACAGTTCCTTGCCCTGCAGCTGACGGTAGTTCGCCAGCGCGCCGGCGAACGGCGCGAGGTCGCGGTAGAACGCGGCCGACTGGTGCGGGTTTTCGCCGTAGCGCATTTCCTGCACCTTTTCGAAATGCAGGTTCAGCGTCTGCGGATAGGCGCTGCGCGTCGCATGCTGCTTGTCGTCGCCGAGCGCGGTGAGGTAGTTGGTGATGGCGCCGTCATACTGCGCGGTATGCGCGAACACCTTCTTGGCCAGCGCGAACTTGGTGTCGTAGCCGACCTCGCCGCTGTTCGCCTTCATCTCGTCCAGCACACGGCTGTAGTCGGCCGGATCACAGATCACCACCACATCCTTGTGGTTCTTCGCGGACGAACGCAGCATGGTCGGGCCGCCGATATCGATGTTCTCGATCGCGTCTTCCAGCGAGCACTGCTCCTTGGCCACCGTCTGCTGGAACGGGTACAGGTTCACCACCACCATGTCGATGGTCGGGATGCCGTGCTGCTGCAGCGCTGCCACATGCTCGGGCAGGTCGCGGCGCGCGAGAATGCCGCCATGCACCTTCGGATGCAAGGTCTTCACGCGGCCATCCAGCATTTCCGGAAAGCCGGTGTAGTCCGCAACCTCGGTCACCTTCACGCCATTGTCGGCAAGCAGCTTGGCCGTACCGCCGGTGGAAAGGATGTTGACGCCCATCGCCGCAAGGGCTTTGGCGAAGTCGAGTACGCCCGTCTTGTCCGAGACGGAAATCAGCGCTTGTTTGATCATGATGGTGGATTTGCAGAAAGTGATGGATAACGAAAAAACAGTGCGGACCTGCCGGTGCGCACTGTTCTTTGGTTATGCATCATGCCGGGTAAACGCTCAGAGCAGCCCGTGCTGCTGCAGCTTCTTGCGCAAGGTGTTGCGGTTAATACCGAGCATCTCGGCGGCCAGCGACTGGTTGCCGTCGGCGCGCGCCATCACGGCTTCGAGTATCGGCTTTTCAACGGTAAAGACCACCATTTCATAGACGTTCGAAGGCTGCTGCTCGCCGAGATCCCTGAAGTACTTCTCAAGGCTCTTCTTGACGACGTCCTGGATATTGTCTTTGCTCATTGCGGTAAATTTTCTTGTAGGTGTTTCAGGCGGCCAGCTTTTGCGCGGCAAGGCCGTATTGTAACCGTTCGCCGAGCGCAATTTGCGATTCGAAGAACGCGTCCACCGCAGCCAACTGCTCTTCGCAGCTTTCCAGGCGGTTCATGCGCTGGCGGAATTCCTCCCCGCCGGGCAGTTCACGCACATACCAGCCGATATGCTTGCGCGCGGTACGCAGTCCCATGTACTCGCCATAGAACGCATAGTGGGCTTGTAAGTGCTCGCTCATCAGGGCGCGCACCTCTTCCACCAGCGGCGCCGGCAGCAGTTCGCCGGTACGCAGGTAATGGTCGATCTCGCGGAAGATCCACGGCCGTCCCTGCGCCGCGCGGCCGATCATCACCGCGTCGGCAGCGGTCGCCTGCAGTACGAACTTCGCTTTTTCGGGAGAGGTGATGTCGCCGTTGGCGACCACCGGAAGGGAGACCGCGGCCTTCACCGCCGCAATCGTTTCATATTCGGCCTCGCCGCTGTAGCCATCGGCCCGGGTGCGTCCATGCAGCGTCAGCATCGCGATGCCGGCCTGCTCGGCCATGCGCGCGATCGTCAATGCATTCTTGTTCTGCCGGTTCCATCCGGTACGGAACTTCAGCGTGACGGGCACATCGACGGCGGCGACCACCGCGTCGAGGATCTCGCCGACCAGTTTCTCGTTCTGCAACAGTGCGGAGCCACACCAGCTGTTGCAGACTTTCTTCACCGGGCATCCCATGTTGATGTCGATGATCTGCGCGCCCCGGTCGACATTGAACTTGGCGCAGGCCGCGAGGATGGCGGGGTCGGCGCCGGCGATCTGCACCGCCTTCGGCTCCATTTCGCCGTCGTGGTTGGTGCGCCGCGCGGTTTTCTCGGTCGCCCATAACCGCGGGTCGGAAGCTGCCATTTCCGATACTGCATAGCCGGCGCCGAGCTGCTTGCACAACTGCCGGAAAGGACGATCGGTCACCCCGGCCATCGGCGCGACGAAGACGTTGTTGCGTAGGAGATGCGGGCCGATTTTCACGGGAACGGGCTGGCTGCGGACAAACCGCTATTTTATCCCGTCCGGGCCCGGCGATGAACTTCCGGGATGGCCGGCGACAAGTTTCTATTGCCGATCGATCTCGTCGAGCGCGGCGGCTTCCAGGTCTTCAAGATGGGCGACATCGCCCCAGCGCAGCAACTGCAGCCCGTTTCCATCCCAGGCAAAGCGATTGACGCTGGCATTGAAGATGTCGAAATCCCGCGCATGCGCGAATCCGAGTCCCTGCGCCGCGCGGTACGCGCATTCCAGCACGCCGCCGTGCGATACCAAAGCGATCCGGCGATATCTGCGTTCGGACACGATGCGGGTGATCGTCGCGACGACGCGCCCGGAAAATTCGCGCAGCGTCTCCGCCTCGTGCACGCCTGCCGGAAACCGCGCATCGATCTCGCGCGCCTGCCACGCGGCGTAGGCTTGCGGGTAGCGAGCGCCGATCTCCGCATACAACATGCCCTCGAACGCGCCATAGCAGCGTTCGCGCAAGCCGCGGTCGATCTGCACCGTCATGCCGCGCGGCGCGGCGATCGCCTGTGCCGTCTGGCGGGCGCGCTGCAGGTCGCTGGAAAAGATCGCATCCAGCGATTCATCCTGCAGCGCACGGCCAAGCGCTGCCGCCTGGCGCTGCCCCTCCTCGCTCAGCGGGATATCAAGATGGCCCTGCAGCCGCTTGATCGCGTTCCACGCGGTTACCCCGTGGCGTATCAACAGAATTTCCGTCACAAATACTCCGGTGCTGCTTACCCGGCCAGAGCGGGGTTGAGCGTATAGGTTCCGACGATTTTCGCCTCGCCGAGAATATGGCCGCGCATCGCCTCGCGCACCTGCTGCCCGGTGAATTTGCCTTCGACCGGCAAGCCCGCGACATCCAGCGCATACAGCGTGAACACATAGTGGTGCACGATGGAATCGTTCCACGGCGGGCACGGGCCGTCGTAGCCGAAATAAGCGCCGGCCATGTCCTGGTCGCCCGCGAACCATCCGGTGTAATCATTGATGCCGTGACGCCCGGGCAGGCCGCCGCTGATCGCAGGGCCCGGCTTGCCGCGCGCCGTCACTTCCTTGCTGTACTGGCCGGCCGCGATCTCCGTCAGGTTCGGCGGCAGGTCGACCATCACCCAGTGGAAGAAATCCACGCGCGGCAGGTCGGACGGCACCGTCTTGCCTTCCTGGTTGACGTCGTCGCCGCGTGAGGGAACATCATAGTCGTGGCAGATCAGCGCGAAGGACCTGGTACCGGTCGGCGCCTCGCTCCACGCGAGATGCGGATTGCGGTTGGAAGACAAGGCGACGTGCGAGTTCGGATCAATGACACCAAATGCAAATTCGCCGGGAATGGCGCTGCCATCCTTGAAGGAATCGCTCCAGAGTTTCATCGTGACCTCCTTGTGGGTTGGGTGGTGATGCGAGACGTATTGTGATTCATGCCGGGTTCTGCGGCTTGATCTGCAACCAGAAGGTGACCGGACCATCGTTCGTCAACGAGACCTGCATGTGCGCGCCGAACTCGCCGGTTTCGACCACGGCATGCTTCGCGCGCGCCTGGCCGACGAAGTAATCGAACAGCCTTTTCCCTTCCGCCGGCACCGCGGCCGGCGTAAACGAGGGGCGCGTGCCGGACTGCGTATCCGCGGCGAGCGTGAACTGCGGCACCAGCAGCAGTCCGCCTTGCGTATCTGCGATGCTGCGGTTCATCTTGCCCGCGACGTCGGCGAACACGCGATAGGACAGCAGCTTGGCCAGCAGCGCATCGGCTTCCTTCTCCGAATCGTAGCGCTCGGCGCACAGAAGCACCATCAGGCCGGCCCCGATTGCACCGACGGTAGCGCCATCAACCACGACCTTCGCCTCCGAAACGCGCTGCAGCAATCCGATCATGCGAGCGTCACGCGCGCGAACTTGCGCTTGCCGACCTGCAGCACGAAAGTGCCGGCTTCCACCTTCAGCGCCTTGTCGCTGATCGTGGCGCCGTCGATCCGCACGCCGCCCTGGTCGACCATGCGCAGCGCTTCCGAGGTGGACGCGCACAGGTTCGCCTGCTTCAGCAGCTGCCCGATACCCAGCGGCGCCCCCGTCAGGCTCACCGCCGGAATGTCGTCCGGAATGCCGCCCTTGGCACGGTTGTTGAAGTCCGCGAGCGCCTCTTCCGCAGCCTGCTGCGAATGGAAGCGCGTCACGATTTCCTGCGCGAACAATACCTTGATGTCGCGCGGATTGCGGCCGCCCTCGACCTCCTTCTTGAACTGCTCGATCTCGGCGGTCGAGCGGAAGGACAGCAGGTCGTAGTAGCGCCACATCATCGTATCGGAAATGCTCATCAGCTTGGCGAACATCGTGTTCGGCGGCTCGGTGATGCCGACATAGTTGCCCTTGGACTTGGACATCTTCTCCACGCCATCCAGGCCTTCGAGCAACGGCATGGTCAGGATGCACTGCGGCTCCTGCCCGTAGTCCTTCTGCAGTTCGCGACCGACCAGCAGGTTGAATTTCTGGTCGGTTCCACCGAGCTCGAGGTCGGATTGCAATGCGACCGAATCGTATCCCTGCATCAACGGATACAGCAGTTCATGCACGGAAATAGGCGTGCCAGCTTTGAAACGTTTTGTAAAATCCTCACGCTCCAATATGCGCGCGACGGTATATTTTGCTGCAAGCTGGATCATGCCGCGCGCGCCGAGCGGGTCGGACCATTCGGAGTTGTAGCGGATCTCGGTGCGATTCGGGTCGAGCACCAGGCTTGCCTGTGCGAAGTAGGTCTTGGCGTTTTCCTCGATCTGCTCGCGGGTCAGCGGCGGCCGTGTGACATTCCGCCCGGACGGATCGCCGATCATCGACGTGAAGTCACCGATCAGGAAGATCACCGTGTGGCCCAGATTTTGCAGTTGCCTCATCTTGTTCAATACGACCGTATGTCCAAGGTGCAAGTCGGGCGCGGTCGGGTCGAGCCCGAGCTTGATACGCAGCGGCTTGCCGGTCTTCTCGGACCGTGCGAGCTTTTGCGCGAATTCGGATTCGATCAGCAGTTCATCGACGCCGCGCTTGGCGATTGCCATGGCTTCCTGTACGGAATCCGTCAAAGGCAGCGGCTCGAGTGGTGCGTTATTCGTTTGCAATTTCTGGGAGTCGTTCATGGGCTGACGAAAATTAAGGTATGGCGGCGAATTTTGAATACGATGTGTTTGGTATAATTGCTGCTTATTTTCAATCTTGCAGCAGTGCAACAGCAGCAAGTCGAAAAAGCGGAGTTTGCAACGCGGAACACCAACCCGTCACGGGAAACAGCGCAGCCAACCGATTCCACGGCCGCGCCCCGGACCGGCTAGTCCGCAATGACTACTTGCAGGCTCACGGGCGTCATCAAAACCTGTTTTTCGCTCATCGCGGCCACATAGGTCCCGCGCCAACGCGTTTTGAGAGCGTCACCGGTCAAAAATAGCAGATTTTATCTTATTGCATGCTCACTACAGTCAAAAACCTGAACCTGGGATCGAGCATCAAGCAACTTTTCGGATCCTCGCGCAAGACGCGCATCATTTACGGGTCCGCGATCTTTCTCGCCGTCTGCGCGTTTGGCGCGGCGGGCGTCGCGCCGATGGCGCCTGACGCTGCCGACCTGCCTGTCAAGTCGATCACCGAAGAGCTTTCCGTCCCCACCCTGTCCGACCAGATCGCGCGGCTGCAATCCGAGGAGCAGCTCTACCTGCGCGAGGAAAAGGTCCGCCCCGGCGACACACTGGCCACCTTGCTGTCGCGGCTCGGCGTCAGTGACGAGGCGGCGGCAAGCTTCATCAAGTCGGACCGCGTAGCGTATAACATCCTCAAGCTGAAGGCCGGGCGCCGGGTGCAGGCGCAGACGGACAAGGATGGCCAGCTGCAGCGCCTGACCACGACACTCACGGACGGCAATAACCAGCCGGCGCGCAATATCGTGATCGCGCGCGAGGGCAACGGCTTTACCGCGACCGAAACCTCGGCCAGAGTCGAACGCCGGATCGAGATGCGCACCGCCGAGATCCGCTCGTCGCTGTTCGCCGCAACGGACGCCTCTCAGATCCCGGACAGCATCGCATCCCAGATCGTCGACATGTTCGCCACCAACATCGACTTCGCCTCCGACCTGCGCCGCGGCGACCGCTTCAATGTGGTGTATGAAACCTTCTGGCAGAACGGCGAGATGATCCGGTCCGGTCGCGTGCTTGCCGGCGAGTTCTACAACAACGGCAACAAGTACCAGTCGGTGTGGTTCGACGAACCGGGCAGCAAGCAGGGCGGCGGCTACTACACCTTCGACGGCAAGTCGCTGAAAAAGGCATTCCTGAAGTCGCCAATCGAGTTTACCCGCGTGTCGTCCGGCTTCTCGATGCGCGTGCACCCGATTTCAGGCAAGTGGAAGCAGCACCAGGGCGTCGATTTCGCCGCACCCACCGGCACCCCGATCCGCGCGTCGGGCGACGGCGTCATCGATTTCGTCGGCACCCAGGGCGGCTATGGCAACGTAATCGTCATCAAGCACTGGAACAACTACTCGACCGCCTATGCGCACATGAGCCGCTTTGCCGCCGGGATGCGCAAGGGCGCCAAGGTCAACCAGGGCGAGGTGATCGGCTATGTCGGCAGCACCGGCTGGTCCACCGGGCCGCACCTGCACTATGAGTTCCGCGTCAACAACCAGCCGCGCGACCCGATGACGATCCAGATCCCAAGCGCCCAGCCGCTCGCCGGCGCCGATCTGCAGCGCTTCCGCGTCGTCGCCAATGAAATGAAGCACCGCTTCGCATTGCTGAGTCCGCAGGACAACGGCTTCAAGCTGGCATCGAAGTAATTCGGCTGCACGGCCGCAAAACCGTTCAAGGCTCGGTACAATCCGATGAATCCTTGAACGGTTTTTTTATGTCCGTCACTCACTCCCCGCTTTATATCGGCCTGATGTCCGGCACCAGCCTGGACGGCGTCGACGGCGTGCTTGCCGAACTGCCCGCCCGCAGCGCGATGAAAACCGTCGCCACCGCCTACCTGCCCTTTCCTGCGCCGCTGCGCGACGCACTGTTCGGGCTGCAGGCGCCGGGCGACAATGAAATCCACCGCGAGGCGCTCGCGGCAAACGCCCTGTCAGAACTGTATGCGGAATGCGTGCGAAAGCTGCTCGTTGACGCCGGCACTGCCGCGATCAGCGTGCGCGCGATCGGCGCCCACGGGCAAACGGTACGCCACCGGCCCGAACTCGGCTATACGCGCCAGACCGGCAACCCCGCGTTGCTGGCCGAACTGACCGGCATCGACGTCGTCGCTGACTTTCGCAGCCGTGACATCGCGGCGGGCGGTCAGGGCGCGCCGCTGGTGCCGGCCTTCCACCGCGCGGTGTTCGGTGACGGCCGGGAAGTGCGCGTCGTCGCCAACATCGGCGGCATCGGCAATATCAGCGTGCTCGCCCCCGGGGAAGGCACGATCGGGTTCGATACCGGTCCGGGCAATGTGCTGATGGACGGCTGGATCGCGCGCCATCTTGGCAAACAATACGATCACAATGGAGACTGGGCGGCGACCGGCCGGGAGATTCCTGCGCTGCTGGCCGAGTTGCTGGCCGAGCCTTACCTGTCCCTGCCGCCACCCAAGAGCACCGGGCGCGACCTGTTCCATCTTGACTGGCTGGACGCCAAGCTGCATGCATACGCGGGCGCCAGGACTGCCGACGTGCAGGCCACCCTCGCCGCGCTGACCGCGGAGTCGGTCGCCGATGCGATCGCAAGCCACGCGTCGCGCGCAAGCGCGGTTTATGTGTGCGGCGGCGGCGCTTTCAACGACCATCTCATGCATCGCCTGCAGTCCGCCTTGCGCGACCGGCAGCTTGGGGCGCAGGTTGTTACAACCGACGCACTCGGGGTCTCTCCAAATCATGTGGAAGCACTGGCGTTCGCGTGGCTGGCGCAGCGCCATGTGGAACGCGACGGCGGCAACCTGCCGGCTGTCACCGGAGCCAAAGGCTTGAGGATATTGGGCGCGCTGTATCCAGCGTGACGCCACCGGAGCGGAAAGAGGAAGGCCGCCCTATTGCGCCTTGCTGAAGCCGTTGCGCGCAACCACCTCGATCGTGATTTCCTTGCTGGAGATGTAATACGGCTTGTGGTCGGCATCTGCAAAAAGCAGGCGCAAGGTGTGCTTGCCCGGCGGGAGATCCAATGTCGCTTCCGTTTCGCCATGCGCGTAATGCCGGTATTTTTCGGTAAACGGCAGCGGCTTGATCAGCATTTCATTGGTCAGCTTCTGGTTGATCAGAAGGTGATGGTGGCCGGTGTTTTCCATGCGCACCCCGGCCGGCGCGATGCCCATGCCGACCAGGCCGAAGGCGATCCGGAATGGCGACGTAACCTTGTCACCATCGCGAACGTTCACGAAATACACCGCCTTCGCCTCGCTCACATACGGGCGCGTTCTCTCGGCAGCGGAATTCGACGAGCAGATCTCCATTTCCGCCAGCGCCTTGCTGTCGTCCCTGCCGGCAGCAGTAGCGGGAAGGTGAAGGACCATGGCAATGAGCGCCAGAAATGGAAAACCGCGAAGGACCTGCATGATCAGGGGAGATAAAAGGAAGACGCCCGATTATATTCCCACACAGACAGAAGGGGAATTTGAAAACAAAAAAAGCGCAGGACTTGCCTGCGCTTTCTTGGTGATGCTTGCTTCAGATCAGGCGCCGAACGACGAGCCGCAACCGCAAGTGGTGGTGGCATTCGGATTTTTGATCACGAACTGCGCACCTTCGAGGTCGTCCTTGTAATCAATTTCGGCACCGACCAGATACTGGTAGCTCATGGAATCGATCAGCAGCTGCACACCGTTCTTGGTCATCGTCGTATCGTCTTCATTGACGATTTCGTCGAACGTGAAGCCATATTGGAAACCCGAACAGCCGCCCCCCTGCACAAAGACGCGGAGTTTCAGGTCGGGATTGCCTTCCTCCTCGATCAATTGCGCGACCTTGGCTGCAGCACTGTCGGTGAAAACGATCGGATCGGGCATTTCGGTTACTGCGTTCATTTCAGGCTCCTGCGAGATTCAATGGCTCAATTATAGACGCTAGCCGATTTTCACGTATTCGACAGCGCGAGCTTCAGCACCGGTTCTCCCACCTGGTCGTGCGTGAGCTTGCCTGCAACCAATGCCCCGCCGTGCATTTCCAGCGCCTTGTAGTAGACATCTCCAGTTATGCGGGCGCGCGGCTGTAATTCAAGGAGTTCCGAGGAATAAACCGGGCCGATGATTTCGCCGTTTACCACGACGTGCGCGGCGCGCACTTCGCCTTCCACCTTCGCATGTTCGGAAATGACCAGCATGCAGGGATCATCGCCTTCCGCGATCACATTACCCTTGACCTGACCGTCGATACGCAAACCGCCCTGGAATCGCACATTGCCCTCGATCCTGGTCGAGATACCAATCAAGCTGTCGATCGTGCTCTTGTTTTTGCGGCCTAACATGCTGGCTCTCCTTTACAAATTCGCGGATAGTTGCGTCCGGACCTGTCCGTTCTCGAGTACGCGTGCCTGGACCAGTTTGATCGCTGCGCCTTCAGGCAGGGTGAGCACCCCTTCCACACGCTGGTAATGCATGAAGCTGAGTTTGAATTTTTCCTGTTCGGCGGGAACCGCTGCCGGGAAGGTCATCATAGCACTTTTGCCGTCCTGCAGAGTTGTCACAAGCAGTTGCAGGTTTCCTGTGAAGCGCCGGTCTCCCTTTCCACCTTGCATAATTAGCAAGCGGTACCTTAGTTGCCCAGGTACAACTGTCTCCACCTTCAGGCGGCGGATGGAAACCCCCGCCGCTCCTGTCGCGTTCGGCAACAGGCTTTCAAAGAAAGCAAGATCTTCCTTCAGCCGCGTATTGTCGGCCTCCAGCGCCTTGACCTGGGCCGCAAGCTGCTTTTGCGCGGACCGCTCGATGTTGAGCTGGCTCTCCGCCGCATTTGCCGTTGCAGACACCTGGTCAAGCTCGGCGCTGAGCTTTTCAGCCTGCTCCTTGTAATGCGCGAGCTGGCTGCGGACATCATCCGGTTCGGCGCGGGAAAAATGTCCCGAGACATAAGCCCACATCCCGCCGGCGCTGATGACGCCAATCAGAGCCGCAACCAGAATGCGCATCGGCCAGGAGGACTGCGACCGGATCGTCAGCCTTGGCGACGACACCGACAGGCGCCGCCGCCAGAGGCGAAACTTCATCGAATTGAAGCCAGAACTGGAATTTGCCATCGGCGCCGGAAATACTGCTTACGGTAATACTGGAATGTGCATCAATCCTGCCGTTTCATCAATGCCGAACATGATGTTCATGCACTGCACGCCCTGCCCTGCCGCTCCCTTCACCAGATTGTCCTCGACCACCAGGATGACCAGCAAATCCCCGCCTTCCGGGCGGTGCACCGCAATGCGCAATTTGTTCGATGCCCGTACCGAACGCGTTTCGGGGTGGCTGCCTGCCGGCATCACGTCGACGAATTTCTCGCCCTTGAAGTGGTTTTCGTACAACGCCTGAAAATCGGTATCGCGCGCTTCAGGCAGGATGGTCGCGTAAAGCGTGGAATGAATGCCGCGGATCATCGGCACCAGGTGCGGCACGAAGGTCAGTTCAACCTTGCGGCCGGCAATTGCTTGCAGCCCCTGCGTGGTTTCAGGAAGATGGCGATGCCCCTTCACGCCATATGCCTTGAAGTTGTCTGCCGCTTCCGCCAACAGGGTGTGTACTTCCGCCTTGCGCCCCGCGCCCGAAACGCCTGACTTGCAGTCAGCAATCAAGCCCGTTTCATTGACGAGCGGCCTGCCTTGCGCGAGCAAGGGCGCAAAACCGAGCTGCATCGAGGTTGGATAGCAGCCTGGCAAGCCGATCACACGCGCCTTCTTGATCGCCTCCCGGTTGACTTCGGGCAGACCGTACACTGCCTCTTCAAGGACATCCGTGCAGGAGTGCGGCATGCCGTACCACTTTTCGAATTCTGCCGGATCCTTCAGACGGAAGTCGGCAGCGAGGTCGATGACCTTCACACCGGCAGCGAGCAACTCGCGCGCCTGCGCCATCGCGACCCCGTGCGGCGTCGCAAAGAACACCACGTCGCACTCTGTCAGCTTCGCCTTTTCAGGCGTGCTGAAGGCCAGTGATACGTGGCCGCGCAAGGACGGGAACATGTCGGCGACCGGCATCCCGTCTTCCTTGCGCGACGTGATGGCGGTAAGTTGAACCTGGGGATGCGCGGCCAGCAGGCGCAGCAACTCCACGCCTGTGTAACCGGTGCCGCCGACGATGCCGACCTTGATCATGTCTTTGTCCTTGATGAGAAGATGTATGCAGAATTCAAAATTTTAACAGCAGCTTTTGCCGAATGCCGCCAGAAAGCAAAAAGCCGCCAGGCGCAAACCTGGCGGCTTTTCGATGTTCTGAAAACGCAGATTAGCGCTTGGAGAACTGCTTTGCGCGGCGTGCTTTGCGCAGGCCGACTTTCTTACGTTCGACTTCGCGTGCGTCACGGGTGACAAAGCCTGCCTTGGACAGTTCTGCCTTCAGGCCCGCATCGTAGTCGATCAGCGCACGGGTGATGCCGTGGCGAACCGCACCTGCCTGGCCGGACTCGCCGCCGCCATGCACGTTGACCAGGATGTCGAAACGCTCGGTGTTTCCGGTCAGTTCCAGCGGTTGACGGATCACCATCAAACCGGTTTCACGCGAAAAGTACTCAGCGGCCGGCTTGCCGTTGACGACGATGTTGCCGCTGCCGGCCTTGATGAAAACACGAGCCACTGCACTCTTGCGACGGCCGGTTCCGTAGTTGTAGTTACCGATCATGTCCGTTCCTTAGATTTCGAGTGGCTTGGGTTGCTGGGCAGCGTGCGGATGGGTTCCATCTGCATACACCTTCAGCTTCTTGATCATCGCGTAGCCGAGCGGCCCCTTGGGCAGCATGCCCTTGACGGCCTTCTCGAGCGCACGGCCCGGAAAACGCTGTTGCATCTTCAGGAAATTCGTTTCATAGATACCGCCCGGATAGGTCGAGTGGCGGTAGTAGGTCTTGTCCAGAGCCTTGTTGCCGGTCACGCGCAGTTTGCCTGCATTAATGACGACGATGAAGTCGCCCGTGTCGACGTGCGGAGTGAACTCGGGTTTGTGCTTGCCGCGCAGCCGGCGTGCCACTTCGCTGGCGACACGTCCGAGGACCTTGTCCGTTGCGTCAATCACGAACCACTCGCGCTGCACCTCTTGGGGTTTGGCGGAAAAGGTTTTCATGATGATGTCCTAAATTAAAAAATACTCGCTCAAATTAACGGCGGTTCCGCAAGCAAACCAGCGGACTCTTCCTTGTTATCTTTTCCTGAGCGAACGGAAAGCCTGAAAGTATAGCCTTTTCAAAGACTTGGCGTCAAACCGAATTCGCCAGGAAGATGCGCTGGAGGCGAAAAAAAACCCGAAGCGTTTAGGCTTCGGGTTTAAATCCACACCAAAGGAGGAGGGTGGAGGAGACAATCTTTTGACCATTTCGGCGACGCGGCATTAACGGTCAGCAACAAAATTCTACTGACTTTCATTGTGCAATGCAAGAAAACGAACTCGTGCGTGCGGCCGGAAACAGAAAAGCCGAGAGATTTTCCTTTTCCTGTCAATTAGTTACAGTAATTTCGCATTGTGGTTTTTTCGCTCGGATGGCGAATTTACAAAACCAATAACACGCCGAAAGCGTATAGGAACGTTGCCGAAGCAGCCATTTCAAACCAGTTACAATGGGCGCCTTTGGAACCAAGCGAGAACATCATGGAATGCACAGTGCGCTGGACCGGTTCGTCCGGGATGACCTTTCTAGCCGAAACCGGCTCAGGCCATGTGGTGGCGATGGATGGCGCGCCCGAAGGCGGCGGCCGCAATCTTGCGCCACGCCCGATGGAAGTTGTGCTGGCTGGTACTGGCGGCTGTACCGCTTATGACGTGGTGCTGATACTCCGCAAGAGCCAGCAGGACGTGCGCGGTTGCGACGTAACACTCAAGTCAGAGCGCTCTGAAAAGGATCCCAAGGTATTCACCAAGGTGCATTTTCATTTCACCGTGCGTGGAAGGAATCTGAAACCGGGCATGGTGGAACGCGCGATCAAGCTTTCGCACGAAAAGTACTGCTCTGCATCCATCATGCTCGAGAAAACGGCGGAGCTCACTCACTCCTTCGAGATTATTGACGATCTCGCCGAGACCGCTGCGTAACCCTCCCCGCGGCCACCGCAAGCGCAACAGTTATATATAGTATGCGGTTGCCGTCATGACCTTCGCCATGGCCCGCATTGCAGCGCGCACCGGCGCTGGCGTATCTGCGGCGCCGAGCAGCTTCGCCGCGGCGCCGTGCTCGATTTCATCAAGGCGCATCTGCTCGACGATGGCACGCGACTTCTCGTCGCGCACCGGGAGACTGGTCAAGTGCCCCTCCAGATGCGTCTCCACCTGGCGCTCGGTTTCCACGACAAAGCCCAGACTCTGGGCGTCGCCGATGCGTGCTGCGACCGAACCGATCGTGAAGGCGCCGGCATACCAGAGCGGATTAAGCAAACTGGTATGCGACCCTAGTTCCTGCAGCCGCTGTGCCGTCCACGCCAGGTGATCCTGCTCTTCACGCGCAGCCTGCCTGAACTGGCTCCGCAATGTTTCGCTTGCGGCGAACTGCGCCTGCGCGTCGTACAAGGCCTGCGCGCATACCTCGCCCACGTGGTTTACGCGCATCAGGCCGGCGCTGTGGCGGCGCTCGGCGTCGTCCATCGCTGCTTCGGCAATTCGCGCAGCCGGGTTCGGGCGCGCGGCAGCGGTAACACCGGACAGGATGCGGACCACCTTGTCCACGCCTTCGATAAGACCATCAATACGCGACATACTGCGCAACCCCTCACCTTTCAGCATCGGTGAAACGTATTCTGCGGCGAATAAATCATCCGCCAACAGCCAGTTATAAAAACATTATTCAAAGAAGAAAGCAAAACGGCATTGAAAATTTCCCGGCTGCCGCACCTGCTACGAAAATCGTTGCATGAAGTTGTTTTTCTTTTTCCTCGCGGAATGATTTATTGCCCATTCTGCATCAATCCCCGATGCTTTGTTGTTACTAAGCCACATGATCCCCGGTGCCAGAAGCAAAATGCCAAATTCTCTTTGCCCAAAACGGACACATTTGATGAAATCGCTCTTAGCTTCTTGACCAGAATGGTCTGAGGCGTCGGCAGGGACGTTACCACTAGTGGCCTTGCTGAGGGCATTAAATGGCAATTCAAAAAAATTTTAGCACGCCAACCCTTGGAGATTAATTAATGAAAAAATCGCTTCTCGCACTGGCAGTTCTGGGTGCATTTGCAGGTGCAGCGCATGCACAAACCAGCCTCACCGTCTACGGCGTGTTTGGCGCCGGCGTTCGCTACGTTGACAATGTGAATGGCGCAGGCGACAGCAATCTGACCATGTCCAGCACCGGCCTTTACTCCTCCAACCGTTTGGGCTTCCGGGGCGTTGAAGATCTCGGCGGCGGCATGAATGCTCGTTTCACGCTGGAAAGCGGCTTCAATAGCGGCACTGGCGCATTGGACAACACCACCGGTGTGCTGTTCAACCGTACTGCATCCGTCGGTGTGGGCGGCGCATGGGGCGGCGTCGATTTCGGCCGCCAATACACCAACGCATTCCAGACCGCAGTCGGCTATGAGCCGCTCAGCTTCCGTTACCCCGGCCTGACCGATGTCGTGGTATTCGGCGTTGCCGGTCTGCGCTACAACAATGACATCAAGTACACCGGCACCTTCGGTCCGGTGACTGTCCGCGCTGAATACGCGCTCGGCGAAACGCCTGGCAGCACCAGCACCAACGCTGCCAGCTCCATCAGCGCCGCCTACGCGAGCGGCCCGCTGTATGTCGGCGGCACCTACACCAAGCGCGACATTGCCGGCTTCGACAACGACAGCATCAACGTCGGCGCGGCGTACAAGTTCGGCCCGGCCCGCCTGACGGTTGGCTATGCCAACGAAGAGCAGGACGTGGCAGCCGGCGCAGCCGACACGAAGACCCGCATGGCATGGGCAGGCGTGAACTACAACATCACCCCGGCTCTGGAACTGACCGGCGCTTACTACCAGACCAAGCGTACCGGCGTTGGCGCAGCCAACAACCACAAGCGTGATTACATCATCATCAATGCCGCATACTCGCTGTCCAAGCGCACCAGCCTGTACGCAGCAATTGATACTGCCAAGCTGGAAGGCGCACGCGTCCTCGGCTTCGGCACCCCGACGACCGAAGACCGCGCTACCGGCCTTTCCGTTGGCGTGAATCACCAGTTCTAATCCCCACGGCAGCCTTCGGCTGCCTTCCGGAGTTAGATATCAAACGGGCTCGCTTCGGCGAGCCCGTTTTTTTGCCGTCATCGTTGCAAAAGTAGAAATACTGCGGCATCTGCACAGGTACGGCGGCATTCCCACAATAAAACCTCTACCCCGCACGCCACAAAGTGTTGCCAATTTACCACTATCAACTAACTGCTCCGTTGCAGAGACACCACAGAACGCGCAGGAACCACCGGTAAACCCGAAATTCTCTTTGTGGTCGGTCCCGATATTTGATGAAATATCCACCAGCTTCTTGATTAAATGATTAGGGAGCTTCCTTTTGGCAGGACGCTCTCACTTGTGGCCTTGCCAAACGCACTACAAAAATCTTAGCTCGATAAACCTTTGGGGATTATTCAATGAAAAAATCGCTTCTCGCACTTGCCGTTTTCGGTGCATTCGCAGGCGCAGCCTCCGCACAATCCAACGTTACGATCTACGGTATTGCTGACGTCGCGATCGAACGCTTCGACACGAACGCCACCAGCGCTCAGTGGAGCCTGACCGACGGCAACACCAGCTTCAATCGTAACGGCAGCCGTATCGGCTTCAAGGGTACCGAAGACCTCGGCGGTGGCCTGTCCGCGATCTTCACCATCGAAAACGGCTTCAACATCGACAACGGCCAACTGGGCCAGGGCGGCCGCATCTTCGGTCGTCAGGCGTTCGTTGGTCTGCAAGGTGGTTTCGGTGCTGTGAAGTTCGGCCGTCAGTACACCCCGATGTTCCTGGCCCTCGACTCCGTCGACCCGTTCGGCACGGGCCTGGCTGGTTCGATCACCAACGTGTTCAACCCGAACGGCGTTCGTACCGACAACACCATCAACTTCTCCATGTCTGCAATGGGCGTGAACGGCCAACTGGCTTACACCCTGGGCGAGCAGGCTGGCAGCAACTCGCTGGGCCGTCAAATCGGCCTGGGCCTGGGCTACGGCAACGGCCCGGTTAGCGTTCAGTTCGCTTACCACGACGCAAATGCAGCAACCGTTGCTGGTGCAGATACCACGACCGCACTGCTCGGCGGCGCCTTCGATCTGGGCGTAGCAAAGCTGCACGCTGCAATCCAGACCAACAAGGCTGAGACTCCGGCTGCAACGACCGGCAAGAACCGCAACTGGATGCTGGGTGCATCCGCTCCGGTTGGTGCTGGCTCCGTCGTGGCATCGTTCCTGCGCGGCGACGACCGTCTGGCAACGAATGCAGACGTCGACCAGTACGCTCTGGGCTACATCCACAACCTGTCCAAGCGTACCAACGTCTACACCTCCTACGCTCGCCTGAACGCGAAGCCGGCTGGCGCAGTTGACACCAGCATCTTCAACGTTGGCGTGCAACACCGCTTCTAATCTCTTGCAGGCGTAAGCCTGCATGGATAGATGCATAAGCAAAAGGCACCTTCGGGTGCCTTTTGTTCGTTTGGCAGTTTCCCTGTATTGCGTTATCGGGGCGCGCGCAACTCGATATGCGGCTCGACCGACAAGTCCTTACCGCGCGCGCTTGGGGCGGAATACCGCACGATCGCCATAGAATGCCGCATCCTGGCCTTCCCACCATCCGGGCACACCAAGTATCGGCATGGGTGTAAAGTCGCGCGGCGCAAGACTATCGGAGAGTCGGGCCGCCACCTCGAGATCTATCCATTCGGCTTGAGCGGTTGGCGTCCATGTGAAAAAGTCCCGTGCCGCTGCCACCGTCCAGGTGTGTGCAGTAATTGCGTTGTACGGATGCACCAGCTTCTCCATCAGCGCATGCCCAAATAATTGAACAGCACAGTCGCGCGAAAAATCGCTACGCCTCTCCAGAAAAACCTCTTCCCATCGATGTTCGCGCAGTGCGTCCAACAGTGTCGGATCACGAACCACCAGCAAAGCAGCATTCTCATCAAAGAGAGTCGCAGCGTCTCTGACCAGACCGCGCCCCGCGGCCATCGCATCACCGGAAGCAGTTGGCGCTTGTGCTCGCTCGATCTCGGCCGCCTGCAGCGCATTAAGCCGAACTTTAATGTTGGGAAAGGTCAGCCAGATCAGGGCGTTGAAAAAGTCGTGCAGATTTTCCCGCGTGGGTACGCAGCCGGTCGCACTGATGAATGCTTCATAGCCGATACCTGACGGCAGGCGGGATTGCGGTACAAACCGGATGGGCCGGCCGCGGTGGTTCAGGATGCCAAGACGTTCCGCTCTAGCATTGAGCGCTTCCATCCAGTCATGCTCGGCGAGTATAGGCTCCGCCAGGGAGCGAATACCCGCAAGCCACGGCCTCTTCCAGTCTATTTCAGCAAGGAAGGCCGCGTCCATGCAACGGTTCAAGGACGTGGCTCAGACCAGCTTCCAGCCGATCTTTTCGCCGCCGTTCAGAGGTACGACAGTTGCGTCCCCAAGCGGCAATTCAGCTGGCAACGTCCAGGTTTCGCGTTGAAGGGTAACGGTGCCCGAATTACGGGGCAAGCCATAGAAAGCCGGTCCGTTGAAGCTGGCGAATGCTTCCAACTTGTCGAGTGCCTGGGCGTGGTCGAACGCCTGTGCATACAGTTCCAACGCATGCAACGCCGTATAGCAGCCAGCACATCCGCAAGCATGTTCCTTCAGCCCTTTCGGATGCGGCGCCGAGTCGGTACCCAGGAAAAACCGCACGCTGCCGGACGTCGCCACCCGAATCAGCGCCTGGCGATGTTCCTCGCGCTTGAGCACCGGCAAACAATAATAGTGGGGACGAATGCCGCCCTTGAAGATCTCATTCCGGTTGTACAGCAAGTGATGCGCGGTAATGGTCGCAGCAATCGGCCCTTCCGCTTCGGTCACGTAATCGGCCGCATCCCGCGTAGTGATATGTTCGAACACAACCTTGAGTTCAGGCATGTCATGCCGCAGTGGTCGCATGACAGTGTCGATAAAGACGGCTTCGCGGTCAAAGATATCGACTGCCGGGTCGGTCACTTCCCCATGCACAAGGAATGGCATGCCCACTTCCTGCATCACCTCGAGCGTCTTGTAGCATTTCGATAACGCAGTAACCCCTGCGTCCGAATTCGTGGTAGCTCCCGCCGGATACAGCTTTACCGCCTGCACGATACCGCTGTCGCGTGCCCGCCGGATTTCGTCCGGAGGCGTATTGTCGGTCAGGTAGAGCGTCATCAAGGGCTGAAAATCCAAGCCTTGCGGGAGCGCCGCCAGGATACGGTCACGATAAGCCTGCGCCTGGGCCGTAGTCGTTACCGGCGGCTTCAGGTTTGGCATCACAATGGCGCGCCCGAACTGGCGGGCACTATGTGGCAGCACACTCGCCAGTGTCGCCCCATCGCGCAGGTGAAGATGCCAGTCATCGGGACGGGTAATGGTGAGACTGGTAATGGCAGTGGTCGCGGTTTCGCTGGACATGGCGGCTCTTTCTACAATCTGCCGCTATTTTACCCGCGGCAGCCTTGAATCCACTGAATCTTTGCACGCAAAAAAAGCCGCTTCCGCAGGCGCGGAAACGGCTTCGCACACCGAAAGGCAGTGCTCAGTGGGTGATGATCTTAGCCAGGAAGTCGCGCGCCCTGTCGGAGCGCGGCGACCCGAAAAATTCATCCTTGGTGCAATCCTCGACGATATACCCCTTGTCCATGAAAACGACGCGGTTTGCGACTTTCCTGGCAAACCCCATCTCATGGGTCACGACCATCATCGTCATGCCATCCTGGGCCAGGCCGACCATCACATCCAGCACTTCATTGATCATTTCCGGATCAAGCGCCGAGGTCGGTTCGTCGAACAGCATCGCGAACGGATCCATCGACAATGCACGTGCAATTGCCACCCGCTGCTGTTGACCGCCGGAGAGCTGTCCGGGGAACTTTTCCTTCTGTGCAAGCAGACCGACGCGATCCAGGTATTTCAGGCCTTTCTCAGCGGCTTCCTCCTCGCTGCGGCCGAGGACCTTGACCTGCGCCAGCGTGAGATTCTGGCGAATGTTGAGGTGCGGGAACAGCTCGAAGTTTTGAAACACCATGCCGATATGGGAGCGCAATTTCGGCAAGTCGGTTTTCGGGTCACCAACGGACACGTTATTGACGAGGATTTCTCCCTTCTGGAAGGGCTCCAGACCATTAACTGTTTTGATCAGCGTCGATTTGCCGGAGCCGGACGGGCCGCACACCACCATCACATCGCCTTTTGCGACGTGGGTGGTGCAGTCGGTCAGTACCTGGAAGCTTCCGTACCATTTGCTGACGTTCTTCATTTCAATCATGACGTAATCCTTAGCGAATGATGGCAATGCGTTTCTGCAGGTGCTTGACGAGAGTCGACAGCGTGAAGCAGAGCGCAAAATAGATGATGGCCACGAACAGGTACATTTCGACCACTCGGCTGTCGCGCTGTGCAATCTTCACAGAGGCGCCGACGAAGTCGGTGACGTTCAGCAGCGATACCAGCGAGACGTCCTGGAACAGAACGATGGTCTGCGTCAGCAGGATCGGCAACATGTTGCGGAATGCCTGCGGCAGGATCACCAGTTGCATCGATTGCCGATACGTCAAGCCCAGTGCATAAGCGGCATTGACCTGCCCTTTCGAGATGCTCTGGATACCCGCCCGCATGATCTCGCAGAAATAGGCTGCTTCGAACATGATGAAGGTAATGTACGCAGAGCGGTCAGCGCCGAGCTGGATCGGTCGTTCCGAGCCGGTAATCGCCTGCAGCACGACCGGCACCAGAAAATAGAACCAGAAGATCACCAGCAGCAGCGGTATGGATCGCATCAGGTTGACATAACCGGATGCAAACATCGCCAGCGGCTTGAAATGCGACAGGCGCGCCATCGCGAGCAGGGTCCCGAAGATGGTTCCGCCGATTGCTGCAACCACTGTCAGCTGCAACGTGTACTGCAGGCCGCCAAGCAGGTAGGGCCAGGTACGGGCGATGACGTCAAAATCAAGTTCACCCATCATTTACCTCCCGCGATGTAGCCGGGCACCGCAACCCTGCGTTCGATGAAGGCCATCACCCGGTTGGCGGTCATCGCGATCACAACATAGATCAGCGTGGCGGCGGCAAACGCCTCGAAATAGCGGAACGTCATTTCACCCATTTCGCGCGTGCGGAAGAAAAGCTCGACCAAGCCGATCGAATACGCCACGGCGGTATTCTTGATCAGGTTCATCACCTCCGAGGTAAGCGGCGGGATAATGATGCGATACGCCATGGGCAGCAGCACATAGCGATAGGTCTGCAGCTGCGTCAAACCGAGCGCGTATCCGGCATTACGCTGTCCGCGCGACAGCGACTGGATCCCCGAGCGCACCTGCTCGGCGATACGCGAAGAGGTGAAAAACCCGAGGCATACGACCGCGGTGACGAACTGGTGCTGCGTCGGATCCAGCGTCGTTACCCAGACCTTGACCGCCGGGATCAGCCCGGGTATGACAAAGTACCAGACGAAAAACTGGACGATCAGCGGAATATTGCGAAACAGCTCGACGTAGGCATTCCCGATCCGCACCATCCATGTTTTGTCCGTTGTACGGGCGACACCGACAATGGAGCCCAGCACGAACGCCAGTATCCATGCCAGCGCCGCGGTCGACAGCGTCCATCCCAATCCGGAGAGGAGCAAGTCGATCCATGTACCGTCGCCGTCCGGCACCTCTTCGAAAAAAATCCCCAAATTCATTTTCTATTTCTCCCAGCTGCACCGTCCGAGCGCCGGTCGGTGCAAAATCGGGCCGGGCGCCGAACGGCTCCCGGCCCGATAGCAAGCCGGAGTGGCGTACCGCCCTCCGGCCCTTCCACTCATGCAAACTGATTACGAAACGCCCTTGTCGTTCGGGTTCTTGAACGCATCACGGATCGCCGGCGTCATCGGGAAGTTGATATTGATGCCCTTCGGCGGGATCGGACTCTGGAACCACTTGAAGTAGATCCGTTCGATTTCGCCGGACTTCATCACACCGCCGATAGTCTTGTCGACCAGCGCCTTGAATTGCGGGTCATCCTTGCGCAGCATCATGCTGTACGGTTCCTGGCGCAGCGATTCCTGGATAATCTTGAAGTCGTTCGGCGTGCGCGAGTTGGCGATCTGGCCTGCCAGCAGGATGTCGTCCATCACGAAGGCCTGGGAGCGGTCGTCCGCCATCAGCAGGAAGGATTCGGCGTGGTCTTTGCCGTAGATCTCCTTCACTTCCGCGTTTTTGGTCTTCTCGTAGTTCTTCAGCAACGGCACGGAGGTAGTGCCGGACGTGGTCGACACCGTCTTGCCGGCAAGATCGGCCAGCGTGTTGATGTTCGACGCCTTCTTGACCGCAGCGGTCACGTTGATCACGAAATAGGTCGGACCGAATGCCACCTGCTGCTGGCGGGCGACCGAGTTGGTAGTCGAACCGCATTCCAGATCGATGGTGCCGTTCTGGAGCAGCGGAATACGGTTGCTGGATGTGACCGCCTGCAGGTTGACCTTGAGATTCGGCAGCTTCAGTTCGCTCTTTACCGCATCGACGATCTTCATGCACAGGTCCATTGCATAACCGACCGGCTGCTGCTTATCGTCGAGGTACGAGAACGGCACGGACGATTCGCGGTGGCCGATGGTAATGGCGCCGGTGTCCTTGATCTTCTTCAGGGTACCGGTGAGGTCCTGCGCTTGTGCCGTGGCGTTGAGTGCACCAGCAGCGAAAAGAACGGCGATGAGCTTCGATAGTTTCATAATGTCTCCTGGAAAAGTTACGTGTTCTAGTGTACCAAAGGGCTGACGCGAAAGCTGACTTTATTGCATGTTCCGAGACGACTTTCACCTCGCCTGCCTACCCAAAACGCGCCGCATCCCGGCCCGTTGACCTTGCCTTGCTAGCGGTTTCTACGTATCAGTCCCCCACCTTATCGGTTGGAAAGCGAAAGGTATCCCGCAGCAGGTGCCCCATCGGCATGTTCATGTTCGCGCGTTTTGGCGGAATGGGGCTTTTGAACCATTTATCGTACAACTTGTAGATTTCGCCGTCATGAATGATGCGCCCCATCTCGCGGTCTACGAAGGCTTTGAAGGCCGGATCGTCCTTCCGCAGCATGATTGCATAGGGTTCGGCGGAAAGCGGATCGCCAACAATGGCGAATGCCCCGGGTTTCTGCGCGTTCGCACGAAGCCCGAACAGCAGGACGTCATCCATTGGAAAGGCGTCCGCCTCCCCCTTTTCCACCATGTGGAAGGAATCGGCGTGATCGCGCCCCTCAGTCAGCTTGAGGGACAATGCACGCACCTTGTCCCGGTCTTCAAGCAGCTTCACCGTCGTCGTGCCTTTCGTTGTTACGACGCGTCGTCCGCGCAGGTCGGACCAGTTCGAGATACCCGAGTCGGCACGCACCAGCATCCTTGCGGCGGCAACAAAATGGGGGATGGTGAAGGCAACCTGCTTGCGACGCTCGGCGTTGTTCGTGGTGGACCCGCACTCGAGGTCCGCCTTACCCTCGGCGATTGCAGCAATCCTCGTGCTCGGCGTGACCGCCAGATACTGGATGTTCAGGTGCGGCAGTTTGAGCTCGCGTCGAACCGCTTCGGCCAGCTTCAAGCAAAGATCAACCGCGTAACCGACCGGTTTCTTATTGTCATCCAGATATGAAAAGGGGAGCGACGCCTCGCGGTGCGCGATCGTAATCGTCTGCGTCTCCCGGATTTTCGCCAAGGTGTCGGCAGCGTGCACCGGAATGGCCGACGCAGCGCACAGGCATAGCGCAACGCATGCCCGCCTCAGTGAGGAAGTGTTCGATTTTCGCATAAGGTCTCCGGCTCATGCCGTGTTCGAGTCAATCAGCGCGCCCGTTTTTATTATTGGAATGCGCTCGCCCTTTTCGCTACCGGTACATTGCCGGCCGCTGAGTATTCGTGTTGCCGGACGCGCTCCATGGGCGCGTCCGTTGGTGTTTTGGATCAGGGATAGAGGCCGCGCATCTCACGCGCCTGCAGTACCCGCGTACATGCGACGATGAATGCTGCGGTGCGCAAGGACACGCTCTTCTCTTCCGCGAGCTGCCAGACTGCAGCAAACGCTTCGCGCATGATGCGCGTGAGTCGCTGGTTGATTTCGTCCTCGGTCCAGAAGAAGCTGGAAAAATCCTGCACCCATTCGAAATAGCTGACCGTGACGCCGCCCGCATTGGCGATCACATCGGGGACGACCAGCACCCCCTTGTCGTGCAGGATGTCGTCCGCCTCCGGCGTCGTCGGCCCGTTCGCGCCTTCGAGAATGATCTTTGCCCGGATCTTGTCCGCATTCGCCTCGGTGATCTGCTGCTCCAGAGCGGCCGGCACCAGGATATCGCAGTCCACCTCCCAGAAGCGGCTGCGATCCTGAATGATATCGCCGCCGGCGAAGCCGGCAACGCTGCCGTGCTGCGCAACATGGGCCTGCAACGCGGCGACGTCGATGCCGCTCTCCCGTACCACGGTGGCGACATGGTCCTGGACCGCGACCACCTTGGCACCCGCTTCCGCAAACAGGCGCGCGGCGATGCCACCCACATTACCGAAACCTTGAACCGCGACGCGTGCGCCATGGATGTCCATCCCGCGCTTGGCGGCCGCTTCGCAACCGACGACAAACACGCCGCGGCCAGTCGCCTCGTGGCGTCCGAGGCTGCCGCCAAGGGAAATCGGCTTGCCGGTCACAACGCCTGTCGCGGTACTGCCCTGGTTCATGGAATAGGTATCCATCATCCAAGCCATGATCTTGTCATTGGTATTGACATCTGGGGCGGGGATATCCTTGTTCGGGCCAATGATGATGTTGATCTCGCTGGTGTAGCGGCGCGTCATGCGCTGCAACTCGCCCATGGACAGGGTTTTGGGGTCAACGCGAATGCCGCCCTTGGCACCGCCATAGGGAACATTGACCGCAGCATTCTTGATCGTCATCCAGGCCGAAAGCGCCATTACTTCCGACAGCGTAACGTCCTGGTGAAAGCGTACACCGCCCTTGCCCGGGCCGCGCGAGGTATTGTGCTGCACGCGGTAGCCCTCGAAATGAGCGATCGTGCCGTCGTCGCGCTCGATCGGCACGTCGACCACCAGAATGCGCTTCGGGCGCTTGAGCGTCTCCACCCAGCGCGCCAGCGAGCCGAGGTGCGGCGTGACGCGGTCGATCTGTTGCAGGTAAACACCCCATGGCCCGATGCCGTGCGGGGAAAGGTAGGACGGTACTTCGTGCTTGCTGGACATGCTGCCACTGCTCCTTCTAAGTTACGGCGCCGCTCCTGTTGGAATGCGCGATACGGGTGGCATCGTATTGCATCGCGTTGCACTGAATCCAATGCTTTATAGGCATGTAATTATGCAAGAAAAACATAGATTTGCAGCCAATCAAATAGTCAGGAGGAAGAGTCCTCGGCTTTCCGTCTTCGCGTGCGCGCCTTCGCCTGCGCTTCGCTGCGCTGCAGCAAATAGCTCCAAAGGCGGGACACCAATGGCTTGCCGGGTCGCTGGGACGACGGGCGCTCCCGGTACAGGCGAATCTCCATGTTCACTTCCCAGTCCGCCTGCCCGCCATCGGCGCGCGCAAGCTGCCGCTGCTTGAGCTCGCGCGTAACTGCGGATTCAGGCAGGAACACCACACCGTGTCCTTCGAGGGCCATCATCTTCAGGCCTTCCGCCATATCCGTTTCGTAGCGCTTTTCGAGATGCAGAGGTCGCTTGGCATCGGCGAGGATCAATTCGACCATGCGGCCGAGGTAGGCATTGCTGGTATAAGACAGGAAGGGCAAGGGCGCCTTCGGACTCCCCGGCAGGAGCAGTTCCGGCACGCCGGATTTGTCGCAACGCGCATAGGCGCGCAGCGCCTCGCTGCCAAGCGTCAGCATCTCGTAGCGGCTTGCATCGAGCTGGACTGGTTGGCGTGGGTGGTGGTAGCACAGCAGCAGGTCGCAGCCACCCTCGACCATGGTCATTACCGCGTCATGCACGTTTAGCGCGATCAGGCGCGTATGCAGCGTGCCGAAGCTGTTCTGCAGCTCGGTCATCCACTTGGGCATGAAGGTCAGCGACAGTGTATGCGGCACTGCAAAATCGACCGTTGTCTGGGCAGTCGGTCGCTTGCCGCGCAACAGCGCACGCGCATTGTTGATCTGGCCGAGCATTTCCAGCGCCTGCTCGTAAAAGACCTCGCCTGCGGGCGTCAGACGCGTGGGATACGAAGTCCGGTCGATCAGGTCGGCGCCGAGCCAGGCCTCGAGCGACTGGATACGACGCGAAAACGCCGGCTGCGTGACATGGCGCAGTTCTGCGGAGCGGCTGAAACTGCGGGTTTCAGCCAGGGAGATGAAGTCTTCCAGCCACTTGGTTTCCATGACGCTATGTTAGTCCCTTCGGGGACCGAAGCAAAGCGCATGGTTCTGGCGGAGACTAAGCGATGGCCGACTCTTCTCCAAGCTCGCCGTGGGGCGGCGAGGACAAGGCCGCCTCCTTGCGCGCCTGCTGACGGTCCCACATCTGCGCATAGGCGCCGCCTGCTGCGACAAGCTGTGCGTGCGTGCCGCGCTCGATGATGCGACCATGGTCCAGCACCAGGATCTGCGCGGCGTCGGCGATCGTCGAAAGGCGATGCGCGATGACCAGCGTGGTCTTGTTTCTCGCGATTTCCTTCAGCTGCGCCTGGATCGCCTGCTCCGACTTCGAATCGAGCGCGGAGGTAGCCTCGTCGAAGATCAGGATGGCGGGATCCTTGAGCAGGGTGCGAGCGATGGCGACACGCTGCTTCTCGCCGCCGGACAGCTTCAGCCCGCGTTCGCCGACCATCGTTGCATAGCCATCCGGCAGGCTTTCGATGAAATCATGGATGTAGGCAGCCTTGGCGGCGGCGACGATTTCCTCCCGGCCCGCGTCCGGCTTGCCATAGGCGATGTTGTATTCAATCGTGTCGTTGAACAGCACCGTATCCTGCGGCACGATGCCAATCGCCTTGCGCAGGGAGGTCTGCGTCACTTCGCGCAGGTCCTGGCCGTCGATCGTGATGCCGCCGTTGCCGACATCATAGAAGCGGAACAGCAGGCGCGACAGCGTGGACTTGCCTGATCCGCTATGGCCGACCACCGCGGTCGTCGTGCCTGCCGGAATCGTGAAGTCGACGTCGAACAGGATCTGTCGCTTCGACTCGTAGCTGAAGTCGACATGCGAAAACCGTACTTCCGCACCACTCATCGCCAGCGGCTTTGCGCCCGGACTGTCCGCCACCTCGCGGTGTTGGTCGAGCAGCGTGAACAGCCGCTCCATGTCGGCCAGGCTCTGCTTGATCTCGCGGTAGATCACGCCGAGGAAATTGAGCGGAATGTAGAGCTGGATCATGAAGGCGTTGACCAGCACCAGGTCGCCAAGCGTCATCTTGCCATCAATGACTCCCTGAGTGGCACGCCACAGGATCAAGGTAACCGCGACGGCGATGATCAGGGATTGCCCGGTGTTCAGGATGGACAGCGAGGTCTGCGACTTGACGGCCGCCGTTTCCCAGCTCTGCAGACTCTTGTCGTAGCGGCGCGCCTCGTAATCCTCATTGCCAAAGTACTTCACCGTCTCGTAATTGATCAGGGAGTCGATCGCGCGCGTGTTCGCCTTCGAATCGAGGTCGTTCATCGTGCGCCGAAACCCGGTGCGCCACTCGGTGACTGCGACGGTAAAGGCGATATAGACAATCAGCGCGACCAGGGTGATACCGGCGAACCACACGTCATAGTTCAGCACCAGATAACCGATCACCAGCGTGATTTCCACCAGCGTTGGGAGGATGCTGTAAAGCGTGTACGACACGAGAGAGGAAATGCCGCGAGTACCGCGTTCGATGTCCCGCGTCATCCCGCCCGTCTGTCGGTTCAGATGGAAGCGCAGGGACAATGCGTGCAAGTGGCGAAAGACCTTCAGCGCAATCGTGCGCACCGCGCTTTGCGTCACCTTTGCGAAAACGAATTCCCGCAACTCGGTGAACAAGGTGGTGCACAGACGCAGTACGCCGTACGCCACAAGAATGCCAACCGGCAAAACCAGCAATGCATGCGGACTGCCTGGACTGACGGTCATGCGGTCAATGAGCTCCTTGAGCACAAGCGGCACACCGACGTTCGCGACCTTCGCTCCGACCAGGAAAGTAAGTGCCAGCAGTACACGCCACTTGTACGCCCAGAGGTAGGGGAGCAGCGTCTTGAGCGTGACCCAGTCGTTGCGCGTGCCCTGATTGGCGGGAGGTTCCGGAGAGGAGACAGGATGACGTCGCATGAAAAATATTTTTCGAGAATGGTTTATGCTGTTGCTTGTCGATTGTAGCCCAGGCTGATACGTGCTTCTGCGAGAGGAAAAAAACAATGACCATGCTGCCTGAAGGGAAAGTTCCGCAACTGCGGGTGATGCCGATGCCGGCCGATGCCAACGTGCACGGCGACGTGTTCGGAGGATGGATCATGGCGCAGGTCGACATCGCCGGCGCACTGCCTGCAGTCCGGCGATCCAACGGGCGCGTGGCAACGATTGCGGTCAACTCCTTCGTGTTCAAGCAACCTGTATTCGTCGGCGATTTGTTGTCCTTCTATGCGGAGATCGTCAGGGTCGGCAATACCTCGATCACCGTCAATGTGGAAGTGTACGCGGAACGCAACCGTCTGCAGGTCGAAACCGTGAAGGTGACGGAAGCCACGTTGACCTATGTCGCAACCGATGAGAATCGCAAGCCGAGGCAGATTCCGCCGCTGCAGGAATAGCCGTCTGGATGGGTGACTCGCGAGAAATACTTGCTTCCCGTCTTTGACCCAGTGTCTCTGGAACGGTTCATGCATGGCATGATTGCATCCCTCCTTCGCGATGCCGATGCTGCCTGACCGTAGAGTTTTTCTTGGCCATTCCATGCGCTTGCTTGCGCTTGCCGCGCTGTCGTCCGCTTTTCCCGGACGCACCGCCAGCCGCACGTCCGGATATCCGTTCCGCCTCGGGGTAGCCTCCGGCTCGCCGCGCTCCACAAGCGTCGTACTGTGGACACGCATCCTTCCCGACCCCCTCGACGCGCAATCCGCAGGCCCGCAAGCATTGGCCGTTCAATGGGAGCTCGCGGAGGATGAGACATTTTCCCGGGTTGTCTCCAAAGGTAAAGTCGCCGCCCTGCCCGAACTGGCGCACAGCGTGCACGTCGACGCCGCAGGACTGCGGCCCGGCCGCTGGTACTGGTACCGGTTCATCCTCGGCGATGCAGTCAGTCCTGTCGGCCGAACCCGTACCGCGCCTGCTTTGGACGCAATGCCTGCCTCGCTGCGATTTGCCTTCGCCTCATGCCAGCATTGGGAATTCGGTGAATACGCTGCACACCTGCACATCGCGCGCCAGGCACCGGATCTGGTCGCCTTTCTCGGAGACTATATTTACGAGTGGGGACCGTACGACCTGGCCCATCCCGTCACGCCACGCCGGCGCGTCGATGAATGCTTTAGCCTCGAGGACTACCGCGCGCGCCACGCACAATACAAGTCCGATCCGCACCTGCAGGCCTCGCATCAGGCTGCACCGTGGATCGTTACCTGGGACGACCATGAGGTGGCCAATGATTACGGCCGTGACCGTGACGAGCGTCGCGACCCTGGTTTTCCTGCTCGGCGCGCGGCTGCTTATCAGGCCTTCTACGAGCACATGCCGGTCCGTCTACCTGCGCTGTCGGACGCCCCATTGCGCTTTGCCAGCATGCGCATCTATGACCGCTACGACTGGGGCAGAATCGCGCAGTTTCATGTGCTGGACAACCGCCAGTACCGTTCCCACCAGGCGTGTCAGCCCGCTGCACGTGGCGGCTCGGGCTCGGTGACGACCGACTGCCGGGAACTGGCCGATCCTGCACGAACCCTGCTTGGGCCGGAGCAGGAGGCGTGGCTGATGGAAGGTTTCGCGTCGACACAAGCGAAGTGGAATTTCATCGCGCAGCAAACCCTGATGGCGCAACACTCGCAGGTGGCGCTATCCAGCGAGGATGGCGGCCGATTCTGGACAGACGGATGGGACGGCTACCCGGCGGCACGGAAGCGCCTGCTCGATGGCCTGGCAAAGTACCGCGTCAGCAATCCGGTCGTGATTTCCGGCGACGTACATACCTTTTATGCAGCCGACCTGAAGCCGGACTTTTTCCGCGACACATCTGCTGCCAATCCGGTGATCGCAACTGAATTCTGCGGCACGTCAGTGACCTCGAATTCAAGACCACAAGCGCGCACCGACCAGTATGTCGCACAGAACCCCCACATCCGGTTTGGCCGCAGCGACCGCCGCGGATATGTGATGATGGAAGTCACTCCCTCGCGAACGACGGCGCATTTCCGGGCGCTGGACAATGTCTGGCGCAGCGACTCCGGTGCGTCGACAATCGCCACCTTCCTCGTCGAGGACGGCCACCCGGGCGTCGCGAAGGTGGGCTGAGGGACGACCGAAAAAAAACCGCCTGCAGGCAGGCGGTTTTCGATGTACCGGGAAAGCGAGGCTCAGGCTGCCTTCTTTTCGTCGCGCAGCTCGCGCCGCAGGATCTTGCCGACATTGGTCTTCGGCAGCTCGTCGCGGAACTCGATGTACTTCGGCTTCTTGTAGCCGGTGAACTGCTCCTTGCAGTAGTTCATCAGCTGCTCCACGGTCAGCGACGGATCCTTGCGCACCACGAACAATTTGACCGCCTCGCCCGAGTTAGCATCCGGCACGCCGATGCAGGCACACTCCAGCACCCCCGGATGGGCCGCGACCACGCCCTCGATCTCGTTCGGATAGACGTTGAAGCCGGACACCAGGATCATGTCCTTCTTGCGGTCGACGATACGCACGAAGCCGCGCTCGTCCATGATGCCGACGTCGCCGGACTTGAAGAAACCGTCCGGCGTCATGACCTTGGCGGTCTCGTCCGGGCGATTCCAGTAACCGACCATCACCTGCGGGCCGCGGATGGCAATTTCGCCCGGCTGGCCAAGCGGCACCGGCTTGCCCTCATCGTCGAGAATTGCGATCTCGGTCGAGGGGATAGGCAGGCCGATGGCGCCGGAGAACTCGGTGGCATCCGCCGGGTTGATCGTGGCCGACGGCGAGGTTTCGGACAGGCCGTAACCTTCGACGATCGGGCAACCAGTCACCTTCAGCCACTTGTCGGCAACCGCCTTCTGCACCGCCATGCCGCCGCCGTTGCACACCCTGAGGCCGGAGAAATCCAGCTTGGCGAAATCCGGGTTGTTGAGCAGGCCGTTGTAAAGCGTATTCACCGCGGGCAGCAGGTTGAACTTGTACTTGCCCAGTTCCTTTACGAAGCCGGGGATGTCACGGGGGTTCGGGATCAGGATGTTCATCGCGCCCCAGCGGGTACCCATCAGGCAGCAGGCGGTCAGCGCAAAGATGTGATACAGCGGCAGCGCGCAGACGATCGTCAGCGGGTCGATCTTCGGCTCCCGATCCAGCACGGGTCTCGCCCATGCGTCGTTCTGCAGTACGTTGGCGATGATGTTGCGGTGGGTAAGGGTTGCGCCCTTGGACACGCCGGTGGTGCCGCCCGTGTACTGCAGGAAGGCGACGTCTTCATGCTTGAGGTCGACCGGCTTGAGCGACATGCGGGCGCCCTCGGCCAGGGCCTGCTTGAAGCGGGTCGCATTTGGCAGGGAAAACGCCGGCACCATCTTCTTCACGTTACGCACGACGAAGTTGACCAGCATGCCCTTCACACCGCCGAGCATCTCGCCCATGCTTGCCACTACCACGTGCTTGACCTTGGTCTTGTCCAGCACCTGCTCCAGCGTGGTCGCGAAGTTTTCGAGGATGATGATGGCTTCGGCGCCGGAATCATTGAGCTGGTGCTCGAGTTCTCGCGGCGTATAGAGGGGGTTGACGTTGACTACGGTATAACCGGCGCGCAGCACACCTGCGATCGCAACCGGATACTGAAGCACGTTCGGCATCATGATTGCCACGCGCGCGCCCTTCTTCAGGCCGCGCCCTTGCAGCCATGCGCCGAGACGCTTGGAGTACTCGTCGACCTCGCCGTAGGTCAGGAACTTGTCCATGCAGACATAGGCGTTGCGGGACGCGTACTTGCGGAAGGACTCTTCGAGCAAGTGCACCAGCGAGCGGTACTGCGTGTAATCGATTTCCGACGGCACGCCCTTCGGATAGGACTTCAGCCACATTTTTTCCATTGTCTGCCTCTTGTCTTTTTGATGTGATGGTTACGACCGCCCGAAAATAATCGAACGACGGTTCTTTTTTGTCAGCATAAATGCTATCGGGCGTCGCGCTCACTTGCAAGCCCTTTAAGCGGAATAAGAAGAATTCTTCTAGGCGGCCTTTATTGCACCGCATCAATCGCTCCCCCGCTGGCGCCATAAACGACAACGCGACCTCTTGGGTCGCGTTGTCATATTCAGGAATCGGATTGGATGAATCAGCGCGGAGTCGCACCGTGCAAATTTTCCGCTGTCATCGAGGGGGAGTGTCCAAGCTCCGCCAGCTGCCTGTGCCGCATTTCCTTGTCGAGCGAGGCAAGCTGACGCACGGCCTCGTAGAACTTGCCCATGCTTTTCTCCTGCGCCAGCATTGCGCGGAAACCGGGAACGAAATCATGGTAGGTAGCAACCGCAGACAGGTGGGCATTGGACAGAGGCTCTGCGAACCAGCGGTCATAGCCGCTGTAGCCGCCCCACGAATCCTTCAGCACCAGGTACTCGTCCTTCAGCGACTTGAAGATCACGGCTTTTTCCCTGCGCTTCTCATCATCGCTGACATCACGCCGGAAATTTTCTTCCAGCTGCTTGCGGTGCTTCATCAGCAGGGCGAGGAAATCGCGCTTGCGGCTTTCATATGCCGCATATGCCTTACGCATCTTTTCATCTCCGTACACTGCCATCCAGCGCTCGACGCCTGCCTCTTCGACCGCGACGGCAAAAGATTCATTGAAACGCGAATCGCCCGGAACGTACACCACCTGATGCGCCAGTTCATGAAAAACCAGGCGTGCAAGTTCCCCGTCCGGATACTGGATGAATGTCGAGAGTACCGGGTCCTTGAACCAGCCCAGGGTGGAATAGGCCGGCACGCCCGACACTTCGACATCGTAGCGTTCGGCGCGCAGTTGCGCTGCGTATGCCTGCGCATCGTCCTTGCTGTAGTAGCCGCGGTAGTTCACGCATCCGGCGACGGGAAAGCACCATTGCAGTGGCTTCAACGACAGCTCCGGTGTGGCAACGATGTTCCACATTACGAAGGGCCGCTTGACGTCGGCATAGGTGGTAAAAGTATCGTTGTCGGGAAGGTCGAGTTCGCGCGCGGCGAACGCACGTATCTGCTTGACCCGCGACAATTTGCCACGCAGCTTGTCCTCGGTATCGGGGCTGGCGATCCAGTCGTCGATCGGCCGAGCCTCCGACAGCAAGGAGAGCTGGCCGTGCGCCGCCTGCACAAAATACCCCAGCTGTGCACAACCGGCCGTCAGTGCAGCAGCACCGCAAAAGATTAAAGCCCGCCACTTCATTTTCATGCTTCCTACGCCTTCTCCACCTGCACCAGCACGTCGTAAAACGTTGGCGCCTTGCCCATGTCGGTCAGCTGCTGGCTGGTGACTTCGTTGGCGTTCTTGCCATCGGCAGAAAACTTCTTCCACCAGATTGACAATCCCACCACCAGCCCCCGCCGCGCCTTGTCGGTAACGCGCGCCTTGGCGACGAATGACCCGCGGTCATTGAAGATGCGTACCTGGTTGCCGTCCTCAATACCGCGCGCTGCCGCATCCTCGGGATGCATGTCGAGATGCGGTTCGCCTTCCGTGTCGCGCAGACTCTGCACATTGACGAAGGTGCTGTTGAGAAAGTTCCTTGCCGGTGGAGAAATCATTGCGAGGGGATATTTTTTACCCAATGCCGGGCTGCTTGCAACGGACTCGTGCGGAGGAATATACGTAGGCAAAGGGTCAAGGCCGGCATCCCGCATGCGCTGCGAGTAGAACTCGCATTTGCCGGACGGGGTAGGAAAACCGCCCTCGGCAAACGGGGCTTCCGGCAATACCAGCTTTTGCCAGCCCTTTTGCCGTAGCGCGTCCCAGTCGAAATGAATTGCGCGCGCATCGCTTCGATTGAATGCCTGCGCCGCGATTTCCTCATCGCTCTCCCGGAAGCACGGATCATCGAAGCCCAGGCGCGCGGCGAGCAGGCGGAAGATTTCAGTATTCGGCTTTGCCTCGCCTAGCGGCGCAACCGCCGCGTTGTTGGCCATCATGTAAGTATGGCCGTAGGTCGAATGGATATCGACATGTTCCAGTTGGGTGGTCGCGGGCAGGAGTATGTCCGCATGATCGGCGGTGTCCGTCTGGAAGTGCTCGAGCACTACGGTAAACAGGTCTTCCCGTGCGAATCCCCGGGCGACCTTCTGTGACTCGGGGGCGACCGCTACCGGGTTCGAGTTGTAGACGATAAGCGCTTCGATCTTCGGCCCGAACTCCGCCGACGTTTCGCGTAGCAGGTCGTTGCCGATGGTGCTCATGTTGATGCTGCGCACCTGCCGGGAAAGGAGGTCCGGCCGTTGCAGTGCGGTCGGGTTTTTCGGAAAGGCGTCGGAGGTGGAAAGCTGAATGCCTCCGGCCGCATGCCGCCACGCGCCGACCAGGGCAGGCAGGCAGGCGATATTGCGTACCGCCATGCCGCCACCGTGCACGCGCTGCACGCCATAGTTCAGCCGGATCGCCACCGGTTCGCCGCGTTTCGCCGTGCCGCCGTACTCGCGCGCGAGCTGCACGACGTCTTCGGCAGGAATGCCGCAAGTCCGCGCAGTCCGCTCCGGCGTCCACTCCGCCACACGCGCCTTGAGCTGCTCAAAACCCAGAGTGTGCCGCGTGACGTAATCCTCGTCGACAAGATTCTCGGCGATCAGCACGTGCATCATGCCCAGCGCGAGCGCAGCATCGGTGCCCGGCATCGGGGCGATATGCTGATGGCATTTTTCGGCGGTAAGGGATCGGTACGGATCGATGGCGATCAATTTTGCACCGCGCCGCTTCGCTTCCTGCGCGCGCATCCAGAAATGCAGGTTCGACGCGATCGGATTGCCGCCCCAGATCAGGATCAGCCTCGCATTGTCGAACTGCTCCAGATCGGTGCCGATACGGGCGCCGATCGTGTATTTGTATCCTTCGCCGCCGGCAGATGCGCAAATCGTGCGATCGAGGAGCGAGGCGCCAAGCTTGTGGAAGAATCGCGCCGCCATCGACTCCCCCTGCACCAGCCCCATTGTGCCGGCGTAGCTGTAGGGAACGATCGCTTGCGGATCGCGTGCGGCGATTTCCTTCAAGCGTCCCGCGATCGTATCCAGCGCCTCATCCCAGCCGATCCGCTCGAAGCGCCCTTCGCCCTTCCGGCCGGTACGCTTCATCGGGTAAAGCAGGCGATCCTTGTGGTAGGTGCGCTCGACGTAGCGCGACACCTTCGTGCATAACACGCCGGCCGTGGTCGGGTGTTCAGGGTCACCACGCACGGCGGTGGCGACACCGTCTTGCACCGTGACCAATAACGCGCAGGTATCGGGACAATCATGGGGACAGGTGGCACGGACAATAGTGGCAGTCATAACGGATTCCACGACCCGCCAAGCGTGCCTCTACGGCATTGCAAGGCGGGCGGCAATTTAATCATGGGAAGGAAGAACGCGCAGGCGCGTTTGCTATAGTTAAAATATACCCTCCCGACCTAAGCGTAATATACCTATATCGCAGGCGGCATGCATGCAGGCGGGCAATTGCCATACCGTGCATGCATTTGGAGACCTATATGAAGTTGATTGACCCGATTCTCGAATTTCAGGCCGAACTGCGGCAGATCCGGCGGGATATCCATGCATTCCCTGAACTCTGCTTCGAAGAGCATCGTACCGCCGACGTCATTGCCAGAAAATTGACCGAATGGGGCATTCCGATGCTTCGCGGCATGGGAGGCACGGGTGTGGTTGGCATTATCCGCAACGGCACGAGCAAGCGTGCGATCGGCCTGCGCGCCGACATGGACGCCCTTCCCGTGCAGGAAATCAATACTTTCCCGCACGCGTCGCGCAACCCCGGAAAAATGCACGCCTGCGGACACGACGGCCACGTTGCCATGCTGCTCGGCGCGGCGCGCCATCTTTCTCAGCACCGCAATTTCGACGGTACCGTCTACCTGATCTTCCAGCCGGCCGAAGAAGGCGGCGGTGGCGCACGCCGCATGATGGAAGACGGCTTGTTCGTAGAGTGTCCGATGGATGCAGTCTTCGGCATGCACAACTGGCCCGGCGTCGCGGTTGGCACTTTCGGCGTCACGGCAGGCCCGATGATGGCTTCTTCCAACGAATTCGAGGTCGTTATCCGGGGCAAGGGCGCGCATGCCGCGCAGCCGCACAAGGGTATTGATCCGATCATGGTCGCGATCCAGATTGCGCAAAGCTGGCAAACCATCATCAGCCGCAACAAGAACCCGCTCGACGCCGGCGTCCTGTCGATTACCCAAATCCATGCTGGCAGCGCAACCAACATCATCCCGGATGAAGCAACCCTGGTCGGCACCGTTCGGACCTTCACCAATGGCGTGCTCGACCTGATCGAACAACGTATGCGAACAATCGCCGAGCATACGGCGAGCGCATTCGACGCGCAGCTGGACTTCCGCTTCAAGCGCAACTACCCGCCCCTGATCAACCATGCAAGGGAAACCGCCTTCGCGGTGGAGGTGATGAAATCCATCGTTGGCGATAACTGCGTCGACGCACAGGTGGAACCGACGATGGGGGCAGAGGACTTCGCCTTCATGCTGCAGGAAAAACCCGGCTGTTATGTCTTCATCGGCAACGGTGAAGGCGCGCATCGTGACCACGGACATGGCCTCGGCCCCTGCAACCTGCACAATCCCAGCTACGACTTCAATGACGACCTGCTGCCTATCGGCGCGACCTTCTGGGTGCGGTTGGCGGAGTCCTGGCTGCGCAAGGAGTGAGGGCGCCGTGAGCGACTCCGCCGGCCCCAGGTTGCCGGAGGATCTGGCGCACCGGTTGGCGAGGGTAGCGCTGCGCAATGTCCGGCAGGAGTATCCAAACAAACCGGAACATGTCCTCAACGATCCGAAGGACCTGCGCAGCCCGCGCGCGCTGCATCCCATCTTCTACGGCAGCTACGACTGGCATTCGAGTGTCCACATGCACTGGTCGCTTGCGCGGCTACTGCGTTGCAACGGCAGGATGTCCGAGAGCGGACAGATCGTCGCATTGTTCGATTCCGCGTTCACGCCGGACAACGTCGCACTTGAAATCGCCTATCTGCAGCATCCATCGCGCAGGTCGTTCGAACGCACCTACGGCTGGTCGTGGCTGCTGAAGCTGCAGGCAGAACTGATCGCCCTCGCGAAATCCGATCCCGAAGCTTCCTCCTGGCGGGATGCATTGCAGCCGTTCGCGGAGCTGATTGTGCGTTATTACCAGGACTACCTTCCGATCGCACAATATCCCGTGCGCTCCGGTACGCACGCCAACAGCGCATTCGGCTTGATGCTTGCCTTGGATTATGCCGAACGTATCCAGCATCTCGCGCTGCGCAAACTGATCGCGACCAAGGCCAATACCTGGTTCGGGCACGACCGGCGCTATCCGGCCTCCTATGAGCCCGGCGGCGATGACTTTCTTTCTGCAGGATTGATCGAAGCCGCGCTGATGCTACGCCTTGTCGATGCCTGTAGTTATGCGGATTGGTGGGAGCTGTTCTGTCCGTCACCACAGGATTTGCAGACCTGGCTGTCGCCGCTGAAGGTGACGGATCGCAGTGATCCGAAGCTGGCGCACCTGGATGGCGTTAACCTGGCCCGCGCCTGGTGCTGGAAGAAGCTGTTGCCGCAGCTGTCCGAGCCGCTTCGTACCCGCGTCAAGGTAGCAGTCGAGTCGCACCTCGACGCCTCGCTAGTCCATGCCGTGCGAGGCCATTATGCGGGCACGCATTGGTTGGCAAGTTTTGCGCTACTTGCCCTGACTGAGTGATAAAGGCTGTGCTGCATCACCCTCATGCGCAAAGCGCTCTTGCAGCAACTGGATGTCGCCGTACCATGCTTCGGCAGTCTCTCCAGTATTATCCGTATCCGTAAGGACGCCGATGCCGATCAGCCGCCCCGGCTTCTCGCCGAACGCCTTTTCATAATCCTCTGCGATATTCCGCGTGAAATCGCGCCAGTCGCCAAGCGCCTCGGAGCCGCTTTCGGCGACCATCATCTTGATGCGACTGGTATAGGTGCTGGGAATCACGGTCCCCACCGGCGCGTTATTTTCCCAAATGTACATTAGTGTCGCATAGGGGAAGTCGTAACCGGTCATCACCCTGGCGGTTTCGAACAGGATCTGGTCTGCGAAAGGCATCGTGTCCTTGTCGCCGTCAAAGCCGAGGATGATGCGTACCGGAGAGTCCTCGGTGGCTCGCTTGGTGTTGTCTGCAGACTTGACTAGGCTGTTGATCTTCCAGCTCCAGCGTAGCCAAGGCTGTTGCTGCGGCTGCACGTCGACCTTGAGCATCAGGCCGGAAGATGCGCTCTCTGCGCGTGCGTGCAGCACGGTAGTGTCCGCGTCTCTCACCAACTGGTACTCTGTACGCTGCTTGTTTCGAAGCAGTATCATCGGCTCCCAGCCGTCCGGCAAACCACCGGCTGGATACCTGGAAAAAACGGAAAGCCGCGTATTCAAGGACGAAGCCGAGGCGCTCGGCTTCTGTGGCTGCGGATCTTGTTGTGTGGCGCATCCCGCCAGGGTGAGCAGCAAAGCAAACGAAACGGCGAAGCGGATCATGTATGTCGTCACGGTCAATGGAGGCGTACGTGATGCAGGTCGTGCACGCCGCGCGGCGCTCCTGCCTGCCGGCACAGCTGCTCAGGATCAAGAAATCAGTGATGGGCGAATTGTATAGCGCGGCTGCTCCGTAGCGCGCACTAACCCGTCCTGCTCTTGATATCCGTGAACAAATTGCCAACGAATCTGATGATATTTCGCGACACCCTCCCGGTGCGCGATGCTGATCAACGACGCCGCGGGCAACTCCCGCAGCAGGAGTTCATACAGCGCCGCTTCCGCAGCGGGGTCCAGCGCGCTGGTTGCCTCGTCCAGGAACAATACCTGGGGCCGGGCCAGCAATGCACGGACGAATGCAAGCCGCTGCTGCTCTCCGGGGGACAAACGCTGGTTCCAGTTATCCGACTCATCGAGTTTGTCGACCAGATGCGGCAGCATGCACCCTTCCAGGTAATGACAGATCGCGCGATCCTTGTAGGCCTTTTCGGCAAAGGGATACGCGATCGCGGCCCGCAGCGTACCGATCGGGAGATAGCTCCTTTGAGGCAGGAACAGCAGTGTTGCCTGATTCGGCAGTTCGACCGTGCCTTCGCCATAGGGCCAGATGCCCGCCAATGCGCGAAACAGCGTCGACTTCCCGCAACCTGACGGCCCCGTCACAAGGATGCGCTGGCCGGGATGAATCTCGGACGAGATTGCCTGCGTCAGCCTGGTTCCGGAAGGGAGCGCAAGGCTGACATCATCCAGCAGGATCGCCCCGACGTTGTTACGTGAAACTGTGATACCCGAGACCTGGGTACGCGCGGCCGTTACCGCTTCATGAAAACCGGCCAGGCGATTGACGCTGGCTTTCCAGCTTGCAAGTGAGGTAAAAGCATTGATGAACCAGGACAAGGCGTCCTGCACGTGCCCGAACGCAGAACTGATCTGCATGAGTTCCCCGAGCTTGATCGCACCTGCGAAATAGCGCGGTGCGCCGACCAGGAATGGGAAAATGACTGCGAACTGCGCATAGAAATTCGAAGCGAGGTTCAAACGCTTCGTCGTTCGCATGATCGCCCACCAGTTTCGCCATATCCATTCGAAGCGACCGGCAAGCTGTGCCTGCTCCTGTGACTCCCCGCGGTACAGCGCAATCGCTTCCGCATATTCGCGAATGCGCACCAGGCCGAAGCGGAAATCGGCTTCATAGCGTTGTTGATAGAAGTTTTGCGTCACCAATGGCCGGCCGATTATCCATACCACGGACGAGCCGATGACCGCATAGGCAATTGCGAACCAGACCATGTAGCCCGGAATCGTCAGCTCCCGGCCGCCGAGCATAAGCGCCATGGGGCCGCTCACCGACCACAGAATGCCGACAAAAGACACCAGCGTAACGACTGCCGACAGCAGTCCCAGAGACAGCGTGAGCGTGCCGCTGGTGAGATAGTTCAGGTCCTCTGCGATGCGCTGGTCCGGATTGTCTGCGGAACGCGTCTGCTCGATGCGGTAATACGCCTGGTTGGTCAGCCATTCACCGAGGTATTGCCGGGTCATCCAGGCACGCCAGCGCATCTCGAGCGCCTGCGTGAGGTAGACGCGATAGATCGCAACCGCGATGTATATGAAAGCCAGATAGGAAAAACGCCACAGTTGCGCGCGGAAGGCAGGATAATCCTTGTTGTCGAGCGCGTTGTAGAAATCCCTGTTCCATTCGTTAAAGAGCACGTCGAGATACACCATTCCCAGCGCAAGCGCGACGACGGCGGCGAGCAAACCTCTCGCCCGCCATTTCTCCTCGGAACTCCAATATGGCTTGATCAGCCGCCAGACAGCGCGCCAGTCAGTGCGCTCCTGAAGCTTGATGGTCATAGTTTATAGAAAGCGAATCGTGGAAGAATGTCCTGACGCATCCTTGCGTGTTGATGCTGCCCCAAGCCGTGGTCATGCAGAGGGGGCGCACGCGTTGGTCGGGTGCGTTACCCTAAAACCTATCCGTTCACACTAGGGAAGTTTGTCCGGGGCTGCGCCGACCCGCTTGCCGGGATTCAGGCGCTCAAGCGCCAACAGCGCGGCCGATTGATCCGCGAGCGGGAATGTATCGAGGATGCTGCGATAGTTTTGCGCCACCAGTTCGGTAACCGGGAGAGTAATGCCGGCTGCGGTCGCGGCGGCGAGGACGTTTTCCAGGTCCTTTGCCTGGCTCTTCACCTGGCCACCGGGCATGAAGTTGCGTTCCAGCATGCGTTGCCCATGTACATCAAGAATCCGGCTCTCGGCGAAGCCCCCGCGGATTGCCGCTCTGACAGCGGCCGGATCGGCTCCGCCGGCTTCGGCAAGAAGTAGCGCTTCTGCAACGATGGACAAGGTGGCCCCAACTATCAACTGGTTGCATAACTTGGCCAACTGGCCGCAGCCAGCAGGACCAACGAGGGTAGGACGCCCCATTTTGGTCAGCACAGGTTCCGCATATGCAAAATCTGTTGCGGCGCCTCCGGCCATGATTGCCAGAGTCCCGGCTTCAGCGCCAAGCACGCCGCCGGAAACTGGCGCGTCTATAAAAGCGATGCCCTGCGCGGCAAGCAGGGCACGAAACCCCTCTGCTTCAGACTGCTTTGTTGAACTCATGTCAATTACCAATGTCCCCGCTTTAATGCCGTCTCGGGCAGCTTCGAGCACTTCCGCAACTGCTGGCCCCGCTTCAAGCATCGTAATTACGATGGAAGCGCCGCTGACGGCATCGGACGGATGGTTTGCGACGCGGGCGCCGAGCGAGGAGAGTGCCGCTGCTTTTGAGCGGGTTCTGTTCCATGCGATAAGTGGATAGCCAGCAAGCAACAGCCGCGTTGCCATTGGTTTCCCCATCAAGCCGATGCCGAGAAACGCGATTGTCGGAAGGGGGGCGGAAGCATTCAAGACCTTATCCTCCAGAAATAGGGATCCATTGCATAATGACGCATCATCTCAAAAAAACAACGTCCATGCCGGACCGCGATATTCGAGTGCTATTCGATCAAGCGATGCTTCTGGGCGAAACACCGCTTTGGCATCCGGAAGAGGAAGCACTGTACTGGATCGACATTGCCGGGCAGGCAGTGCTCCGTTACCGGCCAGAGAACGAAAAACGGACTGTCTGGCCCATGCCCGCCGAGCCTGGCTGCATTGCCTGGTGCGCCGGCGGTAAACTGCTCGTCGCCCTACGTACCGGACTGGTACTGCTGGATACGAGGAGCGGCATGCTGGAACCGGTGGCGCCGCCCCCTTATCCTCCGGAGCACACACGGTTCAATGATGGTCGCTGCGATGCTCTCGGGCGGCTATGGGTCGGCACTTTATACGATCCGCGTGACCAGCCTCTGGGTTCGCTTTATTGCGTTGAACGGGGACTGGTTCGCCCCGCGGGCAAGCCAGTAACCGTGTCAAACGGTCTGGCCTTCAGCATGAACTATCGCACCATGTATCACGCTGACACAACGGCTCACCGGATCCGCGCGTACGACTTCGATCTTCGAGCAGGCACATTATCCGGTACGCGCGACTTCATGCAGTTTTCAGCGGACAGGAATGACAGCTACGGCGGCCGGCCGGATGGAGCCGCGGTTGATAGCGAAAACGCGTACTGGTGTGCCATGTATGAAGGCGGGCGAATCCTTAGAATTTCACCGGAAGGCGAGATTCTCCGGGAGATCCAGTTGCCGGCGCGTTGCCCGACCATGGTTGCCTTTGGCGGCCCCGATTTCCGCACATTGTTCATTACAACCGTAAGTAACAAGCGATCAGTTGCGGAGTTACAGGAATACCCCCTTTCCGGATGCGTGCTATGCATGCGCGTCGATGTGCCGGGCCGCCCAGAACCGCCATACATTCCCTAATGGAAAAACGAGGAGGTGGAATCAATCTGGCATGCAAGTCTTACGGAACGACAAGGTGTGATTGCCGACTCCTGCGTACAATAAAGTCAATTCGCTTCGGAAATGGAGTGGGAATTATGAAAAGAAGAGTACTGCGGTGTTCGCTCTATGGTTGGATAGGTTTGCTCGCATTCAGCGGAAGTTGCTTTGGCGCGGATTCGGTATCAGCTGAAGTGGGAACTGGCACACGTACAAAGATGGTTCGACTCGGAGCGCAATGGGGATGGACTAGTCAGTGGTGGCGTTCGAACGGCACCCATATTGGAGGATACTGGGATCTGAGCATTGCACATTGGCGAGGAACACGTTTTCAAAACGTCCCGGGGCAAACCCAGCACATTAACACCCTCGGAATTACCCCCGTATTTCGTCTGCAGAACGATTCTCTGAGAGGTCTGTATGCGGAAGCGGGAATCGGTGCGCATATTCTTTCAGCGCTTTACGACAACAACGGTAAACGCCTTTCAACACGGTTCCAATTTGGGGATCACATCGGCGTTGGCTACGTGTTCGCCGACGGCCTGGATCTCGCTCTTAAAATCCAGCATTTCTCGAACGGCGGGATAAAAAAGCCAAATAACGGCGTGAATTTCGCCATCGTACGCGTCAGCTACCCGTTTTGAGAGCTTGGTTTCCACCCGCGCAAAAAAAAGCCCTGGTTCAAAGAACCAGGGCTTTTTCGTATAACAAGCCTGACGATAACCTACTTTCACACGTGTTGACGCACTATCATCGGCGCAGAGTCGTTTCACGGTCCTGTTCGGGATGGGAAGGGGTGGTACCAACTC
>NZ_DASPLS010000081.1:0-6963 GCF_035627455.1 Noviherbaspirillum sp.
GGCTTGCTGACATACAGGATTTCTTCCGGCGCATGCGCCTTCACGAATTCGGTGAGTACCTTGCGGCCGTAATGCTTCGGGTCCTTGATGCCGCTGTGCAGCTTGCCATCGGAAAAGGTACCGGCGCCGCCTTCGCCGAACTGCACGTTCGATTCCGGATTCAGCTCGCGCTTGCGCCACAAGCCCCAGGTGTCCTTGGTGCGTTCGCGCACCACCTTGCCGCGTTCCAGGATGATCGGCCGAAAGCCCATCTGCGCCAGGATCAGCGCGGCGAAAATGCCGCAGGGGCCGAAACCGATCACGACAGGCCGGGATTTCAGTTCCGCCGGCGCCTGCGCCACATATTTGTAGCGGGTGTCGGGCGCAATGCCGACCTGCGCTTCGCCCTGCAGGCGCGCCAGCACCTTGGCCTCGTTCGCGACCTCGACGTCGAGCGTATAGACGAGCGTGATCTGGCTGCGCCGGCGCGCGTCATAGCCGCGGCGGAAAATGGTGAAACCCAGCAGGTCGCCGGCGCCGATCTTCAGGCGGGCAAGAATCGCGGCCGGCAGGTCGGAGGGGGGATGGTCGAGCGGGAGGATGACGTTGGTAAGTCGCAGCATGCATGAAACCTTTAGGCAGGCCGCTATTTTACCGCACGGACATCCTCGGTCCCCTATGCCCGGTACTGGTCGCGCAAGCTTTTCACCGCGTCATGATTGCGCTGCACGCCCTCGAATTGCTTCTCGACCACCTCGCGCACATCGAGAGGCAGGCTGCGGCCGAGCGCATTGCGGTAGCTCGCGACCGCGATGTCCTCGCCGCGCTCGCACTCCTGCAGCACCGCGCGGTCGTCCTTGCCGGTCACCAGCGCCTTGATGTCGAGCCAGCGGCGATGCACCGCGCCGCCCAGGCTGCTGCTGTTTTCCGGGTCGCCGCCGTACCTGCGCACCAGTTCCTGCAGTTCGCGGACGGCAACCGCGCAGGCCTGCGCGCGATTCGAGAAAAACGTCCTGAGCTGCGGGTCGGAGGCATCGGCGGCGCAGGCATAAAAGCCCTCTTCGCCGTCCTTGCTGGTTTCAATCAGGTCGTTAAGGATGGAAATGATGTTGTCGGTGTTCATGCCTGCTCCTGCCTGGTCCGCGTCACTGCTTGCCCGGGCTGGTGCTGTTGGAGGAGCCCGAAGTACCGGAAACGCCGGACTTTCCGGCGCCGCCCGAGGAGCCGCCGCCGCTGGAAGTGCTCGACGTGCCGGCCGGCCCCATCGATCCGGACAGGCTGGCTGCCGATCCGGTCACATCCTCCGCCATCGTCAGGTGCTGTTCGATAATCGGCGTCATCTTCGCGGCCAGCGCCTTCAGGTCCGGATCCGTGGCGCGGCTCTGCATGCGCTCCAGCAGGCGATGGGTATTGCGATGGTCGGAGAGCCCGCCCTGTGCCAGGTAGCGCTTGTCGAAGTTGTCGCCCTGCAAGGAAGACAGTTTCTTCGCCGCCGCCTTGTGCTTGCGGTCCGGCTCGGTGGGCAGCGTCACGCCCTTGGCCTGCGCCAGCTGCTCCAGCTCCTTCTGCGCCTGGGTATGGTCGTCGACCATCTTTTGCGCGAAGTTGCGCACCTGGTCGTTCTTCGACTGGCTCAGCGCGATCTTGCCGGTTTCGATTTCCGCGAGATTGGACTGCGCCATCTCGCGCATCAGGTTTTCATCCGCGCGGCTGAGCTTGCCGCCGGCCTTCTGTCCGGCGCCGGCGCCTTGCGTGGCCGACGTGCTGCCGCTCTGCGCCTGCGCCGCGGGAGGCAGGCCGAACAGGCACGCCAGCAGAGCGGCCCCGAGCAAGCGGTTGAGATTCTTTCGTTCTTGCATTTCGCGTCTCCTTCGGGAAGATGATGGCAATCGCCAGGGGCTGGCACGGGTGGATGCCTGGACTGCGTAAGGCAATGAGCATGCCAGTGACGTTGCGGGTGAAGGCGGGCTGCGGGTGCGGGAGAGGGGTGGAAGAGGCTACAGCAGTGCGGAAAAAATTACAGCGATGGACAGGTCATCGGATTGGCGGGGGGAAAAAAAATGCCAAAGCTTTCGCTTTGGCAAAAGTCTTGCCGGATTGCTCCGGCAAGCGCCCATCCGAAAAAAGACAGCTCAGCCGGTTTGCGCAGGGCACCGCACGCCATGCGGCGCTCCCCTTTCCGGCGGCACCCCCGCAAACCTTGCATCCATTCCCGGTCCTTCCCCTGCAGCGTCAGTCAGTTGCGCTGCCTCTTTTCGCATTTGCATTCGATGCTGTTCAACACCCGCCCTTCCGGATCGACCGTTTCCAGAATCACATCGAAGCCCCACAGCCGCGCGACATGCTTCAGCACTTCGTCGGTCTGGTTGTTCAGCGGCCGGCGCAGGTACTGGTTGTGGCGCAGGGTCAGCGCGCGGTGGCCGTGGGTGTCGACCGACCATACCTGGATGTTCGGCTCGCGGTTGTGCATGTTGTACTGCCCGGCAAGCTGTTCGCGCAGGTAGCGGTAGCCGGCGTCGTCGTGGATCGCCGAGATCTGCAGCTTGTCCTTCCTGTCGTCGTCCAGCACCGCGAAGAAGTGGAAGTCGCGGATCAGCTTGGGCGACAGGTATTGCGAGATGAAGCTTTCATCCTTGAAGTTGCGCATCGCGAAGTCGAGCGTCTTCTTCCAGTCGCTGCCGGCGATGTCCGGGAACCACTGCCGGTCTTCCTCCGTCGGGTTTTCGCAGATGCGGCGGATGTCGCGCATCATCGCGAAACCGAGCGCATATGGGTTGATGCCGTTGAAGTACTTGCTGGTGACCGGCGGCTGGTACACCACGTTGGTGTGGCTCTGCAGGAATTCCATCATGAAGCCGTCGCCGACCACGCCTTCGTCGTACAGCTGGTTGAGAATCGTGTAGTGCCAGAACGTCGCCCAGCCCTCGTTCATCACCTGGGTCTGGCGCTGCGGATAGAAGTACTGCGAAATCTTGCGCACGATGCGCACGATCTCGCGCTCCCAGGGCTGCAGCAGCGGTGCATATTTCTCGATGAAGTACAGCAGGTTTTCCTGCGGCTCGGCCGGGAAGCGGCTCGGCGCCTGCTCTGCCACGACCTCGGCTTTCCTGGGCAGCGTGCGCCACAGGTCGTTCACCTGAGACTGCAGGTAGCGCTCGCGCTCTTCCTGGCGCTCGCGCTCCTTCGACAGCGACAGCTTGGCCGGGCGCTTGTAGCGGTCCACGCCGTAGTTCTGCAGCGCGTGGCAGGAATCGAGCAGCAGTTCCACCGCCTCGATGCCGTAGCGCTGCTCGCATTCGGCGATGTAGTTTTTCGCGAACACCATGTAGTCGATGATCGCTTCCGCATCGGTCCAGGTGCGGAACAGGTAATTGCCCTTGAAGAAGGAGTTGTGCCCGTAGGACGCGTGCGCGATCACCAGCGCCTGCATCGTCAGGCTGTTCTCTTCCATCAGGTACGCGATGCAGGGGTTGGAGTTGATGACGATCTCATACGCCAGCCCCATATGGCCGCGGCGGTAGCTCTTTTCCGTGGACAGGAAGTGCTTGCCGAAGGACCAGTGCGCATACGACACCGGCATGCCGACCGACGCGTAGGCATCCATCATCTGCTCGGCGCTGATGATCTCCAGCTGATTCGGATAGGTGTCGAGGCCGAAGCCTTCGGCGACGCGGCGGATTTCACCGTGCGCCTGCTCGATCAGGTCGAAGGTCCATTCCGACTGCTCGGGCAGTCGGACCGGCTTGCTCGCCTTCTTCCGGCCGGTCTTCTTCGCTGGCGCTTTGTTGAGGACTTTGATCATTTCGGTTGCTTCTTGAACAGTTCACGGAATACCGGATAGATATCCGCCGGCGACTCGATCTTCTGCATCGCGAAGTGCGGATGGTGATCCGGGATCTGCGCATACTCGTGCCACAGGTTCTGCGGTTCGCCGTCGGTGATCTCGACATACGCGTAGTACTGCACCATCGGCATGATCTTCTGCACCAGCAGCTCGCGGCAGGTCACCGAGTCGTTGTCCCAGTTGTCGCCGTCCGAGGCCTGCGCGACATAGATGTTCCAGTCGCTGGTCGCATAGCGCTCGTTGATCACCTTGTTGAGCAGGTGCAGCGCCGACGACACCACGGTGCCGCCCGACTCGCGCGAATTGAAGAACTCGTCTTCCGTCACTTCGGTCGCCTGCGTGTGGTGGCGGATGAACACCACCTCGATCTTTTCGTAGGCGCGCTCGAGGAACAGGTAGAGCAGGATGAAGAAGCGCTTGGCGGCATCCTTCTTCGCCTGGTCCATCGACCCCGACACGTCCATCACGCAGAACATCACCGCCTGGCTGGACGGCTTGGGCACCTTGATGCGGTTGCTGTAGCGCAGGTCGATCGGATCGAGGAAGGCGATGCCGTCCAGCTTGGCGCGCAGGTGGTGGATCTCCTTGCGCAGCGCCAGGATGCGATGATCGTCCTCGAACGTGGTCTTGAGCAGCTCGTTCATCTCCTGCTCGGCCTCGCGCAGCCGCTTGCGCGACTTCGCGCCGACCGCGATGCGGCGGCCGATCGCGCCGCGCATCGAGCGCAGCACGTGGATGTTGGTCGGCGTGCCGGAGATGGTGTAGCCGGCGCGCTGGTTCTTGAACTCGGTGATCGAGGTGAGCTGGGTCTTGACCAGGTTCGGCAGCTCCAGGTCCTCGAAGAAGTAGTTCATGAACTCTTCGCGCGTGAGCTCGAAGGTGAAATCGTCCTCGGTTACTTCTTCGCTGTTGCCCGCCTTGCCCTTGCCGGCGCCGTTGCCGCCCTTGGGCCGTTGGATCTGGTCGCCTTTCTGGTACTGTTCGTTGCCCGGCCGGACCACTTCCCAGACGCCGCCATGCGTATGGCCGAACGTGGGCTCGTTGATGTCCTTGACGGGGATGGTTACTTTTTCGCCTTTCTCGACATCCTTGATCGAGCGGCCCTTGATGGCGCGTGTCACGGCGTCCTTGATCTGCCCCTTGTAACGCCTGAGAAAGCGTTCGCGGTTCACAGCGGACTTGTTCTTTCCCTGCAGGCGCCGGTCGATGAGGTGAGCCAAAGTGCCTCCTGAAACTGTATGGGCGTTGTTGTCTCCCTCTCAGGTTCGGAGAGAGGGACTGTCCTGCGGCAGCCGGCCGGCTCCCTCCCCCTAGCAGGGGGATGAAGGCGGGGTTTCGCAAAGCATGCTTTGCGCCGCCTTCATCCGACCCGCTTGCAAGCGGGGAGGTGGACGGGTTGGGGTGGGGGTAGGGAGGTTGGCAATCGCAATCCGCAGCGCGGCCGCACCGCCCCTCGCCGGGCGCCCCCATCCCGACCTTCCGTGAAGCGCAGGGTACTTCTACATCACGACGACTTGCGAACCCGCAGGTACCATTCGCACAGCAGGCGCACCTGCTTGGCGGTGTATCCCTTCGCCACCATGCGCGACACGAATTCCTGGTGCTTGTTCGCGTCGTCGGCGCTGGCCTTCGCATTGAAGGAAATCACCGGCAGCAGCTCTTCGGTATTCGAGAACATCTTCTTCTCGATCACCGTGCGCAGCTTCTCGTAGCTGGTCCAGGCCGGGTTCTTGCCGTTGTTCTGCGCGCGCGCGCGCAGCACGAAGTTGACGATCTCGTTGCGGAAATCCTTCGGGTTGGAAATCCCGGCCGGCTTCTCGATCTTTTCGAGCTCGCTGTTCAACGACTCGCGGTCGAAGCTTTCGCCGGTGTCCGGATCGCGGAATTCCTGGTCCTGGATCCAGAAGTCGGCGAAGGTCACGTAACGGTCGAAAATGTTCTGGCCGTACTCGGAGTAGCTCTCGAGGTACGCCGTCTGGATCTCCTTGCCGATGAACTCCACATAGCGCTGCGCCAGGTACTCCTTGATGTAGGACATGTACTTCTGCTCGGTCTCGGGCGGGAACTGTTCGCGCTCGACCTGCTGTTCCAGCACATACAGCAGATGCACCGGGTTGGCGGCGACCTCGGTATTGTCGAAGTTGAACACGCGGGACAGGATCTTGTACGCGAAACGGGTCGACAGGCCGTTCATGCCTTCGTCCACGCCGGCGTAGTCGACGTATTCCTGGCGCGACTTCGCCTTCGGATCGGTGTCCTTCAGGTTCTCGCCGTCATACACCTGCATCTTCGAGAAGATGCTGGAGTTTTCCGGCTCCTTCAGGCGCGACAGCACCGCGAACTGCGCCATCATCTTCAGCGTGCCCGGCGCGCAGGGCGCCTTGCCGAGCGAGGAGCTGGTGATCAGCTTGTCGTAGATCTTGATCTCTTCCGACACGCGCAGGCAGTACGGCACCTTCACGATGTAGATGCGGTCGAGGAATGCCTCGTTGTTCTTGTTGTTGCGGAATGCCTTCCACTCGGATTCGTTCGAGTGCGCCAGCACGACGCCGTCGAACGGGATCGCGCCGAAACCTTCGGTGCCCTTGTAGTTGCCTTCCTGCGTCGCGGTCAAGAGCGGGTGCAGCACCTTGATCGGCGCCTTGAACATTTCGACGAATTCCATCAGGCCCTGGTTCGACAGGCACAGGCCGCCGGAGTAGCTGTAGGCATCCGGATCGTCCTGCGAGTAGTCTTCCAGCTTGCGGATGTCGACCTTGCCGACCAGGGAAGAAATGTCCTGGTTGTTTTCATCGCCCGGCTCGGTCTTGGAGATCGCAATCTGCTTGAGCACGGAGGGGTAGCGCTTGACTACGCGGAACTGGTTGATGTCGCCGTTGAACTCGTGCAGGCGCTTGACTGCCCATGGGCTGGGGATGGTCTTCAGGTAGCGGCGCGGGATGCCGTAATCCTCTTCCAGGATCGCACCGTCTTCCTCGGCGTTGAACAGGCCGAGCGGCGACTCGTTCACCGGCGAGCCCTTGATGCAATAGAAGGGAACATGTTCCATCAGCGACTTGAGCTTTTCCGCGATGGAGGATTTGCCGCCGCCGACGGGACCGAGCAGGTAGAGGACCTGCTTGCGCTCTTCGAGGCCTTGC
>NZ_DASPLS010000082.1:0-14731 GCF_035627455.1 Noviherbaspirillum sp.
GGCTTGAACAAGGACAACCTCGCGCTGGCGGCCGAAATCGCGGCGCTGCCGGAAAAGATTCGAGGCTTCGGGCATGTGAAGGAGAAGGCGGTTGCGCAGTACCGGGAGGAGCGGAAGCTTCTCCTGGAGAAATTCCAGGCATCGCTGCGCGGGATTCCGCATGCCGCATAAAACCGCAACTTTTCGCCTGTAAAGAAAAGGCCCCTTCCTCCTCCAAGGGGAAGGTTGGGATGAGGGTGGCGAGGCCCGATCAATCGCCTGATTGCACGGCCAACCACCATCATCCCGGCCTCCCCTCTCCGACGGGGAGGCACCGGCAGCCGAAAACTTCTATCCTTTTCATTACCCCGGGAAACACTGTCATCCCAACGACGGCAAGCCGATTGACGTTATGCTAAATTTGACGTTAACGTAAACGTCATTCTGGCACAGGCTGCCCGCAAAGGCGGCCAATAATTTACAAAGAGACAATCAATGACCGACCTCTCCGTAGCCCAAAAGCTCACCGAATACAAGCCGGCCAACAAGGTCCGGTTCGTGACCGCAGCCTCGCTGTTCGATGGACACGACGCCTCGATCAACATCATGCGCCGCATCCTGATGGCCAACGGCGCGGAAGTCATCCACCTCGGACACAACCGTTCGGTCGACGAAATCGTGACCGCGGCGCTGCAGGAAGACGCGCAGGGCATCGCCGTCTCCAGCTACCAGGGCGGCCACGTCGAGTACTTCAAGTACATGATCGACCTGCTCAAGCAGCGCGGCGGCGAACACATCAAGGTGTTCGGCGGCGGCGGCGGCGTGATCGTGCCGTCCGAAATCGCCGACTTGCATGCGTACGGCGTGGCGCGCATCTTCAGTCCGGAAGACGGCCAGCGTCTCGGGCTGACCGGCATGATCCTGTCCATGATCCAGGCCTGCGACGTCGACCTGTCGTCCTACGCGCCGGCCTCGCTCGATGCATTGACCAAAGGCGACATGGTGGAGCGCCAGCGCCCGCTCGCGCAGCTGATCACCGCGCTGGAAAACGACAAGGTAGACGCCGGCCTCAAGAGCGCACTGCACAAGGCGGCCGACACCATCAAGACCCCGGTGTTCGGCATCACCGGCACCGGCGGCGCTGGCAAGTCGTCGCTGACCGACGAGCTGATCCGCCGCATCCGCCTCGACCAGGACGATAGCCTCAACATCGCGGTCGTCTCGATCGATCCGTCGCGCCGCAAGTCCGGCGGCGCGCTGCTGGGAGACCGCATCCGCATGAATGCGATCGGCCCGTGGAACGGCCAGTCGCGCGTGTTCATGCGCTCGCTTGCCACCCGCGAAGCCGGCTCGGAAATCTCGCAGGCGCTGCCTGACGTGATCGCCGCCTGCAAGGTGGCCGGCTTCGACCTGGTGATCGTCGAGACCTCCGGCATCGGCCAGGGCGACGCCGCCATCGTGCCGCACGTCGACCTGTCGATGTACGTGATGACGCCGGAATTCGGCGCCGCGTCGCAACTGGAAAAGATCGACATGCTCGACTTCGCCGATGTCGTCGCGATCAACAAGTTCGACCGCAAGGGCGCGCAGGATGCGCTGCGCGACGTCGCCAAGCAGTACCAGCGCAACCGCGAGCTGTTCTCGAAGAAGCCGGAGGAAATGCCGGTCTACGGCACCCAGGCCTCGCGCTTCAACGACGACGGCGTGACCGCGCTTTACCAGGGCATCCTGCCGCGCCTGGTGGAAATCGGCCTGAAGGCGAAACCGGGCAAGCTGGCGCCGGTGAACGTGCGCTGCTCCTCCGGCAAGAATGCGATCGTGCCGCCGGCGCGCACCCGCTATCTGGCCGAGATCGCCGATACCGTGCGGGGCTACCACAGGAACACCGCGAAACAGGTGACGCTCGCGCGCGAGCGCCAGCACCTGCAGGAAGCCAGGCGCATGGCGCAGGCGTGCGGCAAGAGCGCCGACCTCGACGATCTGATCAGCGAGCGCGACAACGCGATGGATGCGAGTGCGAAGAAACTGCTCGCGATGTGGCCCGACATGAAGGCGGCGTACGCGGGCGACGATTACGTGGTGAAGATCCGCGACAAGGAAATCCGAACCCGCCTGGTGCAAAAGACGCTGTCGGGCACGACCATCCGCAAGGTGCAGCTGCCGAAGTTCGAAGACCACGGCGAGATCCTGCGCTGGCTGATGGCCGAGAACGTTCCCGGCTCCTTCCCGTTCACCGCCGGCGTGTTCGCATTCAAGCGTGAAAACGAAGACCCGACGCGCATGTTCGCCGGCGAAGGCGACGCGTTCCGCACCAACCGCCGCTTCAAGCTGGTGTCCGAAGGCATGCCGGCCAAGCGCCTGTCCACCGCATTCGACTCGGTGACGCTGTACGGCGCCGACCCCGCGCCGCGCCCCGACATCTACGGCAAGATCGGCAATTCCGGCGTGTCGATTGCCACGCTTGACGACATGAAGGTGCTGTACGACGGCTTCGACCTGTGCAACCCGGCGACTTCGGTATCGATGACCATCAACGGCCCGGCGCCGACCATCCTCGCGATGTTCATGAACACCGCGATCGACCAGCAGCTCGACAAGTTCCGCGCCGACAACAAGCGTGAACCGACCGACGACGAAGTGGCGAAGATCAAGGAATGGGTGCTGGAGAACGTGCGCGGCACGGTGCAGGCGGATATCCTGAAGGAAGACCAGGGCCAGAACACCTGCATCTTCTCGACCGAGTTCAGCCTGAAGGTGATGGGCGACATCCAGGAATACTTCGTGCACAACCAGGTGCGCAACTTCTACTCGGTGTCGATCTCCGGCTACCACATCGCCGAAGCCGGCGCGAATCCGATCTCGCAGCTGGCATTCACGCTGTCCAACGGCTTCACCTTCGTCGAAGCCTATCTCGCGCGCGGCATGCACATCGACGATTTCGCGCCCAACCTGTCGTTCTTCTTCAGCAACGGCATGGACCCGGAATACACCGTGCTCGGCCGCGTCGCCCGCCGCATCTGGGCGGTCGCGATGCGCGACAAGTACGGCGCGAACGAGCGCAGCCAGAAGCTGAAGTACCACATCCAGACCTCCGGCCGCTCGCTGCATGCGCAGGAAATCGACTTCAACGACATTCGCACCACGCTGCAGGCGCTGATCGCGATCTACGACAACTGCAATTCGCTGCATACCAACGCGTACGACGAGGCGATCACCACCCCGACCGACGAATCGGTGCGGCGCGCGCTGGCGATCCAGCTGATCATCAACCGCGAATGGGGCCTGGCAAAGAACGAGAACCCGAACCAGGGCAGCTTCATCATCGAGGAACTGACCGACCTGGTGGAAGAAGCGGTGCTGCAGGAGTTCGAGCGGATCGCGGAGCGCGGCGGGGTGCTGGGTGCGATGGAAACCGGCTACCAGCGCGGCAAGATCCAGGAAGAGTCGATGTACTACGAGCACCTGAAGCACGACGGCACGCTGCCCATCATCGGCGTCAATACCTTCCGCAACCCCAACGGCGAGGCGATTCCGCACACGCTGGAACTGGCCCGTTCGACCGACGAGGAAAAACAGTCGCAGCTGAAGCGGCTGGCCGAATTCCACGTCCGCAACGCCGGCCGCGCGCCCGCGATGCTGCAGCGCCTGCAACAAGCGGTGATCAACAACGAGAACGTGTTCGCGGTGCTGATGGATGCGGTGCGGGTGTGTTCGCTGGGCCAGATCAGCAATGCGCTGTTCGAGGTCGGCGGACAATACCGCCGCAATATGTAAGCCCGCGCGGGCCATACCCCCGCGCCGCGCCGTACAATGTCGTTCCCCGCGCAAGCCGGGAACGACATTTTTTTATGCCTTCTTTGCGAGCAATGCCATGACTTCCGACTCCTCCCTCCCCGCGCTCGTGTCCTGGAGCGGTGGCAAGGATTCCTGCCTCGCGCTGTGGCGCGCGCGGCGCGCCGGCGTGCCGGTACGCCGGCTGATCACCGCACTCGACGAGGACGGCGGCAGTTCCCGTTCGCACGGCGTGCCGCCGGAGCTGATCAATGCGCAGGCCGAGGCGCTCGGCCTGGAGATGCGGTTCTACCGCACGAGCTGGCAGAACTACGAGGAGCGCTTCATCGACACGCTGCGGCAGGCGCATGCGGACGGCATCCGCGCCGCGGTGTTCGGCGACATCGACCTCGTGCCGCACCGGGAATGGGAGGAAAAGGTGTGCGCAAAGGCGGGCGTCCTGCCGCAACTGCCGTTGTGGGGCGAGCCGCGCCGCAAGCTGGTGGATGAATTCCTGTCGCTCGGCTTCAAGGCGCTGGTGGTATGCGTAAACGGCAAACACCTCGGCGCGGAATTCTGCGGCCGCGAATTCGACGAATCCTTCATCGCGGACCTGCCTCCCGCGGTCGACGCCTGCGGGGAAAACGGCGAGTTCCATACCTTCGTCTACGACGGCCCGGGCTTCTCCAGTCCGGTCGCGTTCCGCCGCACCGCCATCCTGCCCTATGTGTCGCCGCCGGAATTCGGCGCCGTACCGTACTTCTTCCAGACCCTGGCGCCGTAAGACACGCGTCTGCCGCTACGCTGCCACACGGCGTGCTCCACTGCGGCGCGCCTTGGCCACCGGGATTATTTTCCGATTGGTAACATCCTCTTACAGGAGATACACCTTCGTGGCTGCCTTGCGCGGCCTTCATCCGTAACATGGGCTGGCAACTTTTTTGTTCCAGGGAGCCACCATGAAAAGCACGAAATCCATCAGCCATGCGATGATCCTCAGCGCGCTGGCGAGCGCGATGCTGTCGACCGGCGCGGCGGTCGCACAGACAGCAACGCCGACCGACACGACGACCGGCACGGCCGCAACGACGACGTCAACGACGGCAAGCACCAGTACCGTACCGGTGACGACCACGTCGACCACTACGACGGCGACCACGACGTCCGCCGCAACGCCGGCGACGACTGCGGCATCGACCACCACCACGCCGGCAGCGACAACCACCGCCGGCACGACCACCTCGACCACCACGTCATCCACGCCGCCCACGACTACTCCGACGACCACGACGACCGCCGTCAGAAAAGGCGCGACCGTCTACAAGCCGGGCATGACTGTTCCGGACGGCGTCACCGCGAAGAAGCACGGCGCCACCGTCGTGCTGCCGGAGCCGGCGCAGGCGGCCAGGGCCAGGACCGAGGAAAACCGCGCGGCTGCCATCGAACGCCGCGAAACCGCCGCGGCAAGCAAGCTCGAACGCCCGGCCAAGGTCGAGAAAGTGGAAAAGGTGGAAAAAGTCGAGAAGGTCGAAAAAGTCGAAAAGATCGAGAAGGTGGAAAAGCCCGCCAAGGTGGAAAAGGTGGAGCGTCCCGAAAAAGTCGAACGAGCGCGCCGCAGCTGACGACCGCCTTCTGTGCCCGGGCAGCCCGCGCTGCCCGGCGTCTTACCGTATCCATGCAGTGTGAAGCAAATGAAACCCCTGACCTACCTGATCGCCGCCCTCCTGTCCCCCGTCCTGACCACCGTCGCCCTTGCCGACAGCAATATCACGCTGAAGACGGGTTATGACTTCAGCAGCGGCACCTACGGCAGCACCACCCGTACCGACATTTCCGCCGTCCCCTTCATCGGCAGCTACGAAACCGGCAACTGGACCCTGAAGGCGACCCTGCCTTACATCCGCATCACCGGCGCCGACAACGTGGTCGCCGGCGTGGGCGCGGTGCGCCAGACCGGCGTCGCCGCCCGCACCGCTTCCGGCTGGGGCGACCTGACCGCCGCGGCGACCTATTCCTTCGCTCTCGACCCCAAGGCACAGTTCGGCGTCGACGTCAGCGGAAAGATCAAGTTCGGCATCGCTGACAGCGCCCGCGGCCTGGGTACCGGCGAGCACGACTATTGGCTGCTGGTCGACCCGTACCGAAGAATCGGCAATACCACCTGGTTTGGCGGGCTCGGCTATGGCGTGCTCGGCAGCTCGCCCGGCCTGAAGCTCAAGAACGTGGTCAGCGCCAACGTCGGGCTGTCGCAGAAGATCGACGACAGGGCGAGTGCGGGCGTGATCTTCGATTACCGGACAAGGTCGACCGACATCGGCTATGCGCAGCGCGAACTCACCGCCTTCTATTCGCGCAAGTTCGATGCCGATTACAAGATGCAGGCGTATGCGACCAAGGGCTTCTCGGACGGCAGCCCTGACTGGGGCGCCGGCCTGAACCTGGGCCGCCAGTTCTAGCCCTTGGGGCGGAACGGGCTCGACGGCGCGTTTCGCCCCCGATGGCCCTCCGGCACCTTCCGCCGGGCCTGCTTACCGGTACAGTCCGCGCGTCCTGCCGTACAGGCGTACCAGTCCGAGCAAGGCATCGACATGCGGCGTCGGGATCTCCACCAGCCTGCCGATCTCATGCACCGCCGTCACCAGCGCATCGATTTCCAGCGGCTTGCCGGCTTCCGCATCCTGCAGCATTGATGTCTTGAAGGCGCCCAGCTTGCGCGTGACTTCCATCCGGTCTTCGCCGCTTTGCGTGATCGGGCAGCCGATCCTCGCGCCGATCGCCGCCGCTTCCTCCATCGCTCCGAGGCAAAACCGGTAGACCAGGGGATCGTCGAGAATGCGGTCGCAGGTCGCGCCGGTGATCGCAGATACCGGATTCATCGTCATGTTGCCCCAGAGCTTGTACCAGATATCGGTCCGGATATCCCGGCTCTGCTCCGCGTCGAAGCCGGCGCGCGTCAGCAGCCCGGCCAGCGCGGCCACGCGTTCGGATGTGCCGCCGGCCGGCTCGCCCAGGATCAGGCGGTTGCCGAACCCGCTCCGCACCACACCCGGCTGCGGGCAGGACGCGGACAGGTGCACCACGCAGCCCACCACCTGCTCGACTGGGATCGCGCGCGCGAGCGCGCCGTCCGGGTCCAGTGCGGGCAGGCGCGTGCCGGCATGGGGGTGTGTGCCGCCGGCAAAGAACCACCACGGCACGCCGTTCATTGCGGTAACCACCACGGTGTGCGGACCGAGCAAGGGGGCAATGCCGTTCGCAACATCCGGCAAGGCCGTCGCTTTGACCGCGACAATCACCGCGTCCTGCACGCCGAGTGCGGCCGGGTCCTGTTCTGCGCGCAACGGCACGCTGGCCGTGGTATCGCCGGAAAGCACGCGCGCGCCATGCGCGCGCAGTGCGGCGAGCGTTTCGCCGCGCGCGACCGCGCTCACGTCGCAGCCGCTGGCGGCAAGCCGCGCGCCGAGCAGGCCGCCGACGGCGCCGAAACCGTAAATTGCAATCTTTTGCATCCCGTCCTCCTTTTTTTCGCAGTGCAGTGCGGCAGTGTAGCGCGGACGTCACACCTGCGCAGTGGCTCGCTGCGGCCTCACATATTCATGGTATGTATCGGCACGCTGCGCTGTGCTAACTTGCCACTATCGGCGATCGATACGAATGCACACCGGAGGCCTGCATTGAAGATGCTCCTGCTCATGCTGATCATCGGCATCTGCGCGATGGCCTGGCGCAGTCCCGACATCATGCAGGCGGTCGGTCTGGCTGGAATCGCGCAGGATCCGGCGCGGATATCCACCGGTACGGCGACGCCTCCGCAGAAACCGATGACGGCAGACGAATTCGCCGCGTTGAGCAAGAAGGATCCGCACGCTTACCAGAAATTCATCAACAGCTACCAGGCGCCGGCGCCGGAGCGCGGCGAAATCGACAAGCTGATGAATTTCCTTGCACGTGGAAAGTTTGAATAGCGCAGTTTGCAGTTTCACAGTCCGCACTTGGGGTCGGCATGCAAATGTCGGCCTCTTTTTTTATCTCCCGCATGCGGACGCAGCGCTCGCACCGGGGTTCCTCGGTACCGGCTACGCGTGCGCGGCGAAGCGGCGTCGTGAACGAAGCTTTTTACGGCTCCATGTGTTCCCGGTATTTCTTCATGATCGCGGCGTAGGTGCCGTTCTGCCGGATCGTCCTGAGTCCCCGGTTGAAAGCGTCGCGCAAGGCGGCATCACGGAATACCGCCTTGCGCGCGCTGGGCGGAAAGATCGCATGGTGGACCACCGGCTTCGTCGTGTCGATGGTCGCTTCGACTTCGCGGTTCAGGTAGCGGAAGATCAGCCGGTCGCCGATGACCACGTCCACGCGGCCGGCATAGAGCAGGCGGTTTTGCGTGATCTGCTGCGGATGCTCCTTGTAGTCGCCGTGGCGAGACGCCAGCGCCTTGAATTGCTGGCCGAGGATCAGGCTGGCGTTCTGGAACGAGGCCACTGAATATGACAGGAGGTCTTCGATACTGCGCAGACGGATGTTGCGCCCTGCAAGTGTCGTCGCCACGTTCTGGTAATACATATAGGTATCGGAAAAGTACGCGCTGCCGCCGATGCCTTCATCGACCGTCAGCATGGCGTCCAGCTTCCCGGCACGAAGCATCGCAAGCGCGCGCGCCGGCGGCAGGCGCAGCGCCACCATGTGATAGCCGGCGGCTTCCAGCGCCTTGTCGGCAATGTCGTACTCGATGCCGGTCTGTTCCGCTCCCATGACGTAGGGAGGCTTGGTCAAGCCGATGCCAACCAGGACTTCACGCGCGGGTGCGGCCTGCACCGGCATTGCGCACGACATCGATAACATCGCTGCGCACAACAGCGCGCGCGCCAGTGTGCGTCGCCTGCAAGGGAAGGTATCGGAATCGCGCATGTCGGTCTGATCGCGTTGGCAGCGGGTCGGGCGGTACGTTATAGCTGTGCCGGCGGGTGGTGAATCGATTATACGACGGCGCCCCTGTCCGCGGGATGCGCGGGCCCCGCACGATGAAAGCAGGGAATCGGCGCGGGCGTTACGCCGCTTCCGACGAAGACGGCGCGGTGCGGCGCGCGAGGCGGGCGCTTATGCCGTAACCGAGAACGGCCAGTTGCGCGAGCACGTTCAGCGCCGCGACTGCGGCAATGAGGGGGCTGTGCACCACGCACAGCGCATAAGCAATGGTGATGGCCGCGATCATGATCCACCCGCCCCATGACAGTAGCGAAATCGCGTGCCGCGCGTTGCGGTCGCGATGATATTTGAGGATCTGCGGTATGTACAAGGCCGCGGCGGCAATGCCGGACGCGCCGTACAACACGCTCAATATCTGCTCCATGGTTTCCTGCGCAGCCGCGTTCCGGGATTGGCGCGGGCGCGACGATTCTAAGCGTGAATTGCTGCAGAAAAACGTTTTACTGGTGGAATAAATTGTGAGTGATGGTAACCGTGGTCCTGCCTGCAATGGCGCTTGCGCGGCATCGCAGGAAGATGCCCTCGACCCGGGGATCAGTTGTAGTAGCCGCCCCCTCGCCGGTTTCGTTGCAGGCGCACATGGCGGGTCTTCGCAGGCGAGGATGAACCTGAAAGGTCGAGTTGAACGAATACCTAAAGTTATTGCGGAATACGCCGTTAGAAAAACATCATCTCAGAGACCGGAGGCAGGTCATGAAGATCGAATCATCCAGCCTGCAGCTCGCGAGCAGCAGGCAAGCGGTCACGCGCACCGAGGTGCGGGAAACCTTGCGCGCATGGGTGGGAGACCGCCCGTCGGATCCCGCTTCGAACGCGCCAACCCGGTCCGCGGTCGTGCTGTCCGACGCTGCACGCGCCGCTGCGGAGGCGGCCTCCCCGTCGCCGCTGCCGGCCGATGAAACGAAGGCGGTCGCCGAGGCGATCAAGCGCGCGGAAAACGACCCGGTCCTGTATTTCATCACGCTCATTGTCGAAATCATGACCGGCGAGAAGGTGAAAACCATGTCGGCGGAAGGTCTCTGCGATTCCCGCGTCGTGCCGGCGCCGGAAGCCGCCGCGCCGCCTGCCGCGGGTTTCGGCATCGCGTATGACCGGCACGAAGTGCGCGAGGAATCCGAGGTCACGTCGTTCCGGGCGCAAGGCATCATCCGCACCGCCGACGGCAAGGAGCTGCGCCTGGATGTGGCGCTCGGCATGGCGCGCAGTTATCGCGAAGAGTCGTCCACCTCGCTGCGCGCCGGCGACGCGGTGCGCAAGGATCCGCTGGTGATCAATTTCGACGGCACGGCGGCGCAGCTGCAGAACCGCAGGTTCAGCTTCGACATCGACGGCGACGGCAGCAAGGAACAGGTGCCTGTGCTCGCCGGCAATCGTGGTTATCTCGCGCTCGACCTGAATGACAACGGCAAGGTCGACTCCGGCAAGGAACTGTTCGGAACAGCCAGCGGTGACGGCTTCGCGGATCTGGCCAAGTACGACAGCGACGGCAACGGCTGGATCGACGACAACGACCAGGTATTCGCGAAGTTGCGCGTATGGATACAGGACGACAAGGGTGGCGGCACGCTGGAGACGATCAAGTCGCGCGGGGTGGGCGCCCTGTATCTCGGCCGCGCGGGGACGGCGTTCTCGCTCAAGGACGAGGTCAATCGCGACCTCGGACAGGTGCGCAGCACGGGTATTTATCTGACCGAGAATGGCAGCGCCGGCACGCTGCAGCAGGTCGACCTGATGGTGTGACGGCGCGGGAATACCTGGGGGAAAGAAAAAACGGGAAGCGATATGCTTCCCGTTTTGCATTGCGGCGGCTGGAAGCCTTTGCTGGCCTACGCGCCGACATAGGGGTTGAACCAGCCATCCCTGCTGTTGAAGGATGGATTGAAGGATGGGCCGGCCGCCGGTGAATTGCCGTAGCCCATTCCACCGGCACCGCCTGAATACGCCGCGCCGTGTGTGCCGGCACATCCTGCCAGCAGCAGCGCCGCGAAAACGATCGGGAGTTTCCTCATGATTCGCCTCCGTTGAAAAGTGCTCCCTGAGTCGCTTCACTATAGGGCGGCCGCAGTCGAAGGCCAGCAGGATATGGTGCAGTGCATCGAACTTTGAGACACCTCAACCGGCGTCTCGAAATCAGACGAGCTCCAGCACCACGCCGTTGGGCGCCACGCGGCACATGTTGGCAATCGGCATCACTTTCGTGCGTCCGCTCGCCTCTTCGATAAACAGCCACCCGCCGGCAATTCCGGTGACCACACCCCGATATTCGGCGATTTCCTCGGAATTACATTTTTCTACAACACCTCTGCGGAAGGCGACGGTATCGCCGACTCGAATACTGCCCATTGCTCTCGCTCCATAAAGTTGACGTACGGATAGACAGCTTCCAGCAGGCAATGTTCCGTAGCGCAAACTTTTCTGCATAGCGGCAGCTTTCTTGTGTTCGCGCAACGGTGGCGTTCCTGCACGGTGAATAATATCCGGCACCACCCGGCCGTTGCACTCGAGACAAGCGCACATAAGAGCCGGCGAACATGCCAAGGGAGCGAGAATTTGAAACACGCAGCCAACGCGGAGTACAGCAGCCTGCCGGAGCGCGGCATCACCGAGAAGATCCTCACGTCGCAGCGGCGAAAACTGTTCGCCGCGTTCACCGGCTTCCGCCAGGCGGCGCCGCTCGGCACGGTGCTGAATGTCTACATGAAGCCGACCACGCTGTTCGATAACAGCGATTACCTGTTTGCCTGGAGCGACCTGCCCGAGCGCATGCGGCTCACAGCTTGCGAGATGGAGGCGCCGGCAGTCGCAAGCAAGGCGCACGATACCCGCCTGCCCTATCCGGATGGCGCATTCGACTGGGTGTTCTGCAACGAGGTGCTGGAACACAGCGGCGGCACCGAGCGCCAGTACGCGCTGGTACAGGAGCTGTACCGGGTCGCGCGCAGGGGCGTGTTCCTGACCACCGCAAACCGCCGCCATCCGCTTGAATTCAAGTCGCGCATTCCGCTGATTCACCTGCTGCCCGACGCCTGGTGGCGCCGCCTGCTCAAGTGGTCGGGCAAGGGCAAATGGGCATCGGAGTCCATGCTCAACCCGGTGGACGCGCCCGCGCTTTACCGCTTTGCAAGCCTGTTGCCAGGCAAGCCGGAGCATGATGTGGGCCACAAGCGGGTGTTGGGGGTGAAGGCGCACTTTTTCCTGATGATTCACAAGCGCAGGACTGCATAGTTGCCGGGCTGCCTCGCATTTCCGGCGTTTCTAAGCTAGAAAGAGTGCTGTGCACCTACTGTGGAGAACGCCATGCAGACCACCTTCAACGCCTCTGATTCGGGACAGGCGGTGATCCAGAACACCACGGCCGCCGGCATCGAGAAGCTCGTCGTCAACCTGCATCCCGGAAATGATTCCATGGTCGACCTGCAGATCCGGGAAGAAGGCCCCGATGCCACCCAGCTGGTGAGCAGCACGATATCGATCCACCAGGAAGGTTTGCAAAAACTGGTCGAATGGCTGCGCAACCAGGGCGCGGTCGACTAGCCTGCTCCACGGCGCCCCCGAATGCATGGGTCGCGCCGCCCCGGGAACCGGCCGAATGCCAGGCACGGCGATGCGTCGTAGCGGGCCCGGCGCCGCGTGTTGCGACAGGAAGGACCGGGCGCCGCCCGTAACATGGCATGCGACGCTTACGGCCCGTTCCTGCAAGGTACAAGCCAAAACCAATTAAGGCCCTAGTTCCTTTCTTCGTACGTCTGGATATCACGCTCGAGCGAGGCGAGGCAATCGAACGCCAGTTCCAGCACGTTGGCGGATGCGTCGACGCTGTTGTCCCACACATCGCGGCTGGCCACCGCCGCATTGTATTGCTGCATCGCAGACTGCAGCTCAAGTGTGCGGCGCGAGAGGCCTCCGGCGGCGTCGATACGGATCTGCGCGCGGAAGGCCGCGATCAGCGCGTCCAGCTTGCGGCCGACCGCGCGCAGGCTGAACGCCAGCACGATCGCGTGCACGTCCTTGTCATAGTAAGCCGGTGCTCCTGCCCGCAACCGGAGCTGGTGCTCATGCATGGCGCGCGCGAAATCGAGCGCGTCCTCGAGAGCATGGTAGGGCGCGTAGAGCGGGCCGGGTGGAAAAAGCAGGGTCAGCGGCATGGCGAGACAGCGCGCAGGCAGAGCAGCTTAGACAGGCGGCGGCGTCGAATGCTTCATGCATTGTGGCCGCATCGCGTGACCCTCGGCCGTCATGTCATTGCCGGGAACATCGGAACCGGGCCGATGCACGCAGCTTCCGGAAAGAAAAAGGGTGTGCCGCGGCACACCCTTGATCCGCACCGGCGCGATGCTCAGCGCGTGATCGGCTTGTAGCGGATACGCTTCGGCTTGGCGGCCTCTTCGCCGAGGCGCTTCTTCTTGTCCGCTTCGTATTCCTGGTAATTCCCGTCGAAGAACACCACCTGCGAATCCCCTTCGAATGCCAGAATGTGGGTGGCGATGCGGTCGAGGAACCAACGATCGTGCGAGATCACCATCACGCTGCCGGCGAATTCCAGCAGCGCGTCTTCCAGCGCGCGCAGGGTTTCCACGTCGAGGTCATTCGACGGTTCGTCCAGCAGCAGCACGTTGCCGCCCTGGAGCAGGGTCTTGGCAAGGTGCAGGCGGCCGCGCTCGCCCCCGGACAGGTTGCCGACGATCTTCTGCTGGTCCGCACCCTTGAAGTTGAAGCGGCCGAGATAGGCGCGCGACGGCATTTCGAAACGGCCGACGGTGAGGATGTCGGCGCCGTTGGACACGTCTTCCCACACCGTCTTCTTGTTCTCCAGGTCGTCGCGCGACTGGTCCACCAGCGACAGCCTGACGGTCGGGCCGATCACGACGTCGCCGCTGTCCGGCTGCTCCTTCCCGGCGATCATCCGGAACAGCGTCGATTTGCCGGCTCCGTTCGGGCCGATGATGCCGACGATCGCGCCGGCGGGAATCTTGAAGCTCAGGTTATCGATCAGCAGGCGGTCGCCGAAGGCCTTCGAGACGTTCTTGAACTCGATGACTTCATTGCCGAGGCGCTCGGCCACCGGGATGAAGATTTCCTGCGTCTCGTTGCGCTTCTGGTACTCATGCTCGGACAGCTCGTTGAAGCGGGACAGGCGGGCTTTGCTCTTGGCCTGGCGCCCCTTCGGGTTCTGCCGCACCCATTCCAGTTCCTTCTGGATGGTCTTCTGGCGCGCCGATTCCTGCGCCTCTTCCTGCTTCAGGCGCGCTTCCTTCTGCTCCAGCCAGGAACTGTAGTTGCCCTTCCAGGGGATGCCGTGGCCGCGGTCGAGTTCGAGGATCCATTCCGCGGCGTTGTCGAGGAAGTAGCGGTCGTGGGTGATGCCGACCACGGTACCGGGGAAACGCTGCAGGAACTGCTCCAGCCATTCCACCGATTCCGCATCGAGGTGGTTGGTCGGCTCGTCCAGCAGCAGCATGTCCGGCTTGGACAGCAGCAGCTTGCACAGTGCGACGCGGCGCTTCTCGCCGCCGGACAGCACGCCGATCTTCGCATCCCACGGCGGCAGGCGCAGCGCGTCGGCCGCGACCTCCAGCTGCTGGTCGAGGTTGCCGCCGCCGGCGGTCGCGATCAGCGCTTCCAGGCGCGCCTGCTCCGCGGCCAGCGCATCGAAGTCGGCGTCCGGCTCGGCATACGCCGCATACACCGCGTCCAGCTTGGCCTGCGCCTCGGCCACTTCGCCCAGGCCGGATTCCACCGCCTGGCGCACCGTCATTTCCGGATCAAGTTGCGGCTCCTGCGGCAGGTAGCCGATGTTCAGCCCCGGCATCGGGACCGCTTCGCCTTCGATGTCCTTGTCGATTCCCGCCATGATCTTGAGCAGCGTGGACTTGCCCGAACCGTTCAGGCCGAGCACGCCGATCTTCGCGCCCGGCAGGAAGGACAACCAGACGTCCTCGAGCACCTTGCGGCCGCCCGGGAAGATCTTGGTCAGGCCCTTCATCACGTAAATGTACTG
>NZ_DASPLS010000083.1:0-47524 GCF_035627455.1 Noviherbaspirillum sp.
AATACAGTGCGCGCGGCGCTTCCAGGTGCGGCGCCAGGAATCCGGCAAAGCGCTCTTCCAGCAGCGCATGCGCGCGCGAATGGCCGCTGATCAGGTGCGACGCGCCGCTGCCGGCGCCGTAGCGCGCCGCACCCTCCCGCAAGGCGTCGACCAGGCTTGGATGCGCGGCCAGGCCGAGATAGTCGTTGCTGCAGAAGGCAAGCAGTTCGCGCCCGTCCACCGTCGCCTGCGGCGCGCAGGGCGTATCCGCGACCCGGCGCCGGCGGCGCAGCCCCTGGCGGTCGAGCTGCTGCAGGTCCTGTTCGAGCGCGGCGAGCAGTTCCATCGTCATGCCCCCAGCACCCGGTCGAACACCGCCTGCGTGCGTGCGGCGAGCAGCGCGATCTCCTCGTCGTCGAGGATGTAGGGCGGCATCAGGTACACGGTGCGGCCGATCGGGCGCAGCAGCAATTCCTGCCGCAGCGCTTCGGTGAAGAACCGGCGTGAAAAGGTCGCCGCCTTGTCCGGCTCGTCGACCACCGCGTCGAAGGCCAGGATCATGCCGCGCTGCCGGAAATGCCGCGCCTTCGGGTGGTCTCTCAGCGGCGCGAACGCGGCGGCGATGGCGTGCGATCGCTCGCGGTTGCGGCGCAGCACATCGTCTTCCTCGAAGATCTGCAGCGTCGCCAGCGCCGCGCGGCAGGCGAGGGGATTGCCGGTATAGGAATGCGAGTGCAGGAAGCCGCGTGCCAGATCCGGGTCGTAGAACGCCTGGTAGATAGCGTCGCGCGTCATCACCAGCGACAAGGGCAGGTAGCCGCCGCTGATGCCCTTGGACAGGCAGAGGAAATCCGGCCAGGCCGTGCCATCCTGGTTCGCGGCTTGTTCCGAGGCGAAGAAAGTGCCGGTGCGGCCGCAGCCGACCGCGATCTCGTCGGCGATCAGGTGCACCTGGTAGCGGTCGCACAGCGCGCGCACCTGTTGCAGGTAGACCGGGTCATACATTGCCATGCCTGCCGCGCATTGCACCAGCGGCTCGATGATGACCGCCGCGATCGACTCGCTCCTCTGCCGCAGCAGGGTTTCGAGTTCCCCCGCGGCGCGGCGCGCGACATCGGCGGCCGATTCGCCTTCGCCGGCGGCGCGCGCGTCGGGCGACATCACGACATGGGCCTGCTGCAGCAGCGGGCCGTAGGCATCGCGGAAAATCGCGACATCGGTGACCGCCAGCGCGCCGACGGTCTCGCCGTGGTAGCTGCCTTTCAGGCACACGAATTCGCGCTTGCCGTCCTTGCCGCTGTTGCGCCAGTAATGGAAGCTCATCTTCAGCGCGATCTCGGTCGCGGAGGCGCCGTCGGACGCATAAAAGCAGTGGCCGAGCGCATGGCCGGTAAGCGCGGACAGTTTTTCCGACAGCGCAATCACCGGCTCGTGCGTGAAGCCGGCCAGCATCGCATGTTCGAGCAGGTCGAGCTGTTCCTTCAGCGCCGCATTGATGCGCGGATTCGCATGGCCGAACAGGTTCACCCACCAGGAGCTGATCGCATCCAGGTAGCGCCCGCCGTCGGCATCGTACAGCCACGCGCCGCGCCCGTGGCTGACCGGCACCAGCGGCACCGTTTCATGGTGCTGCATCTGCGTGCACGGGTGCCAGACGCTCTTCTTGCTGCGTGCGATCCAGTCGTTCGCGACCCGGTCGGTTGTGAGACTTGCGTTCAAGTACTGCTCCACGTAATGCATCTACTGGACGGCTCCTTCCCCCTTGCAGGGGGAAGGTTGGGATGGGGGTACGACGGCCAAAGCATCGGCTACAACAGCCAATACCCCTTCAAAATTCTCCAATACATCGTTATTCCAGAACCGAAGAACCCGCCAGCCTTGTTGTTGCAAAGCCGCTGTTCTCCGATTGTCATATTCCGTTTGCTCCTGATGCTGGCCGCCGTCGAGTTCGATGACCAGCATTTTGTTGATGCAGGCGAAGTCCGCGATATAACGGCCGATTGGATGCTGGCGGCGAAATCGGCATGCTCCAACCTGCTTCCCTCGCAATGCCTGCCAGAGCTTGTATTCGGCGATTGTCAGGTCGCTTCTCAAGGCTCTTGCATTGATGGTTCTTTCCGGTTTGATACGCCTTCTATCGTTCAACCTCCGCACCCCCATCCTAACCTTCCCCCTGAGAGGGGGAAGGGACCGTTCTTTATGCTTAACCCAGCCACCCCGGCTTGCGCTTCTCCAGGAACGACTTCACGCCCTCCCTGCCTTCCTCCGAACTGCGGATGTCGGCGATGCGTTCCGCGGTGTCGGCGATCAGCTCCGCCGTCAGCGGCCGGCCGGCGACGTCCTGCACCAGGCGCTTGGCTTCCTTTACCGCATTCGGGCTGTTCGTGACCAATGCCTTGACGATGTCTGCGACCGCGCCATCCAGCGCTTCCGGCGCCACCGCCTGCTGCACGAAACCGATGCGCTGCGCCTCCTGCGCGGAAAAGCGTTCCGCCGTCAGGAAATATCGGCGCGCGGCATTGGCGCCCATTGCGATGATCACGTAGGGCGAGATTGTCGCAGGAATCAGGCCGAGTTTGACCTCGCTCAGGCAGAAATTCGCAGCCTCGCTGGCGATGGCGATATCGCAGGCGGCCGCCAGCCCCATGCCGCCGGCGTAGCAATCGCCCTGGATTTTTGCAACTACCGGTTTCGGACAGGTGTAGATGGTTCGTAGCATTTCCGCCAGCTGCGCCGCATCCGCGCGATTCTCGTCGTGCGTGTAGCCGGCCATTTTCTTCATCCAGTTCAGGTCGGCGCCGGCGCAGAACGCCGGACCGTTGGCCGCCAGCACGATCGCGCGCAGCGCCGCAGTCTGCCCGAGTTCGCCGAATGCCCGCGTGATTTCGGCGATCGTGGTTTCGTTGAATGCGTTGCGCACGTCGGGCCGGTTCAGGGTCACGGTGGCGACCTGCGCCGCGATGCTCACATCGATTGTCTGCCAGTTCACGTTGTTTCCTTCCATACGCTGTCGTCAGATCCGGAACACGCCGAACTTGGTCTCGGGAATCGGCGCATTCAGCGATGCGGAGAGCCCCAGACCGAGCACCATGCGGGTATCGGCCGGGTCGATCACGCCGTCATCCCACAGCCGCGCGGAGGCGTAATACGGATGGCCCTGGTGTTCGTACTGGTCTCGGATCGGCGCCTTGAATGCCTCTTCCTCTTCCTTCGACCAGCTGCCGCCCTTGCCTTCGATGCCGTCGCGCTTGACGGTGGCCAGCACGCTCGCCGCCTGCTCGCCGCCCATCACGGAAATCCGCGCATTCGGCCACATCCATAGCATGCGCGGCGAGAATGCGCGGCCGCACATGCCGTAGTTGCCGGCGCCGAAGCTGCCGCCGATGATCACGGTGAATTTCGGCACGGCGGCGGTCGACACCGCGGTCACCATCTTTGCGCCGTTGCGCGCGATCCCCTCGTTCTCGTACTTGCGGCCGACCATGAAGCCGGTGATGTTCTGCAGGAACACCAGCGGGATCTTGCGCTGGCAGCACAGTTCGATGAAGTGGGTGCCCTTCAGCGCCGATTCCGAGAACAGGATGCCGTTGTTGGCGATGATGCCGACCGGCATGCCGAAGATATGCGCGAAGCCGCATACCAGCGTGGTGCCGTAGCGCGCCTTGAACTCGTCGAATTCGCTGCCGTCGACGATGCGCGCGATCACTTCGCGCACGTCGAAGGGCTTGCGGGTGTCGGCCGGGATTACGCCGTACAGTTCGCTCGGGTCGTACTTCGGCGGCACCGGCTCGCGCAGCAACAGCGGCTGCGGTTTCCTGCGGTTGAGATTGGAGACGATGGTGCGCGCGACCGACAGCGCATGCATGTCGTCTTGCGCGAGATGGTCGACCACGCCCGACAGCCGGGTATGCACGTCGCCGCCGCCGAGGTCTTCGGCGCTCACCACTTCGCCGGTCGCGGCCTTCACCAGCGGCGGGCCGCCGAGGAAGATGGTGCCCTGTTCCTTGACGATGATCGACTCGTCGCTCATCGCCGGCACATACGCGCCTCCGGCGGTGCAGGAACCCATCACCACCGCGATCTGCGGGATGCCCTTGGCCGACAGGTTGGCCTGGTTGTAAAAGATGCGGCCGAAGTGGTCGCGGTCGGGGAACACGTCGTCCTGGTTCGGCAGGTTGGCGCCGCCGGAATCGACCAGGTAGATGCAGGGCAGGTTGTTCTGGTCGGCGATCTCCTGCGCGCGCAGGTGCTTCTTCACCGTGATCGGATAGTAGGTGCCGCCCTTGACCGTGGCGTCATTGCATACGATCACGCATTCCTGCCCGGCCACCCGGCCGATGCCGGTGATGATGCCGGCCGACGGCGCGGCATTGTCGTACATGTCGTATGCGGCCAGCTGCGACAGTTCGAGGAAGGGCGTGCCCGGGTCGAGCAGCATCTGCACCCGGTCGCGCGGCAGCAGCTTGCCGCGCGCGACGTGCTTCCTGCGCGCTTCCTCGCCGCCGCCCTGCGCGATCTTCGCCACCTTTTCCTTCAGGTCGTCCACGATCTTTTGCATGGCTGCCGCATTGGCCCTGAAATCTTCCGAACGCGGATTGAGTTTCGATTCGAGTATTGTCATTGTTGTCTTTCCGGAAAACTGCCATCTATATAAAACCACTTGCCGTCCTCGCGCACGAAGCGGCTGACCTCATGCAGCCGGTGCGCGCGCCCGCCGACCTTGTAGCGCGCAACGAATTCCACCATCGCCGCATCGCCCGCCGGCACATGCCTTTTCACTTCCAGCCCCAGCCACTTCGTGCCGTCGTCCTGCGCGATCGCATCCGCCGGGCGGGTGCTCGCATGCCAGCTCGCCTTCAGGTAGTCTTCCTTGCGCAGCACGTACGCGCTGTAGCGCGAGCGCATCAGCTGCTCGGCCGTCGCCGGCAAGTCGCCGCCGTCGACGAAGCGGCCGCAGCAGTCCGCATAGCTCGCGCCGCCGCAGGGGCAGGCAGACGATTCCTTCTTTGCCATTACGCCTTCTTCGCTTTCTCCGCCACCTGGCCGCCGGCCGCCTTCCAGGCGGAAAAGCCGCCTTCGATATGCGCGACCTTGTCCATGCCCATGTCCTGCACTGTCTTGGTGGTCAGCGCGCTGCGCCAGCCGGCGGCGCAAAAGAAGATGTATTCCTTGTTCTCGCCGAACACCGGCTTGAAGTAGGGCGAATCCGGATCGACCCAGAATTCAATCATGCCGCGCGGCGCGGAGAACGCGCCGGGGATGACGCCTTCGCGCTCCAGCTCGCGCGGATCGCGCACGTCGACGAACTGCACGTCCGGGTCGCCCAGCCTGGCCTTCGCTTCTTCCACGCTGTAGGTCTTCACCTGCGCCATCGCTTCATCGACCAGCGCCTTGTAGCCCTTCTTCATCGCCATCGCGTCTTCCCCTCAGATCTTTCCGTTTTTCAAAAATGCCTCGAGCTGGTCGAAGCGGTCGAAACCCCAGAACGGCTCGCCGTCGGCGATCACGAAGGGCGAGCCGAATACGCCGCGCGCCATCGCCGCATCCACCTGCGCCTTCAGCGCATCCTTGACCGGCTGGCTGTTGGCCCCCTCCAGCATCGCATCAGTGCGGATCCCGACCGCCTGCGCGGCACGGCCGATCCCCTCCGGCTGCGTGATGTCTGCGCCGTCGACGAAGTACGCCGCATAGGCCGCCTTCGCGAACGCCACCGCCTTGGCCTCGCCGAAACTCTGGTCTATCCACGTCATGGCGCGGGCGGCGAGCTGGGTCGCGATCGGAAAGTTCGCCGGCCGCCGGTACGGAATGCCGTGAAAGCGCGCGGTGCGTTCGAAATCGCGGAACGAATATTCGCCCTTCAGCGGCACCGTCGCCAGCGGCACGCTGCCGGTGGTCTTGAATACGGCGCCGAGCAGGACCGGGTGCCATTTCACCGTGCGTCCATGCCTTGCAGCGAGCGCGTCGATGCGCGTCGCGGCAAAGTAGCCGTACGGCGAGGAAAAGTCGAAATAGAAATCCAGCCGCGCCATCGTTTCCTCTTACGCCAGCGCGCGGCCGATCAGGATCTTCTGGATGTCGCTGGTGCCTTCATAGATCTGGCAAACGCGCACGTCGCGGTAGATGCGTTCGACCGGGAAGTCGCTCACATAGCCGTAGCCGCCGTGCACCTGGATCGCATCCGAGCAGACCCGCTCGGCCATCTCGGTGGCGAACAGCTTGGCCATCGCCGCTTCCTTCAGGCAGGGCTTGCCGGCATCCTTCAGGCTGGCCGCGTGCCAGATCAGCTGGCGCGCCGCTTCGATCTGCGTGGCCATGTCCGACAGCCTGAACTGCACCGCCTGGTGCTCGAACAGCGGCTTGCCGAAGCTGGTGCGTTCCTTCGCATAGGCGAGCGCGGCATCGAACGCGGCGCGCGCCATGCCGACCGCCTGCGATGCGATGCCGATGCGGCCGCCTTCCAGGCCGGACAGCGCGATCTTGTAGCCCTGGCCTTCCTCGCCGATCAGGTTCTGCGCCGGAATGCGGCAGTTTTCGAACAGGATCTGCGCGGTATCCGAGGAATGCTGGCCCATCTTTTCCTCGAGCCGGGCGACGACGTAGCCGGGCGTATTGGTCGGCACCCAGAAGGCGCTGATGCCTTTCTTGCCGGCGGCCTTGTCGGTCACCGCCATCACGATCGCGACATCCGCATATTTGCCGCTGGTGATGAACTGCTTCACGCCGTTCAGCACGTAATGGTCGCCGTCGCGGGTGGCGGTGGTGCGCAACGCGGCGGCATCGCTGCCCACATGCGGCTCGGTCAGGCAGAACGCGCCGAGCATCGTGCCGCGCGCAAGCGGCTTGAGCCATTGTTCCTTCTGCGCCTCGTTGGCGTACATCATCGCGATGCTGCACACCGGGCAGTTGTTGACCGAGATGATGGTCGAGGTGCCGCCGTCGCCGGCGGCGATTTCCTCCAGCACCAGCGACAGCGACAGGTAGTCGAGGCCGGCGCCGTCGTACTGCTCCGGCACCGCGACGCCGAAGGCGCCGAGTTCAGCCAGTCCCTTCAGCTCTTCCTTCGGGAAGTGGTGTTCCTTGTCCCAGCGCGCGGCATTCGGCGCAAGGCGTTCCTGCGCAAAGCTGCGCAGTGCGTCGCGGATCATTTCATGTTGTTCTGACAGAACCATCATTTTCCCCTTTACCAGGCCAGGTTGCGGCCGGCGTAATTCCTGTAAGTGCCGCTGTCTTCTTTTTTCAGGTTGCCGATCACGTTCAGCAAGCCGGCAACGCTTTCATCGACTGCAATCGATGCATTCGGCCCGCCCATGTCGGTGCGCACCCAGCCGGGGCAGAGCGCGACGAAGGTCGCCGCCGGATAGTCGAGCGCGGCGCTCTTGACCGCCATGTTCAGCGCCGCCTTCGAGGTACGGTAGATCCAGCCGTAGCTGCTATCGGTCTCGGCTATGCTGCCCATGCCGCTGCTGATGAAGGCGAATGTGCCCTGCGCCGCCTCCACCATCGGCGCGACCAGCGGGATCGCCTGCATCGCGCCGAGCACGTTGGTGTGCATGACCTTGTCGAAATCCTGCGCGGCCGGCGGCGCCTTCGGGCTTTGCCCCTGCGGGCCGTACACGCCGGCCACGTACACCGCGAGGTCGAGCTTTTCGCCGTCGAGCTGCCAGCCGAGGCCGGCCAGCGAATCGGGACTGGCGACGTCGAGCTTGTACGCTTGTGCGCCGGCCTGCTTCAGGTCCGCGAGCGACGCGTCGTCGCGGGCGGTGGCGTGCACGTGCCAGCCGGCGGCAAGCAGCTGGCGCACGAATTCGCGGCCGATGCCGCGCGAGGCGCCGAGGATGAGGGCGGTGGGCATGATCGAGTCCGAAGAAAAGTCGTTCAAAGTTCCTGCTGCCAGTCCCCTCCCCCGGAAAGGGGGAAGGGGCCGGATGCAGGTTGTTACACCAGCTCGATCGCCATCGCGGTGCCTTCGCCGCCGCCGATGCACAGCGACGCCACGCCCATCTTGCCGCCGGTCTTCTTCAGCGCACCGATCAGGGAAACGATGATGCGCGCGCCGGAAGCGCCGATCGGGTGGCCGAGCGCACAGGCGCCGCCGTGGATGTTGATCTTGTCGTGCGCGATGCCGAGGTCGCGCATCGCGGCCATCGGCACCACCGCGAACGCCTCGTTGATCTCGAACAGGTCGACATCCTTGGTGGTCAGGTTCAGCTTCTTGTACAGCTTCTCGATCGAACCGATCGGCGCGGTGGTGAACCAGTTCGGTTCCTGCGAATGGGTCGCATGGCCGAGCACGCGGGCGATCGGCTTGCAGCCGAGCTTCTGCGCGGTCGATTCGCGCATCATCACCAGGGCCGCCGCGCCGTCGTTGATCGAGGAAGAGGAGGCGGCGGTGATGGTGCCGTCCTTCTTGAACGCCGGCTTGAGGGACGGGATCTTGTCGAGGCGCGCCTTGAGCGGGCCTTCATCCTTGTCGACCACCACGTCGCCGGCCTTGCCGGCGATCGTCACCGGCGCGATTTCCCACTTGAAGGAACCGTCGTTGTTCGCTGCCTGCGCGCGCTTGACCGACTCGATCGCGTACGCATCCTGCGCTTCGCGGGTGAACTCGTATTTGGCCGCGCATTCCTCGCCGAAGGTGCCCATCGAGCGGCCCTTCTCGTAGGCGTCTTCCAGGCCGTCAAGCATCATGTGGTCGTACATCATCGCGTGGCCGATGCGGTAGCCGCCGCGCGCCTTCGGGATCAGGTAGGGCGCGTTGGTCATCGATTCCATGCCACCGGCGACCACCACCTCGTTGCTGCCCGCGATCAGCGAGTCGTATGCGAACATTGCCGCCTTCATCGCCGAGCCGCACATCTTCGACAGCGTCACCGCGCCGGCGGACACCGGGATGCCGGCCTTGATCGCCGCCTGGCGCGCGGGGGCCTGGCCCTGGCCGGCCATCAGGCAGTTGCCGAACAGGACTTCGTTTACGAACTGCGGCTCCAGGCCGGCGCGCTCGACGGCGGCACGGATCGCCACTGCGCCGAGGTCGCTTGCCGACAGCGCGGAGAAATCGCCCTGGAAGGCACCCATCGGGGTACGGGCTGCGCCGACAATAACAATAGGATCGTTCATCATCTATCTCCAGTAGGGTTGCTAGGCGGCCTGCGCCGCGGGGGGTAGGGGTTTGTAGCTGAAGCGCAGTTCCTGCGGATAGGGGAACACGTCCTCGATCTGGCCGTCCAGGATGCGCTGCTTCGCGTTCTGCCAGTACTGCGGGGTCAGCAGGTCCGCATGGTGCTTCAGGAAATACTTCTTTACTTCGGGGTTGCCGAGCAGGAAAGTGCCGAACTGCTCGGGAAAGACATCGCTCTTTGCCACCGGATACCAGGGCTCGCTGGACATCTCGTCCTCTTCGTTGCGGGGCGCCGGGATCGCGCGGAAATTGCAGTCCGTGATGTATTCGATTTCGTCGTAGTCGTAGAACACCACGCGGCCATGCTTGGTCACGCCGAAATTCTTGTACAGCATGTCGCCGGGGAAGATGTTCACGCCCACCAGCTCCTTGATTGCATTGCCGTACTCGACCATGCCATGCTCCAGCGCCGCATGGTCGCCGCGCTTTTCCGCCTCGGCCAGCCAGATGTTGAGCGGCGTCATGCGGCGCTCGATGTAGAGGTGCCTGATGATGATTTCATCGCCCTCTTCCTCGACGATCGACGGCGCCACTTCCTTCAGTTCGGCCAGCAGTTCGGCCGCGAAGCGCTCGCGCGGAAAGGCGACGTTGGAGTACTCGAGCGTGTCGGCCATGCGGCCGACGCGGTCGTGGTTCTTCACCAGCAGGTATTTTTCCTTCACCAGCGCGCGCGTGGTTTCCTTCGGCGGCGGGAAGTGATCCTTGATCACCTTGAACACGTAAGGGAAGGACGGCAGCGCGAACACCACCATCACCAGCCCGCGGATGCCGGGCGCCGCCTCGAAGCAGTCGGAGGAATGGCGCAGGTGGTGCAGGAAATCGCGGTAAAACGCGGCCTTGCCCAGCTTCTGCAGGCCGAGGATGGTGTAGATCTCGCTGCGCGGCTTGTACGGCATCAGCGTGCGCAGGAAGTGCACATAGGCGGACGGCACTTCCATGTCGACCATGAAGTAGGCGCGCGTAAACGAGAACAGCACCGTGATCAGCGTCGGGTCGAACAGCACCGTGTCCAGCACCAGCTGGCCCTTGCGGTTGTAAAGGATCGGCACGACGAACGGATAGATGCGGTTGCCGTTGATGCCCTTGCCGATGATGTAGGCGCCCTTGTTGCGGTAGAACAGCGACGCCAGTACCTGGATCTGGTGGTTCGGCTCCATCAGGTCGCTGCCGAACATCGCGCGCATGCGCGCTTCGACGAAGCCGATGTCGCGGTCGAGATCGGCGAACGCCGGCTGCAGCTGGAAATTGGTGACGATGCGCTTCAGCGTGAAGCGCAGGCCGTCCTTGGCCGGGTAGTACACGCGATAGGTCGGCTGCGGCTCGTCGGTTTCGATGTATTCGGTCGACACCGCCGGCCGCACGAAGATGAAATCGTTGTGGTAGTACGAGCGGTGCAGGATGTTGCAGCACACCGAGTTGAAGAAAGTCTCCGCCAGCTCCGGCTGCTTGTGGTTGATCAAGAGGCCGATGTAATGCAGCTTCACTTCGCGCCACACCTCGTCGCCGATCTCTTCCTGGTCGTATTCATCCTCCAGCGCCTGCACGCATTCCTGCACCCGCTTGTCGTAGAACGCGATACGGTCGCGCGCCTTGGCCTGGGCGGTCTTCCAGTCGCTTCTTTCGAAATAGCGGCGCGCAGCCTGGCTTTCCGCACGGAACAGGCGATAGTGCTTGTCGAAGCCATCCAGGATCGCGCGCGCGATGTCGAACGCGATCTGGGAAGAGAGCAGCTTGGGAAAGGCGGTCTGGGGCATGGTCTATTGCTCGAAGTGGTTCTTCCAAGCCTCCAGTTTAGCCAAATCCACCCCGATGCCGCCGCAGACAACGACCAGTGGCGCATGAAATTCTTTCAGGGCTGGTAGTTGCTCATATGCAACCGCCAGAGCCGCGCCACAGGCCGGCTCCACCAGCACGCGCAGGTCGTCGGCGAAACGCAGGCAGGCGCGCACCGCTTGCGCATCGCTGACGGTCACGCTGCTCACCTCGTGGCGCCGCGTCCAGTCGAGCGCCTGCCGCGCGACGCGCTTGGCGCCGAGCGTGGTTGCGATCGAGGTGATCGCGGGCAGCGTGACCAGCTGCCCGGCCTGCACGGCGGCATGCAGCGAGGCCGCACCTGCGGTTTCCACCGCGATCACCGGCACATGCGCCTTTCCGTTGCGGTGCAGGCCTTCAAGGACGCCGCATAGCAGGCCGCCGCCGCCGACCGCGCAAATGACGGCATCGAAGTCGCGCCCGTGTTCGTGCGCCTGCGCGACCGCCTCGTCGATCAGCGTCGCGTTGCCGTCCCAGATGTCGGGATGATCGAACGGCGGCACGTAGACGGTGTCCGGCTGTTCGCACAGGCGGCGCGCTTCCTCGTTGGTCTCGTCCCACACGTCGCCGTGGACGATCACGTCGGCGCCGGTGGCGGCGATCCGGAAGCGCACCGATTCGTGCGTGGTGCGCGGCACCAGGATCGTGGTGCGCACGCCGAGCGCGACGCCGGCGACGGCGGCGGCAAAACCGGCATTGCCGCCGGACGGACAGACGAAGCGGGCCGCGCCCTGCTGCGCCGCGCGCTCGCACAGGCGGCCGATGCCGCGCAGCTTGAAGGAGCCGGACGGCTGCAGGCTCTCCATTTTCAGCATCACATGCCGCCCGCACGCGGCGGACAGCGCGTCGTGTTTCAGCAGCGGGGTGGCGATATGCAGCGTAGTCATGATGGAAATCTGGCGCGGGTTGGGCGGCTGCTGTTCACGCGGCGCTCCTGGCCAGCACAGCCATGGTGGCGGACAGCTTGCTGATCATCGTTTTGCGGCCGTCGGCAACCGCGAAAACCTCCGCCTCCACCACATGAAAGGCACGCCCGGGCTTGAGCACCTGCGCGCGGCACAGCAGCGCATCGCCCTTGCCGACGCGCAGCAGATGTATCTTGAATTCGGAGGTCAGGATGAACTGATCGGCCGGCGTCACGGTCATCGCGGCGCCGCCCGCGGTATGATCGGCGATGGTCGCCTGCACGCCGGCGTGGATGACGCCGGTGTGCTGCAGGTGACGCGGCGCGATGCGCAGCGATGATTCGCACCAGCCGGGGCCGCAATCGACAAGGGAAATGCCGAGCTCGGACAAGAAGGCGGCTTCGCGGAAGCCGTGTTCAACGACCTTGCGGTAATCGGGATCGGGAGCGTGCATGGGTTGTCTCCGCCAACAGTGCTCTGGCTGCCTGCCCTCCCCCTCGAAGGGGGAAGGTTGGGATGGGGGCTGGGCGATTGAGCTTGCGTGCCCGCGGACTCGCCCGATATTCCGGTTGCGCGTGCGCAGTCCCTTGCTCAACCTCACCACCTTCATCCTGCCCCTCCCCCAGGCAGGGGAAGGGAAGCGTGCAGCGATGGTTTTTACTTCGTCTCCGCAAACAACTCGCGCCCGATCAGCATCCGGCGGATCTCGCTGGTGCCGGCGCCGATCTCGTACAGCTTCGCGTCGCGCCACAGGCGGCCGACCGGATATTCATTGATGTAGCCGTTGCCGCCCAGGGCCTGGATCGCCTCGCCCGCCATCCAGGTCGCCTTTTCAGCCGAATACAGGATCGCACCGGCTGCATCCTTGCGCAGCGCGCGCACCTGTTCCGGCGCCGTGGCGCGGTCGCAGGCCTGGCCGACGGCGTACACGTAAGCCTTGCATGCCATCATGGTGGAGTACATGTCGGCGATCTTGCCCTGCATCAGCTGGAATTCGCCGATCGGCTGGCCGAACTGTTTGCGGTCATGAATATAGGGCACGACCGCATCCATGCACGCCTGCATGATGCCGAGCGGGCCGCCGGACAGCACGGTACGTTCGAAGTCGAGACCGGACATCAGCACGTTGACGCCCTTGCCGAGGCCGCCGAGCACGTTCTCGGCCGGCACTTCGCAATCCTGGAACACCAGCTCGCCGGTGTGCGAGCCGCGCATGCCGAGCTTGTCGAGCTTTTGCGCGATCGAGAAGCCCTTGAAGCCCTTTTCGATCAGGAAGGCGGTCATGCCGCGCGGGCCGGCTTCGAGGTCGTTCTTCGCATACACCACCAGCACGTCGGCGTCGGGACCGTTGGTGATCCACATCTTGGTGCCATTCAATACCCAGTGGTCGCCTTTCCAGTCGGCGCGCAGGCGCATGCTGACCACGTCGGAGCCGGCGTTCGGCTCGGACATCGCGAGCGCGCCGACATGTTCGCCGGAGATCAGCTTGGGCAGGTACTTCTTCTTCTGCTCGTCGGTGCCGTTGCGCTTGATCTGGTTTACGCAGAGATTGGAATGCGCACCGTAGGACAGGCCGACCGACGCGGAAGCGCGCGAGATTTCCTCCATCGCAACGATATGCGCGAGGTAGCCCATGTCGGTGCCGCCGTATTCCTCGCTGACCGTGATGCCGAGCAGGCCGAGGTCGCCCATCTTCTTCCACAGGTCCATCGGGAACTGGTCGGTGCGGTCGATTTCAGCGGCGCGCGGCGCGATTTCCGCCTGCGCGAACTGCTGCACGGTTTCGCGCAGCGCAGCGATGTCTTCGCCGTGGTCAAAGGTCAAGCCGGGCAAATGAATCATGTCGTCCTCGTGTTGTTGGAGTTATGACAAGCGAAGGGCGCGCGCGCCGCTTCGATTGCCGATGATGAAAATCATACTGCCAATTTACGTTTACGTAAACGTAAAGCAGTTACGGTGAAACTACGGTAGCCGTGCCGTTCAGGCGGCGTCCTTCAGCTTGCGCGGCGAGGCTTTCCTGACCGCAGGTTTCACCGCCTTCTCGCCGTCCAGCAGGCGCCGGCACTCCTGTTCATGCGCGTCGATCTCGGCCAGCGTCACTTCCAGGTCTTCGCGCTGGCGCTCCAGCGTCTCGCGATGCTGCGCCAGCACCGCGAGGAAGCGCTTGAGCTGCGCGGTGGTATCCTTGGGTGACTCGTACATGTCGACCAGCGCCTTGATTTCCTGCAGGGAGAGCCCGAGGCGCTTGCCGCGCAGCGTGAGCTTGAGACGGGTGCGTTCCCGCGCGCTGTACACCCGCGTGCGGCCGCCGGCGCCTTCGCGCTTCGGGCTGAGCAAACCCTGGTCCTCGTAGAAGCGGATCGCGCGCGGCGTGATGTCGAATTCGCGCGCGAGTTCGGTGATGGTGTAGGTCGGCATGGGAATTCCGGTGGTCTCCAGCAGCAAAAACGGATTGTGTTTAGAATCGGTCTTTACCGGTTGCAGTTTACGTTAACGTAAAGCGCATTGTAGACGCGCGGCGCGCAAATGTGAACATGCAAAAATGAAAATTAATCAGCGGAAACGGCACGGATGAACCCCCTCGAATCGCAACTCGATTACGCCTTCGGCGACACCATTCCCGCGCCCGGCGCGCTGCATGAAATCGCCCCCGGCCTCTACTGGCTGCGCATGGGATTGCCGTTCGCGCTCGATCACATCAACCTGTGGCTGCTGGATGACGATGCCGGCTGGACCATCGTCGATTGCGGAATCGCCGACGATGCGACGCGCGCGGCCTGGGAAACCGTGTTCGCGACCGGCCTGGCCGGCAAGCCGGTGCGCCGGGTGATCGCCACCCATTGCCATCCCGACCATGTCGGCCTGTCCGACTGGCTGTGTTCGCGCTGGGACGCGCCACTGTGGATGAGCACCGGCGAATACGGCTTCGCGCGCATGATGTCGGCATCCCTGCCCGGCGTGGACGGCACCGCGATGCTGCCGCATTTCCAGCGTCACGGCGCCACCGACGAGACGGTGCTCGAAAAGCTGCGCGGCCGCAGGAGCTACTATCCGACGCTGGTGCCGGCGGTGCCGGCCGCCTACACCCGGCTGCAGGATGGCCAGACGGTGCGCATCGGCGCGCACGGCTGGCGCGTCATCACCGGCTTCGGCCACTCGCCCGAGCATGTCGCGCTCTACTGCGCCGAGCTTGGCACGCTGATCTCCGGCGACATGCTGCTGCCCCGTATCTCGACCAATGTGTCGGTGTTCGCGGTCGAACCGGAGGCCAACCCGGTGCAGCTCTATCTCGATTCCATCGCAAAATTCCGCGACCTGCCGGAAGATACGCTGGTGCTGCCCTCGCACGGCAAGCCGTTCCGCGGCGCGCACACGCGCATCCGCCAGCTGCAGGACCATCACCGCGAACGCCTGGCCGAGGTGCTCGCGGCTTGCGCATCGCCGCAGTCGGCGGCCGACATCGTGCCGCTGATGTTCAAGCGCGCGCTGGATGCGCACCAGCTCACGTTTGCGATGGGCGAAGCGCTGGCGCACCTGCACAAGCTGTGGTTCGACGGCTTGCTGGTTCGCGATGCCGGCAGCGACGGCATCATCCGCTTTTGCGTCCGCCACTGACACGCCGCCGCCCCCTCCGTCACCCGCCGTTCCGCCCCCTTCCGCGCCCTCCGACCGGTAACTACCGGTATTCACCTTATTGACGCTATGCCGCGTTCCCGGCATAGAGAGCATGTCGTCTGTACGAGTAAAAAACGCATGTCTGCTTGTCATTATGTGTTACAGTGATTTAACACATTAGGTCACAAACAGTTCTTGCAATCTATTGACTGACTGTCAAGCCCTGTCATGGAATAGTGCGCGGTCATGAACCCATCTATTGAACGAGAAAGCTTTAGCGAGCGCCTGCAAATGGCGCTTCGAAATGCGGAATATTCGCCGGACAGCCCGACGCAACTCGCACGGGAATTCAACATCCGGTTTGAAGGCCGTCCTATCACCGTGCATGCCGCACGCAAGTGGCTCGTCGGCGAAGCGATTCCGACCCAGGAAAAGCTGCGCACGCTCGCGCAGTGGCTTGGCGTGCCCGCGGAGTGGCTGCGCTTCGGCGGAGCCGACGGACGCGGCGGCGAAGGGGGCAGCGCCCCTGCGCGTTTCGAATCGGCCGATGTGAAGCTGGTGGCCGACCTGCAAAGGCTCGACCCGCACCATCAGGCGATCGCCCGCGAATTCATCCGCATGCTGCTGCGCCTCAGCCGCCCGACCCAGAAATAGCCAGTTCCCTAAGGTAGCGCAAGCCGGCGATCGCCCGGCTTCCGTACCAGGACATCATTTCTCCGTCGACCAGCCATACCGGTTTGCCGACCTGCCGCTCGAGCGCGTCGGCATGCGCTTCGGTGAAGCGGTACGGCTCGGTCGACAGCAGCACCCCGTCGACCGCGCGCGCAAGCTCGTCCGACCAGCCAAACACCGGGTAGCGCGCCGCCTGCCCGGGCGGCTGCCATACCTGCCAGCCGATTTCTTCCATCATGCGGGCGATATAGGTATCGCACCCCACCGTCATCCACGGGTCCTTCCAGATGCAGTACAACATGGTCCGCGGCCGCCCTTTCGGCAGGGCGTGCAGCAGCGCATATTCGCGTTCGAATTCCGCGCACAGCGCCTCGGCACGCTGCTCCGCGCCGAAGATGCCGCCCAGCAGACGGTACAGCGCCAGGTTGTCGCGCGGCGCCAGCGGGTGGGTGACGACCACATGGGGCACCCATTGCGCCAGCGCGTCCACGGTCGGCTTCTCGTTCTCGTCAATGTTGACGATCAGGTGGGTCGGCGCCAGCGCACGCACCTTGTCCGCCCGCACGTCCTTGGTGCCGCCGACTTTCGCGATGTCGCGCACCACCTCGGCCGGATGGATGCAGAAACCGGTGCGGCCGACCAGCGACGCGGCCAGTCCGAGGTCGCACAGCAGTTCTGTAATGGACGGCACCAGCGACACGATGCGGGCGGTGCCGGGCGCGACCGGCTGATGCGCATGGCCGACGGCATCGACCAGCATCACTTCCCCGCCGCGCGCGCCTTGTGCGGCGCCCTGGAAAAAGCGGCGTCGTACAGCCAGTTCGGCAGCGCGCGCAGCAGCTTGGCGACAATCCCCATCTGCCACGGGATCACAAGGTAGTCCGTGCCGGCGTCGATGGCGGCGCACGCCTTCTCGGCGAACCTATCGACCGGCATCAGGAAAGGCATCGGATAGCGATTGGCCTGCGTCATCGGCGTGTCGATGTAGCCGGGCGCAATGGTGACGACCCTGATGCCGGCCGACCGCAATTCCACCCGCAGCGACTCGCAATAGCTGATCACCGCCGCCTTCGACGCGCTGTACGCCTCGGAACCGGGCAGGCCGCGGATGCCGGCCACGCTGGCGATGCCGACCAGCCGGCAGTCGCGGCTGCCGGCCTGCGCCTGCCGCTTCATCGCCGCGATGAAGGGAGCGAAGGTGGCGACCGTCGCGGTGAGGTTGGTGCCGATGATGCGCTCGAACACGGCGAGGTCTTCCGCATGCTCGGTCAGGGTGCCGGCGGAGACCCCGGCATTGGCGATCACGACATCCGCGCCGCCGTGGGCCTGCAGGAAATCCTGTGCAGCCGCCGCAACTGCCGCATGATCGGTCACGTCGACCGGGTAGATGCGATGGCGCTGGGCGTGCGGCAGGGCCTGCACGAGTTGCTCCAGCGTCTCGCGGCGGCGCGCCAGCAGTCCGAGCGCCGCCCCCTGCTGCGCATAGCGCCGGGCGAGCGCGGCGCCGATCCCGCTGGAGGCGCCGGTGATGAATATGCGTTTCATTCTGTTTCTTCTACATTCGTCGACATGGAATCCGCGGACGGCCGGCAAGCGCCGCGGACAACAAAAAGCCCGCCATTCCTGCAAATGGCGGGCTTCAGTGTAATACCTTGCCGGCTTACTTGCCTTGGGCGCTCTTCTTGACCAGCCAGTCCATCACCTGGAAGGTGGCCTGGAACAGCACCGGTTCCGGCTTGCTGCCGATGCTGGCGCCGACCACGCTGGGCGAGGTCAGGTACTTGCCGTCGACCGCGAGCATCGGCACGCCATCGATCTGGTAAGCCTGCATCAGTTGCGTGGCACGCTTGGCCTTGCTCTGCACCCCGAAGGAGTTGTAGACGTCGAGGAATTTCTGCTTGTCGATGCCGTTCTTGACCACGAAGTCGAGGATCTCGGCATCGGTATCGACGCGCTTCTTCTCGACGTGAATGGTGTTGAACAGCTTCTGGTGCAGCTCCTCGAACTTGCCCATCGCTTCCAGCGTGTAGAACAGCTTTTGCTGCGGCACCATGGAGTCGCGGAAAGCCACCGGCACGCGCTTGAAGTTGATGCGGTCGCCCTGCTTCTTCAACCACGCCACCAGGTCGTGCTCCAGAGCGAAGCAGTGCGGGCAGGAGTACCAGAAGAATTCGGTCACCTCGACCTTTTTGCCGGAGTCGGTCTGCTGCGGCTTGTCCAGCGTGCGGTAGTCGACGCCGCTCTGCGGATTGTCCGGCGAGGCGGCCGCGCCGAAGGCGACCAGGGAAAGGCTCAGTGCCGCGAGGAGATGTTGAAGAAAACGCATACGCTTCCTTTGCTTGTAGAAAAAATTTCCGGGATTACTTCGCCATGCGCACGACAGCCGCATCCACGCCGTTGTCAGACAGCTTGCCGCGCACCTTGTTCATCGCTTCCATCTGGCCGAAGGGGCCGACGCGCACGCGGTACAGCGTGCCGGTGTCGGCCTGCCGCTCGGAGACCTTGGCTTCCACGCCCATCAGCGCCAGCTTGGCGCGCATGCTTTCGGCGTCGGACTGTTCGCGGAACGCGCCAGCCTGCAGGAAGTAGCTCCACTTGTCGTCCTGGCTGTCGGCCTTGGCGTCGGCGGCATCCGGCTTCTTCACGGCCACCGTCGACTGCTCGACCACCGGCGCCTTGCTTTCCTGCTTCGCTTCCGCCCTGGCGTCGCCCTTCGGATCGACCTTCACCACTTCCGGCTTCTTGTCGGCCTGCGGCGCGGCGGTGTTTTCCGGCGGCGCCGGCTCCTTCACGAAGTCCTTCGCCAATTCCTTGGCCGCGCTCCGGTTCCCGTACAAGGGCTTGTTCGGATCGGCGCTCTGGCCGGCAGTCGGCTCCGCCGCCTTCACCCGGCCCGACTTGTCCATAAACGGCATCGGCGTCTTGGTGATTGCCATCGCCACCGCAAGCGCGATGCCCAGGCCGATCACCAGTCCGATGATGATGCCTAAAACGGTTCCGCCCTGTTGCCTGTTATGTTTATGCATACTTCCTCGATTACATGCTGTTACATCCTCGCCGGCGCCGATACCCCGATCAACGCCAGGCCGTTGCGCAGAACCTGGCGTGTCGCGTGCATCAATGCCAGGCGCGCCATCCGGGTGGCTGCGTCGTCCACCAGCACGCGCTCGGCGTTGTAGTAGCTGTGCAGCTCGCCCGCCAGATCGCGCAGGTAGAACGCTACCTGATGCGGGCCGAGTTCGTCGAGGGCTTTTTGTAACATTTCCGGATACTCGGCAAGCTTCTGCAACAGCGCCGCTTCGCGCGGCGAAGCCAGCGGCGACAGGTCGACGCCCACCAGTGTCGTTTCGTCACCGCCCCACTGCGCCATCACCGAGCAGATGCGCGCATGCGCGTACTGCACGTAGTACACCGGGTTCTCGTCGGATTGCGACAATGCCAGGTCGACATCGAAGGTGAATTCGGTATCGGCCTTGCGCGAGATGAGGAAGAAGCGCACCGCGTCGCGGCCACGGGTCAAATCACGATCGAGGCCGCGCTCGCCGTTTTCCTCTTTTGCATCGCCGGCCGACCATTCGATCAGGTCGCGCACCGTCACGTAGGAACCGGCGCGCTTGGAAATCTTCACTTCCTCGCCGTTTTTCATCACCGTGACCATCTTGTGCAGCACGTAATCGGGATAGCCCTCGGGGATCCCGAGGCCGACCGCCTGCAGGCCGGCGCGCACGCGCGCGATGGTGCCGTGATGGTCGCTGCCCTGCACGTTGATCACCTTCTGGTAACCGCGCTGCCATTTCGTGATGTGGTAGGCGACGTCCGGCACGAAGTAGGTATACGTGCCGTCGGACTTCTTCATCACGCGGTCCTTGTCGTCGCCGTATTCGGTGGTGCGCAGCCAGAGCGCGCCGTCCTGTTCGTAGGTCTTGCCGGCTGCGACCAGCGCCTGCACCGCGGCTTCCACCTTGCCATCCGTGTAGAGCGAGGACTCGAGGTAGTAGTTGTCGAACTTCACGCCGAACGCCTGCAGGTCGAGGTCCTGCTCGTGGCGCAGGTAGGTGACTGCGAAGCGGCGGATCGACTCGATATCGTCGGCATCGCCGCTGGCGGTGACCGGCGAGCCGTTGCTGGCCGACACTGTCTTCTTCGCGAGGAAGTCGGCCGCGATGTCGGCGATGTAGTCGCCGTTGTACGCGGCTTCCGGCCATTGCGCGTCGCCCGGCTTGAAGCCGCGCGCGCGCGCCTGCACCGACAGCGCGAGATTGCCGATCTGGACCCCGGCGTCGTTGTAGTAGAACTCGCGGGTGACATCGTAGCCCTGCGCCTCAAGCAGCGAGGACAGCGCGTCGCCCAATGCGCCCTGGCGGCCGTGGCCGACATGCAGCGGGCCGGTCGGATTGGCCGACACGAATTCCACCATCACCTTCTTGCCGGCGCCGCTGCCGCCCTTGCCGTAGGCGGCGCCTTCCTTCTGGATCGCATGCACCACCGCCTGCTTGGCGGCGGCCGCCACCCGCAGGTTGATGAAGCCGGGGCCGGCGATCTCGGCGCTCTCGATCAGCGCGCCCTTGTTGGCGAGCAGGTGATCGACGATGGCCTGCGCGACTTCGCGCGGATTCTTTTTCAGCGGCTTGGCCAGCTGCATCGCGATGTTGCAGGCGATGTCGCCGTGCGCGGGGTCGCGCGGACGCTCCAGCACGACATTGGGCTTGAGTTCGGTTCCGGCGACGATCGGTGCGAGCGCGGCCTGGAACAGGTCGACGATCTGTTGTTTTTGCGAAGCGAGCATGGGATAAAAGACGACGGCGGCAAGGCCGTTTCAGTGATTTCGGAAATGGGGTGAATTATACCGGCAGGCCGCCTTTAGCCCAATTTCTGCCGGCAATAGGAACCGATGAAACGCGCCATCTGGAACGCTTCCGGCCGCCATGGCGACTCCGACAACTTCTGCGGCAGCAGGTAGAGGTAAGAGCCGGCTTCCACCGTTTCGCCGGATTCCAGCCGCACCTGCACCGCGGCGCGCCGGTATTCCGCCCCCTCGAAGGCGTCCAGGGCGTCAATATCGGCCGGCGCGACGTCGAGGTAGAGCACGCCTTCCACCACCGACCCGCGGCGCTCGACCATGCCGGGATAGGTCTCCCCGACGATCTCGAAGCGCGCATGGCCGTCCAGCCGGGCAGGCATGGCGCGGTAGTGGCCGCGCACCACGCGCGTCCAGATTTCCGGGAACATCAGCGAACCGTAGGTGAATACATGGGAGGACATGGAGCAAGGATAACGCCTTCCGGCATTGCTTGCAGACGGGTAACGGTGCCGGACCGGCCGGCGCAGGATAAACTAGCGTTTTTCATTGCACTTTTTTCACACGGCGGCGCACCGCCCAGCGGAGCCGGCAAGTTCTCATGACCACCTTCAATATCGAAAACGTCAACGTTTCTTCTTTCGAAACCATGCCCACGCCGGAGGCGCTGCATGCGCAGCTGCCGCTGACCGACAAGGCGGGCTCCAGCGTGATGCAGGGACGCGAAGCGCTGCGCAACATCCTCGACCGCAAGGATCCGCGCCTGTTCGTGGTGGTCGGCCCCTGCTCAATCCATGACCCGGCGGCGGGCCTGGACTATGCACGCCGCCTGAAGCAGCTGCAGGAGGAGGTGAAGGACACGCTGTTGCTGGTGATGCGGGTGTATTTCGAAAAGCCGCGCACCACCACCGGCTGGAAGGGCTACATCAACGACCCGGACATGGACGACTCCTTCCACATCGAGCGCGGCATGGCCAATGCCCGCAAATTCCTGCTCGACATCTGCGAACTCGGCCTGCCGACCGCAACCGAAGCGCTCGATCCGATTTCGCCGCAGTACCTCGGCGACCTGATCTCCTGGACCGCGATCGGCGCGCGCACCACGGAATCGCAGACCCACCGCGAAATGTCGTCCGGCCTGTCGACGCCGGTCGGCTTCAAGAATGGCACCGACGGCGACATCGGCATCGCGATCAATGCCATCCTGTCGGCCTCGCATCCGCATTCCTTCCTCGGCATCAACGGTCAGGGCAAGGTCTCCATCGTGCGCACCAGCGGCAACCGCTACGGCCATGTGGTGCTGCGCGGCGGCGACGGCCGCCCGAATTACGACACGGTATCGGTGGCGATGGCGGAACAGGCGCTGCTCAAGGCAAAGCTGGCGCCCAACGTGGTGGTCGACTGCTCGCATGCGAACAGCTTCAAGAATCCGGAACTGCAGCCGCTGGTGATGGCCGATGTGGTGAACCAGATCCGCTGCGGCAACAAGTCGCTGGTCGGGGTGATGATCGAATCGAACATCGTCGCCGGCAAGCAGGCGATCCCGGAAGACCTGTCCAAGCTGATCTACGGCTGCTCGGTGACCGACGGCTGCGTCGGCTGGGAAACGACGCAAAAGATGCTGCGCGATGCCGATGCGCTGCTGCGCGACGTGCTGCCGCGACGCATGAGGTAAATACCGGAACCGTGCCGCTCGCCGCGGTTCCAACCCGCATTACGAAGAATACGAAGAAAGACATGGCCGCCTTATTCCCGCGACTGCTGCTGACCGCCTTCACCCTGCTGGCGGGAAGCGCGCTTGCGGCGGACGAAGGCATTGCCAGGCGCGCCGAGCCGTGCGTCACCTGCCACGGCAAAGAAGGACGGGCAACGGCCGACGGCTACTATCCACGCATTGCCGGCAAGCCGGCCGGCTACCTGTACAACCAGCTGCGCAATTTCCGCGACGGGCGGCGCCAGCAGTACCCGTTGATGACCTACCTGGTGCAGCACCTGTCGGACGACTACCTGAAGGAATTCGCGGAGCACTTCGCCGCGCAGCATCCGCCCTATCCGCCGCCGCAGCCGGTGCAGGCGTCGGCTGCCGTGCTCGAGCGCGGCCGCCTGCTTGCGAGCCAGGGCGATCCGGCGCGCGACATTCCCGCCTGCATGGCCTGCCACGGCAAGGCGCTTACCGGCGTCGTGCCGGCCATGCCGGGGCTGCTCGGCCTGCCGCGCGACTACCTGCTCGGCCAGTTCGGCGCATGGCGGGAGGGCGCACGCCATGCGGCGGCGCCGGATTGCATGGCCGAAATCACGCGCCAGCTGTCGCTGGAAGACATCAATGCGGTGTCGTCCTGGCTGGCCGCGCAACCCGTCCCGCCCGGCGCGCGGCCGGCGCCGTCGCTGCCCGGCAGACTGCCGATCGCCTGCGGCAGCGTTCCACAGTGAGACGATGATGAAGCGCCTCCTCGCCGCCTTGCTGATCCTCCTCGGCGCCGCCGCCGGGCTGGTCTATTACCTTGGCACACGCGAGGAGCACGTGCCCGCGGCGCCGCCGACGGCAAGCGGTGCGGAGCAGGTCAGACGCGGCGCCTATCTCGCGCGCGCCGGCGACTGCGTCGCCTGCCATACCGCGCGCGGCGGCGTTCCGTACGCAGGCGGGCGCGCAATACCGACGCCGTTCGGCACCATCCATGCGCCCAACATCACCCCGGACAAGGAAACCGGCATCGGCAACTGGAGCGCCGATGACTTCTGGCGCGCGCTGCACAATGGAAAATCGAAGGATGGCCGGCTGCTGTACCCCGCCTTCCCTTATCCGAACTACACCCGCGTCACGCGCGCCGACGCCGACGCGATGCACGCCTACTTCATGTCGCTGCCCGCGGTGCGCCAGGAGAACAAGGCGCCGGAACTACGCTTCCCCTATAACCAGCGCGCGCTGCTGGCGGTATGGCGCGCGCTGTACTTCCGGCCCGGCGTCTACAGGGAACAGCCGAACCAGAACGGCGAATGGAACCGCGGCGCCTACCTGGTGCAGGGCCTCGGCCACTGCAGCGCCTGCCACACGCCGCGCAACCTGTTCGGCGCGACGCAGGACCGCGCCGATCTTGGCGGCGCGATGATCCCGATGCGCAACTGGTACGCGGCTTCGCTCACCGGCGAAAGCGAAGCCGGGCTCGGCAGGTGGGAGGTGCGCGACATCGTCGACCTGATGAAGACCGGCGTGTCCGCGCGCGGCGCGGTATCCGGCCCGATGGCCGAAGTGGTGCGGGAAAGCCTGCAGCACCTGGATCACGGCGACCTGCGCGCAATGGCGATCTATCTGAAGTCGCTGCCGCAGAGTGCGCGCGACGCGGAACAGGCGGCGCCGCCGATGACGCCGGAAAACGAGAGAATACTGAAGCAGGGCGCGGCGCTGTATGAAAAACATTGCGTCGACTGCCACAAGCCGTCCGGCGCCGGCGCACCGCCGCATTTCCCGGCGCTGGCGGGCAACCGCGCGATCATGCTTGCAGCGCCGGTGAACCCGATCCGCGCGGTTCTGCATGGCGGCTATCCGCCGAGTACACAGGGCAATCCGCGTCCGTTCGGCATGCCGCCCTTCGGCAACATCCTTTCCGATCAGGAAGCGGCAGCGGTGGTGTCCTTCATTCGCAACAGCTGGGGCAACCGCGCCCCGATGGTTTCGAGCGAGCAGGTGAACCGCTACCGCACGGTCCAGCTGGAATAAGGGGGGAGCGCTATAGTAGCGTCTCCCGTCCCTGCCATCACTACGCCATCATGCAGATCCTGACTCCAGAAGATACCGCGCGCGCACTGCCTTACGACAAACTTGTTCCCGCCATTGCCCAGGCCGCGCGCGAGCTTGCCTCCGGCGCGATCGATGCGCCGGAAAGAATGGTCGTGAAGGCCGGCAGCGGTGGGGTGCTGCTGTGCATGCCGGCACTCGGCGCCGACCTCGGCGTCACCAAGCTGATCACCGTGCACGGGGGGAATCCGCAGCACGGGCTGCCGGCGATCCAGGGCGAGGTGCTGGTGTTTGAAACTTCGACCGGCCGCCGCCTTGCGCTGCTGGACGGCCCGACCGTGACCGCGCGGCGCACCGCGGCAGTCACGCTGCTCGGCATCCAGACCCTGCTGCCAGGGGCGCCCGCTTCGGCGCTCCTGATCGGCACCGGGGTGCAGGCGGTCGCGCACGCCGATGCGCTGATCGCCTACTTCGGCGTGTCGCGCTTTCGCATCGCCAGCCGCGATCCGGCCCATGCGCAGGCATTCTGCAATGCGTTGATGCGCCACCACCCGCAGGTGACGGCAACGGCGCAAGGCGCGCAGGAAGCGCGCACCGAGATGCCCGATACCGACCTCGTGATTGCGCTCACCACATCCACAGTGCCGGTCGTGCCGGCCAGGCTGCCTGCCGGCACGCTCGCCGCCGGCGTCGGCGCCTTCAAACCCGAGATGGCGGAACTGCCGCCTGAGCTGCTGCGCGAGCGGGACATCGTGGTCGACGACCTTGCCGGCGCAAAACATGAAGCGGGCGACCTGCTGCAGGCAGGCATCGAATGGAGCAGGGTGCGCAGCCTCGCCGCCGTGCTGGCCGACGGCAGGCCGGCCGACCGGCCGCTGCCGGTGCTCAAGACGGTCGGCCAGGCCGCGTGGGATCTGGCCGCCGCGCGCACCGCGATTTCCTCGCTGGGCTGATCCCGCGCAGGCGCGCGTCTTGCGTGCGCTGCTCCCTTTCGGCGGAAAGGGAATGGATCATGGCAAGCACCGTTGGCGATTTCCTGCTGCAGCGCCTGCACGCATGGGGTGTTACCCGCCTGTACGGCTATCCGGGCGACGGCATCAACGGCATCATGGGCGCGCTCGGACGGCAGGACGCGATCGACTTCGTGCAGACGCGGCATGAAGAACTTGCCGCCTTCATGGCCTGCGCCCATGCAAAATTTACCGGCGAGGTCGGCGTCTGCCTGGCCACCTCGGGCCCAGGCGCGATTCACCTGCTTAACGGCCTGTACGACGCGAAACTCGACCATCAGCCGGTGGTCGCGATCGTCGGCCAGCAGCAGCGCATGGCGCTCGGTGGCGATTACCAGCAGGAAATCGACCTGCTGTCGCTGTTCAAGGATGTCGCGCACGAGTATGTGCAGATGGCCACCACGCCGGAGCAGGTGCGGCATCTGGTCGACCGGGCGCTGCGCATCGCGCGCGAGCAGCGCACTGTCACCTGCCTGATCCTGCCGAACGACGTGCAGGAACTCGACGCGGTTACCGTCCCGCCGCGCGAGCACGGCAGCGTGCATTCCGGCATCGGGGAAACCATGCGCGCCGGCGTGCCGGACGAGGAAGGCTTGCGGTTGGCGGCGGCAATCCTGAATGGCGGCAAGAAAGTCGCGATCCTGGCCGGCGCCGGCGCGCTGCATGCGACCGACGAATTGATCGAAGTCGCCGATGTCCTCGGCGCCGGGATTGCCAAGGCCCTGCTCGGCAAGGCCGCGGTGCCGGACGACCTGCCATTCGTCACCGGCGCGATCGGCATGATCGGCACGAAACCGAGCTTCGACATGATGAACGGCTGCGACACGCTGCTCATCGTCGGCTCCAGCTTTCCGTATTCGGAATTCCTGCCGGAGGAGGGCCGGGCGCGCGCGGTGCAGATCGACATCGACGGCCGTATGCTCGGCCTGCGCTATCCGGTCGAATGCAATCTGGTCGGCGATGCGCGGCAGACGCTGCGCGCGCTGCTGCCGCTGCTCGACCGCAAGAGCGACCGCAACTGGCGCATGCAGATCGACCAACAGATGCAGCGCTGGCAGCAGTTGCTGGAAGAACGCGCGCGCGACGAGACGGCGCAGCTCAATCCGCAGCGCGCGTTCCACGCGCTCTCGCCCCGGCTGCCCGACGATTGCATCCTGGCTTGCGACTCCGGCTCCGCGACCGCGTGGTATGCGCTGCATCTGCAGCTGCGGCGCGGGATGATGGCCTCGCTGTCGGGCGGGCTGGCGACGATGGGATGCGCGGTGCCGTATGCGATCGCCGCCAAGTTCGCCCACCCCGGACGGCATGTGATCGCCCTCGCCGGCGACGGCGCGATGCAGATGAACGGCATGAATGCCCTGATCACGATCGCGAAGTCCTGGCGCGACTGGGGCGACCCGCGGCTGACGGTGGTGGTGCTGAACAACCGCGACCTGAACTTCGTCACCTGGGAACAGCGCGGCCAGCAGGGCGATCCAAAATTTTCCGCGTCGCAGGACTTGCCGGATTTCGCCTACGCCGACTTCGCGCGCATGCTGGGATTGCACGGGCTGCGCATGGAACGCGGCACCGACGTCGACGCGGCGTGGGACCAGGCGCTGCAGTCCGACCGGCCGTGCGTGGTCGAGCTGGTGGTCGATGCCAACGTGCCGCCGTTGCCGCCGCAGGTCACGCGCAAACAGATGGCATCCTATTATGAAGCAATCGCCAAGGGCGACCCGGACGCCGACGCGATCCGGCAGGCAATCGACAGGCAGGCTTCCGACTGAACAGCGAGGACACCATGACCAGCACACCACCAATGCGCAACCCGGGCGATGAAGCGCCGCCCGGCAGCGAGCAGACCGGAGAGATTTCCTGCCCGGTCTGTCACGGCAGCGGGCAGAGCGCGGAACGCACGCCCTGCACGCATTGCGGCGGCACCGGGATGGTAGTGGTCACCGTCGGCGATGCGTAACCGCCGTCAGACCAGCCCCTGGTCCTCCAGCTCCTTCTTCACGTAAGCGTAGAACACCGGCGCGGCCACCACGCCGGGCAGGCCGAAGATCGCTTCCATCGTCAGCATCGCGGCGAGCAATTCCCACGCGCGCGCATTGATGTGCGAGCCGATGATCTTGGCGTTGAGGAAGTATTCAAGCTTGTGGATCAGCACCAGGAAGGCTAGCGAGATGGCCGCGATGCCGAGCGAATGCGACAGGCTGACGATGACGATGACGGTGTTCGAGATCAGGTTGCCGATCACCGGCAGCAGGCCGGCGAGGAAGGTGATCGCGATCATGCTCTTGGTCAATGGCAGGTGGATGCCGGCCAGCGGCAGCACGACCACCAGGTAGATCGCGGTGAATACCGCATTGAGCGCGGCGATGCGCACCTGCGCGAACACGATGCTGCGGAAGGCCTGGTGCAGGGTCACCACGCGCGCGTGCAGCGCCGCCGCCAGCGGCTTGTAGTCGTGGCGCACGGTGGTGTCGTAGAGCGCCGCCATCGCGCCGATCACCATCCCGATCAGCAGGTGCGCGATCACGCGCCCCGCCATCTCCCCCACCGTCTGCGCCTGCGCCGCGTGTTCGCGCAGCCAGGCGGTCACCAGGTCGCGCAATCCTTCGGCGCTGTCCGGCACGCGGCTTCTCAGCCATTCCGGCATCTGGCTGCGCGAGGCCTCGAGGATGTCGGCGAGTTTCTTGAACAGCGTGCCGATGTTGCCGGCATCGCTTTGGAAGAAGGCGACCGCGCCCCATACCGACAGCGAGAGCAGGAGCACGATCACAATGCCGAGGATCGCCACCGCGATCATGCGCGCGCGCTGGTCGCTGATATTCCTGCCCAGCACCGGGGCGAGCACATGCACCAGGGAATACACCAGCAGGCCGGAAAACAGCGCGGCGAGCAAACCCTTGTGCAACACGATGAAGAGAGCGACGGCGGCAAGCAGCCAGGAAGCAATAGTGGTTAAATGAACCCTGTTCTGTTCTGACATGGTGTGGTCTTGTTTTGCGCGATGCGCAAGCTTACGCCAACTCGCGCCGCTTGTACTGCAGCGATATTGCGGCGCGTGCAACAAAATTCAAGCTATTACGAAACGAAAACAATATGAGCTCACTCTTTTCTCCGCTTACCCTTGGCAACCTCACCCTGAAAAACCGGATCGCGATTGCGCCGATGTGCCAGTACTCCGCCGACCAGGGGTCGGCCACTGCCTGGCACATGATGCACCTTGGCCAGCTTGCGCTGTCCGGCGCCGGCCTGCTGATGATCGAGGCCACCGCGGTCGAGCCGGAAGGGCGCATTTCCCCCGGTGACCTCGGCCTGTGGTCGGACAGCAACGAGCGCGCGCTCGGGGAAGTGGTGCAGGCGATCCGCCGGCATTCGGCGATGCCGCTCGCGATCCAGCTCGCGCACGCCGGGCGCAAGGCGTCCACCCGCGTACCGTGGGAAGGCGGCAAGGCGATCGCCTCCACTGCCGGCGGCTGGCGCACCTTCGCCCCGTCGGCGCTGCCCTTCGACCCGCAGGACGAAGCGCCGGTTGCGCTCGACGATGCCGGGCTGCGGCGCATCCGCGCTGCATTCGCGGCGGCAGCGCGGCGCGCGGACAGCCTCGGCCTTGACGCGATCGAAGTGCACGCCGCGCACGGCTATCTGCTGCATGAATTCCTGTCGCCGTTGTCCAATCACCGCGAAGACGCGTACGGCGGCTCGCTCGAAAACCGCATGCGCTTTCCGCTGGAAGTCTTCGACGCGGTGCGCGCCGCTTTCGATCCGGCCAAGCCGGTGGGCGTCCGCGTGTCCGCGACTGACTGGGTCGAGGGCGGCTGGGATGTCGAACAGACTGCCGCTTTTGCGCGGGAATTGCGCGCGCGCGGTTGCGCCTTTATCGATGTCTCGAGCGGCGGCCTGTCGCCGCTGCAGCAGATTCCGCTCGGCCCCGGCTACCAGGTGCCGTTCGCCGAGCGGATCCGGCAGGCGGCGGGGATGCCGACCATCGCAGTGGGATTGATCACGGAGGCGGAGCAGGCGGAAGACATCGTGGCGTCCGGCAAGGCCGACATGGTCGCGCTGGCGCGCGGCATGCTGTACAACCCGCGCTGGCCATGGCATGCCGCCGCGAAGCTGGGCGCGCAGGTCGATGCGCCTCCGCAGTACTGGCGGTCGCAGCCGCGGGAATTGAAAAACCTGTTCAGCCAGTCGACACTCGGCCACTGAGCACGCGCGCACCGGCTACAGGTCGAACTGGACCGGCACGCACGCAATCCTGCCCGGCTCCGCCGCACTGTCAGCCTCTGCCTTCGTCTCATGCTGCGTCAGCAGGAATTTGTCGATCGCCAGCGTATCCGGATTGTGATAAATGTTCAGGTACAGCTGCTGCCGTTGCGGCACGTTTTCGAGGAAGCGCGGGCCGTTTTCGGACAGCTGGCCGTCCAGGGTAAATACCGTCACCACATCATCGTCGCCGATGTAGCCGTGCACCTTGTAGACCGGATGGCGCGCGCGGGTGGTGATGATTTCCACTGGCTGCTTGGTCGTAATCAGCCGCACCGGCTTGCTCAGGTCGAGCGGCGGCAAGTCCTTCTGCGACGCGACGCGCACCGGCGTCGCGGGCGGCGGTGCTTCGGTACGGTGCGGCCGCTCCTGCGTCACCGTGTCGGGCTGCCGCAGCGTCGGCGGCTCATCCCACGTCGGCGCCGCGCGCCTGGCGGCGGTCCGGGCCTCGGTCGCGGTGCGCGCCGCCGGCGGCGGCTCATCGAAAGTGCGATGCGGCACGTCGAACGTCACCTCGTAGTTGTACAACTGCTCGTCTGTCATGTCGGGGAACGGGGCCGGATGACCGCCGTCGATGGTGCGGTACTTGACTCCAGACTCGCGCCTTCCCAACAGGGTGTCGAGAATGCCCACTTCAGCCTCCTGCTTTTTTGCGGCGCGCTGATGCTCCGCCGCTCGCCTTGCCGTATTCGACCCCGTGCTCCGGGCGCGGTTCGATACCGGATGGACAGTTTTGTTTCCAGTTGTAGCTCGAGGGTGTTATGAACCAGGGAAGGGGGCGCGCACCAGGCGGACGCGCGTGATTTCGGACGGCGCGCCGAAGCGTTTCGGCGGCCCCCAGTAGCCGGTGCCGCGGCTGGTGTAGACCCATAGCTTGCCCAGCCGGTTGAGCCCGGCCACATAAGGCTGCTGCATGGGCACGAAGTAATTCCACGGGAAGAACTGGCCGCCATGGGTATGTCCGGACAGTTGCAGGTCGAATCCGGCATCGGCGGCGGCGCGCGCGGTGCGCGGCTGGTGCGCAAGGAGGATCTTCACCCCCACGTCGGGCGGCGCGCCTGCAATCGCGCGGTGCGGATCGCTGCGATGGCTTTCGTCGAAATGGTGCGCACTGTAGTCGGTGACGCCGGCCAGCAGCAGTGCTGCTCCCGCATGATGGAGCACCACGTGCTCGTTGAGCAGCACGGTGAGGCCGAGCCGGCGCACCTCGGGGATCCACTCGCGCGCATTCGAGTAGTAGTCGTGGTTGCCGGTGACGAAATAGGCGCCGTGCCGCGCACGCAGGCGGGCAAGCGGCGCGGTATGCGGCGCCAGCCGGCGCACGCTGCCGTCCACCAGGTCGCCGGTGACGGCGACGACGTCAGCGTCGAGACGGTTGACGGCATCGACGATCGCATCAAGGTAGCCGCGCTTGATGGTCGGTCCGACGTGGATGTCGCTGATCTGTGCGATCGTGAACCCGTGCAGTGCGTCCGGCAGGCCGGCGATCGGCACCTCGACATCGGTCACCGCCGCTACCCGGCGGGCGTTGAGCAGCCCCACCAGAGTGGCGAGTCCCGCGAGCGACGGCACGGCAACCGCGCTCCAGGTGACCAGCGCCGGGGTGTAGGCACCGATCAGCGCAGCGATGGCGAGCAGCATGTCGCGCAGGAAGGTCAGCACGAACAGCGAGGAAAACATGCCGAGCGCAAGCAGGCCGGCCCAGGCGACGCGGTCGGCCAGGGGTTGCCGGCGTATCGCGTGCGACAGCAGGCCGGCCGGCACCAGGATGAAGGAGGCCAGCAGCCAGAGCGCGCCGAGCACGCGCACGACGGGCGCGACCGGCAGCTCGGGCAGGACGCGCCAGCCTATGTAGGCGTGCAACAATGCCAGCAAGCCAAGAATGATCAGGGTTGAAGTACGTGGTCTCATGGTGGGGTAGCGCGACCGGAAGGGGAAATCCGATCGAATCGGCGCCCGAATGCGGGGAGCGCTTTCGGGCGGGATCCGGCTTTATATCTTGGGATCAAAGGCCGTCATTCAATAGCCGCTGGGCGGGAACCGTCCCCCGAAACGCCTCTCTTATTTTAAGTAACCAAGTAACGGTAACTTTAAGTAACAATATCGAGGGTGATGGTCCTGTTGGAAAGCGCCATCCCGGGTATGCCGTTGTCCGTGACCCAAGCCGCCGCCAGGAGCACGTCCCATGCATGAAACGCCGGACTTTGCCGCCGTCGTCAACGCCTCGCCCAATCATTACCTGATCCTTGCCCCGGACTTCACCGTCCTCGGTGTCAACGACGCTTTTTTGCACGTTACCGGAGGGACACGCGACGAACTTCTTCGCCGCAACCCCTTCGACGTCTTCCCGCCCGCCCCGGATGACGCGGCCGCCGCGGAATTGATCCGCGCGTCCTTCGAGCGGGCGCTGGTCAGCCGCTTGCCTCATACCATTCCGCTGTTGCGCTATGCGATGCGCGATCCGCGCGCGGGCACCGGCGGCACGGCGGAGCGTTACTGGACCATCGTGCATGCACCCGTCCTCAATGCCCGCGGCGAAGTTGCGTGCGTCATCGCGAACCCGGTGGACGTCACCGAACTGGTCAAGCTCAGGCGAGCCCTCGAGGATGCCGGGAAAGGGCGCGTCCTGCGTACCGAAGCAAGCGTGTTCATCCGGTCCCAGCAACTGGAAGAGACCAACCGGATGCTGGACGCGGAACTGGACGAGCTGCGTCGCCTGTTCGAACAGGCGCCCGGTTTTGTCGCGGTGGTGCGCGGCCCGCAATTCATCTTCGAACTGGCCAACGCTGCCTACCGCCGGCTAGTCGGGCGCGATGACCTGATCGGCAAGCCCTTCCGCGATATCCTGCCGGAACTGGAGGGCCAGGGCTTCGTCGGGATCATGGACCGCGTACTTTCCAGCGGCAAGCCCTATGTCGGGCACGGCCTGAAAACCATGGTGCAGCGCGAGCAGGATGGCATGAAGTCGGAGCTGTACATTGACTTGACGGTGCAACCGATTACCGGCGTCGACGGCAGGGTTAGCAGCCTGTTCGTGCAAGGCCACGATATCACCGCGCAAAAGCGCGCCGAGGACGAGCTGCGTATCAGCAACGAGCGCTGGAAACTGGCGATCGAAGGCACGGGCGACGGCGTCTGGGACTGGGACATGCAGAGCGGAAAGGTCGTGTACTCGGCGCGCTGGAAACAACTGATCGGCTACGTCGAGCACGAGATCGGCGACAGCGTGGACGAATGGCGCAACCGCCTGCACCCGGACGATGCGCAGTCCGCCTCTGCAATGTTGCAGGACTGTCTCGCAGGCAAGGTGCCCACTTTCATCAGCGAGCACCGGCTACGCTGCCGCGACGGCAGCTGGAAGTGGCTGCTGGCGCGCGCGGTCGTGGTCGCGCGCGACGCGTCGGGAAAGCCGTTGCGCATGACCGGCACCATGACTGACATCTCGGCCAAGAAAGAATCGGACGAGCGCATCTGGCGCCATGCCAACTTCGACATCCTTACCGGCCTGCCCAACAGGCGTCTGTTCCGCGACCGGCTCGAGCAGGAAGTGCGCAAGGCGCACCGCAGCGGCGTGCGTGCCGCGCTACTGTTCGTCGACCTCGACCGCTTCAAGGACATCAACGATACGCTCGGGCACGATGCCGGCGACCAGTTGCTGATCCAGGCGGCGCAGCGCCTGGGCGACTGCGTTCGCGAATCGGATACCGTTGCGCGACTCGGCGGCGACGAATTCACGGTAATCCTGACGGAACTGGACGGTGTCGCGCATGTGGAGTACATCGCGCAGAACATCCTGCGCGCGCTGGCTGAACCGTTCCACCTCGACAATGAGGTTGCCTATATTTCAGGCAGCATCGGCATCACCCTCTATCCCACCGACGGCACGGCGCCGGAGGAACTGATCCGCAACGCCGACCAGGCGATGTACGCGGCCAAGACGAGCGGGCGCAACCAGTTCAGTTTTTTCACGAGGTCGATGCAGGAACAGGCGCGTAGCCGCCTGCGTCTGGGCAGCGACCTGCGCGACGCGCTCCATGGCGGACAGCTGCGCGTGTACTTCCAGCCGGTCATCGATATGCGCAGCGGGCGCATCGCGAAAGCGGAAGCCCTGCTGCGCTGGATGCATCCCGGACTGGGAGCAGTCGACCCCGCGCAATTCATCCCGCTGGCGGAAGAGTCGGGCATGATCAACGAGATCGGCGACTGGGTGTTTCGCCAGGCGGCGGCGTTTTCGCGCCGCTGGAGCCCGCACGCCGGCGCGCCATTCCAGATCGGCGTCAACAAGTCGCCGGTACAGTTCATGGCGCATGCGCGCAGCGATGACTGGAGTGCCACCTTGAAAGGCATGGGCTTGCCGGCCAATAGCATTTCAGTCGAAATCCCGGAAATGCTGCTCAACAAAATGACCGCCGCGGTGGCAGACCGGCTGCTCGAGTACCGCGCGGCCGGAATGCAGCTCACCATCGACGACTTCGGCGCCGGCTATTCGTCGCTGGCTTACCTGAAGAAATACGGGATCGATTACCTGAAAATCGACAATACGGTGGTACGCGACATCACGGCCAGCGAGAGCGCCCGCGCGATCGCGGAATCAATGATCGTGATGGCACACCGGCTTGGATTGCAGGTGATCGCGGAAGGCATCGAGACCGCCGAGCAGAGCCAGTTGTTGCGCGATGCCGGCTGCGATTTCGGGCAGGGTTTCCTGTATGCGGCGCCGGCGCCGCCGCAGGAATTCGAGCAGATGCTACTGCGCGACGACGCGGGATGAAAAAAAGGGCCGGTTGCCCGGCCCTGCAAGAGGAGACGCGCCCAGGGGAAGGCGCGGTGACACTGTTACTGCGTGCGTTACGACAGCTGCTGGATACCGCCGAGCACCCAACCACCGTTGCCGGTAGCCGGCTTGGACAGGTTCCACACCTCGGTGAACGGCTCTGCCGCGGCGTTCTCGGATTCGCGGATCACGCCGTGGAATTTCACGCTGGCGACATGTTCGGTGCCTACCGACTCGACGCCCAGCAATTCCGCTTCCAGCGATACCACATCGGTATGGTTCGGCGAGGGGCCGCGCTCGAGCAGCTGCTGCTTGAGTTCCGCATACATTTCCGGCGTCGTGAACTCACGCAGGTCGTTCACATCGGCCTTGTCCCAGGCTGCCTGCAGACGGATGAAGTAGGTCTTTGCATGACGCAGGAATGCCGCGCTGTCGAAGTCTGCCGGGATGGTCCAGGTGGCGTCGGTCGCGTTACCGGGTGCGGCAGTCGATGCCGTTGCGCCGGGTTCGACCCGCGAGCCGATTTCCGGAACCGCGAAGCCCGGAGAAGCGTTGCCGGCATAGGCCGGGTTCAGCCCGCTTTTCGCCTGCGCATTGGCGTGCTGCTTGCGGGTCACCATGCGGTAGATGAAGTAGCCGGCTGCCACCAGGAGCGCGATCATCAGCAGGTTGCCGATCATGCCGGCAAGTGCGCCGCCGATGCCAAGGTGCGACAGCAGTGCGCCCAGGCCGAGGCCGAGCAGCGCGCCGCCGAGGATGCCCTTCCACGGGCTCGATGCCTTGGCCTGCTGCGCCGCGGCTTGCGAAGGCGCTGCCTGCTGGGCAGCGGCGGGGGCGGCCTGCTGCTGTGCCGGCGCCGCCTGGCGCGTCACGTTCTGCGACTGGCGGCCGACTGAACCGCCGCCGCCCATGCGCTTGGCTTCCGCCTCGGGCAGGACCACCGACAGCGCAGTGAGTGCGACCATCAGGGTGAGCAAATACTTTTTCATGCTTCCTCCAGTTGTAATAAGCGTGCGGTTCCGGCGAGGTGCCGGAAGCGAGACAACGACGCTATGGTACGGCCCCTGTCAAAATATAAAAAGCGAATAAATATTGAAATTCCCTTCGCAAAAAATGGAAACTGCGATGGCCGAACTCCAGCCGCCCATCCATGTCGAATCAATAACATTTCCACCCAATCACACCGGTGTCCGGAGAAAGGCCCGTATGTCCCGAGTCATGTGGAAAGGCGCGATCAGCTTCGGCCTGCTGCACGCGCCCGTGGGGCTCTACCCCGCCTCGAAACAGGACGACATAGATTTTGACTGGCTGCACCGCGAGTCGTTCAAGCCGGTCGGCTACAAACGCGTCGTCAAGGAAACCGGAGAAGAGGTCGGCAAGGACGACATCGTGAAGGCGGTCAAGTACGAAGGCCAGTACGTCGTGCTTTCGGACGAGGAAATCAAGTCCGCCAACGTGAAGTCCACCCACACCATCGACATCGTCGGCTTCACCGGCGCGGAAGACGTCAATTTCCTGTTCTTCGAGACACCTTATTACCTGGCGCCCACGAAAGGCGGCGAAAAGGTGTACGCCCTGCTGCGCGAAGCGCTGCTGAAGACGAAGAGGATCGGCGTGGCGCTGGTGGTGCTGCACAACAAGCAGCATCTCGCGGCGCTCATCGCCACACCGCAGGCGCTGGTGCTCAACACGCTGCGCTGGGCGCAGGAAGTGCGCGGCACGGAGGAACTCGACCTGCCGGAAGAAGGCATCAAGGGCGTTGCGATCAAGCCGAAGGAATTGCAGATGGCCACGCAGTTGATCGACAGCATGACCGAAGACTGGCATCCGGAAGAATACAAGGACAGCTTCCGCGATGACATCATGGCGCTGGTCAAGAAGAAGTTCGACGCCGGGCTTGCGGAAACCATCTCGGATGTGAGGGTCGAGCCGCCGGAAGAAACCAGCAACGTGGTCGACCTGACCGAATTGCTGCGGCGGAGCCTGCAGGGCCGGGAGCAGCGCGTGCCGGGCAAGAGCGCCGCGCCGAAGAAGACGGCGCCGCCGAAAAAGCGCGCCACGGCGCGCGCCTCCAAGGCCGTGCATTGAGCCGGCGGCGCGATGTCCGGCAAGCTCTCCGCCTATCACGCCAAGCGCAACTTCGGCATCACGCCGGAGCCGCGCGGCGAGGTCGCGCAGCCGTCGGAACGCCTGCGTTTCGTGGTGCAGAAACACCACGCGCGCAAGCTGCATTACGACTTCCGGCTGGAGCTCGACGGCACGCTGAAAAGCTGGGCGGTGCCGAAGGGACCCAGTCTCGATCCGGCGGAAAAGCGGCTGGCGGTGCACGTGGAAGACCATCCGCTGGACTACATCGACTTCGAGGGCGACATTCCGGAACACCAGTACGGCGCCGGCCATGTGGATGTCTGGGATAGCGGCTGGTGGGAGCCGCAGGGCGACGCGCTGGCCGGCTACCGCGCGGGCAAGCTGAAGTTCCGTCTCGACGGTGAAAAGCTGCGCGGCGGCTGGACACTGGTGCGCACGCGCCTGCCCGGCGGCAGCAAGGAGCAATGGCTGCTGATCAAGGAAAAAGATGACGCGGCGCGGGCGCAGGCGGAATACGACGTCACCGAAGCGCTGCCGCACAGTGTGCTCGCGCGCAAGGGCGAGCGCGGCGCGGCGCGCAGGAAGAACGGTGCGGCCGGCAACGGTGGGGCCGGCAAGGGCGCGCGCAAGGCGCCGCTGCCGCCGACGCTGTCGCCGCAGCTCGCGACCCTGGTCGACGCCGTTCCCGCCGAAGGCGAATGGATGTATGAAATCAAGTTCGACGGCTACCGGCTGCTGGCGCGCGTCGACGGCGGCGAGGCACGGCTGTTCACGCGCGACGGCAAGGACTGGACCGCGCGCCTGCGGCCGCAGGCGGAAGCGATCGAGGCGCTCGGCGTGGACAGCGCCTGGCTCGACGGTGAAATCGTGGTGCTCGACCGCCAGGGCGTGCCGTCCTTCCAGCTGCTGCAGAACGCATTCAATGGAAAGGCCAGCGGCGACATCCTCTATTTCCTGTTCGACCTGCCCTACCTGAACGGGGTCGACCTGCGCCAGGCGCCGCTGCGCGAACGGCGCGCATTGCTGGCGCAGCTGATGGATGGCGCCGGCGCCGGCCCGCTGCGCTACAGCGCGCCGATCGAGGAACCGCCGCAAAAACTGCTCGACAGCGCCTGCGCGCTGTCCATGGAAGGCATCATCGGCAAGCTTGCCGATTCGCCGTACGAAGAGCGGCGCAATGCGAGCTGGATCAAGCTCAAGTGCCGGCGGCGGCAGGAATTCGTGATCGGCGGCTATACCGAGCCGCAAGGCAGCCGCAAGTTCTTCGGTGCGCTGCTGCTGGGCGTGCATGAAGACGGCAAGCTGCGTTACTGCGGCCGCGTCGGGACCGGTTTCGACCGCCAGCTGTTGCATGCCCTCCACGGCCAGCTGCAGGCGCTGGCGCAGAAAGCCAGCCCGTTCGCGCAGTTGCCGGCCGAGGCGCGCCGCGCGCATGCGCGCTGGGTCAAGCCGCAGCTGGTCGCGGAAGTCTCGTTCGCGGAGTGGACCGGCGAGGGCCTGCTGCGGCAGGCGGTATTCCATGGCCTGCGCAATGACAAGCCCGCGGCGGAAGTGCGGCGCGAGGAAGCGGCGAGCCTGCCGCTGAACGGCAATGGCGACCATGGCGGCAATGGCGGGCGCGCAGGCAAGCAGGCGCGCGGTGGCGGCGCACCGCTGCAAGGGATCCGCATCACCCACGGCGAGCGGGTGATCGATGCGGCGAGCGGGCTGACCAAGCGCGACCTGGCGGCTTACTACGAGAGCATCTCGACGCACATCCTGCCTTATCTGGCGGACCGGCCGGTCTACCTGCTGCGCTGCCCGGAAGGCATCGCCGGCGAACATTTCTTCCAGAAGCACAACAAGCGCATCACGATTCCCGGCGTGCGCACGCTCGACCCCGCACTCGATCCCGATCACGATCCACTGATGGTGGTAGACGATGCGCGCGCGCTGGTCGGCGTGGCGCAGATGGGCGCGATCGAACTGCATACCTGCAACGCCACCGCCGACCGCATAGAGCGCCCCGACTGCATGATCTTCGACCTCGACCCCGATCCGTCGCTGCCATGGAAAAAAGTGGTGGAAGGCGCGCGCCTGGTGAAGGTCGTGCTCGACGAACTCGGGCTGAAGAGCTTCCTGAAGACCAGCGGCGGCAAGGGTCTGCACCTGGTCGTGCCTCTGGCGCGCCGCCAGGACTGGGACGAGGCCGGCGCGTTTTCGCAGGCGGTCGCGCAGCACCTGGCGCGCACCCTGCCGCGCCAGTTCAGCGCGAAAATGGGCGAGAAGAACCGCGTCGGCAAGATCTTCATCGATTACCTGCGCAATAAGCGGCAGGCAAGCACGGTCGCGCCCTATTCGGCCCGCGCGCGCCCCGGTTTGCCGGTGGCAACCCCGATCTTCTGGGAGGAACTGGATGAGCTGCCGGGCGCCGCAGTGTGGTCGATCGCGTCCCTGCCGCAACGGCTGGCGCGCCTCGCGGCCGATCCCTGGCAGGACTATTTCCGTACGCGCCAGTCGCTGACCCGGGCGATGAAGGAAAAGCTGGGCCTGGCTTGACTTGCTGCAAGCCGGACGTCGTTCCCGAACTTCGCCCTGTTTGGGGGCTCTGAAAATGCAGTGCGCGCTGGCCGCGCACGCCGTACCGAATGATTTTCAAGAAGGAGCCATCCCATGTTTGAAAGAACGACCCTGGAAGGCCGCCGCGTCGCGGTGCTGGCCGCCGACGGCTTTGAAAAGATCGAGCTGACGCTGCCGCTCAAGGCGCTGCAAGCGAAGGGCGCGCAGGTCGACATCATTTCGCTGCGCCCGGGCAGCATCCGCGGCGTGAACCTGCAGGAACCGGCGAGCAGGATCAAGGTAACGCGCACGCTGGATGAGGCGGATCCCGCCGACTACGATGCGCTGCTCATTCCCGGCGGCTTCATGAGCCCGGACCTGCTGCGCCAGTCGGCCGCCGCCCGCGATTTCGTGCGTGCATTCGATGCCGCGCGCAAACCGATTGCCAGCATCTGCCATGGCCCCTGGCTGCTCGCTTCGGCCGGCCTGACGCAGGGCCGCACCATGACATCATGGCCGGGCGTGCGGGACGACATGGTGAATGCGGGAGCCACCTGGCTCGACCAGGAAGTCGTGCGCGATGGAAACTGGGTGACCAGCCGCGGCCCGCAAGACATGCGGCCTTTCGTCAAGTCAATGACAGCGCTGTTTACCGAGCAGGCGCCGGTGATCAAGAGTACTGCCTATTCACTGTTCTCCGACCCGCAGCGGCAGTCGCCGCCGGCGCTGGTGACGACCGCCATGCGCCTGCTGCCCAAGCCGTCGCTGCGCACACTGGTCGGCGTCGCCGTGGTCGGCGCCGGCATCATGGCCGCGACCCGGCGCAAGCCCGGGCCGTCCGCGCCGCAGTAGGGGAATCCGGAAGCAGTTGCCGGATTGAATCGGGAACTCGCGAGTTATTGATGTGTCAATGCAGTCCCAACGTTGCACACGTTAGTGAAACAAGGAAAGCAATGACACAGACTGCACTACAACACGCATACGATCCGAACCGCTTGCTCAATACCCTCATCGACCGCCTTGGCGTGCGCAGCGACAACGCGCTGTCGCGCCGCCTGAAAGTCGCCGGCAACGTGATACGCGATATGCGCGACGGCCGTATCCCGGTCGCCGGCTCGATGCTATTGTGGATGCAGGAAGTCACCGGCATCAGCGTCGACGAGCTGCGCGGCCTTCTCGGCGACCGGCGCGCAAAGTGCCGTCTTCACTACGGCATCCGTACGGCCGGCGCCTGAGCCGGCTGCGCGTTTTGCCTCAGCCTTCGTGGCGCCGCCAGGAGGTGAAGTCGTCGATGTCGCGCGCGCCGAAGCGGTCCATGATGTCGCCCGCTTTCGCGCGTTGCGCTTCATCCTCGGCCTCCACGGCCAGCATGAAGACGCCGCGCCAGACCGGCTCGGAATTGTTGTAGGCGTCGGTACGCTCTTCCATGCCGAGCATTCTTTCGACCGGTCCGCCGGACGGCCCGTTGCCCGTGTCCTTCGCATCGAGAATGCCGTTGCCTTCGACCGGACCGGCTTCATCCAGCTTGCTGTCGAGGTGAACATTGTCCGGCGGAAATCCTGACGCGAGTAATTGCTCGCGCGCGTGCTGGGCGGCATCGAAGCTGTCGTAGATACGGATGAGCGGATTGGGCATGGCAACTCCTGGAATACGAGGAAGACCGGCGGAAACGTCGGCACATGCCAGTGTGACCGCGGCGGCGGGCACGCGTTCTGCCCGTGTGGCCCGGACTAGTCGCCGGTTGGCGTGATCTGGAAGGTGCGCACCTGCTGCATCTTGCGCAGCCGGTCCGCGAGGATAGAGGTGTTGCGCTCGTCGGAAGTCTGCAGCACCATGCGGTACTCGAAGCAGTCCCCATCGTCGGTGATGCGGTAGCTCATGTTGGCGACGGTGAACCCGTGTTCTGCCAGCACCGCCCGCAGCTGCGTTTCGGACATCGCATCGAACCGGGCGAAGCGGATGTAGTAATGCGCATAGGAATGCGAGGGCATCATCGACTCGATGCGGCGGAAGACCGACAGCACCCCGAGCGTGAGCAGGGTGGCGAAGATCGCGGGGAAATAGAAGCCGATGCCGAACAGGATGCCGATCGCCGAGGTCATCCAGATCGATGCCGCGGTAGTCAGGCCGCGTACGCTGAATCCTTCCTTGAAAATCACGCCGGCGCCGAGAAAGCCGATACCGGTCATGATGCCCTGCGCCATCCGCGTCGGGTCGGTCTGCACTACGCCGGAAGTCAGGCCGAGCCATTTCCACTGATACAGCATGACCAGCATCAGCAGACTGGATGCGAGACATACCAGCGTGTGCGTGCGAAAGCCGGCGGGGCGGCCATGATAACTGCGCTCCAGGCCGATGATGCCGCCGGCGCCGATCGCGCCCAGCATGTGGATGGTAATGGTGAAATAGTCGGGATCCATGGTTTGCCTGCCTCCAGGAAGGAAGCGTATGCCGGAACCGGCGACGCAGTTCTGCGCGACAACAAGAAACGGTTACCGCCGGTTCCGCAGAAAACGAGGGCAGTGCGGGGGCGAGATAAGGCAACGCCGGCGGGGGGCGTCAGGCAGTGCGGGTAAGAGCCCGCATCAGTTGCACCGCCGGTGCGGTGAGCCTGCGCAGCTGGTCGACACGGTTCGATTCGATCGCATGCAGCACCAGCTCGTTCATGCCGCCGACGATTGCCAGCGCCATTTCCGGCGAAAGGGTTGCGGCGGGCGAAATGCTGCCATCATTAATGACAGTGAGCATGAACGCGGTGATCTCGTCATTCACGCGGCGCCGCGCGGCAAGCCCGGGCGCACCGAGGCCGAGGATCTCGATGAACAGCGTACGCACCAGCACCGGGTTTTGCGCGAGGCAACCGAAGTAGGCGGCGATCGCGGTCTCCACCTGCTCCTGCCAGCCGCGTGTGGGATCGATCGCGGCGCGCAGCACGTTAAGCGCGTTATGGCTGGATGCCTCGTATAGCGCAACCAGGCAGTCAGCCTTGGTGGCGAAGTGTTCGTAGAAGGTGCGACGCGACACCGCAGCCTCGCGCACGATGTCGCCGATCGTCGTTTCCGCATAGCCCTTCGCCGCCACCGCGCGCGCCATGCCTTCCAGCAAGCGATGTCGGTGGCTGTTGGTTGTTTCCGTATTTCTCAAGGCTTGCGTCATATCAGCGATTCTATCTCGGTACTTGACAGTACCAAACCCTCATACCAATATGATGGTACCAGCCAGTACCGAGAACACCACGGTAACGCATCAAGATTTCCTGCCGGAGTCCTCAATGACCGACCTCGTTGTGCGCCGCTTGCTGATCGACCTCGAAAAGCCGTTCGACCGTCACTGGTGGGGCGGCGATGCGTTCCGTAGCGCGCTGTTCAACGCGCTGTCGATGAGCTTTCCCGTCGGCGAACAATTTTTCATCGACTCGGTGCGCATGGGCTACAAGGCATTACCGGAAGACAAACAGGAACGCTTCCGAACGGAAGTGCAGGGCTTCGTCGGCCAGGAAGCGACGCACCGGCGCATTCATGGACTGTTCAATGCCCATCTTGACCAGCAAGGGCTGGTCAACAACTGGGCGCCGCGCGTGCACAAGCGCCTGAAACTGCTGCAGGGCGTTGCTCCTGTGCACTGGGTCGCGATCACCGCCGCCAATGAGCATTTCACCGCCATCCTTGCCGACTGGCTGCTGCGCAACCACGACCTGCTGGACGATGCCGAACCGCGGCTGAAGACCATGTGGCTGTGGCATGCGGCGGAAGAGTCGGAGCACAAGAGCACCGCGTTCGACCTGTTCCATGCGCTCGGCGGCGACCGCAAATGGCGCCTGATCTGGATGCGCCACGTGACGATGATCTTCCTCGGCGACGCGATCCGCCAGACCGTCAGCAACCTGCGGCGCGAGGGCATGCTGTGGAAATGGAGCACATGGAAAAGCGGCGCGCGCTTCCTGTTCGGCAAGCGCGGCATGGTGCGCGAATCGTTCAAGCCGTGGCGCGCCTACTTCCGCAAGGATTTTCACCCATCGCAGCAGGAAAGCGGTCTGTCGGCGCGCTGGCTGACGGAAAACCGGATGATGTATACGCTGGTGGGCGGCGCCTGAACGGCGGCCGCCTTCGGACCAATCAGCGCATGCCGAAGCGCGAGCGCGACAACAGCCGTTCAGCCGCGGCGCGCGCCTGCTGCAGCACGCCTGCCGGCGCAAATTTCAGCAGTGCCGGAATGCCGAGCGCCAACAGCGTGACGTCGTCGAACCAGCCGAGCAGCGCCAGCCAGTCGGGAAGCATGTCGACCGGGCTCAGTACATACAGACCGATCAGCAAGGCCAGCAGCTTGAAGCGCAGCGGCGTTGCCGGATGGCAGCACGCATACCACAGCACGACGATATCGCGGCCCACTGCCCTGAACAGGCGTCCGAGGCGAAGAAACATGGCTGGCTCCAGGAACTAGGTGATCGGAAAGGACTTTGGCAACGGAATGCCAAGAAAGTGCCCCCGGAAATCCTGAAACGTGCTTCGGAACTACCGCCTTGCATTCACCATGACCACCCCCAGCATCACCAGCACCGCGCCGGCGACAAAGCGTGGGTCGAGCGGATCGTGCAGCAGCAGCACGCCGAAGCCGACGCCGAACATCGGCGTCAGGAAGGCGAACACCGACAGGCGCGATGCAAGGTAATGGCGCAGCATCCAGAACCACACGAGGTAGCTCCCGAACGCGACGATCACCGCCTGGAAGAACAGGCTGGCCCATACCGCGGGCGTGAACGCGGCGCCCGCGGCCTGGCCGTTGATGACGCCGACCGCGACCAGGATCGCGCCGCAGGTGCCCAGCTGGTAGAACAGGGTGACCGCGGGCGGCGCTTCCGACAGCGCGGAGCGCCGGATCAGGATGGTGGTGGCGGCCCAGAATATGCCGCCGAGAACGCCAAGCGCGTCGCCGGCGAGCATCGCGCTCCAGTCGCGCGAGGTGCTGTCAAAGCCGTTCGAGAACGCGACCGCGATGCCGGCGAATGCCGCGAGTGCGCCGGCCCACTGCAGCGGGCCGAGCCGTTCGCCGGGAATGAACCAGTGCAGGCCGAGCACCGTGAAGATCGGCGCGGTGTACAGGAACACCGACATATGCGATGCGGTCGTGTATTGCAGGCCGACCGCGACGCTCAGGAATTCCAGTGCGAACAGGATGCCGGCGCCGATGCCGGGCAGGAAGGTGCCGTCGCGCAGCGACAGCCGCTGGCCGCGCACCAGCATCAGCCCATATACCATCAGCGCGGCGGCAGCCGAGCGCAGGCCGATCTGCAGCACCGGCCCCATGTCCGGCGCCGCCAGCTTCACCGCCACCTGCTGCAAGCCCCACAGCACGCACAGTACGAGCATCGTGAGGACGGCGAGCGTGTCGAGTGGTCTGCGGGTGGCTGCCATGGCGTGGGGGATACAGGGTCAATAGCGAGCCGCTATTGTATGCGTTCGACGAATTTTCCGTCCGGCATCGGCTGTTTTCCTGAACCAGTTTCCTTCTCCCGCTTCTAACCTCTGAAGACAACTACCGGAGTGCAATGCGATGAATGAACAAGAACTCGATGCGGTGCCCCTCCTGACCAAGCAGCACCGTGAGATGGAACAGCTGCTGCGGCAGGTTGCCGACGCGGATGACGATGCGCACAAGAAAACGCTGTTCGAGCAGGCGGCGGACCAGCTGACGGTGCACATCAAGTCGGAAGAGGAAATCTTTTACCCTGCGGTGCACCGCGCGCGCACCGAAGACGATTTGCTGGAGTCGCTCGAAGAACACCTATCGCTCAAGCGCCTGCTGGCCGACCTGCTTGAACTCGACCCGTCGGAAAAATCCTTCGAAGCGAAGTTCAAGGTCCTGAAGGAACAGACCGAGCACCACCACAAGGAAGAAGAAGAGCACTTGTTCCCGGCGGTACTGAAACTGCTCGACCAGCCCACCCGCGCCGCGCTCGGACGCGACATGCTGACGCGGCAGGCGGATCTCACACAGCAGGGAGAGCCGCGCGACGCGATGCCTTCGGAGACCGACGTGGCGGCGGCGCTGCCGCCGCAAGGGGCCCAGACCATTCCGGCCGGAGCGCGATGAAACCCGCATGCGCGCTGCTCGTCGCATCGCTTGCCCTGCCGGCGCTGGCACAGGACGGCATGCGCCGACCGGCGGATCCTTCGGCTGCGCGGCCGGCCGAACCGGGAATGAGCGCGCCGCCGGGCAGGCCGATGAAGATCCCGTCCGATCCCGGCGCCGTGGTCCGCCCGCCGCCGACCGGCAATGAAGAAATGGTCAAAACGCCGAAGAACATCGATCCGGAGATCGACAATGCGACACCGGAAATCGACCGCAAGAACCGCAGTAAAGCGCAACGGAAAGGCGAGCAATAACGGCGGTTCGGGAGCGCACCATGATGGAAACAACCGGCGGCCTGCGCCTGCCGCCATCGGCCTCTGATAGATGACCATGCGCTGGCAGTTGTTATGCGCCGCAGTCCTATACATGGCATGCGGGCAAGTCTGGCCCGCAAGCGTGGAAGTGCCTCCCGTTGCGGCGCCTGCCCCGGCGCAGGCGGAAGAAGAGGAAGACATTCCGCAAGGCGGCCGGCCGGTGACGCCCGAGATGGAGCGCAAGGTGCGCGACTTCCTCGAGCGCTTCATCGACGCGGAAAAGACGCCCGAGGAACAGGCCGCGTTTTTCACCGAACGCGCCGACTATTACGACCAGGGATACGTCGGGAGGGAAGAGATCCGGCGCGACGTCGAGCGCTACATGCGGCACTGGCCGCAGCGCCAGTACGAACTGGAAGACATTTCCTACATGAGCGCCGATCCCGAGTCGGACCGCATCTTCGTCAGCTATACCCTCGGCTACAGGGTCGCGCGCGGCGACCGGTCCGCGCGCGGGAAGGCCAGTTACGGCGTCGTCATTTTCGGCTTGAACAGCGACCCGATGGTGGAGTCGATCCGGGAAAAAGTCGCCGGCCGCAAACCTGCATCAAACGAATGATGCCGCATGCCGGTATCATGGGGCATCGCTCTGATTGTCGAAAGGAGAGGTATGCATACCCCCCGGTTTGCCGCCGTGTCGCTTGCGCTGCTGGCCCCTCTGGCCGCAGGCGCCCAATCCGCCGCCCGGATTACCCCTGAAGTGCTTACCGACAAGCTCGACCACCCATGGGGCGTCGCCTTCATCGGCGATGGCCGCATGCTGGTCACTGAGCGGCCGGGACGCCTGCGCGTGGTGCAGGCGAACGGCGAACTCGGCGCGCCGCTGCAGGGCTTGCCGAAGATCGACGCCGGCGGCCAGGGCGGCTTGCTCGATGTGATCACCGACAGCGGCTTTGCCCGCAACCGCACCCTCTACTTCTGCTTTTCCGAACCGGCGGCATCGGGATCCGGCAATTCCACCGCACTGGCGTCGGCGCGCCTGTCGGACGACCTGAAGCGGTTGGAGCAGGTCAAGGTGATTTTCAGCCAGAAGCCGAAGTACGGGAGCAATGCGCACTTCGGCTGCCGCATCGTCGAGCATGGCGACGGCACGCTGTTCCTGACGATGGGCGATCGTTACAACCGCAAGGAAGACGCGCAGAAGCTCGACAATCACCACGGCAAGATCGTGCGCATCCGCAAGGACGGCTCGGTGCCGAAGGACAATCCTTTCGTCGGCAAGCAGGGCGCGCTGCCGGAAATCTGGAGCTATGGGCACCGCAATGCGCAGGGCGCGGCGCTCGACGCGAACGGCAGGTACTGGATGCATGAGCACGGCGCACAGGGCGGCGACGAGATCAACCGCCCGGAAGCCGGGAAGAACTACGGATGGCCGGTGATCACCCATGGGGAAAACTACGGCGGCGGCAAGATCGGCGAAGGCATCAGCGAAAAGGCCGGCATGGAACAGCCGGTGCATCACTGGACGCCGTCGATCGCGCCATCCGGCATGGCCTTCCTGAAGAGCGACAAGTACGGGAAGGACTGGCAGGGGAGCCTGTTCGTGGGCTCGCTCAAGTTCCGCTACCTGGACCGGATCGAGTTGCGCGACGGGAAGGTGGTGAAGGAGGAGAAGCTCCTCGCGGATCATGGGGCGCGGATACGGGATGTGAAAGAGGGGCCGGACGGGTTGTTGTATGTGTTGACGGATGAGAGGAGGGGGGAGTTGATTCGGTTGCGGCC
>NZ_DASPLS010000084.1:0-62945 GCF_035627455.1 Noviherbaspirillum sp.
GTGGACGGCGTCCAGAAGCTGCGCGCGCATTCGGTGACGAAGCCGGTCTGGCTGTTGATCGCGCTGGCGCTGTCGGCGTCGAGCAGTTTCAGCGCGCCGTTCAGCTTGCCCATCTTGTACTGTTTCAGGTTGCCGGCCCAGCGCGGATAGCTGTCCGGGTCGGGCCGGAACATGCCGACATACACCTGGTTCAGGTAGGTGCCCTGGGTGTTGACCGACACCGGAAGGCTGACCGCGGCGAACACGCTGTTGACCGCCTGGATCTCGGAAAAGGCCTTGCCCAGCGCCGAGCTGATGTTGGCGCCGCCGTTGCCGGACGTGACCGAAAAATATTTGCCGCCGCCGACGCTGGCCATGCTCTTCAAGAGCGCGGTCCAGCCCGGCCCCTGGCCGTTGGTGCCGGGATCGACGTCGAGCGTGTAGGTGACGATGCCCAGGCTGCTTTGCTTCATCCAGCGCGCCCATTCGTCGGCCACGCTCGACTGCGAACCGCTGGGCGAGATCGGGATCGCGGTGGTATTGCCGCCCGCTGCCGACAGCATCGAGGTCGCGGTGTTGGTATCGCTGGTGTTTTCCTGCGCCGGGCCGTTGCTGATGTAGATGATGTAGTTCTTCTGGCAGCCTGCGGTCACCGGGCTGTTGTAGGTGGTGGCGCCTTTCGATGCGAGCGCATTGCCGCCAAGCGCGTACACAGCCTTCGACTGCGCCGTGCCATAGGTGCTGCCGGAGTAATCGGTCTTGTTCTTGTTGTTGCCCGCATAGGGTGTGCCGCCGGCAAAATAGCGGTACGCCTCGGCCATCATCAGCGCCGCCTTGCCGCCGTTGCTCTTGTCGTCGCCGACGTCGAAGCTGTTCACCAGCGTCTGGTACTTCGGCTTGTTGGTCGCGTCCATCAGGCGCACCGCGGCGCGCACATAGCCGCCGTCGTTGCCGGAATTGCCGCCGCCGGTTTCGGTAAACATCATGATGCCGACCCGGAACTTGCCGTCAGCCAGGCCATTGAGGGTGGACGCGAGCGCCGCCATTTCATTGGTGAACGCGGTATTCCAGTTCGCGGTATTGTCGACGAGGAGCAGCACATTGGGCACCTCGCTGGCCGAAGCGGCGGTGGCGCCGACGAACAGGTCGGTATCGGCGGCGCCGGCGAGCAGGGGCGTACCCAGCGCGGCGGCCGCAATCAGGCTCCTGGCGAAATGACGTTTCATTTTCCTCTCCTGTTTTTGTTCCGTGCGGTCATGCGCACACTTCGTTCAGTTTGGTCTGGTCCAGCACCACGCGCACGCCCTGGTGCACGCGCACCGCCGTGCCGCTGATGGCGTCGTTGACGACTGCCTCGATTTCCCACATCGTGTTGTAGTACGCCATGCCGCCCGACAGGCCGCGGAGGGTGAGGCTGCTGCGGCGCTGATTGGTGTTGGTCAGCTGGGAAGCGCGCACGCAGGTCGGGCGCGTGATCTGCACGACGTAGTCGGTATTGCCGTCGTTGTTGAGGTCGACATTGATCTCTTCCGCTGCCGGCGAGTTGGTGAACGGGGAACTGATCACCTGTTCGATCGCCTTGTTTGCCGCCGCCACCGCCTCGTTGCGGAACTGCATGTTGCCGACCGCCTTGACGTTGGTGCTGCTGAGCGTGAAGGCAGTGGTAACAGTGAGCATGATCACCGCCAGCATGATCAGGCCGGCAATCAGCGTGGCGCCGCGCTGGCTGCCCGGGGTGTATGGCATGTTCATGGCGTCTCCCTCCTGCCTGCGACGTTCATCAGGCGCACGGTGGTGGTGAAGACGTGCCGCTTGAAACCGTCGTTGTAAGGGCCGAAGGTGGTGCCGGCCAGGGTGTAGGTCTTGGTGTCGGTGTAGCCGTGCGTTGCTTCGCTGCTGCGCACCAGCAGATGCAGCTTGACCGCGACGGTATTCATCAACTGGGCGGCGGTGCAAGTGCCGGTGCAGCGGATGAAGCTGCCATCCGGCGCGCCGTCGCCGCGGTTGGTCGGCGAGGTCTTGGTGGTCGTGTCGCTCCAGTTGATTGCCTGGGTGAAGTCCACCGGCAGACCGGCGTCGCTGACGTTGTCGATGCCCAGCTCGAGCTTGAAGCCTTCGATGCCTTCCACCAGCGGTTGCGCGGTCTGGTGCGCGAGCGTGCCGGAGGCAAGGTCGAATTCCGAGCGCACCAGTGTCGGGATGCCGTCACCCGCACTGTTCGCATAATCCCGGATGTAATACAGGTTGGAGACGAACTTGCGCACCGGCGCGAGCGCCCCGGTGGTCGTCGGCGGCGTGCCGGTGCAGCCGCGCTGCTTGAGCGTGAACCCGGTGGTGTCCAGCACCCAGCGCTGGCCTGCGCTGATTTCGCTTTCGCAGCCGGACGCCTGGAAATAGAGTTTTCCGGAGACGCTGGCTTCGCAGTTGGTTTCGCCGGGCACGCAGGTGTGGGCATGGCGTACGACGAGCACGTCGGTGTTGGCTTTCCTGCTGGTGACGACCGAGCCGCAGCTGCCAGGTACCGCGTCGTAGACCTGGAGCGGAATGCCGACCAGGTTGGTCTTGTACGCGCTGGTCCAGTTGGCCGCGTCGTACGCCAGGCAGGGATCGGGCACCGCGGCGGGGACGTCGGTGGGCACGCTGCTGAGCGTGAGGTCGTCGAACTGCGGCATGAAATTGCCCCAGTAGCCCGCTTGCAAGATGTCGTTCTGCAGTGCCTGGATCGCGAAGCGGCCACTCTCGACCTGGCTGTTTGCCTTTGCCAGTTCGCGGTTGGTCTGCGACGCGTTCACCAGGAAGCTGATCATCGCCAGCAGCAGCGCGAAGCTGACGGCCACGGAAATCATCAGCTCCACCAGGGTGAAGCCGTCCTGCCGCCGGCGCGGCTGCCGGCAAGGGCTGGGGTGTGAGAGGCGGTTCATGATGTCGTCAGCGTCGCGATTCGTACGATGGTGGTCAGGGTGCGGCGGCAGCGGTCGTTGGTGCAGGTGGAATTGGCGCTGCCGTTATACAGGTTCTGTCCGCAGGCGACGCTGGACGGCGGCGCCGATACCGGGGTCAGGCCCTGCCACGCGACTGTGACCATGTATTCGCCGTTGCCCAGGCTGTCCACGCAGCCGCGTCCGCCGATCAGCGTGCCGACCCGGTTGCTGCCCGACATTTCGGCAGCGCCCTGCAGCGCGTCATTCCATTCGCACGAATCCCGCACCTGCAGCGAGGAGGCGCTGCTGGCCGTGCAGGTATTGCCGGTGCCCAGCGGCGTCGAGGTGACGTAGCTGGCCGCGTTGCTGCGGTTGTTGGTGATGCGGTTGGCCATGTCCTCGAGCAGGATCAGCGCCTGTGCGCGCTGGTAGGATTCCATCTCGGACAACTGCATGCGTGCCTGCAGGCCGATCAGGCCCATCAGGCCGATGGTCAGGATGACGATGGTCACCAGCACCTCGATCATCGAGGTGCCATGCTGCCGTTGCAGGTTGGACGCGGACATGATTTTTCACCACTTGTTGGCCGGCAGCTTCACACCCTCGCTGTTCAGGCTGAGCGTGCCGTCGCTGGCCTGCGAGCCGGTCGGGGTAAAGGTGATGGTGTAGGACGGCAGCGTCGCCGTGCCCAGCGCGATGTCGTAGCTGTACTTCGAGCTGACGTCGGTCGGCAGCCGGAAACCGTTCGCCTCGAGCTCGGCCTTGGTTGCGTAGGTCCGGTTGGCAAGGAAGTATTGCTGCTCGCGGTTGGCGATTTCCATCATCTGCGCCTGCGCGGCCGCACGGGCGCCTCGCACGATGTAGGACTGGTAGCTCGGCAGCGCGACGGCGACGAGGATGGCGACGATCGCGACCGAGATCATCAGTTCGATCAACGAAAAGCCGGCGGCATGCTTGTTGTTCGAAAGGCAAGTGCGCATTGGATCCTTCTTTCTTACGGATTGGTTTGGTTTGCCGACCGGCAATGTATTGAGGAAATCATATACTTTCGGTACAAAGCGGCAATGTCTGCCGGACGACTGGCGGGTTTCCGGGAATAAACGGCGGATGGCTTTCATTGCCATGTTGCCAACCTGAACGCAGGCCGCTTCCTCCTGGCGCCACCAGGCGACGTACAATCACGGAATGACTTCCGCCTCCCCCCCTTTTTCCGATCTTTCCCCGGACTGCGTGCTCGACGCGCTCGACAGCGTCGGCCTGGTCTGCGACGGCCGCCTGCTCGCGCTGAACAGTTACGAAAATCGTGTCTACCAGGTCGGCATCGAAGACGGCCCGCCGCTGGTGGCAAAGTTTTACCGGCCGGCGCGCTGGACCGACGCTGCCATCCTCGAGGAGCATGTGTTCGTGCAGGAACTCGCGGAGCGGGAGATTCCGGTCGTGGCCCCGCTCCCGCTGCGGGACAGCGACACGCTGCACAGCTTCAACGGGTACCGTTTCGCGGTCTATCCGAAGCAGGGCGGGCGCGCGCCGGAGCTCGACGATCCCGCGACGCTGGAATGGATGGGGCGCTTCATCGGGCGCATCCATGCGATCGGCGCGCTGCGGCCGTTCGATGCGCGGCCGGTGCTCGATGCGGCGAGCTTCGGCGACGAACCGGCGTCCTGGCTGCTTGCGAACGGCTTCCTGCCGGACGACCTGGTGCAGGCTTACCGCAGCGTGGTGCAGCAGGCCCTCGACGGCGTGCGCCGCTGTTATGAACGCGCCGGCGATGTCGCGCTGCTGCGCCTGCATGGCGACTGCCATTGTGGCAATGTGCTCTGGACCGACAGCGGCCCGCATTTCGTCGACTTCGACGACAGCCGCACGGGGCCGGCGATCCAGGACCTGTGGATGCTGCTGTCGGGGGAGCGCGCCGACATGGTGCGCCAGTTGTCCGACCTGTTGGCCGGTTACGAAGACTTTTGCGCTTTCGATGCGCGTGAACTGCACCTGATCGAGGCCTTGCGCACGCTGCGCCTGATCCATTATTCCGCGTGGCTCGCGCGGCGCTGGGACGACCCGGCGTTTCCCGCGGCTTTCCCCTGGTTCAATACCCAGCGTTACTGGCAGGACCGCATCCTGGAACTGCGCGAGCAGATCGCGCTGATGGACGAGCCGCCGTTGTGGCCGGCGTAGCAGGGGCGGACAAGCGGCAGGACGGGCCGCGCGCACCCGTCCGCTTAGCCGCGCTTACACCTTCTGCGCGGCGGCCGCCAGTTCGTCCAGCGCGGCGATCACCTTGTCCGCCGACGGTCCGCCATTGGCGAGCAGCACCGCGCGCTCGATCGCCGCATCGCGTGCGGTCTTGGAATAGAAGTTGAGCAGGTAGTCGCCGTTCTCCATGCCCGGCTTGCCGCGGGAATCGTCGCGCGCCAGCTTGCGCACGTACCAGACCGCAAAGCCGTTCGACTCTTCGCAGCAGTACACCTCGATCGAGTGAAAGGGACCAAGCGGATGCACTTCCGGGTCGGTATGCCAGATCACCTTGCGCCACAGGTGGTTTTTCTTCGTTTCGGGGATGGAATGCATCGGAATTCTCCTGAAATTTTTATCAGCTTAATGGTCCTGGCCACGCTCAGACCGGACTCCGGTCAATCCTCTTGGTCAGGATGATCGAGGTGGAGGTCTGGCGCACCCCGTCGATCGCACCGATCTGGTCGAGCAGGCGGTCAAGTTCGCCGGTCGACTGGCAGCGCAGCGTCAGCATGTAGTCGACCGGGCCGCTGACCGCGCACAGCGTTTCCACTGCCGGGGTTTTCTGCAGCAGCCTGACCAGCGATGCCGCCTTGCGCGGGTCGACCGCGATCCCGACATAGGCGCGCACCGCCGGCTGGTACAGCTCCTGGTTCAGGCGCACGCCGTAGCCGGCGATGATGCCGCGCTTTTCGAGGTTCGCGATGCGCGCGATCGCCGTCGTGCGGGCGATGTCGACCCGCTTGGCGATGGTCGCCACCGGCATGCGCGCATCGTCCATCAGCAGGGCCAGGATCTTGTTGTCGATCTCGTCGAGCGGCTTCATATGTACGTTTTGTCTCGATATTTCGTCAAATTGTATTGCAATCATACAATATGACGACGCTTTGCTCTCTGTTTTCTGACACCGGTTGAACTTAGACTTTTGACATCGGTACAACAACAAGAGAAAGCAAAGAACATGAAAACCAGACTGATCCTCCTGGGCGCCGGCAAGATCGGCGACGCCATCCTGAACCTGCTGTCCCATACCGGCGATTTCAGGATCACCGTCGCCGACCGCGATCCGCAGCGGCTGGCGCATGTGAGCGCTGCCGCATTCCCCGACGTGTCCGTCGCCCATGCCGACCTGTCGGACGCCGCCGCTGTCGCCGGCCTGATCGACGGCCACGACGTCGCGCTGTCGGCCTGCCCGTATTTCCTGACGCCGGTGATCGCCGGCGCCGCGAAAAAGGCCGGCGCGCATTACTTCGACCTCACCGAAGACGTGGAAAGCACGCGCGTGGTGAAGCAGTTGTCGGAGGGCGCGGCCACCGCCTTCGTGCCGCAGTGCGGCCTGGCGCCGGGCTTCATCTCCATCGTCACCAACGACGTGGCGCGCCGCTTCGACCGGCTGCGCGACGTGAACATGCGGGTCGGCGCATTGCCGACCTTTCCGAGCAATGCGCTGAAATACAACCTGACCTGGAGCACCGACGGCCTGATCAACGAATACTGCAATCCCTGCGAGGCGATCGTCGACGGCCAGCTGCGCGAAGTGTCGCCGCTGGAGGAGGTCGAGCATTTCTCGCTCGACGGCATCGACTATGAAGCCTTCAACACCTCCGGCGGCCTCGGCACGCTGTGCGACACCCTGGCCGGCAGGGTGCAGAACCTGAACTACAAGACGGTACGCTATCCCGGCCACCGCGATATCATCAAGATGCTGGTGCGCGACCTGCAGCTCGGCATGCTCGACCGCCGGCCGATCCTGAAGGATGTGCTGGAATCCTCGATCCCGATCACCCGGCAGGACGTGGTGCTGGTGTTCGCCAGCGTGTGCGGCATGCGCGAAGGCAGGCTGGAGCAGGAAACCTACGCGAAAAAGATATACAGCCAGAAAGTGAACGGCCAGCTGCTGTCGGCGATCCAGCTCACCACCGCGGCCGGCATCTGCACCATGGTCGACCTGGTCCTGCAGGGCAAGCTGCCGCGGCGCGGACTGGTGCGCCAGGAGCAGGCTGCGCTGGGCGACTTCCTGGCAAACCGTTTCGGCCGCTTCTACGCCGACTGAAAGGAAAACCGGAATGGAGACGATCAATACATTGCTGTCCATGATGGGCGCCGACCTGTCGCGCTACCATGGCCAGGACATCCATAGCAGGACCCCGATCACCGGCGCCACCCTGGCATCGCTGCGCGCCGATACGCCGCACGAGACCGGCGAGAAGATCGCGCAAGCCGATGCGGCGTTCCGCCAGTGGCGCATGGTGCCGGCGCCGCGCCGCGGCGAGCTGATCCGCCTGTTCGGCGAGGCCTTGCGGGCGCACAAGGAACCGCTCGGCCGGCTGGTCACGATGGAAGCCGGCAAGATCCTGCAGGAAGGATTGGGCGAGGTGCAGGAAATGATCGACATCTGCGACTTCGCGGTCGGGCTGTCGCGTCAGCTGTACGGCCTGACCATCGCTTCCGAGCGGCCCGGCCACCGGATGATGGAAACCTGGCATCCGCTGGGCGTGGTGGGTGTGATCTCGGCATTCAACTTCCCGGTCGCGGTCTGGTCCTGGAACGCCGCGCTGGCTTTCGTTTGCGGCAACAGCGTGGTGTGGAAGCCGTCGGAAAAAACGCCGCTCACCGCGATCGCGGTGCAGGCGCTGTTCGAGCAGGCCTGCGCGCGTTTCGGCAGCGACGCGCCGCCGGGATTGTCGCAACTGATCATCGGCGGCCATGAACGCGGGCAGGCACTGGTCAGCGACGCGCGCGTGCCGCTCATCAGCGCCACCGGCAGCACGCGCATGGGGCGGGCGGTCGCGCAGGCCTGCGCGCAACGGCTGGCGCGCAGCATTCTCGAACTGGGCGGCAACAACGCGATGATCGTGGCGCCCAGCGCCGATCTCGACCTTGCCACGCGCGCCATCGTGTTCTCCGCGGTCGGCACCGCCGGCCAGCGCTGCACCACGCTGCGCCGCCTGTTCGTGCACGACAGCGTGTACGACGCGCTGCTGCCGCGCCTGAAGAAGGTGTACGCCTCCCTGCCGGTCGGCAATCCGCTGCAGAAGGGCACGCTGGTCGGCCCGCTGATCGACGGCGCCGCATTCGATGCGATGCAAAACGCGCTGGCGCGGGCGCGCGCCGAAGGCGGCCGCGCCAGCGGCGGCGAGCGCACGGTGGTGCAAGGATGCGACGACGGCCACTATGTGCGCCCGGCGCTGGTCGAGATGCCGGCGCAGACGGCGGTCATGCATCATGAAACCTTTGCGCCCATCCTGTACGTCGTACGCTACCGCACGCTGGAAGAGGCGATCGCGTGGAACAACGCGGTGCCGCAGGGGCTGTCGTCGAGCATTTTCACCACCGATGTACGCGAGGCGGAACTGTTCATGTCGGCAACCGGCAGCGACTGCGGCATCGCCAACGTCAACATCGGGCCGAGCGGCGCCGAGATCGGCGGCGCGTTCGGCGGCGAGAAGGAGACCGGCGGCGGGCGCGAATCGGGTTCCGATGCGTGGAAGGCCTACATGCGGCGCGCGACGAACACGGTCAACTACAGCCACGCGCTGCCGCTGGCGCAGGGCATCAGCTTCGATTTCTGAGACAGGCGGACTGGCCGGCGCGGCACCTGGTGACGGTGCCGCGCCGGCCGTTTTTTTACTGCCGCGGAGCAAGACAAGGCGTTTCGACCGATAATAAGCGCCCTCATCCTCATTTCCGTTTTTCATGCAACTCCATCTCCGAGGCATCCTTGCCCTGCTGATCGTCACCGTCGTCTGGGGCACCACCTTTCCTGCGATGAAAGACCTGTCGAGCGATTTTTCCGCGGTCTGGATCGCCTTCCTGCGCTTCGTGCTGGGCGGCGCGCTGCTGTCGCCCTTCCTGCTGCGCGCGCGGCGCACGGACTGGCTGGCGGGCGCCGGGCTGGGCGCCATGCTGTTTGCGGCCTTCCTGTTCCAGGTCGAGGCGCTCGGGCAGATGAGCGCCAACCGCAATGCGTTCATCACCGGCCTCAATGTGCTGATCGTGCCGCTGCTCGGCGTCATGGCCGGGCGCATGCCGGAAAACCGCATCCTGCTTGCGGTGGCGCTGGCGATCGCCGGCCTGTTTGCGATGTGCTGGGACGGCGGCGTCTGGAGCGCGGGCGACACGCTGGCGCTGTGGGGGGCGATCTGCTTCGGCGTTTATGTGAAGCTGATGGAAATCCTGACCCGGCGCGCGTCCGACCTGATGGCGCTGACCGCGGTGCAGATCCTCACCGTCGCGGTCTGCGCCGGCCTCTGGATTGCGCTGGTGACGGCGGAACCGGTGAACTGGCCCGGCATCGCGCAGGGGATTGGCGACAACTTCTACAACCTGCTCTACCTCGGCGTGGTCGCCACCGCCGCCATCATTGCGCTGCAGACCTGGGGGCAGCGCCACAGCAGCGCCAACGAGGCTGCGATCGTCTACGCATTCGAGCCGGCCTGCGCGGCGATCGCCGCCTATTTCTGGCTGGCGGAAACGATGACCACGCGCAGTGTTCTCGGCGGCTTGTTGCTGATCTCCGGCATGATCGTCAGCCAGTGGACGCCGGGAGCGCGGCCGGCACGCGCATGATTACCAAAAAGGCGACGCGCTCTTTGAAATTTCCGGCAGGGGGCTTGGTGCCGGGATGATGTTGGAAGACAATGCGCTGACTGACAAGAACTGACGACCGCCCATGCCATTTTCCAGCCTCTCCCGCCTCGGACAGGAAGCGCCGCTGCGCATCCTCCTCGTGGATGCGGGGAGCGGCTTGTCGGTCGCGGCCGCCGGCGTCGTACAACCATGGCGGCTGGCGGCCCGGCTGCTCGGTCCGCAGCGCCTGCAGGTCGAGGTGCTGCCCCTGCAGAGGGTGCTCGACGGGGGGCCGGGGCAATCGGCGCGGCCGCACCTGGCGCTGGCGCTGGCCGATGAGGAGTACCGCCCGCTGCCGCAGCCGCAGTTGCGCGCGCTGGTCGAATGCTGCCAGCGCGCGGCGCTATGGGGCGGCGTCGGCGCCGCCGTGCTGTGGCTGGTGCAGGCCGGCGCGATGGACGGCGTGCGCACCGCCTTGCCCTGGTCGCTGTACGCGGAAGCCGGCGGCAGCGCGGAACGCGCCATCCTCGCGCCCAACCTGTTCGAACTCGACGGCGACCGCCTGTCCTGCTGCGGCGGCGCGGCCGCCATCGACTTTTCGCTGACCCTGATCGGCGCCGCATTCGGCAGCGAACTGCAGGCACGGATCAAGGAAGCGCTGTGCATCGACCGTATCCGTCCGCATTCCGACCGCCAGCGGGTCGCGCTGCAAGCCCGCTTCGGCGCGCTGCAGCCGAAGCTGTCCGAGGCGGTTGCGCTGATGGAAGCAAATATCGAGGAGCCGCTCGCCACTGATGACATTGCCAGCCTGGTCGGCATCTCGCGCCGCCAGCTGGAGCGGCAGTTCAAGCAATACCTGGGCAGCGTGCCCTCGCGCTATTACCTGGAACTGCGGCTGCAGCGCGCGCGGCAGCTGCTGCTGGACACCAGTCAGTCGATCGTGCAGGTCGGACTGATGTGCGGCTTTTCCTCGGGATCGCACTTTTCCACCGCCTACGGCGCGCTGTTCGGCATCACGCCGCGCGAAGAACGCCAGCGCCGGCTGCGTCCATCCCCGGACGCGGGCGGCCCGGCCTGACGGTCTGAGGCGTCTTGCATTTCCTGCAATCCATAAGCCGCGATTTTCTGAAATTCCGCGTCGCAGATTGAAAAGAGTTTTGCCGCGTCCGTCCCTATAATCCCATCATCCAACCCAGATGGAGCAAGGAATGCATTCGATTCAGCGATTTGACGACGCTGCAGTTGCAGCACAGGAAGCGGTCGGTCGCCAGACCTTCGACCAGGTCATGGTGCCGACCTACGCGCCGAGCGCGATGGTGCCGGTGCGCGCCTCCGGCCTCGACCTGTGGGACCAGGCGGGCAGGCAATACCTCGACTTCACCGCCGGCATCGGCGTCACCAGCCTCGGGCACGCGAATCCGGCCGTGGTCGCCGCGCTGCGCGCGCAGGCCGATACGCTGTGGCATGTCGGGAACGGCTTCACCAATGAGCCTGTGCTGCGGCTGGCGAAGGCGCTGACCGCGGCCACCTTTGCCGAGCGTGCCTTCTTCTGCAATTCAGGCGCGGAAGCAAACGAGGCCGCGTTCAAGCTGGCGCGCAAGTACGCGCACGGCAAGTTCGGGCCGCACAAGTCGCGCATCGTGTCCTGCGTCAATTCCTTCCACGGCCGTACCTTGTTTACCGTGTCCGTCGGCGGCCAGCCGAAGTACACCGAAGGCTTCGAGCCGCTGCCGCCGGATCTGCACCACATTCCTTTCAACGACATCGACGCGGCGCGCGCGGCCATCACCGACGACGTGTGCGCGGTGGTGGTCGAGCCGGTGCAGGGCGAGGGCGGCGTGCTGCCGGCCAGCGTGGAATACCTGCGCGCGCTGCGCGAGTTCTGCGACGCGAAGGGCGCGCTGCTGATCTTCGACGAAGTGCAGTGCGGCATGGGGCGCACCGGCAAGCTGTTCGCGTACATGGGCTACGGCGTGACGCCGGATATCCTGACCTCGGCCAAGGCGCTGGGCAACGGCTATCCGATCGGCGCGATGCTGACCACCGAAGCGGTCGCGGCCGCCTTCACCGTCGGCGCGCACGGCACCACCTACGGCGGCAATCCGCTGGCGGCGGCGGTTGCGCTGAAAGTGCTGGACACCATCAACGCGCCGGCCTTCCTCGCGCGCGTGGGAGCGGCGGCAAGCTACCTCAAGGACAAGCTCGACGGCGTCGCGCAGGAATATCCGCAAGTGTTCGCGACGGTGCGCGGCAGCGGCCTGATGCTGGGCATGGTGCTGTCCGAGGGCTGGCGCGGCAAGGCCAAGGAAATCACCAAGGCGGCCGAGGCGGAAGGGCTGATGCTGCTCATCGCCGGCCCGGACGTGGTGCGCCTGCTGCCGGCGCTGGTGGTGACGGACGTGCAGATCGACGAAGCCGTCGCCCGCCTGCGCCGCGCGCTTGACACGGTAGTGGCGGCGCAATGACGCATACGGGGAACGCCATGTTCGTCGTCAGGCCGGTCGAAACCGCCGACATTCCCGCGCTGGAAGCACTCGCGACGGTGGTCACGCCCGGCGTGCATACGCTGCCGCGCTCGCGCGCAACCATCGAGCGGGCGGTGGAGCGCTCGATCGCGTCGTTCGGCGCGCAGCCCGACATCCCGAGCGACGAATCCTACTTCCTGGTGCTGGAAAATGCCGGCGACAGGTCGATTGCCGGCACCGCCGCGATTGCCGCCACGGCCGGCTCGAGCGGCACCTTCTTTGCGTTTCGCAACGATGTGCTGAACCAGGTGTCGCGCGACCTCAACATCAGCCACAACGTGCACGCGCTGACGCTGTGCTCGGACCTGACCGGCTATTCCCAGTTGTCGAGTTTCTACATGCGCGACCGGCGCGGCGCCGGACCGGAAGCGGCGTTGCTGTCGCGCGCGCGGCTGCTGTACGCGGCGGTCGCGCCGCACCGCTTCAGCGAGAAATTCTTTGCATCGATGTCGGGCATCACCGACGACGAAGGCTGTTCGCCATTCTGGGAAGCGCTCGGCCGCAAGTTCTTCCAGATGGACTTCCTGGAAGCCGAGCGCATGATCGAGGGCGCGCGCAACCGCACGCTGATCGTCGAACTGATGCCGCATTACCCGGTGTATGTGCCGCTGCTGCCGGGCGAGGCACAGGCGGCGATGGGCCAGGTGCACGAGGAGGGCGAACTGCCGTTCCAGATCCTGTCGGACGAAGGCTTCGAACCGGACGAATACATCGACATTTTCGACGGCGGCCCGATCCTGCAGGCGCACCGCAACGCGTTGCGCTCGTTCTCTCATTCGTCGCGCCGCACTGTCAGCGGGGACGCTTGCGGCGACGAGCGCACGCGCTGCCTGGTCGCCACCGCGCGCGAGAACGCGTTCCGCGCGGTCGTGGCCGACTGTATCTGCCCGGAGCTGTCCGACAGCGTCGCGCTCGACGGCGCTGCGATGCGCGCGCTGGACGTCGTTGCCGGCGATTCCGTTTTGTGTGTGACTCTGTGAGGCCGCCCATGTTAGTCGTACGTGCAATCAGGGAACAGGACCTCGACGGACTGCTGGCGCTGGCCGAGCTCGTCGGCTCCGGCATGACCACGCTCAAGCCGGACCGCAAGTCGCTCGGTCAGCGTGTCGAAATCGCCTGCGCATCCTTCGCCGAGCAGATCGCGCCGGCGCAGCGCGACTATGTGTTCGTGATGGAAGACGCCGCGCTCGGCAAGGTGGTCGGGGTGTGTGCGATCAAGAGCGCGGTCGGCCTCGACGAACCGTTCTACAACTACCGCATCGGCACACTGGTGCATTCCAGCAAGGAACTGAAAGTCTTTTCGCGCATGGACACGCTCTACCTGTCCAACGACCTCACCGGCTGCGCCGAGTTGTGCTCGCTGTTCCTGCATCCGGATTACCGGCAAGGCATCAACGGCAAGCTGTTGTCCAAGAGCCGCTTCATGTTCGTCGCGCAGTTCCCGCACCTGTTCTCGGAAAAGCTGATCGCCGAGATGCGCGGCTACCAGCGCGCCGATGGCCGCTCGCCGTTCTGGGACAGCCTCGGCCGGCATTTCTTCAAGATGGAATTCGACCGCGCCGACGATCTCACCAGCCTCGGCAAGAAATCCTTCATCGCCGAACTGATGCCGCGCCACCCGCTGTATGTCGCCTACCTGCCGCAGGAAGCGCAGGAAGTGATCGGCCGGGTGCATGTGGATACCGCGCCGGCGCGCCGCCTGCTGGAGCAGGAGGGCATGCACTACGAAGGTTATGTCGACATCTTCGACGCCGGACCGGTGCTGCAGGCGCGCGTTGCCGAATTGCGCTCGCTGCGCGAGAGCGAGCTGGCGATCGCCGACCTCGCCGCGGAGGAAGCGGCGGGCGAGCAGTCGACGCTGGTGGCGACCACCCGCATGCAGGACTTCCGCGTGATCGCGGCGCCCGCCCATGCACGCCGCGGCCGGCTCGCGCTGACGGCGCAACACCATGAACTTCTCGGCTGCCGCGCCGGCGACGCTGTGCGCGCGATGCCGCTCAATCCGAAGAAACACCATGCATAGTCATTACCTGAATGGCCGCTGGATTGCGGGTGAAGGCCCGGAACTGGCCGCTTATGATCCCTCCACCGGAACCTGTACCTGGCGCGGACGCTCGGCTGCCGCAGATGAAGTGAGCAGTGGCGTCGCGGCCGCGCGCGCAGCGTTCGACCGCTGGGCGCGCACGCCGCTTGCCGAACGCGTTGCCGTCTGCCAGCGCTTTCGCGACCTGCTGAAGGAGCATGCGGAAGATCTCGCGCTGCAGATCGCGATCGAAGTCGGCAAGCCGCTGTGGGAAGCGCGCACCGAAGTGACCACGATGGCGAACAAGGTCGACATCTCGGTGCAGGCCTTCCATGCGCGCACCGGGGAATCGCTGACCAGGGTGGCCGACGGCAACGCCGTGCTGCGCCATCGTCCGCACGGCGTGTTCGCGGTGTTCGGCCCGTACAACTTCCCCGGCCACCTGCCGAACGGCCATATCGTGCCGGCGCTGATAGCCGGCAACACCGTCGTGTTCAAACCGAGCGAATACGCGCCGCAGACCGCGATCAAGACTGTCGCACTATGGGAGCAGGCGGGCCTGCCGGCGGGTGTGCTCAACCTGGTCAACGGCGGCCGCGATACCGGCGCCGCGCTGGCGGCCGCGTCCGGCCTGGACGGCATCCTGTTTACCGGCAGCTACCAGACTGGCGCGCTGCTGCACCGGCAGTACGCCGGCCGGCCGGGCATGATGCTGGCGCTGGAGATGGGCGGCAACAACGCGCTGGTGGCATGGAACGCGGGCGATCGCGACGCCGCCGTCCATCACGCGATTTTTTCGGCCTTCGTCAGCGCCGGCCAGCGCTGCACCTGCGCGCGCCGCCTGATCGTCGAAGACTCGCCGCAGGGGCAGGCGCTGGTCGAACGGCTGGCCGAGGTGGGGTCGAAGATCGTGGTCGGCCGGTACGACGATGCGCCGGCGCCGTTCATGGGGCCGGTCGTGTCCGCGCAGGTCGCACAGCGGCTGCTGCAGGCGCAGCAGGACCTGCTGGCGCGCGGCGGCAAGGCCTTGCTGGAAATGCGCGGGCTGCGGGAAGGAACCGGTTTCCTGTCGCCCGGCATCGTCGATGTCACCGACGCGTGCGGGGTGCCTGATGAAGAATGGTTCGGCCCCTTGCTGCAAGTGGTGCGCGTGGCGCGTTTCGACGACGCGATCAGGGCCGCGAATGCCACCGAGTATGGCCTGGCCGCGGGTCTGCTGAGCGACGATGCGGCGCTGTGGGAGCAATTCCTGGTGCAGGCGCGCGCCGGCATCGTGAACTGGAACCGGCCGACCACCGGCGCGGCGAGCACCGCGCCGTTCGGCGGCATCGGCAAGTCGGGCAACCATCGGCCGAGCGCGTATTACGCGGCGGATTACTGCGCATATCCGGTGGCGTCGATCGAAAACGAGGTGCTGGAGATGCCGAAACAGTTGTCGCCGGGGCTGGCGTTTTAGATCAGGAAGGCGACGCACGCGTTGGCGCGGGCTCGGCCCCCGGAGCGTGCCTCACTCGCCCGTCATTGCCGCGAAGGCGGGAATCCATGCGGAGGCGGTAGGAGAGGCTGCCTTTGGATTCCCGCCTTCGCGGCAATGACGGGGAAGACCAGCTTGCTACGCTGATATGGCTGGCAGCCGGCATACGTCCCAAGCAATACAAATTACAGGAACACTCATGCAAACCGCACGCGAATACAACTTCGACGGCCTGGTCGGACCGTCCCACAACTACGCCGGTCTGTCCTTCGGCAACGTCGCCTCGTCCAATAACGTCAACAGCGTGTCGAACCCGAAGGAGGCGGCGCTGCAGGGACTGGCAAAAATGCGTGCGCTGGCGCAGCGCGGCTTCGCGCAGGCGCTGCTGCCGCCGCAGGACCGGCCGAACTTCCGCCTGCTGCGCAGCCTCGGCTTTACCGGCAGCGATGCCGAAGTGATTTCCCGCGCGCACCGGGAAGCGCCGGTGATCCTCGCCAGCGCCTATTCCGCGTCACCGATGTGGACGGCGAATGCCGCGACCGTGAGCCCGTCCGCGGATACTGCCGACGGCCGCACGCATTTCACCGTCGCCAACCTGAACAACAAGCTGCACCGCTCCTACGAGCATGCGCAGACGGCGCGCACGCTGCGCGCGATTTTCGGCGACGAGCGCCATTTCGCGGTGCATGATGCGCTGCCGCCGACGCCGGCCTTCGGCGACGAGGGCGCGGCCAACCATACCCGGCTGTGCGCGGCGCACGGCGCGCCGGGCGTCGAAATGTTCGTGTATGGCCGGGTGGAGTTCGATCCCGGCGCTCCCGCGCCGGTCCGCTTTCCCGCGCGCCAGACGCTGGAAGCCAGCCAGGCGGTCGCGCGCCTGCACGGCCTCGATCCGGCGCGCGCGCTGTTCGTGCAGCAGGACCCGGCCACCATCGACCAGGGGGTCTTCCACAACGACGTGATCGCGGTCGGCAACGGCAACGTACTGTTCTATCACGAGCAGGCCTTCGTCGATGAAAGCGGCACGCTGGACCGACTGCGCCGCGCGCTGGCCGGCGTGCACGCGGAACTGCGGCCGGTGCGGGTGGCGGCGTCGGAGGTGTCGGTGGCGGACGCGGTGTCGAGCTACCTGTTCAACAGCCAGCTGCTGAGCAAGCCCGACGGCAGGATGGCGCTGGTCGTGCCGCAGGAATGCCAGGAAAACCCGGCGGTCGCCGCCTATCTGCAGCGGCTGGCGGCAAGCGGCGGGCCGATCGACGAACTGATCAGCTTCGACCTGCGCCAGAGCATGCGCAATGGCGGCGGTCCCGCCTGCCTGCGCCTGCGCGTGGCGCTGACCGATGCCGAGGCGGCGGCGATGCATCGCGGCGTGCTGTTGACCGAGGACTTGTACGGCAAGCTGGTCGCCTGGGTCGGCCGCCACTACCGTGACCGGCTGGCGCCGGACGACCTGGCCGATCCCTCGCTGGCGGTCGAGGTGCAGGCCGCACTGGACGAATTGACAACGATTCTCGGGCTGCCGGCGCTCTACGCATCCCAGCAGTAAGCGCAACCGAGGATATCCTCTAAAGCAACATGGACGCCGCCGCCTGGACCGCACGCCAGGCGTGGCGCGGGTTTGCGGCCGCGCGTGGCGTACTTGCCGAATAATCTTCTTTCCTTCCTGCCTACTTCCAATCTTTCTTCGCTGCAACGCGAGGTAATATCGCGCGCCCGCTCGATTTCGGAAGCCTACCCGCAGCCGATGTCGCATTTTTTCAAGAGCAGGTCGCGATGCTGGTTTGACCACGGTGTGTTAACTGGTCCAATACCGGACGGCGAATTGTCGTCTTGAAAAGAAGGCTCGAAAACCCATCCACGAGGAGAACCACCCATGAAGCGAATCACATCCCTGCTGGTCGTCATTGCCGGTCTGCTGGTCGGCATGACTGCGCAGGCGCGTACCTTCGACGAGATCAAGTCCAGCGGCAAGATCATCGTCGCCACCGAAGGCGCCTACCCCCCGTTCAACTACTTCCAGGGTTCCAAGCTGACCGGCTTCGAAGTCGAGCTGGCCGAAGCCATGGTCAAGAAGATGGGCCTGCAGATCGAATGGAAGGCGCTGTCCTTCGACGCGCTGCTGGCCGGCCTGCGCCAGGACCGCTGGGACATGGTGATTGCCTCCTTCGGCATCACCGAAGAGCGCGCCAAGGCGGTGAGCTTCACCAATCCGCACTACTGCAGCGGCGGCGTGATCGTCACCCGCGACGGCTCCGTTAAAACGCCGGACCAGCTGGCCGGCAAGACGGTGGCGGTGCAGACCGGTTCCACCTACATGGAAAACGTGAAGAAGCTGCCGAACGTGAAGGAAGTGAAGAACTTCCCGCAGGATACCGATGCCCGCGCCGCGCTGATGAACGGCCGCGTCGACGCCTGGGTCAGCGACCGCTTCGTGGTCAAGAACGTCCTCGAGACCAATCCGAACATCGGCCTGAAGACCGGCGGCTACCTGTTCGTCGAGAAGGTCGCGACCGCCGTCAAGAAGGGCAACACCTCGCTGGCGGCCGCGGTAGACAAGGCGCTGGCCGAAGTGATGGCCGACGGCACCTACAAGACGATCTCCGAGAAATACATGAAGGAAGACATCCGCTGCCAGTAAGGGCGGACATCGACATCGAGCGAGGAGGCAGCCTTGAGAGCAGCTATCAGTCTATTACCAGCGGGGTGGTCGCGCGAGAAGCGCAGCGCGGTCTCGATCGCCATCTCCGTGGCGGCATTGTTCGCCTTCCTGTGGATGGTGGCCATTCCGCTCTCCTGGATGCCTGAACCCATCGGTTCCAACGCGGAGCAGTTCGCCGAAGGCGCCAAGACCACGATTGCGCTGACCGTGGTGTCCGGCATCGCCGGCATCGTGCTCGGCGTGCTCGCCGCGCTGGCCAAGCTGTCGAAACTCCTGCCGCTGCGCTGGCTGGCCAACTTCTACATCTGGGTCATCCGCGGCACGCCGCTGCTGGTGCAGGTGCTGTTCGTGTTCCTGGCGCTGCCCGCGCTGGTGCCCGGGCTGCAGCTGTCGGACTTCAATTCGGCGGTCGTCGCGCTGGCGCTGAATGTCGGCGCCTACAACGCCGAGGCGATCCGCGCCGGCATCCTGGCGGTGCACAAGGGGCAGACCGAGGCCGCGCGCTCGCTCGGCCTCACGCCCTTCATGACCTTCCGCGACGTGGTGTTCCCGCAGGCCTTCCGCATTTCGCTGCCGCCGCTGGTCAACAACATCGTGTCCCTGCTCAAGGATTCGAGCCTGGCCTACGTGATCGGGGTGGTCGAGTTGTCGAACATCGGCAACCGCATCCAGTCCGCCACCTTCCAGCCGATTCCGGTCTTCATCACCACCGCGACCATCTACCTGATCCTGACCACCGTGCTCACGCAGATTTCCGGTGCGATCGAACGGCAGCTGGACGTGGAACGACATCATTGAGCGGGGAAGGGGGATGAACATGGCAGACGCACCGGCCAATGCCCAGGGCGCCCGGCGCCCGGGCGCGCAGGAACCGCTGATCGTGGCGGAAAACATCAACAAGCATTTCGGCCACTTCCATGTGATCCGGGATGTGTCGACGAAGTTTTACCAGGGCGAGGTGGCGGTCATCATCGGCGCCTCCGGCTCCGGCAAGTCGACCTTCCTGCGCATGCTGAACCGGCTGGAGACGCATGACAGCGGCCGCATCGTGATCGACGGCATCGAGCTCAACGATGACATGAAGCACATCGACGCGGTGCGGCGCGAAGTCGGAATGGTGTTCCAGAGCTTCAACCTGTTCCCGCACCTGACGGTGATGGACAACGTCACGCTGGCGCCGCGGCGCCTGCGCGGCGTCACCCGGGCGCAGGCGGAGGACGCGGCGCGCAAGCTGCTGGCGAAGGTCGGCATGGAGGCGCACTCGCACAAGTATCCGCACCAGCTCTCCGGCGGCCAGCAGCAGCGGGTGGCGATCGCGCGTTCGCTCGCGATGCAGCCGAAGGTGATGCTGTTCGACGAGCCGACCTCGGCGCTTGACCCGGAAATGATCAAGGAAGTGCTGGACGTGATGAAGGACCTCGCGCGTTCCGGCATGACCATGATCGTGGTCACGCACGAGATGGGCTTCGCGCGCGAGGTCGCCGACCGCGTGATCTTCTTCGAGAAGGGGCAGATCCTCGAGGAAGCGCCGCCGATGGAGTTTTTCAGCAATGCCCGCAACGAGCGCATCCGCTCGTTCCTGGGACAGATTGCCTATACGACAAGGTAAGAACGAATCCAACAATCCTTATAAAGGGAGGACCACAGAATGAATTGCAAACTCACCACATTGACCGCTTCCATTGCGCTGATGTTCGCCGCCGCGATGCCGGCGCAGGCGCAGACCGCGAAGGAATTCGAGGAACTGCGCGCCGAAATGCGCAAGCTGCGCGCCGAACTCGACGCGCTGAAGAGCCAGAAGCAGGAAAGCTCCAACGCCGCGCTGGCCGACCGGGTCGAGCAGGTCGAACTGCGCGCCAAGGATGCGGTCGTGCTGGGCGACATCCCGAACTCGTTCCGTCTGCCGAATTCCGACACCTCGGTGCGTGTCTACGGTTTTGCCGAGCTGACCGCGGTGAAGGAGTTCAAGGGCGACAACAGCGACCAGGACTACTCCACCTTCCTGCCGTACGCGCCGCTGGAGGGCACGCCGCAGGGCAACCGCAAGGGCCGCACCTACCTGACCGGCCGCACCTCGCGCATCGGCATCGAAGCCGCCACGCCGTCGCCGTACGGCCCGATCGGCATGAAGATCGAAGGCGACTTCAACAACGATCCGCGCACCGGCAATTCCGCCGTCTACGGCACGACGGGCAACATCTACACCCAGCAGGCGACCAACAGCTACAACTTCCGCCTGCGCCATGCCTACGGCCAGTTCGGCGGCCTGCTGGCCGGCCAGACCTGGTCGACCTTCATGGACCTCGACAGCCTCCCGGAAACGGTCGACTTCAACGGCCCGATCGGCGCCACCTTCATCCGCCAGCCGCAGGTCCGCTACACCTATCCGATGGCCGGCGTGGGCAACTTTACCGTTGCGCTGGAAAACTCAGTCAGCTACGTGCTCGACAACACCGCAACCGCGACGCCGGCCGGCTTCTCGCGCGTGCCTGACCTGATCGGCCGCTTTGACAAGGGCTTCGACTGGGGCACCCTGAGCCTGCGCGCGCTGAGCCACGAGCACCGCATCGACGACGGCGCCGGCGTGAACCTGTCGCGCCGCGGCTGGGGCGTGGCGGCGAGCGGCATGGTCAAGACCGTCGGCAACGACTTCCTGACCTGGACCGTCACCGGCGGCAACGGCATCGGCCGCTACTTCAACTACATTGAAGGCGCGTTTTACGATGCCGGCACCAACCGCATCCTGATGGAAAAGGCAGCCGGCATCGTGCTCGGCTACCAGCACAAGCCGTCGGACACGCTGCGCTACAACTTCGCGCTCGGCTACCAGAAGAACTTCACGAACGAGTACACCGACTTCGCGGTGGCCAACGGTCTCGACAGCGGCCGCTTCGGCATCAACCGCAAGCTGTGGCAGGCGCACCTCGGCTTCATCTGGAATCCGGTCAAGGGCGTCGACATCGGCACCGAGTACATCCTCGGCCGCCGCACCACGCTGGCCGGCGAGGATGGCGACATGAGCCGCATCAACTTCTCCGCGAAGTACAACTTCAACTGATAGACCCAGGAAAGCGGCACGGCGCAAACACCGTGCCCGCCTCCCTTGATGCCCCGGAAACGGGGCATTTTTTTTGCCCGGCGCAAGCGGATTGATGCTGAAAAGACAATTCTTGTTTTCCTTAAACAAGCGTCGCTGCGACGCCTATACTGGATTCAAGCCTTTCTGGTTTTCAAGAAGCGCAACAAGGCCGCGTAAATATGTTTCAGCGGTTGGCGCAAATAACAAATTTTCGTCGGCGCCGGAAAATTTATGATTGCCGCAGACGGCTCTCCATTCCGGGATTCTTCCCGGAAAGCGAGCCCAAACGAAAGGGCGTTCACCCGCGAGCGCCTTTCCTTTTGATCCGATCGGCCGCCCATAAGGCGGCCGTGCGCCGTGTCCCTGTAAATCGGTGTCGCGTGCCTGGAAGACGGGCACACTGCGGCCGCGCATACTACATCCACATCCATGGAGAAGCATATGACCCAGAAATCGCAAGACTTCCGCACCCGCGCCTTCGAGCACGCGCTGGCCGGAGCGCATACCGCGTCGCCCGCCACCGCCTCCCTGATTCGTGCCTGGCTCAACTCGCTTGAAGAGGAAGACCTCGCCGGCATCAGCGCCGATGCGCTCGCGTCGCCGCTGTGGGAGGGATTCTCGCGCCTGGCGAACTGGAAGGCGGAACAGGGTTGCCGCATCGAGACCATGCATGCCGCGGATGGCCGCGGCGGACGCGCCACCGCGCTCCTGATTCTCAACCCGGACATGCCTTTCCTGGTCGATTCCATGGTGATGGCAATGCGCCGCATGCGCATCCCGTCGCGCGCGATCCTGAACGCAGTGCTGTCGGTCGAACGCGATCCCGACGGCACCATCCGGCATGCGGAGAAGGTCGGCAACGGCGGCGGCGCGGCGGAATCGTATGTGCTGTGCCTGATGGCCGAGGAGCTGAACGGGCAGGATCTGGACGCGCTGGTGGCAAGCATCCGCATGGCGGCCGGCGACGCCGCCGCGGTGCGCCAGGACGCCGCCGCGCTGCGCGCCAGGATGTCCGAAGTCGGCGCCGCTGCCGCCGCGCGCGACGCCGGCGGCCAGGAGGTCGCCGCTTTCCTCGACTGGGCAAGGACCGAGGGTTTCGAGGTATTCGGCTATGCGCGCTACCATGTGGTTTCCGGCCAGCGCGAACTGGTGCGGCAGCCCGGAAGCGCGCTTGGCGTGCTCACCGACAAGAATCATCCGGTGTACGGCAACTGCCTGGCGGGCATCCCGGGCGATTTCGACACCCTGGCCGCGCGCAAGGAGACGCTGTCGGTGGTGAAGGCGGATGTGCAATCCACGCTGCACCGCGACCAGCAGCTCGACTTCATCGGCGTGCGCGACAGCGACGCGCAGGGCAGCATCCTCGGCGAGCATTGTTTCGTGGGCCTGTTCTCGCGCGCCGCGACCGCCAGCACGCTGCCGCAGCAGCCGTTCGCGCGCGGCCGCATCAAGCAGGTGCTGACCCTGGCCGGCGTCCGCTCCGAAGGTTTTCGTGCCGAGAAGTTCCTGGAAATCCTGGAATCGCTGCCGCGCACCGAGGTGATGGAAGCCGACCCGGCGTGGCTGGCCGCGGTATGTGGCGCAGTGGTCGCGCTGTACAAGCAGCCGCGCGCCAAGGTGTTCGCGCGGCACGACGTCTATGGCCGCCACCTGAACGTGCTGGTGTACATGCCGCGCGAACGCTACGGCGCGCACTCCCAGGAGACACTGGCACAGACGCTGCGCACCATTTCCGGCGCGCGCGACGTGCGGGTGCAGACGCTGCTGGCCGACGGCCCGCTGGCGCGGGTGTACATGATCGCCAACGGCGCCAGCATGGCGCTCGACCTCGATGCCGACATCCAGCAGCCGCTGCTGGGCGTGCTGGAAGGCTGGCACAACAGCTTCGACAACCTGGCCGACGCCACCGAGGACGGCGAGCTGCGGCGAACGCTGCGCAAGCTGCGCGCCGGCCTGCCGACGGATTACATCAACGCGGTGTCGCCCCAGGTCGGCTACCGCGACCTGTGCACGCTGCTCGGCAACCCGCAGCCGTCGCGGGTGAAGGTGCGCATCGAGATCGGCGCAGGCGACGTGGTGACGATCCGCCTGCATTCGGTCAACAGCGTGCCGCCGCTGTCGGCCATCCTGCCGGCGCTGCAGAACGCCGGCGTGGCGATCGTGCGCGAACGCACCCATGCGATCCCGGCGCCGGACGGCTCGCGCTACTTCGTTTCCAGCCTGTCGGTGGACGCGCAGAGCGCGGTCAAGCTGGCCAAGCCGCAGGTCGCGCAGGCGGCGCAGGAATTGTTCGAATCGCTGTTCAACGACGAAGCCGAGGACGGCCGCATGAACGCGCTGGTGGCGGAAGCCGGCCTGCGCATGAAGGAAGTGCAGCTGATCCGCGCCTATGCCAGCTACTGGCGCCAGGCCGGCTGCCGTTTCAGCCTGCGCTACATCGCAGAGCGCCTGAAGACCCAGCCGGCGCATGTGCGCACGCTGGTCGAAAGCTTCACCGCGCGTTTCGACCCCGCGCTGTCGGCCGAGCAGCGCGCCTTCGGCACCGCCACGCTGTCCACCTTCAAGCAGCGCCTGGCCGACGTCAATCACGCCGATACCGAGAACATCCTGCGCGCGATCGCCGACCTGATGCTGGCGACGCTGCGCACCTCGTATTTCCAGCCCGGCGGCGGCGATACCATCATCTTCAAGTTCGACAGCAGCCAGCTCGCGCTGCTGCCGCAGCCGCGCCCCTACCGCGAAATCTTCGTGTTCGCGCGCCGCTTCGAAGGCGTGCACCTGCGCGGCGGACCGGTAGCGCGCGGCGGCCTGCGCTGGTCGGACCGGATGGAGGATTACCGCACCGAAGTGCTCGGCCTGGTCAAGGCGCAGATGGTGAAGAACGCAGTCATCGTGCCGGCCGGCGCTAAGGGCGGCTTCGTCTGCAAGATGATGCCCAAGGATGCGACGCGCGAAGTGGCGGCGGTGGAAGGCGAGGCTGTCTACCGGCTCTTCATCGCCGGTCTGCTGGATGTGACCGACAACCGGGTGCGCGGCGACGTGGCGCACCCGGCCGACACCGTCTGCTACGACGGACCCGACCCCTATCTCGTGGTGGCTGCCGACAAGGGCACCGCGACCTTCTCCGACATTGCCAACAGCATCGCGGTCAAGCGCGGCTTCTGGCTGGGCGATGCGTTTGCGTCCGGCGGCTCCAACGGCTACGACCACAAGAAGCTCGGCATCACCGCCAAGGGCGCGTGGGAGGCGGTCAAGCGCCACTTCCATGAAATGGGGCATGACCTCGAGAGCACGCCGATCACCGCGGTCGGCGTCGGCGACATGTCGGGCGACGTGTTCGGCAACGGCATGCTGCTCTCGCGCAAGCTCAAGCTGGTGGCCGCCTTCGACCATCGCCACATCTTCGTCGACCCGAACCCGGATCCGGAAGCTGCGTTCGGCGAGCGCGCGCGCATGTTCGCGTTGCCGCGTTCCTCGTGGGACGACTACGACAAGAGCCTGATCTCGGAAGGCGGCGGCGTCTGGCCGCGCAGCGCGCGCAGCATCGAGCTGTCGCCGCAGGCGCGCGCGGCGCTCGGGATCGACGCCGACAGCCTGGCGCCCGAAGAACTGCTGCGTGCGATCCTGCAGGCGCCGGTGGACCTGTTCTACAACGGCGGCATCGGCACCTACATCAAGGCATCGACCGAAAGCCACGAACAGGTGAAGGACCGCGCCAACGATGCGGTCCGGGTCGACGGCCGCGAGCTGCGCTGCAAGGTGGTGGCCGAGGGCGGAAACCTCGGCGCGACGCAGGCAGGCCGCATCGAATTCGCGATGAAGGGCGGACGCATCTTCACCGATGCGATCGACAACTCGGCCGGCGTGGACTGCTCCGACCATGAAGTCAACGTGAAGATCTGGCTCGACACCGAAGTCAATGCCGGCAAGCTGTCCGCGGACGAGCGCAACCACCTGCTGACGGATATCACGCCGGACATCGTGCGGCTGGTGCTGCGCGACAATGCGCGGCAGACGCACCTGCTGGTACGCGAGGCGCAGGCCCAGTTCGACGATACCGTGCAGGACAGCTATGCGGCGCTGATTGCCGACCTGGAAGCCGAAGGCGTGATCTCGCGCAAGCTGGAACACCTGCCCAGCGCGGCCGACCTGGTCACCCGCAAGAACGAAGGCAAGGGCCTGACGACGCCGGAGCTGGCGGTGGTGGTCGCGCATGTGAAGAACCGCTACAAGCGCCTGCTGGCCGAGATCAACCTGCTCCAGTTCCCCTGGGCCAAGGCACTGCTGGTGCCGTATTTCCCGCCGGCGCTGGTTGCCAGCCGCGACGCGCTCGAACATCCGTTGGCCAATGCCATCCTGGCCACCGTGCTGGCCAATGAATCGGTCAACCGCTGCGGCCCGGTCATGATCGCCGGCATCGCAAAGGCGCGCGGCATTAAGGAGACCGACGTGATCTGCGCCTGGGCGCAGGCATGGGCGGCGCTGAACCTGGCACCGGTATTCGAGGTGCTCGACGCGCATGCGCTGCGGATAAGCAGCGAGGTATCGAGGGCGGTCGACAGCCGTACCCGCGCGCTGCAGAAGGCGGTGATCCAGGGCGTGCTGTCGGTGCCGGAACAGCAGGCGCGCGAATCGGATGCGCTGGCGGAACTGGGCGCCGTGTTCAGCAAGCCGGGAGCGGTGCACGAACTGGTGCCGGTGGCGTCGACGCTGCCGGTGCAGGATGCGCCGCCGGCGTTCGCGCAGGCCTGCAGCACGGTGGAAGCAATCGAAGGCATCGCCGACTTCCTGTTCGCCGGCCTGTCGGTACCGCGGCCGGAGGGCATGAGCCTGGCGCAATTCCTGCAGCTTGGCATGGCGCTGCGGCGCCAGGCCGGCATCGATGGCCTGGAGCGGGTACTGATGCATGCGCCCGCCAGCGCTTCGCAGGAACCGCTGCGCGACCATGCGCTGCAGGCGCTGCGGCGCGCGCAGCAACGCCTGCTGATGCGGGTGCTGCAGCAAGCACCGGTGAATGCAAAGGCAACGCTCGATCCGGCCTCCATCGTCGACGCGCTGATCCACAAGCTGAAGGTAGGCGCCCGCATGGCCGGCGCTGCAAGCATGCAGAACCTGGAACTGGCGGTGCTCGATGTCTGGGCCCTGTCGGAAGCGGCGTCCGCGCCGGCTGACGCGGCATGACGCAGGCGGCCATGGAAACCAGGGTATCGGAACAGGTGCGTGCGCTGGCCGAAGGCGACTTCACGCATATCGCCGACCGCTTCGCGAATGCCGGCTTCCGGGTGCGCCTGCCAGCGCGCGGCATCCTGCAGCTATCATCCTCCGGGCACATGCTGCGCCGCCCGGCGCTGCTGCTGTCGGTCGGCGTGCACGGCGACGAGACCGCGCCGATCGAGATGCTGGCCGGCCTGCTGGATGCGCTGGCCGCGCAGCCGCACGCGCTCGCCGTGGACCTGATGGTAGTGGTAGGAAACATTGCGGCGATCGCGCAGGGCAGGCGTTTCATCGATGCCGACCTGAACCGCATGTTCCGGGAGGCGCGCGGCGACCTGCAGTCGGCGGCCGAAGCAGCGCGTGCGGACACGATCATGCGCGCGACCGCCGGCTTCTTTGCGGCGCCGGATGCGGACAAGTGGCATCTCGATCTGCATACCGCGATCCGCGCCTCGCGCTATCCGGCGTTTGCCGTCGTGCCGGAGGCCGTTGCCGGGCCGCGGCGGGACGCCTTGCTCGGCTTCCTCGGCCGCGCGGGGATCGAGGCCGCCATCCTCAGTCCGGCTTCGGCCGGCACCTACAGCGCCCATACCGCACAGATGTTCGGCGCGACCAGCGCCACTGTGGAGCTGGGACAGGTCGGTATGCTCGGCGCCAACGACCTGGACCGGTTCGACGCAGCGCGCCACGCGATCGACGCCTTCCTGCGCACCGTGCGCGTGCCCGCCGGGACCGCACCCGCCGTGTTCAGGGTGGCGCAGGAACTGGTCAAGCGCAGCGACGCGTTCCGCATGGCCTTCGGCCGCGATACGGAGAATTTCACGGCTATGGCGCCGGGCAGCCTGATCGCGGAAGACGGCGACCTGGCTTACCGCGTCGGCGCGCAGACCGAGTATGTGGTGTTCCCGAATCCGGACGTGCGCCCGGGGCTGCGGGCGGGATTGATGGTGGTGCGCGAAGACGGCTGATCCGGCGCGCGCCCGCGGAGGTCAGCGCTTCTGCTTCATGCAGTGAGCGATCGCCTCGCCCACCTTCATCGCGTTGAAGGGCTTGACGACGAAACCGCTCACGCCGGCCTGCAGCGCGCGCTGCACGTTGTCCATCGTCGCCAGCCCGGTCACCATGATCACGCTGACGGCGGGCGAGTTCAGGCGTATGCGCTGGGCTGCCGCATGGCCGTCCAGCCGCGGCATATTGATGTCGATGAAGGCGATATGCGGACGGTGCGCCGCGCACAGTTCCACCGCGCGTTCGCCGTCCTGCGCTTCGGCGACAACCTGGCAGCCGTGTTCGCGCAACAGCAGGCGCAGGGCGGCGCGGGTGGTGGCGTCGTCGTCGGCGATGAGGGTGGTCAGTTCCTTCCGGGTCGCTCCCATGTCCGCCTCTCAGGATCCAAGCAGCGCTTGCAGCTTGCCGCAGATGCGGTGGAATTCCGCCTCGATCGCCTCCAGGCGTGCCTCGGCGCCGTCGAGCATGCCTGCCTTGGCGCGCGACTCCAGCTCTTTGCACAACGCGCACAAGCCGGTTGCGCCGATCGAGGCGCTGCTGCCGCCGAACGCGTGCGCGACCTTGGCCGCATACGCGCCATCGCCGGCGGCGCATGCGCCGCGCAGCGCCGCCAGGCGCGGAGGCCCGTCTTTCCGGTAAAGCGCCGCGAGTTCGCCGAAGTCGGGGCCGAACATCTCGTGGATCGCTTCGAGCTCATCCTCGCAGGACGCGGGTTCGTCTGCGGGCGCGGCCGGCGCCGCGGCGGGAAGCCAGCGCGCCAGCATGTCGCCGAGCATCTGGGGCCGGATCGGCTTGGACAGGAAATCGTCCATGCCGGCGGCCAGGCATTGTTCCCGTTCGCCCTGGCCGGTGCTTGCCGTCAATGCGATGATCGGGACCCCTCGCCGGCCTTCGAAAGCGCGGATGCGCCGGGTTGCCTCGAAGCCATCCAGTTCCGGCATCTCGCAATCCATCAGCACCAGCTCGCACGGGCGCGCGGTCTGCAGCGCGACCGCCTGCACGCCGTTTGCCGCGACCTCGCAGCGGCACCCAAGCTTCTCGAGAAGGCGGACGGCGACTTCCTGGTTCACCGGATTGTCGTCGGCCACCAGGATGCGCCGCCCTGCGAACGGCGGCGCCTGCTCCGCCTGCGGTTGCGCGGCGGGCGTGCCGCCCGCGCCGCCGCTGCCGCCGGTACCGCCGGCCATCGCCCGCAAGCGGCTGACGCCGGCCAGCAGGGAACCGGCCGCGAGGACGGCATTCTGTGCCGGCGCCATCGCACCCGGCTTTTTTTGTATGTGCATGAGTCTCTCCCTCGGATCTGCTTTTCCGGCAATCCTTGCGCCGCGCCGCTGGGCGGATCATACCTGCCGCCTTCTCTCTTTGCCGCATACTCTTATGCGTTGTACGGTTTTTGCGTGCCGGACGCCCCGGCGCGCCGAAACGGATCGCGACGAGTGTTAATGAAACGCTAATTCCCGCCTTGCTTCCACCCCATGAACATGGGATTCCTGCAAATTTCCCTGATGTTTCAAGGAAATAGCTGCCAAATCCCTTTCTTTTCGGGAGGCTGAACCGCAGCGCGGCCCGCAATAATGCAGGATAAGAAATTCCGGCCCGTCCAGCGGCGCCGCAGCAGCCGGAATCGCTCATCCAGCGGGAGCACACATGGAAACAAATCAGGCGATGAAAAAGAACCTCGGACTTCAGGCAACAGCCCTTGAGGACGAAGATGCCGACGGCATGGGCAGCCCGTCTCCCGCCGGCCGTTCCGGCGCCGTCGACCTGAAAGCCATCCGCGAAGCGATCGCTCGCGTCGAAGCCGAGGCCAAGGCCACCGTCGCCGCCGAGAACCGCGCGCATGCGGAAGCCCGTGCCCGTACCCTCGCCGAAGAGCGCGCCCGCATCGAGGCGGCCGCCGCCGCCGAGGCGTATCAAAGCGCCAGAGCAGCCGAGGAAGCGATCGAAGCCAGCCGCGCCCGTCTGGAAGCCGAACGCCAGGCGCGCGAAGCCGCCGAAGCGCGCGCCGCCGCCGTCAAGAAGGAAATCACCGAACTGCGCGCCCGCGCCGAAGCGGAAGCGGAAGCCCGCCGCATCGCCGAGGAACGCGCCCGCACCGAGGCCGAAGCGCGCCAGCGCGCCGCGGAGCAGATCGCCGCCGAAACCGAGCTGACCGCGCGCGCCTCCGCCGCGGTCGAAGAGCTCGCGCAGGAAACCGAACTGGCACGCTGGCAGGCCGCGCAACGCGTCGCCGCCACCGAGGCCGCGCGCCAGGAAGCCGAAGCCCGCGCCCGCGCCGACGCCCGCATCGCGGAACTGGCGCGCGAGCAGGAGCGCCGCGAGAAGGAAGCGCGCGTGTCCGCCGAAATGCTGGCCAAGGCACGCGCCGAGGCACTGGAAATTGCGCGTGAGCGCGAGCGCGCCGAGGAAATGGCGCTCAAGGCGACGCTCAGCCGCGCGCCGGTCGAAGTCCGGGCCCGCGAAGAAGCGCGCGCCCGCGCCGTCACCGAACAGGAACAGGAAGCCGCCGCCCAGTCGCGTATCGACATGGAGCGCAAGGCCGCGCAGGCGTTGCAGATCCGTTTGCAGGCGGAAGCGGACATGCGCGAAGCGGCGACGCGCCGCGAATACGCGGAATCCGTCGCCGCCGCTGCCGCGCAGGCGCGGCGCGAAGCGGAAGACCGCATCCGCATCGCCACCGAAGCGCGCATCAAGACCGAACGCGAGCTGCAGGAAATGGCGCTGGCGCGCATCGAAGCCGAGCACAAGGCCGACCTCGAGGCGCGCGCCCGCGCCGCCGCCGAAGAACGCGCCTCCCGGGAAGCACGCGAGCGCGCCGAAGCCGAGCAGCACATCGCCGCCACGGCCAGGGCACGCGCGGAAGAGGAAGAGCGCGCCCGCCTGCTCGCGGAAAAGCGCGTCGAGGTCGAACGCGCCGCCGCCAAGGTCGCCGCCGACCGCGCCGCCGCCGAACAGGAAGCATATCAGCGCGCCGCCGAACATGCCGAACTGCAGCGCCAGTCGGCTGAACTTGCCGCTGCCAAGGCGCGCGAAGCCGCTGAAGCCGCCCGCGTCGAGCGCGAGCGCGCGGAGGCCGAACAGCAGGCCGTCGCCGCGCTGCAGGAAAAGATCCGGGCCGAAGAGGCCGCGATCGCCGAAGCGAAGGCGCGCGCCGACGCGGAGCAGCAGCACACCAGCCTGCTGCGCGAACAGGAGCAGGCAGAGCATGTGGCGCGCATCGCCAAGGAACAGGAATGCGAAGCGGCCAGGCTGGCGCTGGCAAAGGCGATGGAGCGCGCCGATGCGCAGCGCGAAGCCGCGCAGGCCGCGCTGGTGAAAGCACGCGAAGCGGTCGAGCTGGCGCGCCTGGAGCGCCAGCGCGCCAAGGATGAACAGCAGGCGCTGGAAGCGCTGCAGCAGAAGGTCCAGCTGGAACGCCAGCGCGCCGAGGTGGCGCAGCAGGCGCTGAAGGCGGCTCAGGAAAAGCTCGCTGCCGAACAGGCAGCGCACGCCGAAACGCAGGCCCGCCTGCGCGCAGAACAGGAACAGACCGCCGCGCTGCGCGAGCGGGAAGAAGCCGACCGCGCCCTGCGCGCCGCCCGTGAAGCGGAAGCCACCGCGGAAAAGCATGCCGCGGCGCAAACCCGCGCTGCCGCCGAGCTGCAGCGCAAGGCAGCACAGGCGGCATTGCTGAAGGCGCGCGAAGCGACCGAGCTGGCCCGGGCGCAACGCGAACGCGCGGAAGCCGAGCAGCACGCGCTGCTGGCGGAGCAGGACCGGCGCCAGGCGGAAGAAGCCGCGCGCAGTGAAGCCGAAGCACGCGCGCGCGGCGAGGAAGGCCATGCGGAACTGCTGCGCGCACGCCGGCAGGAAGAGCTGGAAATCCGGCGCGCGATCGAAGCAAAGTGCGCCGCGGAAAAGGAACAGCTCGAACAGGCCGAAAAGCGCGCCGAGATGGAGCGCCAGGCAGCCGAGGCCGCCGAGGCGAAGGCGCGTGAAGCGGCCGAGCTGGCGCGTACCCAGCAGGAGCGCGCGCTGGCCGAGCAGCAGGCGCTGGACGCGATCCAGAAGAAGCGCGCATCGGAAGAGGCGGCCCGCGGCTATGCCGCCGAACGCGCCCGCATCGAGGCCGAGTATGCGGAAACCATGCGCGCGCGCGAACTCGCCGAGCAGGCGGAGCGCGACGCGGTGCTGGCCAGGCAGGAAGCAGAAGCGCTGCAGCGCGAATCCGCGGAGAAGCGGGCCGAGGCGGCACGCCAGGCTGCCGCAGCGGCCGAAGCGAAGGCGCGCGAAGCAAGCGAACTGGCACGCGTCGAGCAGGAACGGGCGCTGGCCGAGCAGCAGGCGCTGGAAGCGGTGCAGCAGCATCTCGCGGCGGAGAAGGCGCTGCAGACCGAAGCCGAAGCGCGTAGCATCGCGGAGCGCGAGCAGGCCGAAACCATGCGCGCCCGCGAGGAAGCCGAGCGCATCGTGCGCAAGGCGATCGAAGCGCAGCTCAACACCGAAAAGCAGCTGATGGAGCAGGCGGCCGCCCGCGCCGAACTGGAGCGCAAGGCCGCGCTGGTGGCGCTGCGCAAGGTGCGCGACGCGATCGAACTGTCCAAGGCGGAACAGGCGCGCGTGGTCGCCGAACAGCAGGCGCTGGAAACCATCCAGAAGAAGCTCGCTACCGAGAAGCAGATGCGCGCCGAAGCCGAAGCGCGCACCAAGGCCGAGCAGGAGCACGCCAAGACGCTGGCCGCGCGCGAACGGGAAGAGCGCGCCGCGCGCGAGTCTGCCGAAGCGGCATGCGCGGCCGAAAAGGAAATGCTCGAGAAGGCTGCTGAACATGCGGCGCTCCAGCGCAAGACCGCGGAGCTGGCGATCGCGAAGGCGCGCGAAGCCATCGATCTCGCCACCGCGGAACGCCAGCGCGCCAATGCCGAACAGAAGGCGCTGGCTGCGATCCAGGAGAAAATGCGCGTCGAGCGCGAGCGGGCCGAGGCCGAAGAAAAGGCGCGCGCCGCGGCGGAACAGAAGATCGCTGCGGACAAGGCCGCCTGCGCGGATGCGGAAGCGCGCGCGCGCATCGACAGCGAGCTGGTCCAGGTGACGCGCGCACGCGAACAGGCCGAGCGCACCGCGCGCGCGGCCAGCGAAGCGCGGGCGAAGGCCGAGAAGGAATTCCTGGAAAAGGCGGCCGAGCGCGCCGAGTCGCAGCGCATCGCCGCCGAAGCCGCCGAAGCGAAGGCGCGCGAAGCGATCGAGCTGGCGCGCCTGGAAAGCGCGCGCGCCAAGGCCGAACAGGAAGCGCTTGCCGCGATCAAGGAAAAGGTGCACGCCGAGGAAGTCGCGGCTGCCGAGGCCGAGAAGCGCGCCGCCCTCGAACGCGAGGCGGCCGAGCTCGCGGCCAGGCGCATGGCCGCCGAAACCGCGGCCCGCGCGGCGGAGCAGGCACGCGCCGAGGCGGAACGCCGCGCGCTGGAGGCAGCGCGCAGGCAGACGGAATACGCCACGTCCACCGCGGTACAGGCGGATGCGCTGCGCGCCAACAGCGAGCGCGAGCACGCGGAAGCGCAGGCGATCGCGGAAGACCTGCTGGAGCGCATGAAGCAGCGCCAGGCGACGGTCGGCGAATGGCGCACGCGTGCGCAGGCGGTACTGGCCGAGTCGCCGGTCCCGGCGGCAAAGGGCAGCGCGATCAAGCGTCCGCTCGTGGCGCTGCTCGGCGGTGCAGCGTTCGCGGCCGGCATCGCGGTGGCGGCAAGCTTCACGATGCAGGGTGGCCAGCCGTCCGCCGCGTTCGCGCAGGCGTCGATGCCGATCGTGCATGCGCCTGCGGCTACCGCGCCGGCACGGTTGCAAATGTCGTATCAGCTCAGCGCTGTGCCGGCCGCTGCAGGACAGGCAGTGCAGCCGGAATCCGGCAAGGAGTGATCCGGCATTTTCACGGCGATCCTGTCTGCGCGCGGGGCGCCGTTTCCATTTGATTCACCCCGGTTGCGAGGCCGGTACGCGGGGCGCCGCCAAATGGCGTATTTGGGCCAGTGAGGTTAGAATGCACTGGTTTTGAAGGGCAGCGGCAGCGGCGGAAATGCGCGCCGCGGCGCCTGTCGCAAGCCGTGTCCGCAGAGTGGTTTTGCTGCAAGACAAATCAATAACATCCTTGACTTACACATCGCGCCGCATGATCAATTTCCGTTTGCGTCCCGCACTCAGCAGAACCGCAGTGCTGTCCAGCCTGCTCGCTGCATTGTTCGCCACGCCCGCTTTCGCGGACGACTATACCGATGTCACCAAATTCATGCGCGCCGGGCAGTATGCCGAAGCGCTTGCGCGTGCCGACGCATTCCTGAACAAGAATCCGCGCGACGCGCAGATGCGCTTCCTGAAGGGCGTGATCCTGACCGAGCAGAACAAGTCGGCCGAAGCGATCGCGGTCTTTACCAAGCTGACCGAGGATTACCCCGGCCTGCCCGAACCGTACAACAATCTTGCCGTTCTGTATGCCGCGTCCGGCCAGTACGAGAAGGCACGCCTGGCACTGGACGCCGCGATCCGCACCAACCCGAGTTATGCGACTGCCTATGAAAACCTCGGCGACGTGCATGCCAAACTTGCCAGCCAGGCATACGACAAGGCGCTGCAGCTCGACTCCGGCAATTCCGCCGCCAAGTCCAAGCTGACGCTGGTGCGCTCGCTGGTCGGCAGCATGAATGGCGCAAATGCCAAGGCGCCTGCAGCAACCCCTGCGCCGACCGTGGTGGCAAAGGCGCCGGAACCGGCAGCCGCCCCTGCACCCGCGCCCGCGCCCGCGCCCGCACCCGCACCCGCCAAGCCCGCGCCTGCTCCGGCCGCCGCCGCACCTGCGCCTGCTGCTGCGGCTCCTGCCGCCAAGCCGGCGCCCGCGCCGCAGGTGGCCAAGCAGGAATCCAAGCCCGAGCCGAAGCCGGCGCAACAAGACAACGGCGAACGGGATGACGTGCTGAAGGCGGTCAACGGCTGGGCCCGCGCCTGGAGCGCGCAGGACGTGAAGTCTTACCTGAATTACTACGGCGGCGACTTCCAGACCCCGAACGGCGTGCCGCGCAAGGCCTGGGAAGACGACCGCCGCGCGCGCATCGTCGGCAAGGGCAGCATCAGCGTCAAGGTCGAGGCGCCGCAGATCTCGGTCAACGGCAATACCGCCACGGTCAAGTTCCGCCAGGTGTACGTATCCGACCGCCTGACCGCCAACACCCGCAAGACGCTGGTATTGGCCAAGCAGGGCGGCAGGTGGCAGATCAAGCAGGAGATGACGGGTAGCTGATGTTCCGGTTCGACTCTACCGACGGCCGCACGAAGTCCGGTGCCGTGCGCGTTCTGCTTCTCGGCTTGTCCTGCGTGGTCGCGGCGGCAGGCATGGTCGCGCCGGCCGCGGCGGCCGGCAAGAAGCAGGGCGCACGGGCGCAGCAGGAGGCACCGGCAGCGCCGGCGGTCGAGAACAAGCCCGATCCCGAAGTCCTGCTGATCGAGGTCTACAAGGCGCTCGGCGCCAACAACCTGCGCAAGGCGATGGACCGTGCAGACAAGCTGGTCGAGGCCTATCCCAACTTCCGTCTCGGACACCTGATTCGCGGCGACCTGCTGCTGATGCAGACGCAGCCGGTCAAGACGCTCGGCGCGGTCGACGGCCCCGAGGAAAAGCTGCGCAACCTGCGTGAAGAAGCGATGGTGCGCCTGAAGTCGCTGCGCGAGCGTCCCGACCCGGACCTGATTCCGCGTCTGGTGCTGAAGCTGCGCGAAGACCAGAAGCATGTGCTGCTGGTGGATGCCCGCCGTTCGCGCCTGTATGTGTACGCGAACCAGGGCGGGCAGCTGAAGTTCGTCACCGACTACTACATCAGCCAGGGCAAGCTCGGCATCAACAAGGTAAAGGAAGGCGACCAGAAGACGCCGGTCGGCGTGTATTACATCACGAGTCACCTGCCCGGCGCGCGGCTGCCGGATTTCTACGGCTCGGGCGCGCTGCCGATCAACTATCCGAACGAATGGGACAAGATCAACGGCCGCAGCGGTTCGGGAATCTGGCTGCACGGCACGCCCTCGGACAGCTTTTCCCGTCCGCCGCTGTCTTCCGACGGCTGCGTGGTGTTGACCAATCCCGACCTGCACAAGCTCGCGACCTCGGTCGAGATCGGGAAGACGCCGGTGCTGATTGCGGAGAGCATCGACTTCGTGAACAAGACGAAGTGGGACAACGACCGTGGCCTGGCGAACCGCCTGGTCGACGGCTGGCGGCGCGATATCGAAAGCCTGGAGCCGGCGCGGGTCATGCAGAACTACTCGAGCCGCTTCCGCTCGGACCGCGGCGAAGGGCCGGATACCTGGCTGGCCAAGCATCAGCAATTCATGAGTGGCGTGAAGTCCCTGTCGGTCACCCTGCGCGACATGACGCATTTCTTTTACCCAGGCCGCGAAGACATGATCGTGTCCACCTTCACCCAGGAGTCGACGTTCGGCAAGAGCAAGACGTCGATCCGCAAGCGCCAGTACTGGGCCAGGGAAGGGGCGCAGTGGAAGATCGTGTATGAGCTGAACCTGTAGCTTTCTTCTGTTTCCTGTTGAAGCGGCTGCCCCTGTCGGCAGCCTTTTTTTTTGACTTGCTGCAATACCCGCCAGAGGGAAATATTGCGGCGGACGCAGGCTGGCGCACGCGCATGATTCGGATCAATCGTCGTTCGGCTTTTGCGCGGCGGGCGTTGTGAAAGCGCCCTGCGCGCGCCTATTCTGTTGAACTAAGTTCATCTGCCGAAGGTCATTTATTTGCGCAGGCAACTGGATCGTCTGGCAATACCATCATGCATTGCCCATATTGCAGTACGCCCCACTCGGGGATTGGGATGAAGTGTGCAACATGCAACAACGCGCTTCCAGCGGCTGGTTCGCGACCTGCGGACGCCGGTTTCGCAAATGCGCAGCGTGCCGTGCCGGCAAACCTCTCGTATCTGCAGGCAGGTATGCGAACGCACCGGGAAATCTTGAGGAGGAAACGCTTCTTGACTGGTTCCACTTCAGCCCATCCGCACTCGTCCGGTACTGGCAGGCCGGCACCCGCTGCCGCACAGACGGAACCGAATCCATGGCGCGCCGCGGAAAAGCAGGCGCCGCAATCGCGCGATCAGGAACGCGTCGAGCCCAGGCTCGACAGCAAATACCTTCCGCCTGGCGGGGGCGCTTATTACGACCGGCTGCAGGCAGGCCATGACGGCTACCGCGGCGCAGCCCGTAGTCTCTGGCGCAATGTCGGCATGATGCTGAGCGTGTTCGCGATCGGCGCAGGCGTCGGCCTCGGCGCGGCATGGTGGATGCATGCGCCGCGGTCCGGCGGCGTACCCGAATCGGTGCAATCGTTTACACCTGCGCGCCAGCTGCCGAAGTATTCGGAGGCTGGACGGCCGACGCCGCTGCGCGGCATCAGCCCGAGTGAATTGCCTTACGACGGCGCCGCGCCGCCGGTAGAGGAGGCGGAAGCGCCGGTGCTGCCCAGCCCCGGCGTCGCGCCCGACAGCACTGCAAGCCTCTCGTCCGGCAACAGCTCCGCCGAGCCGGAAACCAACGACGCGGTACGCCCGCCGCAGGCCCAGGCGGTTCGCCAACGAGCGCAGGAGGCGGAGCCTGCATCCTTGTCTGCCGCGCGGGGGCAGCAGGACGTGCCGGTGAACCCGCCCGTCAGCCGGGATGTGCAGGCGAGGCAGGACAAGCCCGCAACGCAGGATGCGCGCGAGCAGGCCGAAACGGGCGGCGAGGCGCAGCAGGCCGCCGCGCAGGCTGCACGCAAGGCCGAGCCGGCAGTCAGCACCGCAGCTACCAAGCGCCGCACTCCCGCACGCCAGACCGACCGCGAGATCGAACGCATCCGCCGACAGGTCGATGAGGAGCTAAAAAAAAAGTCTGACAGCGGACGCAGTCTAGGCAACACGGCGAGCGCGACCCAGGGCGCAACCAAGACCCAGGCCGGGCGCCAGGTCGTGACGACGGTATCGCGGCCGGGCGCGTCGCTGACCGCCGCCATGCTCCAGCAATGCAGCAAGTCATCCAGTTTCATTCAAAGGGAAATCTGCAAGTGGCGCGTGTGCAACGGCAAATGGGGCGCGAATGGCTGCCCGTCGTATCAGGCGCAGACCGTTTCCCACTAAGCCCCCCTGTCTCCAGGAGCGTTGCCCGGCAATCGGCAAAGGCATTCCCGGCGAGGCAACCTTAGTTATTCCAGGCAGCGCGGCTTGCTGCCGCCTCCTCCAAGCCGCGGTGCCGTTTCCGCCATCCTTCAGGTCCGGCCCGGTCTGCCGCGAGCGGGCCCGTCCTTCGCCGCTGCGTCCGCCCCGATCGCTTTCGTCGTCTCGTTCGCCGTCCGGTTCGCCGCGCCCTCCTGCCCGGTATCGCTTGTCATAAAGACATTTATACGGCGGACGCTTTGCGTTTTCTTCCGCGCCGCCAGGCGCTTCCCTCCTTTCCCGTCATGCCATTTGCCGCGGCCGCATCGTGCCACCGGCTTCCTTCGCGCGGCTTCTTCGAGTGTTCTCTCAAGATTACTTTCAGCACTACATGAACTACGTTTTACCAAAGTTCTTACGGCGTTATTACCTACGATGCATTGTTCCAACATTGTTCAAATTAAAATTTTCCAAGAAACAATTTTGTAGTACTATGTTCGAACATTCTGTTAAAGGAATTTCTATGAAGACTGCCATCCGCAAGATGGGTAACTCGCAGGGGGTTCTGATCCCCAAGCCGTTCTTGTTACAGACCGGTCTTGATCTGGGCGAGGTCGAAATCCAGGTGGAGGAGGACGCCATCGTGATTCGCAAGCCGAAGCGCAAGTCGCGCGAAGGCTGGGCCCAGGCATGCAAGAAGCTTGCGGAAAGGACAACCGAGCAGCCGATCGCGTGGCCGCTCATTCCCAACAATGCGGATGCAGATTTTTCATGGTGATGCGTGCCGATATCTGGCTGATCGACTTTGACAAGCCGGTCGGCAGCGTGACGCAGCAGCGGCGGCCGTGTGTCGTGGTCTCGCCCGAGGAGATGGACGAGTACCTGAGCACGCTGATCGTCGCGCCGATGAGCACGCACGAATTGCCCGCGCCGTTCCGGATACCGGTGCGGTTCATGGGCAAGGAAGGACTGATCCTGCTGGATCAGATTTGTACGATGGAGAAGTCGCGGTTGATAAGAAAGCTCGGATCCGTCGAAGAAGAAACGATGGCCAAGGCTCTGGATGTTCTACAGGAAGTTTTTGCTTACTAAGATAAGGACCGAATCAAATGACCAATGACTATTTGTCTGAAATCCGCGATGTCAATCTCAGCTACCTGATGATTGCGCAGCAGATGATCCGTCACGACCGGGCAGAGGCGATTTTCCGCCTGGGCATCAGCGGCGAGATTGCCGACCTGCTGGCCGGCATGAGCAACGCGCAGGTGCTGAAGCTGGCAAGCTGCAATGTGATGCTCTCGCGTTTCCGTTTCACCGATACCGAGATCCTGTCGACCCTGTTGCGCGACAAGGCGGGCAACATCGCCGCGCCGGTGCACGCGTCGATCATCATGGCGTCGCAGGCTCCCGAAGCGATTCTCTGAGCCGGTTGATGCCGTGATGTCTTTCGCAACCTTCCATGTCGCCCTCCGCAAGCGGAGCAAGGCGTTGTCGGCGGCACCCGCGCGCAGCGGTTCTGCAAGAGCAGAACCGCGGTGCCCGCGTGCTGTGACGGAGGCTGCATAACATGCACGCACTCGACCTGCGGGACAACGCGCTGCAGTGGGAATCCGAACGGCAGAACCGCATCCACCAGGACGCGCTCGAACAGAAGAAGAAACAGATGCGGCTGGAAGCCGTGCGCCGCGACGCCCCGGCGGAACGCGCGCCGGCCGCGCCGCCGCTTCCGCTCGAAGAGTTGATCGACAAGGTGTACCGCATCCCGGACATGCGTTCCGCATTGATGCCGCTCGACGACGACGCGGAAACCTGGAGCAAGCCCTTCTCGCTGGCCAAGGCCGACATGGAGCCTTGGCTTTCTTTTTACAAGGGCTACCGGCAATCGCGCCTGTTTCTCGAAGGGGCGGGCGCCGTTGCGGAAAGCGGCATGCCGGCGCTTGATTTCCCGGTGCAGGCGCTGCTCGAACTGCGGCAGGTCAATGTACGGCTGATTGTCGAGCCCCCGGTGCAGATCAACGGGCAGGTCGAGTACCTCGACGTCGAGGGTGAGCTCGCCAACAGCAACGATCCGGCGCATGTGCGTGCGCTGCTGCGCACCGCCGTGCTCGCGCACGACCAGCAGCTTGGCGTCGCCGTCGAGAAGGGCCGCGCGATGGGCGATCTGCTGCATGATGCGCTGCTGGGCGAAGGACATGTCCACCTCATCAAGGCCTGGGAACGGGTGTACCGGCGCAAGCCGACGGTGGAAGAGCTGCACCGCATGCTGACGACCGGCAGGACGCAGCCGCCAGTCGAGAAAAAAGCCGCCGCAAACGAAATCAGGCAAAGGCCGGCCCCGACGACGCCGCCGGCAATCGAGCCGCGGCCGCGTCCCGCACCGCCGCAGGCAGCGGTTGCGGCGCCTGCATCGCCGCGAAAACAGCCGGCGCCCTTGCCGCAGCCGGTCATTCCCGAACTCGACGATGACGACGATGACGAGGCGATCGTCACGCTTGGCAAGGCAGCCGGCAAGCCGGCGCAGCGCGGACGGCGCATTGCCTGGCATCTGGCCCATGCGGCGCTCGGCTGCGCGGCGCTCGCCGCTTACCTCTTCCTGTACTGACAGTACCGCCGCATCCCGTTTCGAGCTGGCGAAGCGACTTCCTCCAGGGATTTGCGCCAAGCGGCCTGACTGCAATGGAACTGCGGTGGCAAACTGAACCGGCACCGCCGCGCCATATCTTTCCTCCGGCTTCGGCGCCACCGGATGCACTCTCCATCCCCGCCGTCGGGCAAGGGTCGTCACGCGCCGCCAAAAGATTAGAGGCCTGCTTCTAAACATGTGCTCACCCCTGTTCCATCAAATCCGTTTCTTCGCAGACATCTACATTTGATGCCACCGCGCACCGCGGGCTGGCGTTCGATCGCGAGTCCGGGGGAGAACAAGCGATTACAGGAGAGGACGAGCATGTCGTACAGCGCCCACCGCTACCACGCGCAGCCGCGCGAGCAGATTGTCAACGCACCGACCGGGTTCAAGGGCGTCGTGCCTTTGATTCCGCTCGCGCAAATCCGGCAGGCAATCCAACTGCACCAGCAAGGCGATCTTGCTGCCGCCGAAGAGATCTACACCCGGGTGTTGAGCAAGCATCCCGCGCAGTTCGAGTGCGTGCACTTCCTCGGCCTGCTGCGGCACCAGCAGGGGCGCACGGAAGAGGGCATCGTGCTGCTGACCCGCGCCATCGCGATCAACAACGCCGAGCCGGCAGCGCATGCCAACCTCGGGCTGCTGCTGCATGCGGCGGGCCGCCATCAGCAGGCGCTCGACAGCTGCAACCGGGCGCTGGCGCTCGATCCGCATTTCGTGATCGCGCTGAACAACCGCGGCAATGCATGGCGCGCGCTCGGCCGGATGCAGGAAGCGCTCGCCGATTATGAAGCGGCGGCCGCGCTGCAGCCGGACTACGCGGATGCGCAAGTCAACTGCGCGCTGCTGCTGCAGTCCGCCGGCCGCGTCGCCGATGCGTTGAAACGCTACGACAAGCTGGTCGCGCTGCGACCGACCGCCGATTTCCATCACGCGCGCGGCTGCATGCAAAGGCTGCTGTTCCTGCTCGACGCGGCTCTCGAAAGCTTTGACAAGGCGCTCCAGTTGCAGCCCGCCCATGCCGATGCCTGGTGCAACAAGGCGTCGACCCACTACCTGATGGGGCAGCAGCAGGCGGCGCTCGACGCGTTCGCGCAGTGTGTCCGGCTCGACCCGCAGTCGGCGGAGGCGCGGTTCAAGCAGTTGATGGCGCAGATTCCCGCAGTGCGCGAACGTGCGGACGACCTGGACAAGACCAGGGAGCGGTTCGCCGGTGCGCTGGCGGCATTCCGGCAATGGATCGATGCGCAGCCCGCGGTGAACCCGCTTGAAGTGGTCGGCACGGCGCAGCCCTTCTATCTGGCATACGAGGAAAGGAACAACCGCGATCTGCTCGCTCCCTATGGCCGGCTGTGCACCGAGCTGATGGCGTCCTGGAGCGCGCAGCACGGCATCGCACACCGGACCGCCCGCCGCTCCGGCGCGGCGAAGATACGCGTCGGCGTGGTCTCCGCGCATTTCATCCACCATCCCGTCTGGACCGCCATCGTCAAGGGCTGGTTCAGCGCGCTCGACCGCGACAGCTTCGAATTGCATGCGTTCGACCTGGGATCGCAGGAAGATGCGCAGACCGCGATGGCGAAGGAAAGCGCGGATTCCTATCATCGCGGCGCCGGCTCGGCGCTCGAATGGGCCAGACGCATCATCGCCGTCGATCCGGATGTGCTGATCTATCCGGAACTCGGCATGGACCAGCTCACGACGCAACTTGCGGCGATGCGGCTGGCGCCACGCCAGGTCGCCACCTGGGGGCACCCGGAAACCAGCGGCATGCCGACCATCGATGCCTACCTGTCCGCCCGGGCGTTCGAGCATGATGCCGCGCAGGCATGCTATTCGGAACGGCTGATCGCCTTGCCCAACCTCGGCTGCTATTACGATCCGCCCGAGGTTGCGCCAGCGGAGGTCGACATCGCCGCCCTCGGGGTGCGGCCGGGCGCACCGCTGTTCATTTGCGCGGGCAGCCCGTTCAAGTACACGCCGGAGCACGACCATGTGTTCGTCGATATCGCGAGAAAGGTTGCCGGAGCGCAGTTCCTGTTCTTCACGAACCCGCGCCTGTCCGCGCTGAGCGAGAAATACCGGCACCGCATCGCATCGGCATTCGCCGACGCCGGCCTCGACCCGGCACGGCACATGCTGGCCATTCCCTGGCAAGCGCCTGCCCGCTTCTACGGCATCATGCGCCAAGCCCATGTTTTCCTCGATACCATCGGCTTTTCCGGCTTCAATACCGCGATGCAGGCAGTCGAATGCGGGCTGCCGATCGTTACCGTGGAGGGCAGCTTCATGCGCGGCCGTTTCGCCAGCGCGATCCTGAAGCGCATCGGCCTGGATGAGCTGGTTCATTCGGGCAGCGCCGAATATGTCGCAACAGCAGTTCGGGTCGCGACCGACGAGGATTACCGCCGCCGCCTGCGGTCTGTGCTCGTCGCGCGCCGCGCCATCCTGTACCGCGATACGGTGTCCATCCGCGGGTTCGAGCATGCGTTGCGGATGCTGTGCGCGAACCTTCCCTGACAGGCCGCGTAGCGCTGCGCTGCGTGCGGGATTGCTAGCCGCGCAGAGCAGCCGGCGTCGTGCCGAATTCGCGCCTGACCAGTTTGCGCAGCGCGGTGCCGTCCTGATATCCCACCCTTGCCGCAACGGCTTCAATGGACAGGGATGTCGACTCGATCAGATGCGCGGCATGCAGCAGCCGCCGGCGCTGAATCAGCTTGACCGGCGATATGCCCGTAGCCGCCCCGACGCGCCTGGCCAATGTTTTGGGCGACACCGCCAGCGCCGCGGCGAGCGCCGTGATGCTGATCGGCTCCGCCAGGTGCGCATCGATCCAGCGCTCCGCCGCGATGACGGTCGGATCCACATGCTGCACGTGGTCCTGCATCATGTAACGCGCCTGCGACGGGCGCTGGTCGATCAGCAGGTAGCGCGAGCACAGGTGCGCCGCCGCCGTGCCCATCGTGTCGACGACGACCGCCAGCGCCAGGTCGAGCTGCGCGTAGGCGGAGCCGGCAGTCAGATAGCGGCCGTCGCGCACCAGCATCTTCGTCTCGTCCAGCCGGATGCCCGGGTAGCGGTCCCGGAACAGGTGTGCCAGCCACCAGGTCATCGTGACATCGCGCCCGGCCAGCAGCCCGGATTGCGCAAGCAGGAATACCGAGGAGCATGATGCGCCGATCCGCGTGGACGCCGGCGCCTGCCGCAGCAGCGCCATCGCGGCCGCCGCATCCTTCTGCGCGAGGCGCGCCGCGATCGCTCCGTCGGAAACCAGCCCGAGCCCCGGCACGATGATCCAGTCCGGCCACCTGTCTGTCGCGGACAGCTGCGCGAAGGACATGTCCGGCTTCAGCTGCAGGCCGCCGCCGGTCCGCACCGACTTCCTGTATCCGGCAACGAGAATCCGGACCTGGCCCGGCTTGCGTGCGCGGGAAAGGAAAGACTGTCCCGCCCGCAGCGTATCGAGCGTGATCGCAAGGCTGGAATCCATCACGCCGTCGAGGGCAAGGATCAGGATCGTTTTCATTTGTCCATTTTGACATGAAAGATGTCGGGATTATCCATTCCCGGTTTTTCCTGCGCGCGCCAGACTGAGCACTGCTTCATTCCAATAAACCCGCGTCCTGCCCGGCGCCGCCGCAAGAGCGCGCATCGCGCCGGGCCGGCCGGTCCAAACCCTGAAGGAGAGCAGCCGATGTCGAAACGGAGCATGCATGAAGACGACCCGCTGGAGGATTTCATTCGCCGCGACATCATCTTCGACGGTGCCGCGAAGCGGGTGTATGTGGCCGGCAGCGGGCCGGCAGTGATTGTGATGACGGAGATGCCGGGCATCAGTCCGCAGGTCGCGCGATTCAGCCGCTGGGTGCGGGATGCGGGATTCACGGTGTACATGCCGTCGCTGTTCGGCCGGGACGGTGCGGTGCCGACGGTGGAAGAGGGCAGGGCCGTGCTGCAGCGCGCCTGCGTTTCCGCGGAGTTCCGCGCCTTCGCGGCAAACGCATCGAGCCCTGTGACCGTCTGGCTGCGTGCGCTCGCACGCCTGGCGCACCAGGAGTGCGGCGGCCCCGGTGTCGGCGCAATCGGAATGTGTTTCACCGGCAACTTCGCGCTGACGATGATGCTGGACCCGGCGATGCTCGCGCCGGTGCTGGCCCAGCCCTCGCTGCCGTTCAACGACCCGGGCGGGATCGAGATGGCGCCGGACGAGCTGGCGGCGGTGCGGCGGCGCCTGGACCAGGAGGACCTGACGGTGCTGGCCTACCGCTTCGATGGCGACCGCATCTGCACCGCGCAGCGCTTCGCCGCCTATTCCCGTGCGCTCGGCGAGCGTTTTGTCGCGCGCGTGCTGCCCGACAGCGCCGCCAGCCGCGAATTGTCGCCGTTCTTCGAGAAAGTGGTGGGCTGCCCGCACAGCGTGGTGACGGCGCACCTGATCGACGAGGCGGGCCAGCCGACCATCGCCGCGCGCGACGAGATTCTCGCCTTCTTTGCGCAGCGCCTGGCCCCCCGCACGCACGGCCAAGCCTGACCAGCGGCGAGGATTGTTTACCCCCGCCGCCGGCGCGACGCCTATTGCGCCGGATACATGCGAATCCAGGCGCTGCCGCTGATGCCGCCGCCGGTCACAGGCGGCTGCGTGTTGACAGTGATCGACTGGCCGATCAGGTCCTTCAGCGGTACCGCCGGGAAACCGGGCGACGCCACGGCCGCGGGACGCACGATCTTGCTGACAGACGACAGGGTGACGTGCATCGTGAAATGGCCGGCGATCGATTGCAGCGCCGCGAGGCGGTCGCCGGCCTGCGAGAAGCCGGTTTCGAGGTCCATGAACAGGATGACGCTGCCGGTGTCGCCGTAACCGTCCGGAACCTGTGTCAGCGGCAGCAGGCGCACGGTGCCGGCCGGCGCCGGCAGGCTTTCGCGCACTTCGACGCCTGCGGCGCTGCGGCCGTAGACATGCAGGCGCGCGGTGTCGAGCAGGCGGACCGAAGTCAGCCGGCCGTTCTGGTCGGTCGCCATCTCCACATTGTCGATGACGAAGCGCATGACTTCGGGGACCTGGCCGGCGCCGACGCCGGGGGAGCCGGCGCGCTCGGTCAGGTCGAACGCGATGCGGCCGACCACCCGCTGGTTGCCGACCTGCTGGCCCGTTTCCGACGGCAGCAGATGGGTGCCGATGCGGATACCGAAGGCTGCGATCGGCGCCGCCGGCGCAACCGCCGGCGGCTGGATCGCACAGGTGCCGTCGATTTCGATCGTGCAGCCGGAAGCCGCCGCGTCGGCGGCAAGATTGGGCAGATGAGCCACCGGGCTGCCGGATGCCAGGTCGACGATGCCGGTCGGGCTTTCGAAGGTGTTCAGCGTGACCGGCAGATAGAGGTAGCGGTTGGTGCGCAGGTAGAGGATCTGGTTCGACACCAGCGTCATGTGGCCGTTGAACCGCTGATCGGTGACAGCAACGGGAGTGGGGTCGGATGCCCCGGGCGTGCTTCCGGCATTCGGTGTGGAGGGCGTGCCGCCGGCTGTGGGCGTGTTGCCGCTGCCTGCCGGCGTGGTGCCCGCCGTGGTGCCAGGTGTCGTGCCCGTAGCCGTGCCCGGCGCTGTTGCACCCGGCGATGACGTGCCGGAGGGCGTCGCCGTGGCGGGCGTGGTGTTGGTGGCAGTGGTGCCGGACGCGACCGGCGCGGTGTCGTCGCCGCCGCCGCAGGCGGCGAGCAGCGCCGAGACGGCAATCAGCGGCAGCAATTTCTTTTTCTGGAACATGCGGTCATCCTCCGAAGGTTGGGTTGGGGAATACCTCGACATTGCTTTCTATACTGCGGAGCAAGCAGGAGCGGTCGGTGGCCGGGTGGCGGTAGTGAGCGGGCCGTCCGGACGGGAGTCGTGCGGCCGGCCCGGGCAGCGGCTTGATCATCCGGTGCGGGGCCCTGGTGCCGGCGGCACGCCGCGAAGTGAAATGCACGGAGCCGGCCCCCGGGACGGGCTGCGGCCACGGACCAGGGCGGCATGCGGCACGAGGCGTGTCACGCCTCGCGATCACGGCGACAGGCAGGGTGGTCCGCTTCATCCGCAGGTTGCACGACACTCGGGGCAAGTCATGAGGGGAGATGCTGCCCGCGCGATCTGCGTGCCGTTTTGTGACGGCTCAAATGCGCGCCTGCATCGGAACGGAGAGCAGACCGGCGTCAAAACCGGGAACCTTGGCCGCTATTGCCATTCCTGGCGCTGCGCCTGTCTCAAATTGTCCGGAAGAACTCCAGCAGCTCCGGCGCATCCGAATACGCTACGTTGAACCGGAACCAGGGGCAGTCCGACTGCGACAGCTGGAAGAATTCGCCGGGCGCGAGCCAGATTCCCTTCTTCAGCGCACGGTCGGCGATCTCGCGCGCGCGCATTCCCGGACGGTCGAGCCGGGCCCAGTAGAACATCCCGCCGCGCGGCGCCGCGAACGGGATCAGGCCCGCCTCTTCCAGCCGGGCGGCAATGCGGGACTGCGCATGGAGCAGCGATGCCGACAGGCGTTCCACGTGCTTGCGGTGATGGCCCTCGGTCAGCACCGCATGCACCAGGCGTTCCGTGATCTCCGAGCTGGTCAGCGTCAGCGCCATCTTGGTCCGTGCCAGTTCGCGCGCCAGTTCCGGCTGGCAGGCGGCAAAGCCCATGCGCAGCGACGGCGCGATCGTCTTGGAGAATCCGCCGACGTAGATCACGCGTTGCAGGCCGTCGAGCGCCGCGAGCATCGGATCGGTCGGCTGCGCGAGTTCCCGGTACAGGTCGTCTTCCACCACCCAGAAGTTGTAACGATCGGCAATCTGCAGCACGCGCATCGCGCAGGCCGGCGTGTACGACGTCCCGGTCGGGTTCTGCAGCACCGGATTGGTGAAGAACAGCCGGGGCTGGTGTTCCCTGGCCAGCCGCTCCAGCGCCTCGAGGTCGACGCCGTTCGGCGTGCGCGGCACGCCGACCACCCGCACTTCCGCCAGCCTGAGGATCGCCATCAGGTTGCAGTAGCCGGGATCTTCCATGAAGACGGTATCGCCGCGCTTGACCATGGTGCGCACGATCAGGTCGAGCGCCTGCGTCGCGCCGTGCGTCGTCACCACCTGGTCGACCGACACGTCCAGCGACCAGCGGCCGAGCGACTGCGCGATCGTCTGCCGCAGCGGCACGTAACCGTAAGGGTGACCGTAGCCGACCTGCTGCGCGGCCGGCGCGCGCAACACCCGCCGCTCCGCCATGTGCAGTCCCTCGGCATCCAGCAGGCGCTGCGGCAGCCAGCCGCAGCCCGCCTTGATCGGCACCCGGTCGTCGGCAAACACTTCCGACAGCAGCCAGGCGGAATCGATCTCCGGATTGTGCGGGATGAGCGGCCGGCCGCTGTCGCGGGTGCCGTCGCGCCGGTGCACGAAGAATCCGGCGCCGCGCCGTGCAAACAGCAGCCCGGTCGCCACCAGCCGCTCATAGGCGTCCACCGTGGTCGATACGCTGATGCCGTGCATGGCGGCGAACTGCCGCACCGACGGCAGCCGCTCGCCGGCGCGCAGTACGCCCGCCTCGATCCGCTGCGCCAGCTTCGCTGCCACCTGGTCCACCAGGCTCTGGCCGGAATCCGGCACCAGCTGCAGCTGGAATGCGTCTTGCCGCTCGCGCGCCATGATGTCTCCCTGATGAGGTATCGCTGCCAATACAGTTCGTAAAATTGGGCAGTACAGTTTTCCAAGTAAATGGAAAGTGTATCCAACAACGCGGATTGTAGCTGGAATAATGCAAGCTACCATCAACCACCGAACGGAATGCCGCGATGAGCCAGAACCCGCATGACCAGGATCTTTCCGCCTATTGGATGCCGTTTACCGCGAACCGCGATTTCAAGGCGAACCCGCGCCTGCTGGTTTCCGCGCAAGGCATGTACTACCGCGACGCCGCGGGCAACGCGGTGCTGGACGGCACTGCCGGCCTGTGGTGCGTGCCGCTCGGCCATGCGCAGCCGAAGATCATCAAGGCGGTGCAGGACATGGTCGCGACCCTCGATTACGCGCCCTCGTTCCAGATGGGACATCCGGCGGCGTTCGAGCTGGCGGCGCGCCTGAAGCAGTACACGGGCGGCCGCTTCAGCCACAGTTTCTATACCAATTCCGGTTCCGAGTCGGTCGACTCCGCGCTCAAGATCGCGCTGGCCTACCACCGCGCGCGCGGCGAGGGCAGCCGTACCCGCCTGATCGGCCGCGAGCGCGGCTATCATGGCGTCGGCTTCGGCGGCATGTCGGTCGGCGGCATCGCCGGCAACCGCAAGGCCTTCGGCCCGCTGCTGTCCGGCGTCGACCACCTGCCGCATACCCACAACCTGCAGGAAAACGCATTCACCCGCGGCGAGCCTGCCTGGGGCGCGCACCTGGCCGACGAACTCGAGCGCATCGTCGCGCTCCACGATGCGTCGACCATCGCCGCCGTCATCGTCGAGCCGGTCGCCGGCTCCACCGGCGTGCTGATCCCGCCCAAGGGCTACCTGAAGCGGCTGCGCGAGATCTGCACCAAGCACGGCATCCTGCTCATCTTCGATGAAGTCATCACCGGCTTCGGCCGCCTGACCACGCCGTTCGCCTTCGACTACTTCGACGTCGAGCCGGACATGGTGACCACCGCCAAGGGCCTGACCAACGGCGTGGTGCCGATGGGCGCGGTCTTCGTCAAGCAGGCGATCCACGACACGCTGATGGCCAGCCCGCCGGGCATCGAGCTGTTCCATGGTTATACCTATTCCGGCCATCCGCTGGCCTGCGCCGCCGCGCTGGCAACCCTCGACGTGTTCGCGGAGCAGGACGTGCTGGCGCATGCGCGGAAGCTGACCGGCTACTGGGAAGATGCGGTGCATTCGATCAAGGGACTGCCGCATGTGATCGACCTGCGCAATATCGGCCTGATCGCCGGCATCGAACTCGAACCGATTCCCGGCAAGCCGGGCCTGCGCGCGATGACCGCATTCAAGCGCGCGTTCGCGGACGGCATCCTGATCCGCGTCACCGGCGACATCATCGCGCTGTCGCCGCCGCTGGTGCTCGAGAAGAAACACATCGACGAGCTGTTCGGCAAGCTGGCCGCGATTCTCAAGACCCTCGATTAACACCGGCGGCGCGCCACTTTCGCGTGCCGCCCGCAATCCCGAATACGCAACCGAAGAAAACAAGTCACGCACCATGGAAACCGTTACCCACTACATCAATGGCCGCCGGATCGACACCGAAAGCGGCCGCTACGCCGACATCTTCAACCCGGCGCTCGGCAAGCCGGTGGCGCGTGTCGCGCTCGGCACCGCGGACGAAGTCAATGCCGCGGTCGAAGCCGCCGCCGGCGCTTTCCCGGGCTGGGCCGGCACGCCGCCGCTGGCGCGCGCCCGCGTGCTGTTCAAATACCTGAACCTGATGCAGAAGCATGCGGACGCGTTCGCCGCCGCGATCACGCGCGAGCACGGCAAGACCTTCGCCGACGCGAAAGGGGAAGTGGCGCGCGGCATCGAAGTGGTGGAGTTCGCGGTCGGCATTCCGCACCTGCTCAAGGGCGAATACACCGGCGACGTCGCGCGCGGCATCGATGCCTGGGCGATGCGCCAGCCGCTGGGCGTGGTCGCCGGCATCACGCCGTTCAATTTCCCGGTGATGGTGCCGATGTGGATGTTCCCGATCGCGCTTGCCTGCGGCAACACCTTCGTGCTCAAGCCGTCCGAGCGCGACCCGAGCGTATCGCTGATGCATGCCGAGCTGCTGCAGGAAGCCGGCCTGCCCGCCGGCGTGTTCAACGTGGTGCAGGGCGACAAGCTTGCAGTCGACGCCTTGCTCGACCATCCGGAAGTGCAGGCCGTCAGCTTCGTCGGCTCCACCCCGATCGCGGAATACATCTACGGGCGCGGCTGCGCGAACGGCAAGCGCGTGCAGGCCCTTGGCGGCGCGAAGAATCATATGGTGGTCATGCCGGACGCCGACATGCAGATGGCGGTCGACGCGCTCGTCGGCGCCGCCTACGGCTCGGCGGGTGAGCGCTGCATGGCGATCTCGGTGGCGGTCGCGGTCGGCGATGCCGGCGACAAGCTGGTTGCCGCGCTCGCCGAGCGTACCCGCGAACTGAAGATCAATGACGGGATGGAGCCGGATGCGGAAATGGGGCCAATCGTCACGCAGGCCGCGAAGGAACGCATCGAACGCCTCATCGGCACCGGGGTGGAGGAGGGCGCGACGCTGGTGGTCGACGGCCGCAACTACGTGGTGCCGGGACGGGAAGAGGGCTTCTTCGTGGGCGGCACCCTGTTCGACCATGTCACCCCCGGCATGACGATCTACAAGGAAGAAATCTTCGGCCCCGTGTTGTGCGTGCTGCGCGCGCCCGACGTGGCGACCGCGGTCAGGCTGATCAACCACCATGAGTACGGCAACGGCGTGGCGGTGTTCACCCGCGACGGCGGCGTGGCGCGGGAATTCGTTGCGCAGATCAAGGCGGGCATGGTCGGCGTCAATGTGCCGCTGCCGGTGCCGATGGCCTTCGGCAGCTTCGGCGGCTGGAAGCGCAGCCTGTTCGGCGACCACCACGTCTACGGGCCGGAAGGCGTGCGTTTCTACACCCGGCACAAGGCGGTGATGCAGCGCTGGCCGAATACCGCGTCGGCGGGGCCGGAGTTCGCGTTTCCCCAGATGAAATAGGCGAGACCGCCCAAGGGCTCAGAGTCCGCGGCCCTCTTTCGGCAACCAGCCGAGCCGCGGCGCGTGCAGGCTCTGGATGTACAGGCGGTCCGCGGTTTCGGTGACGCCTGTGGTTTCGGGATACTTGCCGCCCGGGTCCTGGAGATCGGCGGTCACCCGCCCGGTTTCATCAAAGGCAAACACATGGCCGTAAGACGGCGGCAGCGGCCACAAGGCTTTCGGCAGGCGCGCCGCCATGCTGCGCAGGAAAGGATGCGCGGCCAGCTTGTCGGCGACCGCGCTGCGCGGCTTGGCCAGCCCTGCCCAGATGCGCCCGTCCCTGCCGCGCAGCAGGTTGTCCGGGTATCCCGGCAGGTTGGCTAGGAGGACGCTTGCCTGCGTGCCATTGCCACTGCCCGCCTTCAAGTCCAGGTTGCGCGCCGACGCTGCCACTTTCCATATCCGGTATGCGCCGGTTTCAGCCACGAACAGCGCTTTTTCGTCGGCCGACAGTGCAATGCCGTTGGCGAACGACAGTCCGTGCGCGACGACTTCGACGGTCTGCCGCTGCGGGTCGTATACCAGCACCCGTCCGGTTGCGGAGTGCTCCATGATGTCGAGAATGCTGGCGTCGAATTCGCCCCATTGCGCGGCGCCAAAGCGGCGCGACGCATCCGTGAAATAGATGCGGCCGTCCTGCGCGACCGTCACCGCGTCGGCAAAGCGGATCGGATCGTCAATGCCGTCGACCCGCACCTTGTCCGCGAGCACCGTAATCCTTGCCGCGGTTGCCGCGCCCGCCGGCGCTTCAATCAGCAGCAATCCCTTGATCGAATCGGCGGCCACGACATTGCCGCGACGGTCGAAGTCGAAGCCGAGGACACGGCCGCCGGTCTGCGCCCAGACTTCCAGCGCGCTGCCGTCGGCCTGCATCCGCAGGATCTTGCCGCCGGCAACCGCCGCGTAAAGCAAGCCGTCTGGACCGGGGGCCACATGTTCCGGGCCGCTTTCGGCGCCGAGCGAAATGTAGCGCAGTTCCGCCAGCCGGTGGTTCACCGCAAAGGGGCCTGCGTAACCGGCGTCAACCGGCGCGTTCCATGCCTGCGGCGCAATCGGCACCGGCGCGAAGGTCAGGTAACCGGCAAGCAACAGGATGAGAACGAAGAGGGCGGCCAGTGCCTTGCGTAACATGTCGTCTCCTTTTTGTGGTGGGCCAGGAACCGGATCTGCCGGTTCGCGCCTTGCGAACCATGCCCTCCCTATGTAGCTGCAAGCGGGCGACGATGGCGCAGCCTTGTATGCTGCCCACGTGATCGTGCAGGGCCTTGCGATTGCTCACAACAAGCGTCGCCTCATTGCCGGCAATGCAGGCGATGCACGGACGGCTTGTGGAGTGCGTAGCAAGAGGTATAGGCGTGTCCCGAAAGACGACGCCCCGGCGCAGCAGCGGTTACGAGGGCCTGATGGGATGTGCTCGAGGCGCGGACGGGCCGCCGAGGGGTAGCTGAGGGGTAGCTGAGGGGCCGCCAAGGGGTCCGCTTGCGGGGTGAAGCGCCGCGGCCGAAGCCGGCCGCCGGGGATGTGCCGGGTGTCGTCGTGCTGGCGAATGACACCCGGCCTGCGATTGCAGGTGCCGCATTGCGGCTTGCGTCAGAACTCCTCCCAGCCGTCCGCGCTGGTCGTCGCCGGCAATGCGCTGGGGCGGCGTACGGCGGCCGGGGTGCGCGCGGCGCGGGTCGCGATTGCCTTGGCGGCGGGGCGCGCTTCTTTCGCGACCGCGGCCTGCGCGCGCGGTGCGGGTACTGGTGCCGGTGCCGCGGCAGCCTGCCCCGCATCGAGCTTGAATACCTGTACCGCCTGGTGCAGCTCTTCTGCCTGCTTGTGCATCGCATCGGCAGCGGCGGCCGCTTCTTCCACCAGCGCGGCGTTCTGCTGCGTCACCTGGTCCATCTGCGCAATCGCCTGGTTGACGTGCTCGATGCCGTTGTTCTGCTCCTGGCTGGCCGAGGCGATATCGCCGATCAGGTCGGCCACGCGCTTGACGCTGGTGACCACCTCCTGCATGGTCGCGCCGGCCTGGTCGACCAGCGCGGTGCCGGTATGCACCTTGTCCACCGAGTCGCCGATCAGGACCTTGATTTCCTTGGCGGCCGCAGCCGAACGTTGCGCCAGGGTGCGCACCTCGCCGGCGACCACCGCGAAGCCGCGGCCCTGCTCGCCGGCGCGTGCCGCCTCGACGGCTGCATTCAGGGCGAGAATGTTGGTCTGGAAGGCGATGCCGTCAATGACGCCGATGATATCCACGATCTTCCTGGACGAATCGTTGATCGCGGCCATGGTTTTCACCACTTCCGCCACCACTGCGCCGCCCTTGCCGGCCACTTCCGATGCCTCCACCGCCATCTGGTTGGCCTGCCGCGCATTGTCGGCGTTCTGCTTCACGGTGGAAGTCAGCTCGTCCATCGAGGATGCTGTTTCTTCCAGCGACGCGGCCTGCTGCTCGGTGCGGGCGGAAAGATCAAGGTTGCCGGCCGCCATTTCATTCGTCGCGTCGGTGATCGAATCGGTGCCCTGGCGCACCTTGGTGACGATGCCGAGCAGGCTTTCCTGCATCGTCTTCATTGCAAACAGCAGACTGGTCTGGTCACCGGCCTTGACCTTGACCGGTTCGGACAGGTCGCCGGAAGCGATCCTGCGCGCCACCTCGGCCGCATCTTCCGGGTCGCCGCCGACGGCCCTGTTCAGGCTGCGGATCACCAGCAGTACCGCGCCATTCAGGAAGATGCCGACCACGGTCAGCGCAAGGAACGACTCCCAGAAGTCCCGGATCATCGCATCGGTCAGGTCGTCCAGGTAGACGCCGGTCACGAAGTTCCAGTCCCAGGGCTTGTAGGTCAGCACGTAGGAGCCTTTCGGGAATACCTTGGACTGGTCCGGATGCCCGGGCTTCTGCCACACATATTCCACCCAGCCTTCACCCGAGCTCTTGCCGACCGCGGCCATGTCGCGGAACAGGTAGTTGCCCTCGGCGTCCTTGAAGTCGCCGAGTTCCTTGCCATCCATTTCCGGCTTCATCGGGTGCATCAGCATGCGCGGCTCGGAGGAGATGACCGTCAGGTAGCCATCCGTGCCGAAGCGCATGGCCTTTATCCGCGCCAGTGCCTGTTTTTTCGCCTCGTCCACCGGCAGCGTGCCGGCGGCGGCCATTTCCGCATAGTCCTTCGTGATCGATACCCCGACCTCGGCCGCATATTTCAGCGACAGCTGCCGCTCTTCCAGGCGGCGTACCTTGTTGTGGTAGATGTCTGCTCCCGTGATCGCCCACAGGCTGATCCAGCAGATCGCGAGCGGCGCAAAGAGCTTGGTGCGAAAGGAGAATTTCATGTCTTACTTCCAAAGTGATGCAATGTTGAATAGATGCTGCCGGCTTTGCGGCGCTGCCGGTCCGCGCGGACCGGTTTCGAGAAATCAGTTGAGGGCAATCCCTTGCATACCTCCGGGCGGTGAGACCTCATGCGCGGCAGCCGGGAAGGCTGGCGCAGGCGGTTGAACAACGATATCAAGGTTGGCGCGCCAGCCGCCGAGCCAGCGGCTGAATTCGTCTTCCGGCAACGGGCGGCAGAAATGATAGCCTTGCCCCGCATAGCATCCCTGCTGCCGCAGGTAGGCCAGTTGCTCGGGTGTTTCGATCCCTTCGGCGACCACCTGCAGGTGCAGGTTGCGGCCCAGCCCGATGATCGTGTCGCAGACCACGCGGCCGTTGGCGCTCCTGTCGGCCGCGTTCACGAAGGATCGGTCGATCTTCAGCGTGTCGATCGGCAGGCGGCTCAGGTAGGCAAGACTCGAATAGCCGGTGCCGAAATCGTCGATCGCAATCTTCACGCCGGCGCTGCGCACCGCATTCATGACTTCGATTGCGCGCTCGGGGTCGTCCATCAGCGTCGATTCGGTGAGCTCGATCTCCAGCATGGAGCCGGGCAGCCCGTACCTGCCAAGAAGGGCGCGAATATGCTCCGCCAGCCTGCCGCGCTGGATCTGGATGGCCGACACGTTGACTGCCAGGTTCGCGATGCCGGCTCCGGTGGTGCGCCAGACGCACAGCTGCCTGCATGCCTCCTCCAGCACCCACTCGCCCATCGGTTCGATCAGCCCGGTCTCTTCGGCAAGCGGAATGAACTCCATCGGCGAAACCAGCCCGCGCTCCGGGTGCCGCCAGCGGATCAGCGCTTCCGCGCCGGTCGGTGCGCCGGTGGCAAGGCATACCTTGGGCTGATAGTGCAGTTCGAACTCTTGCTGCTCCAGCGCGCGGCGCAGGTCCATCTCGAGATGGAGCCGTTTTTTCGCGCGGTCCGTCATCGACGAGCTGAAGAAGCGGTAGGTGTTCTTCCCGCTGGCCTTCGCATCGTACATTGCGGTGTCCGCATTCTTCATCAGGCTGGCGGCGTCCTCTCCGTCGATCGGGTAGATTGCAACGCCAAGCGATCCTTCGACACACAGCGTCACGCCGCCCAGCACCATCGGCTCGGCGATGCATTCGACCACGCGGGCCGCGACGGCGCCGATTTCCTCCGGCCTGCCCGGGTTTTCCAGCAGGAGCACGAACTCGTCGCCGCCGAGCCTGGCGACGGTATCGGTTTCGCGCGCGACCTTGCGCAGTCGCTCGCTGACGATCTGCAGCAGCTTGTCGCCCTGGTCATGGCCGAGCGTATCGTTGATGTTCTTGAATCGGTCGAGATCGAGCACGAGCACCGCCAGCCCGCTTCCGGAGCGTTCGGCCAGCGCGATCGAGTGCTGGATGCGGTCGTTGAGCAGGGAGCGGTTCGCCAGTCCGGTCAGCGAGTCGTAGAACGCGAGGTGCTCGATCCGCTGGTCCTTGCGCCATTGTTCGGTGATGTCGTTGAATACGGCGACGTAGCGGATCACGCCGTCCTCGCCGCGCAGGCGCCGGATGGTCTGCGATTCCAGGAATACTTCGCCGCACTTGCGCCGGTTCCAGATCTTGCCCTTCCACTGTCCGGCCGATTCGATGGTGGCCCACATCTCCCGGTAGAACTGTTCGTCGTGCCGGTTCGACTTCAGCAGCCGCGGCGTCTCGCCGATCGCCTCCTCGGCGGTGTAGCCGGTGATCTCGGTGAACGCGGGGTTGACCGACACGATCCTGCCTTTGGCGTCGGTGATCACGATGCCCTCGATCGCGTTGTGGAACACGCTTGCCGCAAGCTCCTGCTGCGCGGCGGCGAGGCGCAGGTAGGCATCCTTGCGCTCCATGCGCGCCGCGATGTAGCCGAGCAGGGTGTACTGGCCGATGCCGGCGGCAAGGTGAATGAGCAGCACATGGGATTCGGGACAGGCGAACAGGAACACCGGCGCGCCGGCTTCCTGCAGGGTGTAAAAGCCGAGATGGTACGAGACGAAGATCCCGCCGGCAAGCGCGACCGGCCAGCGCGCGCGGTAGTACAGGAGCAGCGACGTGAGAATGAACAGCAGGATGTGCGCATCCGGCGAGCCGCCGCTGAAATGCACGAGGAGCGCGGAAATGACGACCGAGGCGGCCGCGTTATAAATCCCGCCTGCCGCTTGTCCCGGCCAGCGCCGCAAGATCAGCGCGGATCCCAGGGCGACAAGCGCGGCGAGGGCAAAGGCAATCAGCCAGCTGCCGGGCGCTGCCTGCGCGGCCAGACCGCTGCGGCAGACCGGGGCAGGAAGACCGCCGGTGGCTGTCAGCCATGCCACACCGGCGACTGCCGGAGTTAGTCCGACAAGCAATATTGCGAAGACTTTGTCTGCATGCGTACGAGAGTAGATGACAGGCAGACCGAGGCTATTCATTCTTTGTCCAATAATTCCGGACAATTCTTGAATCCTTATTGATTCGTGTCAAGTAGGGTTTTCCGCACTCGCCGCTGCGCGCGCCGAGGCCGACTTGCCGAGCAGGCAATGGAAGGCGTATGTTCGCGGCGTCTCGTTGGCAACTGCAGTAGAATTTTTGCCAACGATATGCCGAGGGAGGAATTGTGGACGCTTATGTCATTGTGTTGAACGGACAACCGGTTGGAACGGAGCCGAGCCTGCTCGGGGCGCAGCAGAAAGGGAAGTCCTTCGCTTCGCACAGCCGGACGCTCGCGATCGAGCAGCTGATTCCGATGCAGGAGATCCGCAAGTGGGCGTATGACAAGGAGCGCGGCGCGTGGGCGGATACGCCGGAGATCCGCCCCCTGGAAAGCCGGCCCTGGGCATGAGCAGCGCGCTGCGCGGGCGTCGGAACCGGCCGCGACGCCGCGCAGCGGGCGGCGTCAGTTTTGGACCACCGGCGCCGGCGCGCTGGCGCGGCGTGCAAGGCCCGCGCGGCGCGCGGCATCGCCGATGAAGCGTGCGGTCAGGTCGGGATGCGTCACCGGAAGCATGTGGCCGCCGTCGACCAGTCTGAGTCGCGCGCCCTTGGCCTTGTCGGCCAGACCCTGGCCATGCGTCTTCCAGTCGAGAATGCGGTCCTGGCGTCCGAACAGGATGTCTACCGGGAGGTTCAGTTCCGGATAGCGCGCAACGAGAGCGGGAAGGCGCAGCGGCACTGCTTGCAGATCCTGCGACGCCGCGATGAAGTGGCTCGGGCGCAAGGTGAGCAGGCCGCCGCCGCGCGTGGCGAAGTCGTGCGGTACGGCATCCGGGCCGAAGACTTGCGCGAGCACGACGCGGCTCCCGGCAATCGATGCCGGCACCGCCAGCGTCCACGCGAACAGCGTGCGCAGCCAGGGCGTGGCAATGGTCAGCGCCCTGAACGCGGCCGGCGGCCTGCCGTCCTCGGGCAGATGCGTCAGCGGCGCCAGCAGCGCGAGTCCCGCCACCTGCCGCGGATGCTCGAGCGCCAGTGCCAGAGACACCGCGCCGCCGAGGGAATGGCCGACCACGAACGGGCGCCCCAGCTGCAGCTTGTCGATCAGTTCGGCGATCGCGCCGGCCTGGGCGGAAAGATCGGCCGGTACCGATTTGTCCCGCACGGAATACCCGGAACCGGGCCGGTCCACGGTAACCACGCGGTACTGCCGCGCAAGGCGCTCGGTCACGCCGTAGGTGTAATGGCGCATCTGCCCCGCCAGCCCGTGAATCAGCAGCAGGGGAGGGCCGTCGCCCTGTTCCCGGACATGGAACATGACGCCGGAGACATTCACGAAACGTCCCTGCGGCGGCAGGGCATGCTGCACGCGCCGCGCGGTCCAGCGCGTGAACAAGGCCAGGCCGGCGCCTGCGGCCAGCAGGAATGCGGGCAGGACGACTGCGGCGATCTGCATCGACGTCATTGCGGAATGCTCCTCTTTAACAGCGACCAGTAACCCACCGGCAGGATGCGTTCGATGAGCGATACGACCTTGGCATCCGCTCCCACCAGGATCCGCGTCTTGCGCTGCTCGATGCCGCGTACGATGATTTCGCCTGCTTGTTCCGGCGGCATGCGTAATAGCTTTTCGGCCAGCACCCTGCCGCGCTGGATTTCGCCTTCGTCGACACCCGCCGGCACGCGTGCATTCCTTGCAATGGAAGTGGCGACGCCACCGGGATGAACGACGGTCACGCCGACGCAAGAGCCCTCCAGCTCATGCCGCAGCGCGTTGGAAAAACCGCGCACCGCGAACTTGCTGGCGGAGTAGGCGCACTGGCCGGCCGGCGAGATGAGGCCGTAGAGACTGGATACGTTGACGATGCGCGAATCGTCGCCCGCATGCAGGTAGGGCAGGAAGGCGCGCGTCATCCGCACCACGCCGTGGAAATTGATTTCCATGAGCCAGTCGAAGTCTTCCTCGCTGACCTGCTCGAAGGTGCCGCCCAGCGCGACGCCGGCGTTGTTGACCAGGATATCGACCCGGCCATGCGCGGCATTCACCTCGGCCGGCAGCGCCCGCACCATGTCGCGGCTGGCGACATCGAGCGTATGGCAGGTGACGCGCACGCCGAACGCCTGCGCATCCTGCGCGGTCTGGCGCAGGCCGGCCTGGTTGATGTCGGCGAGCGCCAGGTGGCATCCGCGCCGCGCAAGCGCAATGGAAGTGGCCCGTCCGATGCCGCTGCCGGCACCGGTCACGACGGCCACGCGGCCCTTCAGATTCATGGAGTGGTCCCCTTGGTGATGAGAATCGGTGCTTTGCTCATGCAACCGCCTTGCGCGCCGGCGTAACGCCTGCCGCTTTGGCCCGCACCGAAGAAAAACGCAGGTTCGGATCGGCCACCGGCCCTTTCCTGAGCAATTTGGCATCGGCGGCATAGCTCATCGACATCAGCCACGGAAAGTCGGCGCCCTGACGCGGCAGTTCGTCCAGCGATCGCTTCACATAGCCGGCGCCGAAGTCGAGCAGCGGACGCCTGACCATCGCCGCGTCCCGTACTTCGGGACAGCAGATGTCGAAACCCTTCTCTTCCATGTGCGCCAGCAGGCGGCAGAAGTGTTCGCACAACAGTCCGATCTTCAGTGTCCAGGAAGAATTGGTATAGCCGATGGCGAACGCCAGGTTCGGCACGCCGCTCAGCATCATTCCCTTGAATGCCACCGTGTCCGCAAGCTTCACGGTGCGCCCGTCGACCGTCAGCGGAACGCCGCCGAAGGGCTGCAGGTTGAGGCCGGTGGCAGTAACGATCAGGTCGGCGTCCAGGTGCTCGCCGGACTCGAGCAGCACGCCGGTTTCCGTAAATGTCTTGATGCGCCCGGTGCTGACCGATGCGGCGCCGGCACGGATTGCCTTGAACAGGTCGCCGTCGGGCACCATGCACAAGCGCTGGTCCCAGGGGTTGTACGGCGGATTGAAGTGGACGTCCACCGGATAACCCTTCGGCAGCTGGCGCGCATTCAGCGAGCGGATCAGGTTGCGCGCGCGCTGCGGATGGCGCTGGCAGAACTGCCAGATCATGCGTTGCAGGAAAATGTTCTTGCGCCGGGTCAGGGCATAGGCGAGCCGCTTGCCGAACACCCTGCGCAACAGGTTCGCGATCGCGTCGTGCGACGGAATCGACAGGATGTAGGTTGGCGTACGCTGCAGCATCGCGACATGCGCCGCCTTGCCGGCCATCGCAGGCACCAGCGTGACCGCGGTGGCACCGCTGCCGATCACGACGACGCGCTTTCCGCTGTAGTCGAGTTCTTCCGGCCAGTGCTGCGGATGCACGATCTGTCCGCGGAAGCGTTCCTCGCCAGGGAAGCGCGGCCGGTAACCCTCGTCATAGCGATAGTAGCCCGCCGCCGAAAAGATCCACTTGCTGCGCAAGCTGAGCTTTTCCCCGGTATCGCTGCGTTCGACTTCCACCTGCCAGCATGCATCCTCGCTCGTCCACGCCGCCGAGAGAACCTTGTGGTGATAGCGGATCTTGCGGTCGATGCGGTTTTCGCTCGCGGTTTCGGCGAGATAGGCGAGGATCGCGTCGGCGCCCGCGATCGACTTTTCATTTTCCCAAGGCTTGAACGCATAGCCGAAGGTATGAAGGTCCGAGTCGGAACGGATCCCGGGATAGCGGAACAGATCCCAGGTGCCGCCGAGAGCGCCGCGCGCCTCCAGGATCGTGTAGCTCATGCCGGGACACCGGTTCTGCAGGTAGTAAGCGGCGCCAATGCCGGAAATGCCGGCGCCCACGATCAGCACATCCACATCCGTCACAGTCTTGTCTCCTGTTTTTCTCTTCGGAATTGAACGCCCTGGCGGCGCATCCGCATCAAGCATGCCGTCGTCGATGCATCTGATAACAGCCGTTGTCAGCGCACAGTATATGTGAGAACATGCGTTGTCAATGCGCGCTCCCCGCTGATGATGCCTTTAGAGCCGGGACACTAGTTTCACCTCGCCGCTACAGGGCCTCGGATACAATCGCTGCACTTTCCCACCTCATCAGATGGCCGAAATGATTGAAACCGAAGTCGACAAGCAACCGTCGTCGGAGCGTCCTTACGCAGGCCAGGACCATGCGGAACGTGTCGCGCTGCGGCGGCAGCGGCTGATCAATGCCGGCATCGAACAGTTCGGGACCTTGGGTTACCAAGGAACAACAATGAGAACACTGACCGCCGCGTCGGGCCTGACGAACCGGTATTTCTATGAATCATTCGAGTCGCTGGAGGACTTGCTGGTCGCCTGCTACTGCCATGTGATGGATCAGTTCCGGCTGCGTCTGGTGGCCGTGCTGGAGCGGTCGCCGCCCGGCCTCGAGCCGACTCTCGAGCGTGGTCTGCGCGCCTTTTTCGAGGAAATGCGCAACCCGCATTTCGCCCGCATCACGCAGGTCGAGGTGCTGGGTGTCAGCCCGCGCGTCGACGCCCTCTATACCGGCTACATGAAAGACTTCGGCCGCCTGATCATCGGGGTCATCGCCACGCCGCAGCAAAGGCAGGCGCTGAACAAGCGGGATGCCGACATCCTGGGATTCGCACTGGCCGGCGCGATGTCGGCTGCGGGAGCCTGCTGGATGCGTTCGCACTACCGCGATCCGATCGACCGGATGATCGGCAATACCTTGAAGGTTTTGATCGGCACCGCACAGCAGATCGCTGCCGAGCCCTAGTCTTCCGCTTGCCAGCGCTCCCAGTGCGCCGGCAATAGCCGGGAAGGACGCGTACGCGGACGGCCTCGCGCGGCGCGCGGAGTGCACCATTCAGGACCGCACAAGGCTGCGGGCGCGCAATTCCTGACGCAGTTCAAGCGCGACGCGCCGCCTTCGGGCTTCGGTCACAAAGCATCCCACCTGGACTCTGACGCTGTGCGACTCCAGGTCGATCAGGTCGCGGCTCGATTTCGGTTCGCCAACGCGCGTCCAGCTTGGGTCGAGACGGACCTGGTGTGTTTCCCCGGCAAGGACACGCTCGACCAGCAGGCAGTCGTCGGAGAGGACGATATGTTCATGGTCCGTCGCGTGCCGCGCATAACACAGGAATGCCAGTGCGACGCCGCCCATTTCCAGCATCGTGAACGGCAGTATCTGCCACGCTCCCTGCAGCAGGACGAACATTCCGGCGACGAAAGCGGACAGTGCGAAAAGGATGGCAAAGGCGGCACCGAGCTGGCGCGGCGACAGCGAGCAGTTTCGCTTCAGGTTCCATTCATGCCTGTTCATCGCCCGTCTCCCGTCACTGCGCATGCTGTCCCTGCCGGCGCTACTTCACGACCGGCGGCACTTCGAAGGTATGGAAGGGAGCCGGGCTCGGCACCGTCCATTCGAGCCCATCCGCGCCTTCCCACGGCTTGGCCGGCGCGGGCGCGCCGCCCTTGATGCAGGGCAGGACGACGGCGAACAGGAAGTACACCTGCGTCAGCCCGAACAGGAAAGCGCCGATCGACGTCAGCATGTTGAAATCCGTGAACTGCGTCGGGTAGTCCGCATAGCGGCGCGGCATGCCTGCCAGGCCAAGAAAGTGCATCGGGAAGAATGTGACATTGAGCCAGATCAGCGAGTTCCAGAAGTGGAATTTGCCGCGCGCCTCGTTGTACATATGCCCGGTCCATTTCGGCACCCAGTAGTAGAAACCGGCAAACAGCGCGAACAGCGAGCCGGCCACCAGCACGTAATGGAAGTGGGCGATGACGTAGTAGGTGTCGTGCACCTGGATGTCGATCGGCGACACCGCCAGGATCAGGCCGGAAAAGCCGCCGATCGTAAACACGAAGATGAATCCGACCGCGAACAGCATCGGCGTCTCGAAGGTCAGCGAGCCCTTCCACATCGTCGCGATCCAGTTGAACACCTTCACGCCGGTGGGCACCGCGATCAGCATGGTCGCGTACATGAAGAACAGTTGCGCGGTGACCGGCATGCCGGTGGTAAACATGTGGTGCGCCCACACGATGAA
>NZ_DASPLS010000085.1:0-83419 GCF_035627455.1 Noviherbaspirillum sp.
CAGGCTGCCGTCGCTGGCCTGCACGGTGAGGTTGTAGACATTGTCGGCGCCGGCATCGGCCGGCGCTTCAAAGTTGGGCGCGGCGACGAAGCGCAGCGCGCCGGTACCGGCGTCGATGCTGAACAGCGCCGCATCGCCGCCGGCCACCAGGCTGTAGGTGATGGTCGGGCTGTCGGCGTCGGTCGCGGTGATGGTGCCCACCGCCGTCGTGTTCTCCTGAATGCTGAACGCCGCCGGCGAAGTGATTGTCGGCGCTGCATCGTTCACATTGGTCACCGTCACCGCAACGGCTTGCGTGGTGCTCAGGGTGCCGTCGCTTACCCGTACCGTGACGTTGTAGACATTGTTGGCGCCGGCATCGGCCGGTGCCTCGAAGTTCGGTGTGGCGACGAAGCTCAGCGCGCCGGTATTGGCGTTGATGCTGAACCGCGCAGCGTCGCCACCGGCGACCAGGCTGTATGTGAGCGTGGTGCTGTCGGCATCGGTCGCCGTCACCGTGCCCACTGCCGTCGTATTCTCAGCCACGCTGAACGTCGCCGGCGATGTGATGACCGGCGCCGCACCCGTTGCTGCCCGCACGCCGAGGAAGTCGCTGGCGCTTAGCACAAGGGCACTGGTGTTCTGCAGGTCGATCCGCATCTCGGGCGTTGCCGGCGCGCCGTTGGTATCGATGAAGATCGAGGTGGTCGTGCCGTTTTTCGTGTACCAAACGCCATTCGCGGTCGGCGTCGTGCCGCCCCAGGCCAGGTCAGTGGTTCCCAGCAAGGCGGTCAGGTCGATACGGTCGCTGCCCTTGGTGAAATCGGTGATGATGTCCCAGTTGCTGCTCCGCGGCGAATCGGTCGTCGCCAGGTAGACAAAGGTGTCGTTGCCGCCGCCGCCGGTGATCGTGTCCTTGCCGCTGCCGCCGCGTATGGTGTCGTTGCCGCCGCGGCCGTTGATTGTGTCCGCATTGCTTGTCCCGACAAGGGAATCCGCGCCGGTAGTGCCATTAATTGTTGCCATTATTATCCTCACGCAGTGTCAAAGGCGGACAGGCCGGCGCGCCGAGGGCGCCGCTGGCCTTGTCCCGGTTGAACCCATCCACAAAGGGCGCGCCGTGACGGCCCGCCGCACGATATCGCGTCAGCGCTCATGAATCCTTGCGGCCTTTGGCTTCACGATCGGCTGCAGCAGGTAATGCAGAATCTTCTCTCGCCGGTGCGGATATCCACACTTGTTGTCATGCCGGGCATGATGGGCCGCGGCGGGCTGCTGCCGGACGGCTTGTTACATGAGGCGTATCTGCACCTGGTATTGGCTTTCGGCGCGCTCCCCGAGCTTTCCGGTGTCAGCCTGGACGTGGTGGTCTTGCGCTATGGGCCGGAAAAGCCGTCATCGATGGCAAAGGAACGATGTGTATTTCTTCACCCTTTGGTGCCGGGGGCTGCAGGCCGGCAAGCAAGGGAGCGTCCGATTCATTCAGCGGAGGCGGCCCCTTCCAGGCGGATTTATTTAATGGTTTGGCTTGCGGCATCGATTGCACCGGATGATGAAAGCCATTCGACAGTAACTGCTCGTTAAGAGGCAGTCTTTGACATGTCACAATTGCATCGTTAGGGTCCCGGAAAACCCGTGTACTCCACAAACCCCCGTTGCCGGGGCCGCAATGAATGACCCGGTAGAAATGCCATTTGTAGCAACACACGCACGCATGCATTTGCGCAACCATGTTAGTGAATCGGCCGATCACGCATTACCGGTTCGCGTGCCATTTTCTGAAAGTCGAACCTCCTATCACCAACCGCTTCGGGGGCGAAGGTCTATTCATTTACTTCGAACTGAAGGCTGGCAGGCGGCGCGATGAAAGGAATGCAAGTTTTTGGGCTCGTTCCGATGTAACATGACGCAGGGCGTTCAGACATACATCCGATATTGCGCAAGCGGCCTCCATATCGCGCTTCATCATGGTTGCCAATCATAAAATGCAAAAGCTCGTCCACCTTCTTGTCTTCCCATGTGCGCGGAGTGACGCACTTCGGGACGTTTCCTTTCGCTCAATCGTCGGGTCCCGCCATGAATAGTTACGGCGGCACCATGCAGGAGCCCATGAACGACTCGACGGCATTCCTTGCCACCATGCAGCCGGATCGCGGGCAGCGCCGGATTGCACTCGCCGTGTTTGCAGTCTCGCTCGCCTTCTTCCTGGCGGCCGTGCCCTTCGCGAAAGTCCAGCTTGCCCCCGTGACTGCGTTCATCCCGGTCTACCAGTCCGCGCTGGTGGTCAGCGACCTGATCACGGCGATCCTGCTGTACGGACAGTTCCGCATCCTGCGCTCGCGCGGGCTTGCGATCCTGGCGTCGGGCTACCTGTTTACGGCTTTCATTGCGATCGCGCATGCGCTGACCTTTCCCGGCCTGTTCGCGCCCTCGGGCCTGCTGGGTGCGGGACCGCAGAGTACTGCCTGGCTATATATGTTCTGGCATGTGGGGTTTCCGCTGTTCGTGATCGCCTATGCACTGGCCAAGGACCAGCCTGGGGCACGCAGCAGCGGTACGGGAATGACGGTTGGCGCAGGCGTCGGCGCAGCCTTCCTGCTGGTCGCGGCGGCAGTGCTTTTGGCCACGAAGGGGCAGGCGCTGCTCCCGGCAATCATGGTCGGCAACCGCTACTCGCCTTCGATGATCGTGGTCGTCTCGAGCACCTGGGCGTTCAGCCTGCTGGCCCTCTTCATCCTGTGGCGGCACCGTCCGCGGTCGGTGATCGACCTGTGGTTGATGGTGGTGATGTGCGCGTGGCTGTTCGACATCGCGCTGTCGGCGGTGCTGAACCAGGGGCGGTTCGACCTCGGCTTTTATGCGGGCAGGATCTACGGCTTGCTCGCCGCCACCTTTGTGCTGATGATGCTGCTGCTGGAGAACAGCGTGCTCTACGCGCGGCTGGTGGAGTCGAATGCGCGCGCACGCGAACGGTCGGCGGAGCTGGAGCGGCTCGGACAGGAGCTCGAGGCCGCCAACGGCATGCTGGCCGAGAAGAATCTCCAGTTGCAGAAGGCCGATCGACTCAAGTCGGATTTCCTCGCCAACATGTCGCATGAACTGCGCACGCCGCTCAACGCCATCATCGGCTTTTCCGAGGTGATGAAGGACGGCCTGACCGGCGAACTTCCGCCGCAGCAGAAGGAATACGTCACAGACATCTACAGCAGCGGCAAGCATCTGCTGGCGTTGATCAACGAAATCCTCGACCTCTCGAAAATCGAGGCAGGCAAGATGACGCTTGAGCGTGAGTGCTGCCAGGTCGGCGAGCTGGTGCGCGACGGCTTGCAGGTGGTGCGGGAAAGAGCGACTGCGCAACGCTTGGATTTGTCGTCCGAGGTGGAGGACGGCCTCGACGACATCTGGCTGGATGTGCGCAAGACGCGGCAGATCCTCTATAACCTGCTGTCCAACGCGGTGAAATTCACGCCGGAAGGCGGCAGCGTGCGCGTCGTGGCGCGCAAGGTCGGGCGCGAGCGCTTCCCCGGCGGCAGTTATTCGCATTACCTCGAACTGGCGGTAAGCGATAGCGGCATCGGCATCTCGGCCGAGGACCAGGCGCGGCTGTTCCAGCCTTTCTTGCAGATCGACAGCGAACTCTCGCGCCGCTACGAGGGCACCGGCCTCGGGTTGACGCTGCTGAAGCGGCTGGCCGAATTGCAGGGCGGCGGCGTCGGGCTGCAAAGCGAACCGGGCAAGGGTTCCACCTTCACGGTGTGGCTGCCGTGGCACCGCCCCGCGGACGCGACAGCGGCGGCGCTGTCAGGCATGCTTGCGCCGGCGCTTGCATCCGGTCCAAACCCCGCGCCGCTTGCGCTCGTCATCGAAGACGATGAGATGGCGGCCAACCTGTTGCGCGTGCAACTGGAGGACGGCGGCTTTCGCATCATCCGCACCACGACCGCCGAGATAGGGATGGAAGCGGCGCTGCGCGAGCAGCCCGACGTCATCATCCTGGACATCCTGCTGCCGGGCATGGACGGCTGGGAGATGCTGGAGCGGATCAAGCGCGAACCGCAGCTGACGGCCACCCCGGTCGTCATCGTGTCCATCATGGCGAACTGCAATCGCGGCCTGGCGCTGGGCGCGGCCGGCGTCCTGCAGAAGCCGGTGAGCCGCTCGGACCTGATCCAGGCGCTGGAAGCGATCGGCTTCCAGCCCACCGTCGACAAGACGCCGCGCACGGTATTGGTGGTGGATGACGACCGCAAGGCGGTGGAACTGGTCCGTGCGCATCTGGAGGCCGCGAGTTGCCGGGTCCTGCCGGCATACGGCGGCCAGGAGGGCATTGAGCTGGCGCGGGAACATCGTCCCGATCTGATCGTGCTCGACCTGATGATGCCGGCGATGAATGGTTTCGACGTCGTTGAAGCGCTCAAGGACGATCCTGTCACGCGTTCGATCCCGGTCGTCATCGTCACCGCGAAGCAGATCGTCGCCGAGGACCGCCTGCGGCTGATCGGCCGCGTGCAGGAAATCATGCAGAAGGCGGAGTTCAATCACGGGCGCTTCATTGGCGAAGTGCGACGGGCACTGCCCGGGAAAGGACGGTAAGGTGGCACGTATCCTGATCGTGGAAGACAATCCCGCCAACATGAAACTGACGGTCTTCGTTCTGGAAAAGGCCGGCCACGAAACCATTCAGGCCATCGATGCCGAGACCGGCCTGCGCGCGGCGCAGCAGCGGCCGCCCGACCTGATCCTGATGGATGTGCAATTGCCGGGCATGGACGGACTCGAGGCGACCGCTTTGCTGAAGGCCGACGCGGCAACGCGCCGGATTCCGGTATTCGCGCTCACGGCGCTGGCGATGCGCAGCGACGAGGAGCGCATTCGCGCAGCAGGCTGCGACGGCTACATCGTCAAGCCTGTCGACTACAAGGACTTCCTTGCCCAAGTGGAACAGGGGCTGGCAAAGAAGGCTGATGGTTCGGGGCTGGGAGAGAACGAGGCCTGAACGAGTCAGCTAAGCGACAGGCAGGAACGTGCCAGAGAAAATCGGCGGCGCTGCCGGCCGTCGGCCGAGCTACCGCCCGCCGGCCGCATGAAGCGCTCCCATCGTGAAAAGGAACGCCGCCACTGGCATCCGCGGACGAAGCGGCTTTGGCTTTCTGGAAGAAGCGGCAGCGATTCCCATCACCGCGACGGCTCTCCCACGTTTAATAAAGGTTAAATTATTTGGGTGCTTCGCTGCTTTATGTCAGCGATCGAACAGAAATGCGGTTTATGCATCTCCATAATATAAGCATTGGTTCCTCCTACTCCTGCCTGGGAGCACGCCTTATCCCGTCCCTTGGCGGGATTTTTTTCTTGGCCGGTTTCAAAGGCGCTCTTGCGGGTACTACCTCGTGACGGCATCCTGACGAAAGCAATATCAAGCAGTAATTTTTCGGCGACCTGCTTCTGGCTGGCCAAATTGGCCAAGCGCTCATTCACGTCGTCCAAGCCGGTCGCCTTGCCCTGACTCGTTTCCCGATATTCCGTTCAGAACCATTTTGTCTGATACCCGCAGGAACTCTTTGTGGTCTTCCGACTGGATTGATGCGACCTTCGGCTGCTTTCACGACGCTTCCAGCCAATGACCGGAACCGTTTTTCGTGCGCCGATGAACGCATGCTGCAACGCCAGTCCCATAGCTGTACTTGCCCGTCAGACGAGGACTTTTGTCAGGCGTCTAACAGACGGGTTATCTATGTTGACGCAGAATTGTTATTACTTCATACCTTGACCCACACCGTTCCATTTGCATGACCTCTCACACAGCGATCCATATAACACCTCCGCATCGGCAATTTGTTCCCGATGGCGCGGAGAATTCGGCCGATTCCGTGGTCATTCGTCTCGGATGCTCCCTTTCCTACATTGCGGAAGAAAGATCGCAAATACTGCTTCTCGTTCAGCCCGCACCAGGTTTCGGCCAGAGGATCCTGAGCGAGGAGGTCGCAGCCGGAAGCGGAGGAGCATTACACCAGTTCACTGACTCGCATGGAAACAAAGTGCTCAGGACTAACCTCCTGCCGGGGCTAAACGAATTCAGGCACGACGCGGTGCTTGTCCTGCCCACGCCAAATATTGATTACGGGCCACGGTTGGACGATAGCGAAGGCAGCCAGCTGCCATTCAACATTGTTCGATACACTTTACCGAGCCGGTATTGCGAGGCGGACAAACTTGTGGGGTTCGCTACGAAGCAGTTCAGCACTCACAAGGGGCTGAAAACGGTGCAGAACATCTGCGATTGGACCCATCATCATCTCGAATATCGGTACGGTTCCGGAGATCCGACTCTCTCGGCTTGCGAAGCACTCCGACGCGGCTACGGCGTATGCAGGGATTTTGCACATGTCATGGTTGCACTCTGCAGAGCGCTGGATATTCCCGCTCGCTATGCGGCAGGACACATACCGCTCATCGGTGCCTCTATACCGGATTCGGACATCGGTATTGATTTCCATGCTTATGTGGAGGTTTACGTGGAAGGTGTCTGGCGTGTCTTCGACCCGCGCTACAACAGGCCAGATGTTCGGCACATAAAGGTTGCCCATGGCGCTGATGCTGTCGACGCTGCTTTTGCTACATATTTTGGGCGGGTAAAACCGGTTGAGTTTGAAGTATGGTCATACGCGATTAGTGATGGCGTCTCTGTAGGAGACGGCCAATCCGCTGCAACAAACTGAGAGAATCGGAGCGTGGGAATCGGCGACACAGGCAACGTCTGTCATTGGCCGCCGTTCGCGGCAGGCCCAGTCGCACAGGACGAACAGGGGCTGAAGTACACCCGGGGAGGCGGGTAGTCCTTTCGTTTGGTTAAGTCGCGCTTACATGACGGCCGGTAAAACAAAAGAGCTTACAGAGCGGAATCTGTAAGCTCTTGTTTTTTCCTGATGGCCCGTGGCGGAATCGAGCCAGGACACGAAGATTTTCAATCCTCACCCATCATCGAATTTTTCCTTGCCAAGCTTCGGAAAACAAAAAACCACCCGAAGGTGGTTTTCTGTAAGTGCTTGATTTCATTGGTCGGGGCGGCGGGATTCGAACTCGCGACCCCTTGCACCCCATGCAAGTGCGCTACCAGGCTGCGCTACGCCCCGACGAAGCTCGCAATTATAGCAGAGACAGGCTTTTCTGCCATGCATGCAAGGAAAGATTGGTCCCGGCCAGGCTGCCTGTCACCCGGCACGTTGTCTGCTGCGCCGTCGCGAGGTGCCTTACGTCGGCGATCGCCCCCGCAGTGCGGCAATGGCCGGCGCGGCACGCAATACGCTGCGGGCGCGGCGTCATCAGGCTTTGCGGCGCCGGATAAAACCCGCAGAATAGCATCCCTACCCAATGGAGAAATCCGGGCTGCGCGCTCGCAGCCCGCCCACCCGACATGGCAATCAAGATCAGCGACCAATTCGATGCCGGCGCAATAGAAGTTCTGCGCGCGGACGACCCGGCTTCCATCGAACTCAACATCCGCAAGGATTCCCATGCGGATGTCCTGCAATGGTTTTACTTCCGCCTGCAAGGCGCCCGTGCCCAGGCGTGCACGATGAAACTGCGCAATGCCGGACAGGCGGCGTTCGCGCACGGATGGGACGGTTACAAGGCGGTAGCCAGCTACGACAGGAAAACCTGGTTCCGGGTGCCGACCGACTACGACGGGCAGGTCTTGACGATCCGCCACACGCCAGAGCGCGACAGCGTGTATTACGCTTACTTCGAGCCGTATTCCTGGGAGCGTCACCTCGAACTGCTGGGCCGGGTCGAAACGTCTCCGGGCGCACGCGTGCTCGACATCGGCAGCACCGTCGAGGGCCGCGACATGAATCTTGTGGTGGCCGGTGATCCCTCCGCCGGGAAAAAGGTCTGGGTCATCGCGCGCCAGCATCCCGGCGAAACCATGTCCGAATGGTTCGTCGAGGGCATGCTCGACGCCTTGCTCGACCGCGCCGATCCGGTCGCGCGCAGCCTCCTGGAGCAGGCGGTCTTTTACGTCGTTCCAAACATGAATCCGGACGGCGCAGTGCGTGGCAATCTGCGCACCAATGCAGCCGGCGCCAACCTGAACCGCGAGTGGATGGCGCCGTCAACCGAGCGCAGTCCGGAAGTCCTTGCGGTGCGCAACAGGCTCCACGAGACCGGCTGCGACCTGTTCCTCGACATCCATGGCGATGAAACGCTGCCCTACGTGTTCGTCGCCGGCTGCGAGATGCTGGAAGGTTTCACGCAGCAGCAGCAGGCCGAGCAGCAAGCCTTCATCGACAGCTTCCTGCAGGCCAGTACCGATTTCCAGACCAGGCACGGCTATGAGGCGAGCAAGTACCGGGAGGAGATGCTGCAGCTGGCGTCGAAATACGTCGGCCATACCTTCAAGTGCATTTCGCTGACGCTGGAAATGCCGTTCAAGGACAATGCCGACCTGCCGGACGAGACAAGCGGCTGGAATGGCGCGCGCAGCGCGCGCCTCGGACGGGCGATCCTGCAGCCGATCCTGCATGTGCTGAAGCGAGGCTGAAGATGGGCGTGGAGATCGAACGCAAATTCCTGGTGCTGGACGATAGCTGGAAGGCGCTGGGGCAGGGCGTGCTGCTGCGCCAGGGCTATCTCTCGTCCGCGCTGGAGCGCACAGTGCGGGTGCGCATCGAAGGCGGGTCGGCGACGCTGACGATCAAGGGCAAAAGCGCGGGTGCGACCCGCAGCGAATGGGAGTACCTTATTCCGCTGCAGGATGCGCAGGACATGCTCGACCATCTGTGCGAGCGGCCGGTCATCGAAAAGTCGCGCTACCGCATTCCGTTCGACGGCATGCTGTGGGAAGTCGATGAATTCCTTGGCGAGAATGCGGGCCTGGTGGTGGCCGAGATCGAGCTCGCGACAGAGGCACAGACATTCGCCAGGCCGCAATGGCTGGGCGAGGAAGTCACGCACGACGCGCGCTATTTCAACTCCAGCCTGCTGCGCAATCCTTACAGCCGCTGGTAGCCGGCCCCGAGCTCAGTGGAAATGGCCGGTGCTGGACGGCGTGTCTTCCGGCATTTCCGCATGCACCAGTTCCGCATCCGGATCCGGGTAGAGCGGCGCGCCGCAATCGTCGCAGAACTCCATCGGGAAGCGCTCGCCGTGGCGCTTGATGTGCGTGACGCCGCAGCTGCGTAACAGCGCGATGATTTCTTCCAGCGGCGTGCGCAGGTCGGTATCCAGGATTTCCGGCGTCGTCAGCGATTCGAAAGTGGTGATCGCCTCTTCGTCCTCATCCTCCTGGTCATACAGCGGCCAGACCACGCCATAGACGACTTCCGGGTTCTGGCGCAGCGTGAAGCCGATGCGGTATTCGTCCACGCGCCCGCCGACCGGCTCCTCGCTGAAGCTGCCAATGACGGCGCGCAGGCCGCTCGGTTCGATGCCCAGCGTGTTGGTCAGGAAATGCACGGCGGCGCGAATCGATGCCGGGCGGATCTGCTTGTCGGCTTCGCGGCAGGCCACGTAATAGGCTTCCGGCAGCAGCAGCTCGACGCCGCATCCCGGCAGCAGCGAAGCAATGTTCGGGGTCGCCTGTGCGCGCCATTGCTCCAGCGCCTGTTCGCGGCCGGCGGCCTGCAGGCTTTCCTGCCATGCGAACAGCGCTGCTCCGGACGGAGCCGCGACTGCTGCCAGCAGGTAGCGTGTGTCGGCGAGGAAGGGGGCGGTTTCCGGCGGGTTCGCGGGCGGCTTCACTTGTGTGCCCTTGATCGCGGCCTGGGCGAGGCGCTGCGCAAGGGTATGGGTTTCCGCATGATTGCGCGGCAGCTGGTCGATCGCATACAGCGTGGGGGCGATCGCAACACGGGTGTCCGCCGCGAGGATGTGGCCATGCAGGTGCGCGGCCAGCGCGCGGCGCGTCTCTTCCGGCACCGGACCGGATGCGATTGAAAAACGCGTCCATGCAAGGATGGGCAGGGCGATCAGCAAGGCCTGGTAGTGGCTGCCCTCATGCTCGATGTCACAAGTCTCGCTGTTGGCCTCGGCGGTGTCGAGCAGCGCGTCATACGCGCGCAGGTTGCTGCGGAACAGATGTTCGAGGGCGGCATCCAGCGTCTCCTGATGCGAGCCTTTGAGCGACTTGTGGATCAGCGCGTCCAGGGAACGTTCCCAGGCACGCTCTTCCAGGCGGCTTGATGCCAGCGTCAAGCCCTGGGCGAGGGTGACAAGGCGCTGGCTGTCTGGCGACAGTCGGTTCGACGAGCTTTTGGAAAAACGGCGCATGACGGATCAGGATTGAAGCTGAGGAACCGTATTGTAGTAGATTCGACAACCACCTACCAAAAAGCTTGCAATCGATGCCCGCAGGCAGCTGCCGCAAAGAGGGACGGACGACGCGATCCGATAGAAGCAGTATATGCGGAAAAAACAAAAAAGCCGCATGGGTTCGCCATGCGGCTCTTCCGAAAGGAAGGAAATTACTTCGATGCAGCGGGTTCGGAAGCGGCCGGCGCGGCCTGGCCTGCCGGCGCCGAAGCGCCCGGAGCGGATGCGGCAGGCGCAGGCTCGGAGGCAGCGGGCGCAGAAGCGGCCGGCGCCGCAGGTGCCGGCTCGGAGTGCGACGAAGCCGACGGCATGCCGTGGCCGGCTTCACCTTGCATGTCGACCTTGTCCCCGCCTTTCATGATGACGAACAAAGCGAGCAGGGCAAATGCGATGAAGCCTACGAAAATTTTCCACATGATATGTCTCCGAGAATCTGATCTTGAATAAAACGCCGGATGTCCCGGCGTTTCTCTTGAGCTAAGAATACCGGCGTATTCTTACAGCTGGCTTGCAGCGCCGCCCCGGCCGGGATGCGGTGAGTGACGGCGCAAGCGCCGGATTACGCTGCGAGCAGCTGGCGCAGCACGAACGGCAGGATGCCGCCGTGCTTGTAGTAGTCGACCTCGATCGGCGTGTCGATGCGCAGCAGCAGCTTGACCTCCTGCTTGTCGCCGTTGGCGCGGTGGATCACCAGCGTCACCTGCTGTTGCGGCTTGATCTCGCCTTCCATGCCCTGCAGGTCGAAGCTTTCGTTGCCGGTGATGTCCAGCGACTGCACGCTGTCGTCGCCCAGGAACTGCAGCGGCAACACGCCCATGCCGACCAGGTTGGAACGGTGGATGCGCTCGAAGGAGCGCGCCACCACCGCCTTCACGCCCAGGAGCTGGGTGCCCTTCGCGGCCCAGTCGCGCGAGGAGCCGGTGCCGTACTCTTCGCCCGCGAACACCATGGTCGGCACGCCGTCGCCGATGTACTTCATCGCGGCATCGTAGATCGACATCTGCTCGCCGCTCGGCTGGTGGATGGTGAGGCCGCCCTCGATGCGCGAACCGTCTTCCTTCGGCGGGATCATCAGGTTCTTGATCCGCACGTTGGCGAAGGTGCCACGCATCATCACCTCATGGTTGCCGCGGCGGGAGCCGTAGGAGTTGAAGTCGGCCTTCATCACGCCGTTCTCCAGCAGCCACTTGCCGGCCGGGCTGGTTTCCTTGATCGAACCGGCCGGGGAGATGTGGTCGGTGGTGATCGAGTCGCCGAACACGCCCAGCGCGCGGGCACCGCTGATGCCTGATGCTGCCGCCTTGGGTTGCATGTCGAACTCCTCGAAGAACGGCGGCTCGGCGATGTAAGTCGATTTCGGCCAGTTGTAGACCTCGCCCTTGGCCACGCCCCTGATCTGTTCCCACAGCTTGCCGGGGGCGCTCTGGACTTCCGCGTAGTTTTCCTTGAAGGTCTTCGCGTTCATCGCGAACTTCATCAGCTTGGCGATTTCCGCCGAGGTCGGCCAGATGTCGCCGAGATAGATGTCACGGCCACCCTTGCCCTTGCCGACCGGCTCGGTCATCAGGTCGCGCGTCACGTTGCCGGCAATCGCATAGGCGACCACCAGCGGCGGCGAGGCCAGGAAGTTGGAGCGGATGTTCGGATGGATGCGCGCTTCGAAGTTGCGGTTGCCTGACAGCACGGCAGACGCGACGATGTCGTTCTTGACGATTGCCTCATTGAGCTCGGCAGTCAGGTCGCCGGCGTTGCCGATGCAGGTCGTGCAGCCGTAGGCGGTCACGCCGAAGCCGAGCTTTTCGAGGTAGGGCAGAAGGCCTGCGGCTTCCAGGTACTTGGTCACCACCCGCGACCCGGGCGCGAGCGAAGTCTTGATGTGCGGCGCGACGGTCAGGCCGGCTTCCACCGCCTTCTTCGCCAGCAGGCCGGCAGCCAGCAGCACGCTCGGGTTGGAAGTGTTGGTGCAGGAAGTGATTGCCGCAATCAGGATGTCGCCGTTGCTGATCTTGAGGCCGTTGGATGTCTCGTACACCGCCTCCAGGTCTTCGGCCTTCTTGTTGAAGCCGTTTTCGGCGATCGGCTTGCTGAACAGGTCGGAAAAGGTGGCCTTCACGTTGCCGATCTCGATGCGGTCCTGCGGACGCTTCGGGCCGGCCAGGGACGGCGCGACGGTGCCGAGGTCGAGTTCGACCACGTTGGTGTAGTCGATGTCGCCGGCCTTTGGAATGCCGAACAGGTTCTGCGCCTTGAAGTAGGCTTCGAACGCCTCGATTTCCTGCCTGCTGCGGCCGGTGCCGCGGAAGTACTCGATGGTGGCGTCGTCAACCGGGAAGAAGCCCATCGTGGCGCCGTACTCGGGCGCCATGTTCGCGATGGTCGCGCGGTCGGTGGTCGACAGCGATGCTGTGCCTTCGCCGAAGAATTCGACGAACTTGCCGACCACCTTGTGCTTGCGCAGCATCTCGGTGATGGTCAGCACCAGGTCGGTCGCGGTCACGCCTTCGCGCAGCGCGCCCTTCAGGTTCACGCCGACCACGTCCGGGGTCAGGAAGTAGACAGGCTGGCCGAGCATGCCGGCTTCCGCCTCGATGCCGCCCACGCCCCAGCCGACCACGCCGATGCCGTTGATCATGGTGGTATGGGAGTCGGTACCGACCAGGGTATCCGGGTAGTAGACCTCGCCCTTGCTGTGCACGCCGCGCGCCAGGTATTCCAGATTGACCTGGTGCACGATGCCGAAGCCAGGCGGCACCACGCCGAAGGTGTCGAACGCCTGCATGCCCCACTTCATGAACTGATAGCGCTCGTTGTTGCGCTGGAATTCCAGTTTCATGTTCAGGTCCAGCGCCTTCTTCTCGCGGAAATGGTCGATCTGCACCGAGTGGTCTACGACGAGGTCCACCGGCACCAGCGGTTCGATGTTCTTCGGCTTCTTGCCCATCTTGGACGCGACGCCGCGCATTGCGGCCAGGTCGGCCAGCAGCGGCACGCCGGTGAAGTCCTGCAGGACCACGCGCGCGACCACGAACGGGATCTCATCGACGCGCGCGGCGCTCGGCCCCCAGTTCGCCAGCTGTTTCACGTGCTCTTCGGTCACCTTCTTGCCGTCGCAGTTGCGCAGCACCGATTCCAGTACGATGCGGATCGATACCGGCAGGCGCGAGATGTTGACGCCGAGCGTTTTCTCGAGGGCGGGCAGGGAGTAGAACTTTCCTTTCCGGGAACCCGAGATCTTGAATTCCTTGAGCGTGTTCAGAGTATTGTTGGACATGACTTCTCCTGGGGATTATTAGAACTGAACTGCCTTATATGGAACGCGGATCCTGGGTTCGGAGCGCATATGCCCCCCGGACCCAGGGCAATCGGAACCTTAGCGTTCCGCCACCTTTTGTCCCGCCTGTTCCGGATTCTTGCATTCGTTCGCGAGCTGCTTGCCGTGCTTGGAATCGAGCAGCATGCCCTTGGCGGGAATGCCGATCCAGACCAGCCCGTTCTTCGCATTTTCGAATCGCTGCGCACCGGTCGTAGTGGTCACGCGTTGCATCCGGTGTGTGCGCTTGTTCCAGTGTAATGCGATCTGCTGGTCGTTCGCCGCATCCGTGTAGATCGTCAGCTTGTTGCCGAGCTCGCAATTGAACGCAGTTGCCTGCAAGCCCTTGACGTCGGGTTCGTCGTCGTCTTCGGCCTTGGCCTCCGACTTGGCGGCTTTTTTCGCTTGCGCTTTCTTTGGCGCGGGCTGGCTGGAGGATGCATTCTGCGCGATCGCCGGCGCCATGCCGATGGCAAGTCCTGCGACCAGGAGTGCGAATGCGGATAGGGTCTTCATGAACAAATTTCCTTTAGTGCGCGCCTGTTGGAATAATGGGATGAGCGTCGCGGTACTACAAAAAACTCCCTGCTGATTCGGGTAGCGGCATGCCGCTCGCCTTCGCGCGCTGCAGTACCGTCCAATAATACCGGTAACTGGCGCGGTCGTGCAGCTTGCCATTATGCTGTATCGGCCCCCATTGAACCGCCTGTGCCTCATTAAGAATGGAGGCGGCTTCGCTCACTTCCGAGCTGCGCGGCGAGAGGGCCTTGAGGATGGGTTTGATCTGGTCCGGGTGGATGCTCCACATGCGGGTATAGCCGAATTCCCAGGCGGCACGGTTGGCGTCGTTCGCCACCACCGAGGTGTCCTTGATTTCAGTGGTCACATTGTGCGACGGCACCTTGCCGTGCGCATGACAGGCGGCCGCGATTTCCAGCTTCGCGCGGGTGACAAGCGGGTGCGTGAACTGTCCGGGCGAGCGCATTGCGGTGCCGGGAATCGCGCCGTGATGCGCGGACACGAAGTCCATGATGCCGAAGGACAGGCATTCGACCTGGGGCAGGGCGGCGATCGCCGGCGCGTCGTTGAGCGCGCCGTGGGTTTCAATCAGCACGTGGACCGGCAGGTCATGGCGGCCGTGCTTTCTTGCATGCCGGTTGATAATCTCGATCACGCTTGTCACGTCAGCAAGGCTTTCCACCTTTGGAACCGCGAGGTAGGCAAGGCGTTGCGCGGTTTGCGCGGTGACGATGGCGGCGATGTCCTGCTCGACGCAGGCATGGGTGACATCATGGATGCGCGCGCCGATGCGATCGAAGCGGTTGTCATCGCTTGCGATCAGCGAGGCGACCAGTGCCGCGTGCCCGGCTTCATTGCCCGCGGCCGCGCCGTCTTCGCAATCGAGGGTGATATCGAATACCGGACCAAGTTCTTGTTGCAAGGCAATCGACTTGCGCATCAGCTTTTCGGAGCCGGCGTAGTGATCGCAGACCGGGATCGATACCGGCTTGTGCTTGCCCTGGAATAAGACCTCGGAAGGATGCATGTGCAGCGTCAGTGTGAAGGTGTGACCGGAGGGAGCGGACAAACGGCACGCAGCCGTTTGTCCTCGCATCGGAAGTTTAGCCGACCAGATGCTTCACGCCGTCGCGCTCTTCCATCAGCTCCTTGAGCGTCAGGTTGATGCGCTCCTGCGAGAAGGCGTCGATCTCCAGGCCCTGGACGATCTTGTACTCGCCATTTTCGGTCGTGACCGGGAAGCCGAACATGGTGCCTTCCGGAATGCCGTAGGAACCGTCGGACGGGATGCCCATCGTGGTCCACTTGCCGTTGGTGCCGAGCACCCAGTCACGCACGTGGTCGATTGCCGCATTCGCAGCGGAAGCCGCGGAAGACAGGCCGCGCGCTTCGATGATCGCTGCGCCGCGCTTGCCGACGGTCGGCAGGTAGACATCCTTGGTCCATGCTTCGTCGTTCACCAGCGCCTTCGCGGGCTGGCCGTCGACGGTGGCATGGGTGAAGTCGGCGTACATGGTGGGGGAGTGGTTGCCCCACACGCACAGCTTCTCGATCGAGGTGATCGGCTTGCCAACCTTGGCCGCCAGTTGCGACAGCGCGCGGTTGTGGTCCAGGCGCAGCATCGCGGTGAAGTTCTTGGCCGGCAGGTCCGGGGCCGACTTCATTGCAATGTAGGCGTTGGTATTGGCCGGGTTGCCGACCACCAGCACCTTGACGTTGCGGGAAGCGACCGCGTTCAGCGCCTTGCCCTGCACCGTGAAGATCTGCGCATTGGCTTCGAGCAGGTCCTTGCGCTCCATGCCCGGGCCGCGCGGACGGGCGCCGACCAGCAGGGCGACGTCGATGTCCTTGAATGCGGTCATCGGGTCGCTATGGGCGGTCATGCCGGCCAGCAGCGGGAATGCGCAGTCGTCGATTTCCATCATCACGCCCTTGAGTGCCTTCTGCGCCTTCTCATCCGGGATTTCGAGCAGTTGCAGGATGACAGGCTGGTCTTTGCCCAGCATATCGCCGTTGGCGATGCGGAACAGCAGGGAATAGCCGATTTGGCCGGCGGCGCCGGTAACGGCAACGCGCATGGGGGCTTTAGCCATGAGAATCTCCAAAGTGGGAATGAAAACGGAAAGCGTAGAATCCTTCTGCAAGCCTGTAATGATACCGTCGAAACCCTCCCCGATCACGGCCAAATCGCGGCCCTCGCCGGCGATTGTAGATGGCGTCAACCGGAGCTTCTCGCGGCTTGCATCCTGCCAATATTGCACGCGAGTGTAGGCTTCTTATGGCTGCTCTGTCAACGACTATCATATATCTTATATAAGACATATCACCGGTAGTTTTTGCTAGACGGCAACCAGGGTTTTGTGGTGAAATCTCCCATTATGAGTACCGCCCCGAACAATCCGATCAGCAGCGCCGCCAGCGGCGCGGGGGCGGGGTTGACTGCCTCCGGAAGCTCTCCCACGTTCAGTCCCTTGTACCAGCAGATCAAGGCGCTGATCACCCAGAGCCTGCAGTCCGGCGAATGGAAGCCGGGCGAGCTGATCCCGAGCGAGGTGGAACTTGCCAATCGATTCAAAGTCAGTCAGGGAACGGTCCGCAAGGCGATCGATGAGCTGGCTGCGGAAAACCTGGTCGTGCGCCGCCAGGGCAAAGGCACCTTCGTTGCAACGCATCACGAAGCGCGCGCGCAATACCGATTCCTCAGGCTCATGCCCGATACCGGCGAGCCGCACTATGCCGACAACAAAATCCTTGAGGTCAAGAGACTGAGAGCGCCCGCAGAAGTTGCGCGCCTGCTGGATATCAAGTCGGGTGATTCCGTCATTTTCATCAAGCGCGTGCAGTCGTTCGACGGCGCGCCCACCATCGTCGAAGAGCTCTGGCTCCCGGGCGTGATCTTCAAGGGCCTGACGGCCGAGCGCCTGGTCGAATACAAGGGGCCGATGTACGGGTTGTTCGAGACTGAATTCGGCACCCGCATGATCCGCGCAACCGAAAAGATTCGCGCCGTCTGCGCCGATGATGGTACGGCAGAGCTGTTGAACGTCAAGCCGAACACGCCGATGCTGAGCGTCGAGCGCGTGTCCTTCACCTACGGCGACCGGCCGGTGGAGGTGCGCCGCGGGCTGTACTTGACTGATCGTCATCACTACCAGAACGAGTTGAGCTGAATGTGGTTGTGCCCCCTGTGTTGCAATAGGGGATAGCCCCGCTTGACAAGTGAGTAAATGCGTTTGCCGTGCAGATAGCTATTGGTGTGATGCACAAAATCGGCGAGAATTACGGGATTTTTAAGCCTGGGAGGTAATGTCATGTCCGAAGCCGTGAAAAAAAACCGGCGCAAATACGGTGTGATGAGCTTTGCTCAAACCGTGCACTACCGGCTACCGCTGGCCGGCATAGTGTCAATCCTGCACCGCATCAGCGGCATGCTGATGTTCTTGCTGCTGCCCTTCGTCCTCTACCTGATGGACAAGAGCCTTACCTCTGAAATCTCCTTCGAATACTTCAAGGGCTATGTGTCCCACCCGCTGGTCAAGCTGGCGATCCTGGGGCTGGTCTGGGCCTATCTGCATCACTTCAGCGCCGGCATCCGCCACCTGCTGATGGATCTGCACATGGGCCTCGACAAGGACAGCGGCCGCAAGTCGTCGGTCGCCGTTTTCGCCGTCAGCCTGCCGCTCACGCTGCTCGTCGCATTGAAATTGTTCGGAGCTTTCTAAAATGGCAAACAACCACATCGGACCGAAGCGCCTGGTCGTTGGCGCGCATTACGGGATGCGCGACTGGCTCGCGCAGCGCATCACCGCCGTCGTCATGGCGCTCTACACCGTCATCCTGCTGCTCGCTTTCCTGACCGGGAATACTTCCAGCTACGAAACCTGGGCGGGCCTGTTCTCGAACCAATGGTTCAAGATCGCGACCTTCGTTACCTTCCTCTCGCTGTTCTACCACGCCTGGGTCGGCATGCGTGATGTGTGGATGGACTACGTCACCGTATCCGTCGGTCTTCGTCTCGTATTTCAAGTTGCCACCATCCTGTGGCTGATCGGTTGCGCCGGCTGGGCCGCGCAGATTATCTGGAGAATGTAAATCGTGGCAGCAATCAAACAATCCCTTCCCGTACGCCGTTTCGACGCAGTGATCGTCGGCGCCGGCGGCTCCGGCATGCGCGCTTCGCTGCAACTGGCAGAAGCCGGCCTGAACGTCGCCGTCCTGTCCAAGGTTTTCCCGACCCGCTCGCACACCGTTGCCGCACAGGGCGGCATCGGCGCTTCGCTGGGTAACATGTCGGAAGACAACTGGTACTGGCACATGTTCGACACCGTCAAGGGTTCGGACTATCTCGGCGACCAGGACGCAATCGAATTCATGTGCCGCGAGGCGCCGAAGGTCGTGTATGAACTCGAACACTTCGGGATGCCTTTCGACCGCAACCCGGACGGCACGATTTACCAGCGCCCGTTCGGCGGCCATACCGCGAATTTCGGCGAAAAGCCGGTGCAGCGCGCCTGCGCCGCCGCTGACCGCACCGGCCACGCGCTGCTGCACACCTTGTACCAGCGCAACGTGCGTGCGCGCACCCACTTCTTCGTCGAGTGGATGGCGATCGACCTGATCCGCGACCAGGACGGCGACGTACTCGGCGTCGTCGCGCTCGAAATGGAAACCGGCGACGTGATGATCCTCGAAGCGAAGACCACGCTGTTCGCCACCGGCGGCGCAGGCCGCATCTTTGCCGCATCGACCAACGCCTTCATCAACACCGGCGACGGCATGGGGATGGCGGCACGCGCCGGCCTGCCGCTGCAGGACATGGAGTTCTGGCAATTCCACCCGACCGGCGTGTCCGGCGCGGGCGTGCTGATCACCGAAGGCGTGCGCGGCGAGGGCGGTATCCTGATCAACGCCAATGGCGAGCGCTTCATGGAGCGCTATGCACCGACGCTGAAGGACCTGGCGCCGCGCGATTTCGTGTCCCGCTCGATGGACCAGGAAATCAAGGAAGGCCGCGGCTGCGGTCCGAACAAGGACCACGTGCTGCTGGACCTGCGCCACATCGGCGCTGACACCATCAAGAAGCGCCTGCCGTCGATTCTCGAAATCGGCCACAAGTTCGCCAACGTCGACGCGACCAAGGAACCGATCCCGGTCGTCCCGACGATTCACTACCAGATGGGCGGCATCCCGACCAACATCAACGGCCAGGTCGTCGCGCCGAAGAACGGGATTCCGAACGAAGTGGTCAACGGCATGTACGCGATCGGCGAATGCGCCTGCGTGTCCGTGCACGGCGCGAACCGCCTCGGCACGAACTCGCTGCTCGACCTCGTGGTGTTCGGCCGCGCCGCCGGCAACCACATCGTGTCGCAGAACCTCAAGCAGAAGAGCCACAAGCCGCTGCCGGCGGATGCCGCCGAGCGCGCGATGGAGCGTCTTGCACGTCTTGAAAGCAGCACCGGTTCGGAGCGCGTGCAAGATGTCGCCAATGCAATTCGTTCCACGATGCAGCAATACTGCGGCGTATTCCGCACCGACGAGCTGCTGCAGACCGGCGTCAAGAAAATCATCGAACTGGACGAGCGTCGCAAGCACGTGTCGTTCAAGGACAAGTCGAAGGTCTTCAACACCGCGCGCGTCGAAGCGCTCGAACTCGACAATCTCATTGAAACTGCCAAGGCCACCATCATATCGGCAGCAGCGCGCAAGGAATCGCGCGGCGCGCACGCCCATCGCGACTACGAAAAGCGCGACGACGAGAACTGGATGAAGCACACGCTGTGGTTCTCCGAGGGCAACCGCCTCGACTACAAGCCGGTCAACACCAAGCCGCTGACCGTTGAAACCTTCAAGCCTAAGGCACGTACTTTCTAAAGGCAGAACATGGCACGTACTCTCAAATTTCAAATCTACCGCTACGATCCGGACAAGGACGAGAAGCCGTACATGCAGGATCTGACGGTGACCCTGCAGGACACCGACAAGATGCTGCTGGACGCGCTGCAGCGGATCAAGGCCGACGTCGACGATTCGCTCGCGCTGCGCCGCTCCTGCCGCGAAGGCGTCTGCGGTTCCGACGCGATGAACATCAACGGCAAGAACGGTCTGGCCTGCACCACCAACCTGAACGAACTGACCGAGCCGATCGTGCTGCGCCCGCTGCCCGGCCTGCCGGTCATCCGCGACCTGATCGTGGACATGACCCAGTTCTTCAAGCAGTACCATTCGATCAAGCCGTACCTGATCAACGACACGATTCCGCCGGAGAAAGAGCGTCTGCAGTCGCCGGCCGAGCGTGAGGAACTCGACGGCGTGTACGAGTGCATCCTGTGCGCCTGCTGCTCGACCTCCTGCCCGTCGTTCTGGTGGAATCCGGACAAGTTCGTCGGCCCGGCCGGCCTGCTGCAAGCCTACCGCTTCATTGCCGACAGCCGCGATCTGGCCACCAACGAGCGCCTCGACAACCTCGAGGACCCGTACCGCCTGTTCCGTTGTCACACGATCATGAACTGCGTCGACGTCTGCCCGAAGGGCCTGAACCCGACGCGCGCGATCGGCAAGATCAAGGAACTGATGGTCCGCCGCGCGGTGTAAGTTGTAAGTGTTGTGCAAGGGCGGAAGCGGATACTGCTTCCGCCTTATTTCACGAATCTTCCGGTAGTTCTTCCGGAGGATTCCTGAAATAAAGCGAATGAGGAATTATGTCTGCCAGTCATCAAGCCGATCCGGTCAAGCGAGCCCGTTTGCGTTGGAGGGCACGTCGCGGTCTGCTCGAAAACGATCTGATCATCACGCGTTTCCTCGACGCACATGAAGCCAGCCTGACGGATGAAGAAGTGGACGCTTTTTCCCGCCTCATGGAGCTGGCCGATAATGAACTGATGGACTTGCTGTTGGCTCGCAAGGAACCGTCTGGAGACGTCGACCTGCCCCACGTCCATGCGCTGCTCGCGAGGTTGCGTGCAGCCTGACGAAGGTGCCGTCCGGTTTTTGTTTTTTGGTTTTTTTTACAATCGACTACCCGTCCTCACCAGAAGGAAGAGACATGACCAACTCTGATACCAAAGCAACTTTGTCGTTCTCCGACGGCTCCCCGTCGCTGGACCTTCCGATCTACAAGGGTACCATCGGCCCGGACGTCATCGACATCCGCAAGCTGTACGGCTCGACCGGCAAGTTTACGTACGACCCCGGCTTCATGTCGACCGCAGCCTGCAACTCGTCGATCACCTACATCGACGGCGACAAGGGTGAATTGCTGTATCGCGGCTATCCGATCGAGCAGCTCGCGGTCAATTGCGACTTCCTGGAAACCTGCTACCTGCTGCTGAACGGCGAACTGCCGAATGCCGAGCAGAAGCAGAAGTTCGTCAGCACGGTCACCAACCACACGATGGTGCACGAGCAGATGCAATTCTTCTTCCGTGGTTTCCGCCGCGATGCGCACCCGATGTCGGTGCTGGTTGGTACCGTCGGCGCGCTGTCGTCCTTCTACCACGACTCGCTCGACATCAACGATCCGCACCACCGCGAAGTGTCTGCCATCCGCCTGATCGCGAAGCTGCCGACCCTGGTGGCGATGTCCTACAAGTATTCGATGGGCCAGCCGTTCATTTATCCGCGCAACGACCTGTCCTACAGCGCCAACTTCATGCGCATGATGTTCGCGACCCCGTGCGAAGAGTACAAGGTCAACGACGTGCTGGTGCGCGCGCTCGACCGCATCCTGATCCTGCATGCCGACCATGAGCAGAACGCGTCGACCTCGACGGTGCGCCTGGCCGGTTCGTCGGGCGCCAACCCGTTCGCCTGTATCGCTGCCGGTATCGCCTGCCTCTGGGGCCCGGCGCACGGCGGCGCGAACGAAGCGGCGCTGAACATGCTGGAAGACATCCAGCGCCAGGGCGGCGTCGAGCGCATCGGCGAGTTCATCGCCAAGGTCAAGGACAAGAACTCCAATGTCAAGCTGATGGGCTTCGGCCATCGCGTGTACAAGAACTACGACCCGCGCGCGAAGCTGATGCGCGAAACCTGCCACGAAGTGCTCAACGAGCTGGGCCTGCACGACGATCCGCTGTTCAAGCTCGCGATGGCGCTTGAAAAGATTGCGCTGGAAGACGACTACTTCGTGCAGCGCAAGCTTTACCCGAACGTCGATTTCTACTCCGGCATCGTGCAGCGCGCTCTGGGTATCCCGGTCTCGCTGTTTACCGGTATCTTCGCGATGGCCCGTACCGTCGGCTGGATCGCACAGTGGAACGAGATGATTTCCGATCCGGAGCAGAAGATCGGTCGTCCGCGCCAGCTGTTCATCGGCTCGCCCAAGCGCGATGTTGCGCCGATCGCCAAGCGCTGATCGGCAACGCTGCCGCTGAACGGCAGTCGCGTCAAAGGCAAACCCGCCGGGATTTCGGTCCCGGCGGGTTTTTTGTTTTTCATGCGCCGATATGGCGGCTTGCCTGGTATGAACATTCGTTCATTTTGGTACTGTCGGGCAGACACGCGGCAGGTTGTTGCCGCACCTTGCAGCAGGAAGGGGAGGGCGCCGCTTCTCACTGTTGTGCGGACGCCGCCACGCATTGAAAATCGCGCCCCTGCCTTGGGTTGACCGCGATAAACAAACGATAAATATGATATTCTCGCGGACGTACCACTTCAGGTCTCGTAGCCCTTCCCCCACAACTTGATGTGCGATCCGCTAACCGGTCAGGCCGTGTCGCGGAAGGTTAGATTAACCCGCTAATCTCGCGAAACGCGAAGAAAGGTGAGCAAGATGATGCAGCAGTATTTCTCCAATTCATATCTGTTTGGAGGCAACGCGCCGTACGTTGAAGAACTGTACGAAGCCTACCTCAACAATCCCGGTTCCGTTCCCGACAACTGGCGCGCATATTTCGACGCGATGCAGAATGTCCCCGCGGTCGACGGCACGAGCAAGCCCGACGTTGCGCACGCCCCCGTGATCGCCTCCTTTGCCGAGCGTGCCAAGCAGGGCCCGATCCGCACCGTCGTCGCTTCCCCCGACGCCGAAATGGGCCGCAAGCGCGTCGCCGTCACGCAGCTGATCGCCGCCTACCGCTTCCTCGGCAACCGCTGGGCCAACCTCGACCCGCTGCAGCGCCAGGAGCGTCCGAACATTCCGGAGCTGGAGCCGAGCTTCTACGGTTTCGCCGACGCCGACATGGATACGGTGTTCAATATCAGCAACACCTATTTCGGTGCCGATACCGCGACCTTGCGCGACCTGACCCAGGCGCTGCGCGACACCTACTGCCGCTCCATCGGCGCCGAATTCATGTACATCAGCGACCCGGCACAGAAGCGCTGGCTGCAGGAGCGCCTCGAGTCGGTTCGTTCCACCCCGAATTTCTCGCCCGAGAAGAAGAAGCACATCCTCGACCGCCTGACCGCGGCCGAAGGCCTCGAGCGCTATCTCCATACCCGTTATGTCGGCCAGAAGCGCTTCTCGCTCGAAGGCGGCGAAAGCTTCATCGCGTCGCTCGATGAAACCATTCAGCGCGCCGGCGAAAAGGGTGTCCAGGAAATCGTGATCGGCATGGCCCACCGCGGCCGCCTGAACGTGCTGGTCAACACCCTCGGCAAGATGCCGCAGGACCTGTTCGCCGAATTCGAAGGCCGCCATGCGGACGACCTGCCGGCCGGCGACGTGAAATACCACCAGGGCTTCTCGTCCGACGTCTCCACTCCCGGCGGCCCGGTCCACCTGTCGCTGGCATTCAACCCGTCCCACCTTGAAATCGTCAACCCGGTGGTCGAAGGCTCGGTGAAGGCGCGCATGGACCGCCGCGGCGACAAGGATGGCTCGCAAGTGATGCCGATCCTGGTGCATGGCGATGCTGCGTTTGCCGGCCAGGGCGTTGTGATGGAAACCCTGAACCTGGCGCAGACCCGCGGCTACGGCACGGGCGGCACGGTACACATCGTCATCAACAACCAGATCGGCTTTACCACCTCCGATCCGCGCGACTCCCGTTCGACGCTGTACTGCTCCGACGTGGTGAAGATGATCGAAGCGCCGGTGCTGCACGTCAACGGCGACGACCCGGAAGCCGTAGTGTTCGCGACCCAGATCGCGCTCGACTACCGCCTCGAGTTCAAGAAGGATGTGGTGGTGGACATCGTCTGCTTCCGCAAGCTTGGCCACAACGAGCAGGACACCCCGGCGCTGACGCAGCCGCTGATGTACAAGAAGATCGGCAAGCACCCGGGCACCCGCAAGCTGTACGCGGACAAGCTGGCTGCGCAGGGCACCATCCCGGCCGATGCCGGCGACGCGATGGTCAAGGCCTACCGCGATGCGATGGACGCCGGCAAGCATACCGTCGACCCGGTCATCTCCAACTTCAAGAGCAAGTACGCAGTCGACTGGATGCCGTTCCTGAACCGCAAGTGGACCGACGCCGCCGACACGGCCGTGCCGCTGGCCGAGCTGAAGCGCCTGGCCGCACGCATCACCACGGTGCCGGAAAACTTCAAGGTGCATCCGCTGGTCGAGAAGGTCCTTGCCGACCGCGCCGCGATGGGCCAGGGCGAGATGAACCTCGACTGGGGCATGGGCGAACATCTGGCGTATGCCTCGCTGGTCGCTTCCGGCTACGCGGTGCGCCTGACCGGCCAGGACGCCGGCCGCGGCACCTTCGTGCACCGCCATGCGGTGCTGCACGATCAGAACCGCGAACGCTGGGATGCGGGCACTTTTATCCCGCTGCAAAACATCTCCGAAAACCAGGCACCGTTTACCGTCATCGACTCCGTGCTGTCGGAAGAAGCGGTGCTGGGCTTTGAGTACGGCTACTCCACTGCCGAACCGAATGCGCTGACCATCTGGGAAGCGCAGTTCGGCGACTTCGCCAACGGCGCGCAGGTCGTGATCGACCAGTTCATCAGCTCCGGCGAAGTGAAGTGGGGCCGTGCCTCGGGCCTCGTCATGATGCTGCCGCACGGCTATGAAGGCCAGGGTCCGGAGCACTCCTCCGCTCGCCTGGAGCGCTACCTGCAGCTGTGCGCGGACAACAATATGCAAGTGGTGCAGCCGACCACGGCCGCACAGATCTTCCATCTGCTGCGCCGCCAGATGATCCGCCTGTTCCGCAAGCCGCTGGTGATCATGACGCCGAAGTCGCTGCTGCGTAACAAGGACGCCGGCTCGCCGTTGTCCGAGCTCGCCAAGGGCCAGTTCCAGACCGTGATCGGCGAGGTCGATGAGAAGATCGATCCGAAGAAGGTCAAGCGCGTGGTGGCCTGCTCCGGCAAGGTCTACTACGACCTGGTCAACGCTCGCAAGGAACGCGGCGTTTCCGATGTGGCGATCATTCGTATCGAGCAGCTCTATCCGTTCCCGCACAAGGCGTTTGCCGCCGAGTTGAAGAAGTTCCCGAACTTCACGGAACTGGTATGGGCGCAGGACGAACCGCAGAACCAGGGCGCCTGGTTCCAGATTCAGCACAACATCTTCGAGAATCTGGAAGACGGCCAGAAACTGGCTTACGCCGGCCGCCCGGCCAGCGCATCGCCTGCTGTCGGTTACTACGACAAGCACTATGCGCAGCAAAAGGCGCTGCTCGACACCGCGTTCTCGAAGCTCAAAGGCTTCGTGCTGACGAAATAAAGACCCGACGGCGTGCTAGAAGCTGGCGCGCCGCACGAACAACCCGAAACGGAGAGTTACATGGCAATTATCGAAGTGAAAGTTCCGCAATTGTCGGAATCGGTTGCAGAAGCGACCCTGTTGCAGTGGCATAAGAAAGTTGGCGAAGCAGTCGCCCGTGACGAAAACCTCATTGACATCGAAACCGACAAGGTGGTGCTTGAGCTTCCCGCGCCGGACGCCGGCGTGATCGTTGAAGTGATCAAAGCTGACGGCAGCACCGTCGTGGCAGGCGAAGTGATCGCCAAGCTCGACACCGAAGCCAAGGCAGGCGCCGTTGCCGCCCCGGCTGCAGCGGCCGCTCCGGCAGCCGCGGCTCCCGCACCTGCCGCTGCAGCGGCACCCGCACCGGTATCGGCGTCCGCTGCCGTCATCGCGATGCCCGCCGCCGCAAAGATGCTGGCCGAGAACAACATGAGCGCCGCGCAGGTTGCCGGTACAGGCAGGGATGGCCGCGTGACCAAGGGTGACGTGATCGGCGCGCTGCAGAACAAGCCGGCTGCCGCTCCCGCCCCGGCACCCGCCGCCGCACCGAAGCCTGCGCTGCAGCAGGTTGCCGCGCCGGTCAGCCTGAATCTGGCCAACCGTCCGGAAGAGCGCGTGCCGATGAGCCGCCTGCGCGCGCGTATCGCCGAGCGCCTGCTGCAGTCCCAGTCGACCAACGCGATCCTGACCACGTTCAACGAAGTGAACATGCAGCCGGTCATGGACCTGCGCAACAAGTACAAGGACAAGTTCGAGAAGGAGCACGGCGTCAAGCTCGGCTTCATGTCCTTCTTCGTCAAGGCCGCGGTCGCCGCGCTGAAGAAGTACCCGATCCTGAACGCTTCCGTCGACGGCAATGACATCGTCTACCACGGCTACTTCGACATCGGTATCGCGGTCGGCTCGCCGCGTGGCCTGGTGGTGCCGATCCTGCGCGATGCGGACCAGATGACCATCGCCGACATCGAGAAGAAGATCGCAGAATACGGCGTCAAGGCCAAGGACGGCAAGCTGACCCTGGAAGAACTGTCCGGCGGCACCTTCTCGATCTCCAACGGCGGCGTCTTCGGCTCCATGCTGTCCACCCCGATCATCAATCCGCCGCAATCCGCCATCCTCGGCGTGCACGCGACCAAGGACCGTCCGGTGGTCGAGAACGGCCAGATCGTGATCCGCCCGATCAACTACCTGGCGATGTCCTACGACCACCGCATCATCGACGGCCGCGAAGCCGTGCTCGGCCTGGTGGCGATGAAGGAAGCGCTGGAAGATCCGGCGCGCCTGCTGCTGGACCTGTAAGTCGTCACGCCATGCGCACACGGGACAGGGGTAACCTGTTCCGTGTGCGTTGTCCATTCTGCGGAAATCTAAGGTACGAACATGTCGAAAAATTTTGATGTCGTGGTCATCGGCGGCGGTCCCGGTGGCTATATCGCTGCAATTCGCGCGGCGCAACTCGGTTTCTCCACTGCCTGCATCGACGACTGGAAGAACGCCAAGAACGGCCCGGCGCCGGGCGGCACCTGCACCAACGTCGGCTGCATTCCGTCCAAGGCGCTGCTGCAATCCTCCGAACATTACGAGCACGCCGGCCATACCTTTGCCGATCACGGGATCGAGGTCAAGGGCCTGGCGATGAACGTCGGTCAGATGCTCGCGCGCAAGGAAACCATCGTCAAGCAGAACAACGACGGCATCCTGTATCTGTTCAAGAAGAACAAGGTCACTTTCTTCCACGGCCGCGGCTCCTTCGTGAAGGGCGACGCGAACGGCTATGAGATCAAGGTGGCCGGCGCGTCCGAAGAAACCATTACCGGCAAGCACATTATTGTCGCCACCGGCTCCAATCCGCGCGCGCTGCCCGGCGCGGCCTTCGACGAGAAGCTGATCCTGTCGAACACCGGCGCGCTCGACATCGACGCGGTGCCGAAGAAGCTGGGCGTGATCGGCGCCGGCGTGATCGGCCTCGAAATGGGCAGCGTGTGGCGCCGTCTCGGCGCGGAAGTGACCGTGCTGGAAGCGCTGCCGACCTTCCTCGGTGCCGTCGACGAACAAATCGCCAAGGAAGCGCACAAGCTGTTCGTCAAGCAGGGCCTGGTCATCAGCCTCGGCGTGAAGATCGCCGCGATTACTGCCGGCAAGAAGGATGTCACCGTCGAGTACACCGACGACAAGGGCAACGCGCAGAAGGCGGTGTTCGACAAGCTGATCGTGTCGATCGGCCGCGTGCCGAACACCATCGGCCTGAATGCGGAAGGCATCGGCCTGAAGCTCGACGAGCGCGGCTTCATCGCGGTCGACGGCGACTGCAAGACCAACCTGCCGAACGTCTGGGCGGTGGGCGACGTGGTGCGCGGCCCGATGCTGGCGCACAAGGCGGAAGAAGAGGGCGTGGCGGTTGCCGAGCGTATCGCAGGGCAGCATGGCCATGTGAACTTCAATACAATTCCCTGGGTCATATATACATCCCCGGAAATCGCGTGGGTCGGCAAGACCGAGCAGCAGCTGAAGGCGGAAGGCGTGGCCTACAAGGCGGGCACCTTCCCGTTCATGGCCAACGGTCGCGCCCGGGCCCTCGGCGATACCTCCGGCATGGTGAAGTTCCTGGCCGATGCCAAGACCGATGAAATCCTCGGCGTGCACATTGTCGGCCCGATGGCCTCCGAACTGATTTCGGAAGCCGTCGTGGCGATGGAATTCCGTGCGTCGGCGGAAGACATCGCCCGCATCTGCCATGCTCACCCGTCCCTGTCCGAATCGACCAAGGAAGCCGCGCTGGCGGTCGACAAGAGGTCGCTCAACTTCTAAGGAGATCACATGCGCCGCCTGATCCTGTTGCTGCCCCTGGCCATTGCAGCCTGCGCGACGACCGGATCGAGCGGCGGCAAGATCGACATAGAAACGGCAGCCCGGGGCCAGCCCGTGGCGGGCGCCAACTGCAATGTCAACCTTGGCTCTGCGAACTGGAATGTGGTGACGCCGGCGTCGATCGAGGTGGGCGGCGGCAGTGGCGACCTGCGTGTGGTCTGCAACAAGGAGGGCTACCGGACGTCGGAAACCATCTTCCGTCCGTCCGGGCCTTACGGATCCAATCTTGGTCTCGGCGTGGGCGGAGGCGGCGGCAACGTCGGCGTGGGCGTCGGGCTGAACTTCCCGATCCGCTTCGGTGGCGGATCGTATCCGTCACGCGTGACGGTCGAACTGAATCCGCAATAGGATGAAGCGCGGCAGGCTGCTGCCGCCGCGGCATGAAGGACATCCGGTGCATGCCGGCTGTCCGGGCCGGAATGATGGAATGGGCGAGCGCGACTCGCCCATTTTTGCGTAACTGCCGAAAACAAGGCGGAACGAGGCTGCCTCCCATGGCGGCTGCAACTAGCGAAACGCACGATATGAACGTCAGGGAGTTTTACGAGCATGCGCTCGCACAGCGCGGCTACCAGTCCGATGAAGCGCAGGGCCGTGCGGTGGACCGGCTGCAGCGCGCCTATGACGAATGGGTCGCCTACAAGTCGCAGCGGTCGAGCAAGCTGAAGCGGCTGATCAGCCGTCCCGAGGTGCCGCGCGGCATCTACATGTGGGGGGGAGTAGGGCGCGGCAAGTCTTTCTTGATGGACAGTTTTTACTCCGTCGTGCCGGTGGTGCGTAAGACCCGCCTGCACTTCCATGAATTCATGCGCGGGGTGCATCGGCAGCTTGACGACCTGAAGGGCGTCGCCGATCCCTTGGACGAGGTGGCGCGCCGCATCGCCAGGAAGTACCGCCTGATCTGCTTCGACGAATTCCACGTGTCGGACATTGCGGACGCAATGATCCTGTATAACCTGCTCAAGGCATTGTTCGACAACGGCGTCTCCTTTGTGATGACCTCGAACTACATGCCGGACACGCTGTACCCGGACGGCCTGCACCGCGACCGCATCCTGCCGGCGATTGCCTTGCTCAAGGACAAGCTCGACATCCTGAATGTCGACGCCGGCGTGGACTACCGCAAGCGTGTGCTGGACCAGGTCGAGGCCTATCACACACCGCTCGGCGCGGCGGCCGACCAGGCCTTGCGTACCGCGTTCGCGACGATTGCCGAGAGCGCCGACGAGGATCCCCGCATCCAGATCGAAGCCCGCGAAATCCGTGCGCTGCGGCGCGCCGGCGGGGTGATCTGGTTCGATTTCGGCACGCTTTGCGGCGGCCCGCGCTCGCAAAACGATTACCTCGAAATCGCCAGCCAGTTCCACACCGTCATTCTTTCCAGCGTGCCCCGAATGTCCGCCGCGATGTCGTCGGAAGCAAGACGCTTTACCTGGCTGATCGATGTGCTGTACGACCACAAGGTCAAACTGCTGATGTCGGCTGAAGTCGAGCCGGATCAGCTGTACACTGAAGGAATGCTGGCCAACGAATTTCACCGCACCGTTTCACGCATCATCGAGATGCAGTCGTCCGAGTACATGGATAGCGAACGGCGCGACGTCGCCGGATCGCTCGCATGAGGAAGGCAATGCATCCCCTGCCGAAAACGGATCAAAAGAGCTCCCACCGCCCGATGGCGGCGCATGCCTTCTCCCTCCTTCTGACCTTCTTCATCGCGCTGCCTGTTCCTCGCGCGAACGCGGAGAACGCCGACGGCGACCCGGTCAACGCGGTCGTGCAGCAATATCCCACCGGATCGATTCGTTCGACGGCGCAGGCGGACGCGGCGCTTTCCGCTGTGCGCGACGCGCGGCAGCAGGTCGAAGCGCGCTATGCTGCCGATGAAAGCGCATGCCATTCCCGGTTTTTCGGATCGAACTGCATTGACGCCGCTCAGGAGCGCCGCCACCGGCGCATGTCCCGGCTGCACAAGTTGGAAGTCGAGGCGAATGCGTTCAAGCGGCAAGCCCGGGTTGCGGAGCGGGACAAGGCACTGGCCGAGCGCCAGGCCAGGGAGGAGGCCAAGCGGCAGCAGGCAGAGCGCGAGGAAGCGCGGCCGCCGGCAGCGCAGCGCGAACCCGCAGAACCCGTGCGCAAGCGCGTCGGGACCTCCGACGACCGCCAGGCGCGTCACGAAGCAAGGCTGCAGCGCATCCGGGAAGAGGAAGCGGCCCGCGCACAAGAGCGCGCGGAGAACGTTGCCGCTTACGAAAGAAAGGCGCAGGACGCGCTTGAGCGGCAGCAGAAAGTGGCCGAGCGCAAGGCGGAAAAGGAACGCAAGCGCATGAAGAAAATGGAGTCGCAGCCGGCGAGTCCGTCGAAACCGGAATAAGCCTCGGCCGTTACGCGGTTATACCGCGCGCTTCATTTTCTCGGCGGTATACGGTTTGGCCTGCGCAGGCGGCTCGACCAGCTTGACGATGGCAAGCGTGCAATTGTCGCCCTTGCCGTCGGTCGCGCGCTCGCGAGCTTTGGTGATCAGCATTTCGGACGCCTGCCGTGGCGTGTTGGCGGCGACCGCGGCTGCCAGCTCCGCGTCGGAAAAGTAGTGCCAGAGTCCGTCGCTGCATAGCAGGAACGCGTCGCCGGCCTTCAAGCCCTCGTGGCGCCGCAGGGTCACCTGTGGTTCGCTCTCGTGGGAGCCGAGTGCGCTGACCAGCACATTCGCCAGCCGGTGGTTTTGTGCTTCCTGACGAGACAGTTTCCCCTGTCGCACCAGCATTTCCACGTACGAGTGATCAGTCGTCCTGTCCGCGCAGTTCGGGCCATCGAAGCGGTATAGGCGGGAATCGCCGACATGGGCCCACACCGCGGTGCGATGCGGCGTGATGACCAGCGCGACCATCGTGCTGTGCGGTTTCTTTTCCGAAGAAAACGCGGTCAGCTTGATGATGGTATGCGCGTCATGCGCAATCGTGGCGAGCAGTTTTTCGACGTCGTCGGTCTGCGGCGAAAACAGGTCGAATGCCTGCTTCGCGGTGCGGATGACCTGCTCGGCGGCGAGCGCGCCTCCGCTCAAGCCCCCCATGCCGTCCGCGACGACGGCCATCAGGTAGCCGGGCGCGCGGGGCGCGGTGAACAGGGCGGCCCTGTCCTGCTGCTCATGGCGGTCGCCGATGTGTTGCCCGGTGCCGGCTTCTATCTTGTATTGGCTCATGGAATCGGCTGGTTTACACTGGTGCGGAAAATTATTGCACGGCGATAAGAAAGCAGGTGTTGCTGTAGAGTTTTGTTACACCTCCCAAGCCTTGTCCATCATTGCGCACGGTTGTGGCAAAGAAGCGATACGGAATTGACCGCTCGCGATGCTCCCGCCCCGGATCGCTAGCCTCGCCGGGTTTTCACTCTTAAAATATCCACTACCAGCCGCAGCCGACAACGACATCATGATCCGAACGGAAGAAATACAGCGAAAAATCGTCGAACTCGAGGTCGAACACCGCGATCTCGATGCCGTGATCGAATTGCTCGCCCGCGACATGCTGCACGATGAGCTCCAGCTGCGACGGTTGAAAAAGCGCAAGCTGCAGCTCAAGGATCACATCACGTTATTAAAAATGCAACTGGTGCCGGATATTCCCGCCTGATTCATTCCCTCACGCTCATCCCATCTTCCGGCAGCCCCGCCTTGACAGAAAACACCGCACTACCGCCCGATCCCGGCGTACACGACACTGATATAGAGCAGTTGTTTGATGATAATGGTCCGCTGAGCCAGGCGGTTGCCGGCTTTCGCCCTCGGCAGTCGCAAACCGAGATGGCAAAGGCGATCGCGGCCGCGATTGCGCATCAGCAAACCCTGATTGCCGAGGCAGGCACAGGGACCGGCAAGACCTTCGCCTACCTCGTGCCGGCGCTGCTCTGGGGCGGCAAGGTGATCCTGTCGACGGGTACCAAGAACCTGCAGGACCAGTTGTACCTTCGCGACATTCCCACCGTGCGCAAGGCCCTGAATGCGCCGGTCTCGGTGGCCTTGCTCAAGGGGCGCGCCAATTATGTCTGCCATTTCCATCTCGAACGCACCCTGCAGAACGGGCGCCTGACCGCGCGCGAGGATGTCGGCTACCTGCGCGACATCGCCCGCTTCGTCAAGACCACGAGTTCGGGCGACAAGGCTGAACTCTCGCGCGTGCCCGAGACTGCATCGGTGTGGAACCTTGTGACGTCCACGCGCGATACCTGCATGGGCGCCGAATGCCAGTATTACCAGGATTGCTTCGTGATGAAGGCGCGCAAGGAAGCGCAGCAGGCCGACGTGGTGGTCGTCAACCATCACCTGTTCTTCGCCGATGTCGCGCTCAAGGATACCGGCGTGGCGGAGCTGCTCCCCTCGGCCAATACCGTCATCTTCGACGAAGCGCACCAGCTCCCGGAAACCGCCACCCTGTTTTTCGGCGACACCGTTTCGACGTCGCAGGTGCTCGAGCTGTGCCGCGATGTGCTGGCCGAAGGCCTTGCCCATGCGCGTGACGGCGCCGACTGGGGCAAGCTCGTTTCGACCGTGGAGCGCGCCGCACGCGACCTCCGACTCGCTTTTCCGCAGGATGTGGTGCGTCTCGCGGTCGGTCAGATCGCGCCTTCGAGCGCTTTCTTTCCCGCGCTCGAAAAGCTTAGAGATGAACTGGATGGCATGATTGCGGTACTGGAGACGCAGGCCGAGCGTGCCGAAACGATCGAGCAGTGCCGCGCCCGCGCAATCGAACTTTCGACCCGGCTGGAAGCATGGGATGCCGCGAAGTCCGCGGCGCCGGCTGATGTCGCCCCCGAGCAGGAACGGGTGCTCTGGGTCGAAGCGTTTTCGTCTTCACTGCAATTGCACCAGACACCTCTTTCCATTGCGCCGATCTTCAGCAAGCAGCGCGAAGGATCACCGCGGGCATGGATCTTCACGTCGGCAACCCTCGCGGTGAAGAACGATTTCAATCACTATGCATCCCAGATGGGCTTGTGGAACGAGCCTGCCCAGACCTGGCCGAGTCCATTCAACTACGGCGAGCAAGGGCTGCTGTACGTCCCGGAGAACCTGCCGCAGCCCAACTCCCTCGAGTACACCGACGCCGTCATCGATGCCGCGCTGCCGATCATCGAGGCGTCCGGCGGGCGCGCCTTCCTGCTCTGCACCACCATCCGCGCAGTCAACCGCGCCGCGGAGCGCCTGCGCGAGGAATTCGACAAGCGCGGCCTGGCGTTCCCGCTGATGGTGCAGGGCGAGGCCGGCCGCACCGAACTGCTCGACCGCTTCCGTGCCGCCGGCAATGCGGTTCTCATCGGCAGCCAGAGCTTCTGGGAAGGCGTGGACGTGCGCGGCGAGGCGCTGTCGCTGGTCATCATCGACAAGCTGCCGTTCTCGCCGCCCGACGATCCGGTCCTTGCCGCGCGCATCGACGCGCTGGAAAAGAAGGGCTTGAACGGCTTCGTGCACCACCAGCTGCCGGCAGCCATCATCAACCTCAAGCAGGGCGCCGGCCGCCTGATCCGGGACGAAACCGATCGCGGCGTGCTGATGATATGCGACCCGCGGCTGATTTCCAAACCTTACGGCCGCCGCATCTGGCAAAGCCTGCCGCCATTCCGCAGGACGCGCGACGCGGCTGTGGTGAAAGCATTCTTCAGCGGGGAGCCGGAGCATCAGCCGGTTGCCTCAGGCGGATGACGCGACGCGTTGCCGGAATCGGCGAATCACAGTGAAAACCTGGCGCAGACTGGATATACTTGTCCGGTCTGCAAGCCGGACGCGTGCCGGGGCCCGGAACGACGGGGCAGGGAGCAGGCAATTGGAAGGGGGACATGGCAGATCCTGTTGTTTCATTGATGCCCGTACGGCCGGCCGAGCTCGCCGTAGGCAAGCCCTTGTCGCAGGCGATCTACGACTGGCACGGCAAGCTGCTGCTGCAGGCCGGCTGCGTCATCGAGACGAAGAGCCAGCTCGAGGGCCTGATCGAAAACGGCTACATCCACGACTCCGCATGGGACCTCAGGCCAAAGCAGGCGCCGGACCCGCTCCTGACTTCGCCTTCGAGGCGCCCGTCCGCTTCCACCGAGGCGCCGGCCGAAGCGGACCAGGGGCAAGCGGGCAAGGAAGTCATCGTCGGCCTGGACGACGTGCGCTGGTATGTCGGCGAGACCCTGTACCTGCAACTGATCGACAATCCCTCGGTGCGTTATACCGTGCGGCTCATCGGCTATGTCAAGAACAAGACGGTGATGGTCACCGCGCCGGCCGTGGACGGCAAGCTCTCGTTCGTGCGTGACGGCCAGACCTTCGTCGTGCGCGCCTTCTCCGGCAAGAAGGCCTATGCGTTCATCACGTCAGCGGTGAAATCTTTGCACTCGCCGCATCCCTATCTCCATCTCGCCTATCCGAAGGAGGTGCGCTGCACCGTGGTGCGGCGCGGGGTACGCGCACAGGTGTCGATCATCGCTTCGGTCACGCTCGGCACGCCGGAGCGCACCGGGGCGGCCATGTTGACCGACCTATCCATGGGCGGTACGTCGGGAACGATCAAGCAGGTTCTGGGGCAGAAGGGCGAGGAGGGCCTGATCAAATTCAAGGTGCATGCAGCCGGGCAGGATGAATTCCTGAGCCTGAAGATGGCCTTGCGTTCGGTAACGCCGGCGGAAAACGGCGAGGGCCACCGGCACGGCTTCGAATTCCTCGACGTTTCCATCCACGACAGGCTGATCCTGTCTGCATTCGTGCACCAGATCCTTGCCGAAGGAGAGTAACGCTCTCCCGCGGCATATGGCAGGAGAGCAGTCCGGTTGGCGTTATTTCTGCGGCTGGATGACAACCTTGCCGGTCACCTTGCGTGCAGCCATGTCGCTCAACGCGCGCGGGGTATCGGCGAGTGCATAGCGGCCCGAGATGTGCGGGCGGATCTTCCCTTCTGCCATCCATCCCATCATCTGCACCATCGCCGCCAGGTTGGCTTTCGGCTCGCGCTTGGCGAACTCGCCCCAGAACACGCCGACCAGCGATGCACCCTTGAGCAGCGGCAGGTTGAGCGGCAGCTTCGGAATCTCGCCATTCGCAAAACCGATCACCAGGTAGCGGCCGCGCCATGCGATTGACCGGAACGCCGGCTCGGCGTAGACGCCGCCGACCGGATCGTAGATCACGTCCGGCCCCTTGCCGTCGGTTGCTGCCTTGATCGCTTCGCGCAGGTCCTGCGTCGTGTAGTTGATGGTCGCATCGGCGCCATGCTCCTTGCAGACCGCGAGCTTTTCATCGGTAGACGCGGCGGCGATCACGCGCGCCCCGAGCGCCTTGCCGATTTCAATGGCCGCCAGCCCGACGCCGCCGGCGGCGCCGAGCACGAGCATGGTTTCGCCGGCCTTGAGCTGGGCGCGGTCGACCACCGCATGATGCGAGGTGCCGTAGGTCAGCGTGAAGGAGGCGGCGGTATCGAAATCGAGGCCGGGCGGCAGCGGTACGACGGCGGGCTCAGGGACTGCGATCTGCTGGGCAAATGCACCGAGACTCACGAAGGCAAGCACCTTGTCTCCGGCCTTGAAACGCTTCACGCCTTCGCCCACCGCCCGCACCACGCCGGCGAGTTCGCTGCCCGGGGTGAACGGCAGCTCCGGCTTGAACTGGTACTTGTTCTGGATGATCAGGACGTCAGGGAAGTTGACGCCCGCGGCATGGACATCGATGGCGACTTGTCCGGGGCCGGGGACGACATCCGGCAGGTCTTCCACGGTCAATGTTTCGGGCAACCCCCAGGACTTGCAGACAATCGCTTTCATCGTGTCTCCTTGCTATTGGAATTAAAAAAAGAACGGTCGTTTCATTTTAGGCGGATGCCGCAAAATGTCAATATCCGTTCGGGGCAGGCAGGTGGTTCGGTTAAAATTCGCGTATGAAAATTCTCGTTAGTAATGACGATGGTTACCTCGCGCCGGGAATCATCGCCCTGGTCGACGCCTTGCGGCCCATCGCCGAAATCGTCGTTGTCGCGCCCGACAGCAATCGTTCCGGCAGTTCGAATTCGCTGACGCTGGACCGCCCGCTTTCCGTGTACCGCGCCGAGAACGGCTTTTACTTCGTCAACGGCACGCCGTCCGACTGCGTGCACGTCGCGTTGACCGGGGGGCTGGCCTTCAAGCCGGACCTGATTGTTTCCGGCATCAACCAGGGGCAGAACATGGGCGACGACACTCTGTATTCCGGCACTGTCGCCGCTGCCACCGAGGGCTTCCTGTTCGGGATCCCGGCAATCGCATTTTCCCAGGTCGAGAAGGGCTGGGCGCATGTCGACGACGCGGCGCGCGTCGCCCGCGAATTCGTCGAGCGTCACTTCGAGCTGCTGCCGAAACCGTATTTATTGAACGTCAATATCCCCAATCTTCCGTACGAGCGTATTCGCGGTACCCGGCCGACCCGGCTGGGCAAGCGGCATGAATCGGAGCCGGTGATCAAGACGCAGGACCCGCACGGACGCGAGATTTTCTGGATCGGGCCGGCTGGCAGGGCAAAGGATGCCGGCGAAGGCACGGACTTCCACGCGGTCGCCGGCGGCTACGTGTCGGTAACGCCGCTGCAGATCGACCTGACCCACAACGCGCAGCTCGACATGCTCAAGATGGGATTGTCATGACGGGCAAGGACAGACGCTTCCCTCTGCCGCTGTCTTCCGTGGTCGAAAAGCCGGCAAAGAGTGCGCGCAGCCAGACAGTGGCGTCGATGAAGGTTGCCACCCCGCAGACCGCGACCAAGAACGCGGCGCAGAATGTGGCGCAGCAAGCAGTACGTCCGCGGCCGGTGGAGCCGGCAGCCGAACGGCCCCGTGCCGCCGCAGCGCCGGTCGCCGCACGCGCCGAACCTATGGTGTCCGGGACGGTACGCGCGGCGATGGTGGCGCGGGTTGCGAAGCAGGGTGTCAAGGATGCGAAGGTACTGGCTGCGCTGGAGGCAGTACCCCGGCATCTTTTCGTGGAACCCGCGCTCGCCAGCCAGGCATACATCGACGCATCGCTGCCGATCGGGCATCACCAGACGATCTCGCAGCCTTATATCGTCGCCCGGATGATCGAAGTCATGCGCGCCAATTCAAACGGCGGCGCACTCAACAAGGTCCTCGAGATCGGCACCGGCTGCGGCTACCAGGCCGCGGTGCTGTCGCTGGTGGCGAAGGAAGTGTATTCGATCGAACGCATCAAGCCGCTGCATGAACTGGCCAAGTCCAACCTGCGTCCGCTGCGCATTGCCAATATCCGGCTGCAATATGGAGATGGTATGCTTGGGCTTGCTCAGGCGGCGCCGTTCGACGGTATTATCCTGGCGGCGGCGGGACTCGAGGTGCCGCAGGCGTTGCTGGAGCAGCTGGCCATTGGCGGCCGCCTGGTCGCCCCGGTGGGGGCACGTCATCAGGTGCTGCAGTTGATCGAGCGCGTCGGAAAATTCGAATGGACGAATACCACGCTGGAAGATTGCCATTTCGTCCCCTTGCGCCCCGGCGTGGTGTGATCCTGTTTCAAGCTGAAACACCGGTCGACGCGACGGCGCCAAATGATTAACAGTATGAGAATGAAAAAAGCACGTTTCGTATTCTGGACCGTATTGCCGGCATTGCTCGCCGCTTGCACCATGCAGCCCCGCCAGCCGGCTCCGGTGGTGGATCGCCCGGTACCGGTGCGCCCCGCGGAACCGCCGAAACCGGTGGCGCAACCCGCCGCTCCGGCGCCGGTGACCAAGCAGGCCGAGCGCGGCTATTACACGGTGCGCCGCGGCGATACCCTGATCCAGATCGCACTCGACTTCGGCCAGAATTACCGCGACCTCGTCGCTTGGAACAACCTTGCCAATCCGAACGACATCAAGGTCGACCAGGTATTGCGCGTCCTGCCGCCGGAAGGCGCGCCGCAAACCGGCAGCGTGACGACCAATTCCGGCGTCGAGGTGAAGCCGCTCGGCACGCCGCCCGGCCAGAACAAGTCCGGGCCGAAAGGGGAAAAACGGCCTTACTCCGAAGCTGCACTGGCGGAAATGCAAAAGCCGGATGCCAGCACGCCGCCGGTCGCCAAGGTGGACCCGAAGCCCGCTGAAAGGCCGCAGGAAACGCAGCCCGTGCCCCTGCCGGATGACGAAAACATTGCCTGGATCTGGCCGGCCGAAGGCAAGATCATCGGCCACTTCGGCGAGGGCAAGCGTGGTATTGATATTGCCGGCAAGATGGGTCAACCGGTTTTAGCGGCGGGATCGGGGAAAGTGCTGTATGCTGGGAGCGGTATTCGTGGTTATGGCAATCTGGTGATTGTCAAACATTCCAACAATCTGCTGTCCGCCTATGCGCACAATAAAACCATCTTCGTGAAAGAAGATCAAAATGTGACCAGGGGACAAAAGATTGCCGAAATGGGTAACTCCGATTCCGACGAAGTAAAACTGCATTTCGAGATTCGTCAGCAAGGTAAGCCAGTCGATCCGTCAAAATTTTTGCCAAGCCGCTAAATGAATCGCCGTCCACACGATCCCCTCGATGATGATGCAACGTCGGACGACATGGCCGATGATCTTCCGCTCAATGTTGCTGACGAAGGCGACACGGAACTGATCGACGATGGGGACGACGGCGGAGAGCGCGGCCGCGCCGCCGCGGATCCGGTGGATGAGCTCAAGACCGTGCTCGCCGCGGAACTCTCGACCGACACGACACAGCACTATCTCAACCAGATTGGCGCGCGTCCGCTGCTGACGGTCGAAGAAGAAGTCCGTTACGCGACGCTGGCCAAGCAGGGAAATTTCGAAGCCCGTCAGAAAATGATCGAGCACAACCTGCGTCTGGTCGTGTCGATCGCCAAGCACTACATCAACCGCGGTGTGGTGCTGCTCGACCTGATCGAAGAGGGCAACCTCGGCCTGATGCGCGCGATCGACAAATTCGAGCCGGAACGCGGTTTCCGCTTTTCGACCTATGCGACCTGGTGGATCCGGCAAAGCATCGAACGCGCGATAATGAATCAGGCTCGCACGGTGCGCCTGCCGGTTCACATGGTGCGCGAGCTGAACCAGATCCTGCGCGCCAAATACCATCTTGAAGCCCAGCATCACGACGGCAAGGATGCGTCGGCGGAAGACATTGCCCATCTGGTGGACCGCCCGGTGGAAGATGTGCAGGACATCCTGGCGCTGTCCGAACATGCAACCTCGCTCGACGCGCCGCTGGACAACGATCCGCAGGCCAGCCTGATGGACATGCTGCCGGGCGACAGCGAGGACGGCCCGGACTCGCGTGCCGAGCACCATGAAATGACGGTGCTGGTGCACGATTGGCTCAAGAAGCTGCCGGACAAGCAACGCGTGGTGATCGTGCGCCGCTTCGGCCTCGACAACGACGATCCCGCCACGCTTGAAGAGCTGGCGGCGGAAATGAGCGTCACGCGCGAACGCGTACGCCAGATTCAGCAAGAAGCGCTGGTCAAGCTCAAGCGCGCACTGACCGCCCGCGGCGTCGGCAAGGACGCATTGTTGTGATCCCGGTCCTGGTATTCGACATCGAGACGATTCCCGATGTTGCCGGCCTGCGCGTGCTGAACGACCTGCCGTCGTCGATGTCCGATGCGGATGTTGCCGCCAAGGCCTTCTCCGACAGGCGCGAAAAAACGAATTCCGATTTCCTCCAGCATCACCTGCACCGCGTCGCGGCCATTTCCTGCGTGTTCCGCGACGACGAGGGCTTCCGCGTCCGTTCGATCGGCTGCTTGGAGGACCAGGAACCGAAGCTGGTCAACGACTTTTTCCGCATCATCGACAAGTACACGCCGCAGCTCGTATCGTGGAATGGGGGCGGTTTCGACCTGCCGGTCCTGCATTATCGCGCGATGATCAACGGCGTCGTCGCGTCCCGCTACTGGGAAATGGGCGAGGAAGACCGCGACTTCAAGTGGAACAACTACCTGAGCCGTTATCACACGCGCCATCTCGACCTGATGGACCTGCTTGCGCTCTATACGGGCCGTGCCAATGCGCCGCTCGATGACCTTGCCAAGCTGTGCGGCTTTCCCGGCAAGCTCGGGGTGGACGGCTCGCAAGTGTGGACGCTGTTCCAGGAAGGCCGGTTGAAGGAAATCCGCGACTACTGCGAGACCGACGTGGTGAACACCTATCTGGTGTATTGCCGCTTCCAGTTGATGCGCGGCGCCATCACCCGCGACGCGTACAATACGGAAATCGAGCTGGTCCGGTCATCGCTCGGCGCGCTCGACGGCCCGCACTGGAAAGAATACCTGGCGGCGTGGCGGCCCGCGCCGTGACCTGAACCCTGCCGAACTCTTGTTTAGTATCCGGGCCGGCAGTGCCCGGCCATTCATTTTTCCTGATCATGCAGCAAAATATCATCGACATCGAATCCCTCGACATGGAAGGCCGCGGCGTGGGCCACCAGCAGAACGAGGACGGTACGCCGGGCAAGGTGATCTTCGTGGAGGGCGCGCTGCCCGGCGAGCGCGTCGGCTTCCAGTCCTTCCGCAGGAAACCGAAATGGGAGGCGGCGACGCTGACCGAACTGCGTCGCGAGTCATCGCTCCGGGTGGAGCCGAAGTGCGCCTATTTCGGCATTTGCGGCGGATGCGCGATGCAGCACCTGGAGCCGAGCGCGCAGGTGGCGATCAAGCAGCGCGTACTCGAGGACAATCTATGGCACCTTGGCAAGGTGCGGGCGGAACGGATGCTGCGTCCGATCTTTGGTCCGACCTGGGGATACCGCTACCGGGCTCGCTTATCGGTACGCAATGTGCAAAAGAAGGGCGGCGTGCTGGTCGGTTTCCATGAGCGCAAGTCGTCTTATATCGCCGACATGAAAACCTGCGAAATCCTGCCGCCGCATGTCTCGTCCATGCTGGTGCCGCTGCGGAAGCTGGTCGCATCGCTCACCATCTATGAGCAGATGCCGCAGATCGAGCTGGCAGTGGGGGAGGGGGTTACCGCGTTAGTGATGCGCAACATGGCACCCCTGACGCCGGAGGACGAGCAAAAGCTCAAGGTGTTTGCCGACGAATACCGGATCCAGTGGTGGTTGCAGCCGAAGGGTCCGGACACGGTGTATCCCTTCTATCCGGCCGATGTGCAGCTGCATTACGCATTGCCCGAGTTCGGCATCCGCATGCCGTTCAAGCCAACCGATTTCACCCAGGTCAATCACCATATCAACCGCGTACTCGTGGCCAAGGCCTTGCAGTTGCTGGAAGTGCAGCCGCAAGACCGGGTGGCAGACCTGTTTTGCGGGCTCGGGAATTTCACATTGCCGCTGGCGACCCAGGCCAGGGAGGTGGTCGGTATCGAAGGCAGCACAACGCTCACCGAGCGCGCGCTGGAGAATGCCCAGGCCAATGGCGTGGCGCAAAAGACCTCCTTCCATTGCCGCAACCTGTTCGAAGCCACGCCGGAACAGTTCGCCGCGCTGGGCAGGTTCGACCGCATGCTGATCGATCCGCCGCGCGAAGGCGCGCTGGCCGTCTGCCAGGCGATCGTCGGCATGGGGGAGGCGCAGCCGGACATGAAGCCGAAGCGCATCGTCTACGTGTCCTGCAATCCGTCCACGCTGGCGCGCGACGCCGGTTACCTGGTCCATCAAGGCGGTTACCTGCTGCGGCAGGCGGGTGTGGTGAACATGTTCCCGCACACTGCTCACGTGGAATCGATCGCCGTATTCGACCTCGCGTGACGTCTTTCCGAAAATAAAAAAAGCCGGCCATCAAGGCCGGCTTTCTTGTCTGCGCGCTCAGTCGTTCTCGCCGCCGGCGAAGCCCAGCAGGGCCAGCAGGTTGCTGAAGATGTTGTACACGTCGAGGTAGATCGCCAGGGTGGCGGTGATGTAATTGGTCTCCCCGCCATTGATCACCTGCTGTACGTCATACAGGATGAAGGCGGAGAAGATGCCGATTGCGAGCACCGAAATCGCCAGGTACAGCGCGGGCAGCTGCAAGAATACGTTGGCCAGCGCGGCGACCAGAATCACCAGCACGCCGGCGAACAGCCATTTCCCCATGCCCGAAAAGTCACGCTTCGACACGGTCGCGATCGATGCCATCGTCGCGAAGATCGCTGCCGTGCCGCCGAAAGCGGTCATGATCAACGAGGCGCCGTTCGAGAAGCCGAGGATGTGACCGATCAGGCGCGAGAGCATCAGGCCCATGAAGAAGGTGAAGCCGAGCAGGAAGGCGATGCCGAGTCCGGAATCCTTGGTTCTCTGAATTGCATAAAAGAAACCGAATGCGATTGCCAGAAAAACCATGAAGCCGATGAAGGGGCTGCCGGCAAAGAACGTAAACCTGAACTGCACGCCGAGCCATGCGCCAAGCACGGTCGGGATCATGGACAGCGCGAGCAGCCAGTAGGTATTGCGCAGCACGCGGTGGCGCACAAGCAGCGCGTCGCGGGTGGCGCCGTAGGTTTGCTGCAGTTGATGGTCCATATTGCCTCCGATAATGTTTGAACAACAGTTGCTGGTAAAAGCATAGCATGTCTGCAGTATAGGATGGCTGCGGCAGGATGAAGTTCTGGTATCGAATGGCTGGAAGAAACGGTGGAAAGGCTTTAGCGATGGGCTTTCGTGCTACAATAGAAGGTTAGTTGATTTCTCAAGTGGCAATCTTAACCCTTTATTTTTATTGGAGTTTTTACAGATGGCAATCGAACGCACCCTGTCGATCATCAAACCGGACGCAGTCGCAAAAAACGTTATCGGCCAAATCTACACCCGCTTTGAAAACGCCGGCCTGAAAATCGTTGCCGCGCGCATGGCGCAACTGTCGCGCACGGAAGCGGAAGGCTTCTACGCCGTGCACCGCGAGCGTCCCTTCTTCAAGGACCTGGTCGACTTCATGGTTTCCGGTCCGGTCATGATCCAGGTGCTCGAAGGCGAGAACGCGATTGCCAAGAACCGCGAACTGATGGGCGCGACCGATCCGAAGAAGGCCGACAAGGGAACCATCCGCGCTGACTTCGCCGACTCCATCGACGCCAACGCCGTTCATGGCTCGGACGCTACCGAGACCGCGCAGGTCGAAATTGCGTATTTCTTCCCGGCTCTGAACGTTTATTCCCGCTAACTTGCTATTGCGCTCACCTTGGACTGCCTCTCAATTCAAGGATGAACGCATAATGAAACACACTTATGACGGCTCTCACCAATCTGCTGGATCTCGATCCCGCGCAACTCGTTGCCTATTGCGGCGAGTTGGGTGAGAAGCCGTTTCGCGCAAAGCAGTTGCAGCGCTGGATACACCAGTTCGGCGCGAGCGACTTCGATGCGATGACCGACCTGGCGAAATCGCTGCGCGACAAGCTCAAGACGCGCGCGCTCATCACCGCACCCCAGGTCATCACCGACCATACCTCGGCTGACGGCACCCGCAAGTGGCTGCTCGACGTCGGTCAGGGCAACGCGGTCGAAACCGTATTCATTCCCGAAGAAAACCGCGGCACGCTGTGCGTGTCGACCCAGGCTGGCTGCGCGGTCAACTGCCGCTTCTGCTCCACCGGCAAGCAGGGCTTCAGCCGCAACCTTACCGTCGGTGAAATCATCGGCCAGCTCTGGATGGCTGAATTCGCGCTGCGCCGGGCCAAGGGCATCGAGCCTGGCCCGAAGGGCGAGCGTCAGATCACGAACGTCGTGATGATGGGCATGGGCGAGCCGCTGCTGAATTTTGAGCCGACGGTCACCGCACTCAAGCTGATGCTGGACGACAATGCCTACGGCTTGTCGCGCCGCCGAGTGACGGTATCGACCAGCGGCGTGGTGCCGATGATCGACAAGCTGTCGCAGGATTGTCCGGTGGCGCTGGCGGTATCGCTGCATGCATCGAACGACGCGTTGCGCGACGGCCTCGTGCCCCTGAACCGGAAGTATCCGCTGCGCGAACTGATGGCCGCCTGCCGCCGCTATCTCGAGTACGCGCCGCGCGATTTCATCACCTTCGAATACTGCATGCTGGACGGCGTCAACGACACCGACGAACATGCCCGCGAACTGGTTGCGCTGGTGCAGAACGCTGCCGCACCGGTGCCGTGCAAGTTCAACCTGATTCCGTTCAATCCTTTCCCCGAATCCGGCCTGAAGCGATCCAACAACGCGCGCATCAAGGCGTTCGCGCAGGTGCTCATGGATGCGGGCATCGTGACCACCATTCGCAAGACGCGCGGCGACGACATCGACGCCGCGTGCGGCCAGCTTGCGGGCGAGGTGCAGGACCGCACCCGGGTGCAGGAACGCATGCAGAAAATGGCGGAATACCAGAAGAAGTTCGGCAAGAATTTCGGTCGTATCATCGAGGTGTCGAAGTGACAGCAAACCGGTTTGTTCGATTGCTTGCTGCGTCAGGCATTGCAGTGTGCTTGATTGCGGGATGTGCTTCCGGTCCCGGTGCCGTTGTGCCGGACGAGCCGCCCGCCAGCGCGGACCAGACCGACAGCCAGCGGCGCGCGCGCATCCGCCTGCAGCTTGCCGTCGGTTACTATGAGCAGCGCCAGATGAACGTGGCGCTCGATGAAATCCGGCAGGCGCTGGCCGCCGATCCGAATTTCGCCGATGCGTACAGCATGCGCGCGCTGATCTACATGGACATGGGCGAGAACAAGCTGGCGGAGGAGAACTTCCTGCAATCGATCCGCCTGTCGCCAAACACCCCGGACTTCAACAACAACTACGGGTGGTTCCTGTGCCAGAACGGCAGGGAAAAGGAATCGATCAATTACTTCGAGGCGGCGCTGAAGAGCCGCGCCTATCAGTCGCCGGCAAAGGCACTGCACAATGCCGGCATCTGCAGTCTCAAGCTGAAGAACCGGGCTGCGGCCGAGCGCTATTTATCGCAGGCATTCCAGTACGACCCCGCCAATCCATCGACCAATACCAACCTGGCCAGGATCTATTTCGACCAGGCGGATTATGAGCGCGCGCGCTTCTATATCAGCCGCGTGGTGAAGGCGGATGTGCTGACCGCTGACGTGCTGTGGCTGGCGATCAAGATAGAACGCAAACTCGGCGACCGAGCGGCGGAAACAAGCCTGGCGACGCAGCTGCGTCGCCGCCATGGGGGCTCCGCCGAATTCGCGGCCTATCAACGCGGAGCATTCGATGAGTGATTCTGAAGTCAACGACCAGCCGGCGGCGATGCCGGTTGAACCGGATGCCGGCATGAAGAAGGTATCGCCCGGCGCGCGGCTTGCCGCCTACCGGGAGGAGCGCGGCTGGACAGTCGAGCAGGTGGCCAGCCAGCTCAATCTGGCCCCGAGGCAGGTCGTCGCCATCGAGCAGGACGATTACCCCGCCTTGCCCGGCATGCCGATTGTGCGCGGATTCGTGCGCGCCTATGCGAAGCTGTTGAAGGTCGATGCGGCCCCGCTGCTTGCGGATCTGGGAGGCGAGACCGTGCTCGTGCACGACTCCCTGGCGCCGAGGAAGACCCTGTCCACGCCGTTTTCCGAAGCCCGCCTGCCGTCAATGAACGAACGTCCCGGCCTTTCCTCCAGGTGGGTGGTCGGGGCCCTGCTGGTCATCCTGCTGGGAGTCGGGATCTGGGCGGCGCGGCACGGCAGCGTGAGCACGCCGGATACCCCCGCCACGGCGCCGATGGACAAAACTGGTGCTTCGAGCGCGCCCGGCGCTGCCGGCGATCAGGTGCAGCCAGCCCCGGGGAAGGACGAGAGCCATGCGGAACCGGCTGCTGCGGCCGCCAATCCCGCTCCTGCCGCTACCGCGCCGGCCGGCGCCCAGGACGCCGTACCTGCGGTTCCGGCATCCGAAGCCAAGCCGGCGCCCGCAGCCGCACCGGAATCGCTTTCAGCCGTCGGCAAGGACGCATTGCAGATCAAGGCGCGCGAAGATTCATGGGTCGAGGTGCGCCGGGCGGGCAACGGCGGCGTGATCGTATCGCGCGTGGTGAAGGCGGGTGAAACGGAAAATGTAGAAGTGACCGAACCGGTATCCGTCGTCATCGGCAACGCTGCCGGCGTGGACGCGACCTTGCGCGGCACACCCCTTGAATTGAAATCGGGCTCGAGAAGCAACGTTGCCCGCCTCAACCTGAAGTAAGACCTGCATGGCACCCATCTCTACACCTATTCCTTCCGGTCCGCTTGCCCGCCACAAGACCCGCCGGGTGGCGATCCGTTACGGCGCGCGCGAGGTGGCCGTAGGCGGCAACGCCCCGGTCGTGGTGCAGTCGATGACCAATACCGATACCGCCGACGCAATCGGGACCGCGATCCAGGTCAAGGACCTGGCGCGCGCCGGGTCCGAACTCGTGCGCATCACGGTGAACAATCCGGAAGCCGCCGCCGCAGTGATCGCCATTCGCGAGCAGCTCGACAAGATGGGCGTGGACGTTCCGCTGGTCGGCGATTTCCACTATAACGGCCACAAGCTGTTGAGCGATTTCCCGGATTGCGCGAAGGCGCTCTCCAAGTACCGCATTAATCCCGGCAACGTCGGCCAGGGCGCCAAGCGCGACACGCAATTCGCGCAGATGATCGAGGTCGCATGCAAGTACGACAAGCCGGTGCGCATCGGGGTCAACTGGGGCAGCCTGGACCAGGCGCTGCTGGCGCGCATCATGGATGAAAATGCGAAGCGCGCCGAGCCGTGGGATGCGCAAGCGGTGATGTATGAGGCGCTGGTCACGTCCGCCATCGAAAACGCGCAACGCGCCGAAGAAATCGGCCTGGCCGGCGACAGGATCATCCTGTCCTGCAAGGTGTCGGGCGTGCAGGACCTGATTGCGGTGTACCGCGAGCTCGCGCGACGCTGCGACTATCCGTTGCACCTTGGCCTGACCGAGGCGGGGATGGGCAGCAAGGGCATCGTCGCGTCGACGGCGGCACTGTCGGTGCTGCTGCAGGAAGGCATCGGCGACACCATCCGCATTTCGCTTACGCCGGAACCGGGCGGCGACCGCACCAGGGAAGTCGTGGTGGCGCAGGAAATCCTGCAGACCATGGGGCTGCGCAAGTTCACGCCGATGGTCATTGCCTGTCCGGGCTGCGGCCGCACGACCTCGACCGTGTTCCAGGAGCTCGCCGACAGGATCCAGACCTACCTGCGCGACCAGATGCCGGTATGGAAGAAGCAGTATCCGGGCGTGGAAAACATGAATGTCGCGGTGATGGGGTGCATCGTCAACGGTCCGGGCGAATCCAAGCATGCCAACATCGGCATCAGCCTGCCGGGGACCGGCGAGTCGCCGGCGGCGCCGGTATTCGTCGACGGCGAAAAGAAGGTGACCTTGCGCGGCGAGCGTATCGCTGAAGAATTCCAGGCTATCGTGCTGGACTATGTGAAGACCCGTTACGGGAAAGAGACGACCGGCGCATGACCGGCCTGTCCATTACTTTTGATGAGCATGTCTGAAAACAAGAAAGCAGAAAAAATCGCCGGCGTAAAAGGGATGAACGACATCCTGCCCGCCGACGCGCCGCTGTGGGAGCTGTTCGAGAACACCGTGCAATCGGTGTTGAAGAGCTACGGCTATCAGCAGATCCGCACGCCGATCGTCGAGCCGACCGCATTGTTCGCGCGCGGACTCGGCGCCGTCACCGACATCGTCGAAAAGGAGATGTATTCCTTCGTCGATTCCATGAACGGCGACCAGCTCACGCTGCGTCCCGAAAGCACCGCCGGCGTGGTGCGCTCGGCGATCGAGCACAACCTGACCTACGACGGCCCGAAGCGGCTCTGGTACGCGGGTCCGATGTTCCGCCACGAGAAGCCGCAGCGCGGCCGCTATCGCCAGTTCCACCAGGTCGGCGCCGAGGCGCTCGGTTTCACCGGGCCGGACATCGATGCCGAACTGATCGTGCTGTGCCAGCGCCTGTGGGACGATCTCGGCCTGCAGAACATCCGGCTGGAGCTGAATTCCATCGGCAACGCGGAGGAGCGCAACCGGCACCGTGCCGATCTGATCGCGTACTTCGAGCAGCACAAGGAGTTGCTCGATGCAGACGCGCAGCGCCGGCTGCACTCCAATCCGCTGCGCATCCTCGATACCAAGAATCCGACGATGCAAGAGCTCGTCAACGGCGCGCCAAAGCTGCTCGACTATCTCGGCGACGAGTCGCGCGCGCACTTCGAGGGCGTGCAGAAGATCCTGCGCCACAACAGCATCCCGTTCACCATCAATCCGCGTCTGGTGCGCGGCATGGATTACTACAACCGTACCGTCTTTGAATGGGTCACCGATCAGCTCGGCTCGCAGGGAACGGTATGCGGTGGCGGGCGTTACGATCCGCTGATTGAGATGTTCGGCGGCAAGCCGACGCCGGCCTGCGGCTTTGCGATCGGCGTCGAGCGCCTGCTGGAACTGATGAAAGCATCCGGCGAAAAATTCGCACCGAACCAGTGCGACGTGTACGTCGTGCATCAGGGCGAGGAAGCGCAGATGCAAGCCTTCGTCGTGGCGGAACGACTGCGCGATGGCGGCCTTGATGTGGTACTCCATTGCGCGTCGCCTGTCGGCGGCAGCAGCTTCAAGTCCCAGATGAAACGCGCGGACGCCAGCGGCGCCGGTTTTGCGGTCATCATCGGCGAGGACGAGGTTGTCAAGGGCGTGGCAGCGGTCAAGAATCTGCGTGCGGCCGACGCCGAGAACAATCAGACGACGGTGCCGTTCGAATCGGTCGCCGAATTCGTACTGGACAGCATTATTTGCGACGACGAGTGCGACGATCCGACGCACCATCATCATCACCACTAATCACGGGACATCATGGCATACGATCTTGAAGAACAAGAGCAACTAGCGACGCTCAAGGCTTGGTGGAACCAGTATGGCAACCTGGTGACCTGGCTGCTCATCATCGTCCTGGCCGCCTACGCCGGCTGGTCAGGCTGGAACTATTACCAGCGTTCGCAGGCTGCACAGGCCGGCCAGCTGTACGAGGAGTTGCAACGCGCGGTGACCGCGAAGGACAATGCCAGGGTGCAGCGCGCTGCCGCAGACATGACCACGAGGTTCGGCGGCACTGCCTACGCCGAGATGGGCGCGCTCGCGGCGGCCAAGAGTGCCTTCGATGCGAACGACCTGAAAACCGCCAAGGCGCAGCTGCAATGGGTGGCGGAGCATGGCAGCGACGAATACAAGTCAATCGCGAAGATCCGCCTGGCAGGCGTCCTGCTGGACGAAAAGGCGTTCGATGATGCGCTCAAGGTGCTGGCGGGGGATTTCCCCGAGCAGTTCGCGGCTGCGGTTGCCGACCGCCGCGGCGACATTCTTGCTGCACAATCGAAGATCGACGACGCCCGCGCCGCCTACAAGCTGGCCCTCGACAAGACCAGCGATAAGAACCCGGGCCGCCAGCTGATTCAGTTGAAGCTGGACGCTCTCGGCGGCGTGCCGGCCAAAGGCGCCGCCTGATAACAATTAAACAAGGGGAAGAAATGCGTATTGCGGTAAAGCTGACCTGTGCCGGAGTGCTCGCCATGGTAGCGGGTTGCTCGTCCTTGAATCCGTTCGCCAGCAAGCCGGCCCCGCGCAACCCGCCGGCAGCGCTCGCGGATTTCAAACAGACCCTGGCGGTCCGCACAGCCTGGTCGGCTTCCGTCGGCAGTGCCGGCACCTTCTTCTTTACGCCGTCCGTGGTTGGCAACAGCGTCTTCGCCGCCGCGGCCGACGGAACCGTTGCGCGACTGGACGTCGCGAACGGCCGGGCGATCTGGCGCATCAATGCCGGTGCCCCGCTGACCGCTGGTGTCGGCAGCGACGGCAATACGGTGGCGGTGGCGGCCGAAAAGGGCGTCCTGATGGCATTCGACGGCGACGGCAAACTGCGCTGGAAAACCCAGGCATCGAGCGAAATCCTTTCCGCGCCCGCAGTGGGGCAGGGGCTGGTGGTGGTACGCAGCGTCGACAACCGCATCGCAGCCTACGAGGCGGAGACCGGCACCCGGCGCTGGGTGGTGCAGCGCACGTCGCCGCCGCTGACGCTGCGCACCGCACCCGGCATCACGATCGCGGGAACGGCTGCCTACGTCGCATTACCGGGCGGCCGCCTGGTCGCATTGGCGCTGACCAACGGCGGGCCGCGCTGGGAAGTGGCGGTTGGCGACCCGAAGGGGACCACGGAGCTGGAGCGCATCGCGGACCTGTCCGGGGCGCCGTTCGTCGCCGGCCGCGACGTCTGCGCAGTCGCTTACCAGGGCCGTGTCGCCTGTTTCGATGCCGCCACCGGCGCCCCGCGCTGGGCGAAGGAGTTGTCGAGCGACGTCGGCGTGGCCGTGGATGAAACGAACGTGTATGCGTCCGACGAACGGGGCACGGTCAACGCGTTCTCGCGCGATACCGGCAGCGGCGTGTGGCGCAACAACAAGCTCGCCAATCGCGGCTTGTCGACCCCGGTCGCGCTGGCACGCAGCGTGGCCGTCGGCGACTACCAGGGTTATATCCATTTCCTCTCGCGCGAAGACGGCGCGCTGGTTGCCCGGGCCGGCACCGATGGTAGTCCGGTGATCGCGGCATCCCCGCTGGCCGGTCCGAACAACGCAATTTTTCAGACCAGGGCGGGACTGCTTGTCGCCTTGGCAACGGATTAAAAATTAGATGAAGCCGGTTATTGCATTAGTTGGCCGACCGAATGTCGGCAAGTCCACGTTGTTCAACCGGCTCACCCGGTCGCGCGATGCCTTGGTTGCCGACCTTCCGGGACTCACCCGCGACCGTCATTATGGCGAGGGCCGCGTGGGCGAACGCCCCTTCCTGGTCATCGATACCGGTGGTTTCGAACCGATTGCCAAGGAAGGCATCATGCACGAGATGGCCAAGCAGACGAAACAGGCCGTGGTCGAGGCGGATGTCGTCGTGTTCATCGTCGACGGACGGCAAGGACTGACGCCGCACGACAAGACGATCACCGATTTCCTGCGCAAGTCCGGCCGTCCCGTGATGCTGGTGGTGAACAAAGCCGAAGGCATGAAGTACACCTCGGTCGTCGCCGATTTCTACGAGCTCGGCATGGGCGATCCCTACGTGATCTCGGCAGCGCACGGCGACGGGGTGCTCGATCTCGTCAACGAATCACTTGACCTTGCGCTCTCCCAGCGGCCGGCGCAGGAAGAACAGCCGGATCCGGCTGCCAGGGGCATCAAGATCGCCATCGTCGGCCGGCCGAATGTCGGCAAGTCGACGCTGGTCAACACGCTGCTCGGTGAAGACCGCGTGATCGCGTTCGACATGCCCGGCACGACGCGCGATGCGATCGAGATTCCTTTCGAGCGCGACGGCAAGCACTACACCCTGATCGACACTGCCGGCATCCGGCGGCGCGGAAAGGTATTCGAGGCGATCGAAAAGTTCTCCGTCGTCAAAACCCTGCAGTCGATTTCCGAAGCCAACGTCGTGCTGCTGCTGCTTGATGCGCAGCAAGATATTTCGGAGCAGGATGCGCATATCGCCGGCTTCGTGCTGGAGTCCGGCCGTGCGCTGGTCGTCGGCGTGAACAAATGGGACGGGCTGGACAACGACAAGCGCGACGAGATCAAGATGGACATCGAGCGCAAGCTCAACTTCCTGTTCTTCGCGAAGTTCCACTTCATTTCCGCGCTCAAGGGCAGCGGCATCGGACCGCTGTTGAAATCGATCGATTCCGCCTACGAGGCGGCGATGGCGAAACTGTCGACACCGCGCCTGACGCGCGCGCTGATCGAGGCGGTCGAGCACCAGCAGCCGCGCCGCAAGGGCTCGATACGTCCCAAGCTGCGCTATGCGCATCAGGGCGGACAGAACCCGCCGATCGTCGTTATCCACGGCAACGCGCTGGAGGCGCTGGACGATAATTACAAGCGTTACCTGGAGAAGCACTTCCGCGAAACTTTTTCCCTGGTCGGGACTCCATTACGTATCGAACTGCGTTCAGGCAAGAATCCCTTTGCCAAATCCGAAAAATAGCCTTTCGCTTGGCACGAAACGCAAAAATCGATTACATTCGTAATTCACTGTATAGAGGGGCACTTGAAATACTTCGAGTTGCCTCCAACTCCACATCACAACAACACCATGGAGCTGCCATGAGCAATAAAGGGCAACTGTTACAAGACCCGTTCCTCAACGCCTTACGCAAAGAGCACGTCCCCGTTTCGATTTACCTCGTCAACGGCATCAAGCTTCAGGGCCATATCGAATCTTTCGACCAGTATGTCGTTCTGCTGCGCAATACCGTTACGCAAATGGTCTACAAGCATGCCATTTCCACAGTGGTACCCGCCCGTGCGGTCAACATCAATGTCGAGTCCGACGCGGAATAATCCATCGCTACCCCGTCCTTCCCACTTATGCGCGCTGCATTAGTCGGCGTAGATTTCGGTAAGGGCGACTTTACCGCAAGCCTGGAAGAGCTGTCCCTGCTGTCCAAGTCGGCAGGGGCCGAACCGGCTGTCACCATCACCGGGAAACGCTCCAGCCCGGACGCCGCACTGTTCGTTGGTTCCGGCAAGGCGGACGAAATCGCTGACGCGATCGCCCGCGAACAGCTCGAGCTGGTCATCTTCAATCATGCATTGTCGCCGGCCCAGCAGCGCAACCTTGAACGCCACCTGAAAACCCGGGTCATCGACCGTACCAGCCTTATCCTCGATATCTTCGCGCAGCGGGCGAAGAGCCATGAGGGCAAGGTGCAGGTCGAACTCGCGCAACTGCAGCACCTGGCTACCCGCCTGGTGCGCGGCTGGACCCACCTTGAGCGTCAGAAGGGCGGTATCGGCCTGCGCGGTCCCGGCGAAACCCAGCTCGAAACCGACCGGCGGCTGCTCGGCGACCGCGTCAAGATGCTGCGCACGCGTCTGGACAAGCTGCAGCGGCAGCGCGAGACGCAGCGTCGGGCGCGTGACCGCAACAGCACGTTCTCGGTTTCCCTGGTCGGCTATACCAATGCCGGCAAGTCGACCCTGTTCAACGCACTGACCAAGGCGCAGGCGTATGCCGCCAACCAGCTCTTCGCGACGCTCGACACGACCTCCCGCCGCATTTATCTGGGCGAGGCCGGAAATATCGTGATTTCGGACACGGTCGGCTTCATCCGCGAACTGCCGCACCAGCTGGTCGCCGCGTTCCGCGCCACGCTGGAGGAGACGATTCATGCCGACCTGCTGCTGCACGTCGTCGACGCCGCCAGCCCGGTGCGCATGGAGCAGATCGACCAGGTCAACGCTGTGCTTGCCGAAATCGGAGCCGACCACATCCCGCAGATTCTGGTCTGGAACAAGATTGACGCTGCGGGCCTGGAACCGGCTTTGGAGCGTGATGAATATGATAAAATCCGGCGTGTCTTCATAAGCGCCCAGACTGGGACGGGCCTTGACTTGCTGCGCGGGGCCGTCGCCGAATTCGCGAAGACAGGCGCAGTGGCGCATCTTGATCGTCTGCCGGTCACGGAATCGCACGATAACGATATACGGACTTAGCGTTCCCATTCGTCAGAGGCACTCACAATAACCAGCGTTGCAACCCTTTAACAATAAAGCCGGATAGCGAGAGCATGCCTGTTTCTCCATTCAAAAAAATCGGCCTGAAGTTCTCCTTGAACGACCCTCGATGGGGACGCGGTTCTCAGGACAACGGCCAGAACCAAAACCAGGACAGAAGACCGAATGACGGTCCGCCTGACCTCGACCAGCTTTGGCGCGAGTTCAACCAGCGCCTGAACCGCCTTTTCGGCAACAAGGGCGGCCGGGGCGATGGCGGCGGCGGCTTCAACCCCGAGTCGCGCGGCGCGGGTATCGGAATCGGTCTGATCCTGGCCATTATCGGTTTCCTTTGGCTCGTCAGCGGCTTCTTCATCGTGCAGGAAGGTCAGACCGGCGTGGTTTTGACTTTCGGCAAATACAGCCATTCGACGCCCGCGGGCTTTAACTGGCGCTGGCCTTACCCGATCCAGAGCCACGAGGTGGTCAACGTGTCGCAGGTGCGCACGGTGGAAGTCGGCTACCGCTCGAACGTTCGCAACAAGCAGGCGCGCGAGTCACTGATGCTGACCGATGACGAAAACATCATCGACATCCAGTTCGCCGTCCAGTACAAGCTTAAGAATGCCTCCGACTGGCTGTTCAACAACCGGGAGCAGGACGAGCTCGTGCGTCAGGTCGCCGAGAGCGCGATCCGCGAAATCGTCGGCCACAGCAAGATGGACTTCGTGCTTTACGAGGGGCGGGAAAAGGTCGCTTTCGACGTCAGCCAGTTGATGCAGCAGATCACCGACCGCTACCGGGCCGGCGTGCAGGTCACTAACGTGACGATGCAGGGCGTGCAGCCGCCGGAGCAGGTTCAGGCGGCCTTCGACGATGCGGTGAAGGCGGGGCAGGACCGGGAACGGCAGAAGAATGAAGGCCAGGCCTACGCCAACGATGTGATCCCGCGTGCCCGCGGTGCGGCATCGCGCCTTCTGCAGGAGGCCGAAGCCTACCGTTCGCGCGTGGTCGCAAACGCACAGGGTGACTCGGCCCGCTTCCGCCAGGTGCTGGTGGAGTACCAGAAGGCGCCGGCGGTGACGCGCGACCGTCTGTATCTTGACACCATGCAGCAGATTTTCTCGAGCACGACCAAGATCATGGTAGACAGCCGCAGCGGCAGCAATCTGCTTTATCTGCCGCTCGACAAGCTGATCAACCAGGTCGCCTCGGAATCGGCAACGAAATCGTCTGGAGCATCCGCGCCGAACCAGTCAGCGGCGCCGGCTCCGACCCAGGAACAACTGCAATCCATGGACCTTCCACGACAAAGGGACTCGCGCACCCGCGATGGCCGCGACGCCCGTGACAGGGAGACGCGCTGATGAACCGCCTTGTCTCCTACACCATCGCCGCACTGATCATCCTGTCGGTACTGCTGTCGACCCTGTTCGTGGTCGACCAGCGCCAGTACGCAATCGTCTTCGCACTGGGCGAAGTCAAGAAAGTGATCAACGAGCCCGGCCTGCACTTCAAGTTGCCGCCGCCCTTCCAGAACGTGATTTTCCTCGACAAGCGCATCCTGACGCTGGATACGCCGGAAGCCGACCGCTTCATCACCGCGGAAAAGAAGAACATTCTGGTGGACGCCTACGTCAAGTGGCGCATCACCGAGCCGCGTCTGTACTTCGTCAGCTTCACCGGTGACGAGCGCCGCGCGCAGGATCGCATGTCGCAGATCATCAAGGCGGCGCTGAACGAGGAAATCACCAAGCGCACAGTGCGGGAAGTGATTTCGGGCGAGCGCGGCAAGGTGATGAACGCCATCCAGAGGAAGGTGGCCGAAGAAGCCAAGCAGATCGGCGTGGAAATCATCGACGTGCGACTGAAGCGCGTGGATTACGTGGAACAGATCAACGCCTCGGTGTACGACCGGATGAAGGCCGAGCGGACCCGCGTCGCCAATGAATTGCGTTCGACCGGCGCGGCAGAGTCGGAAAAAATCCGAGCCGACGCCGACCGCCAGCGCACCGTGATCCTGGCCGAAGCGTATCGCGAAGCGGAGAACATCCGCGGCGACGGCGACGCCAAGGCGACCCAGATCTACGCGCAGGCATTCGGCCAGAACCCAGAGTTCTTCAAGTTCTACCGCAGCCTCGAGGCGTATCGTGCCAGCTTCAAGAATCGCAATGACATGATGGTCATTGATCCCAATTCCGAGTTCTTCAAGTATTTCAAGAGCACTGGGGCGGGAACGGCGCCCGCCGGCCAGAAGTAATGCGGGCCGCACGTGAAAAGCACTTTGGCTGTCGCGTTGGGACTGATGCTGTTGCTCGAAGGCATTTTTCCCTTCCTGTTTCCCCGCCAGTGGCGCGACACCGTTAATCGCATCGCCAGACTGACAGACGGACAGATCCGTTTCGTCGGTCTGGCCGTTTTTGTTTGCGGCCTGCTGACGCTGAGCCTGGTTCATATTAATTCTTAAGCCGTATTTCCTGTCATGCCGAACTGGCTTCTTCCCGAGAACATTGCCGACGTGTTGCCATCCGAGGCGCGCAAGATTGAAGAGTTGCGCCGAAGCCTGCTGGACAACTTCCGGCTGTATGGCTACGAAATGGTCATGCCGCCGATGCTCGAGTACCTCGAGTCGCTGTTGACCGGCGCTGGCCAGGACATGAATCTGCGGATCTTCAAGCTGGTCGACCAATTGTCCGGCCGTACCATGGGCATCCGCGCCGACATGACCACCCAAGTGGCACGCATCGATGCCCACCTGCTCAACCGCGATTCGCTGACCCGCCTGTGCTATGCCGGCAGTGTGCTGCATACCCGGCCCTCCGGCCTGCACGCGACACGGGAACCGTTGCAGATCGGCGCCGAAATCTATGGGCATGCCGGCTTGGAAGCGGATGCCGAGATCCAGGAGCTCGCACTGGCGTCGCTGACCCTGGCCGGCATTTCCAAAGTGCGCCTCGATCTGTGCCATGTGGGCGTGCTGCGCGCCATCGTTGCAAGCGATCCGAAGGCGCAGAAGCGGGAGGCGGAGCTGTTCATGCTGCTGGAATCGAAGGATGTGCCCGAGCTGCGGGCGCTGACCCGGGATTTTGATGCTGCGACGCGGGAGGCGCTGCTTGCCTTGCCCGGCTTGTACGGCGATGCATCGACCATTGCCCGTGCGCGCCAGGTGCTGCCTGGCCTGCCCGGCATTGCCGCTGCCCTGGACGACCTGGAGTACCTGACCCGGCAGGCGGGCGCGGCAAGCGTGACGATCGATCTGGCCGACTTGCGCGGCTATCATTACCATAGCGGCGTGATGTTCGCTGCTTACGTGCCTGGACTCCCGAACGCGGTGGCGCGCGGCGGACGCTACGACCATGTGGGCGAAGCCTTCGGGCGCGCGCGGCCGGCGACCGGCTTCTCAATGGATCTGCGCGAACTGGCGCGTCTGTTGCCCGGCGCCGAACGCAAGCAGGCAATCCGTGCACCGTGGGGAACGGAGCCGGCCCTGCGTCAAAAGATCGCCGAGTTGCGGCGTGCGGGCGAGGTGGTGATACAGGCGCTGCCCGGACATGAAAACGATCAGGATGAATTCGACTGCGATCGCGCAGTTGTGTTTGAAAACGAAAACTGGACTCTTAAAACACTAGGTTAATAGCATGGCAAAGAATGTTGTTGTCATCGGTACCCAATGGGGCGATGAAGGTAAAGGCAAGGTCGTCGACTGGCTGACCGATCATGCGCAGGGCGTGGTGCGCTTCCAGGGCGGCCACAACGCCGGCCATACGCTGGTCATCGGCGGACAGAAGACCGCGCTGCAACTCATCCCGTCCGGCATCATGCGTGCCGGCGTTGCCTGCTACATCGGCAACGGCGTCGTGCTGTCGGTGCCGGACCTGCTGCGCGAAATCGACAAGCTGCAGGCAAGCGGCGTCGAGGTGGCATCGCGGCTGAAGGTGTCGGAAGCCTGCCCGGTCATCCTGCCTTACCACACCGCGCTTGACGCTGCGCGCGAAGCTGCTCGCGGCGCCGCGAAGATCGGCACCACCGGCAAGGGTATCGGCCCGGCATACGAGGACAAGGTGGCGCGCCGTGCCATTCGCGTGGCCGACCTGCTCAACGAAAACCGCTTCGCCGAGAAACTGCGCGAAAACCTGGACTACCACAACTTCGTGCTCGCCAACTATCTGAAGGCGCAGCCGGTGGATTACCAAAAGACCCTGGATGATGCATTGTCGACCGTGCCGCGTATCCGTCCGATGGTTGCCGATGTGTCGAGCGCGCTGTATGCCGCGCACAAGGCGGGTGCCAGCCTGCTGTTCGAAGGCGCGCAGGGCAGCCTGCTGGATGTCGACCACGGCACCTATCCCTTCGTAACCTCCAGCAACTGTGTCGCTGGCAATGCAGCCGCAGGCGCGGGCGTCGGTCCGAACATGTTGCACTACATCATGGGAATCACCAAGGCCTATACCACGCGTGTCGGCTCCGGCCCGTTCCCGTCCGAGTTGCCCACTGACGCCGGCATCGGCAAGCACCTCGCCAGCGTCGGTCACGAGTTCGGCACCGTCACCGGCCGTGCGCGCCGTTGCGGCTGGTTTGATGCCGCGCTGCTGCGCCGCTCAGTGCAGATCAACGGCGTATCCGGCATGTGCCTGACCAAGCTCGACGTGCTCGACGGGCTGGAAAACCTGCAGATCTGCACCGGCTATAAGCTGGACGGCAAGACCGTGGATGTGTTCCCGGTCGGCGCGGAAGACGCGAGCCGCTGCGAGCCGATCTATGAGCAGATGCCCGGCTGGAGCGAAACCACCGTGGGCGCCAAGTCGCTCGCCGCGCTGCCCGGGAATGCGCGCGCGTACATCAAGCGGATCGAGGAACTGGTGGGTGTGCCGGTCGATATGGTGTCGACCGGACCCGACCGGGAAGAAACGATCATCTTGCGTCATCCCTTTGCTTGATCAGGAGCGGACATGACAGACAAGGCGATTGGCGTATCCACCGATAAGGATCTCTGGGTTTCCTGGGACGACTACAACCGTGCGATGGTTGGATTGGCGTCCATGGTGCATGAATCAGGCTGGAAGTTCGACCAGGTATTGTGCCTGGCGCGCGGCGGGCTGCGTCCGGGTGACGTGTTTTCCCGGATTTTCGACGTGCCGCTGGCGATCCTCTCCACCAGTTCCTACCGCGAGGACGCCGGCATGACACAGGGTGTGCTGGACATTGCGAAGCACATCACGATGACCAAGGGTACGCTCGCGGGCAAGGTATTGCTGCTCGACGACCTGGTGGATTCCGGTGTTACGCTGGAGCGCGTGCAGTTGCACCTGAAGGAGCACTTCCCGGCGGTGACCGAGGTGCGCTCCGCGGTCATCTGGTGCAAGGCGTGTTCCTCGGTGCGGCCTGACTACTATTACCAGTATCTGCCGACGAATCCCTGGATTCATCAGCCGTTCGAGGAATACGACAGCCTGCGGCCGCATCAGCTTGCCGCGTGGCTGAAGAAGGGCGAAGTCGCGTAAGCAGAACTTGGCGTTTGTTTCAGACTCCAAACCTTCTGATGTTGCCGGAGGTGGACGAGAAAAAAGAAAACCCGTTGGCAAAACCAACGGGTTTTTTGATTTCGGGAACCGGGGCGGCGAACAGGCCGGTCGATGGAGGGGAATGCTGGCATGGTGTCGAGGCAAGGGCTGACACAGGGGAGGGGCGCAGAGGCCTTTTCTTCGTGCCGGAAAAGGAAAAGGCCCGCCGAAGCGGGCCTTTTTTAACCTTGGTGCCCAGAAGAGGACTCGAACCTCCACAGTGTTGCCACCGCTAGGACCTGAACCTAGTGCGTCTACCAATTCCGCCATCTGGGCGATGCGAAAGACCAAGATTATAGCGGAAAAATTCGATATGTCAAACACTCGAAGAAAAATCTTCGATCGAAATGCGAGGACGAGGTGTTAGGTAAATACAACCCCTGTCCGTTACACTACCCTCTGTATTGAAAATAAAGAACTGAAACACCCATTTGAACCACTACACCTACACCATCCCCAGCCGGGAGGAGATTCTCGGCATCCTGCGTACCGCGGCCGCGCCACAGGACGTGGAGTCGCTTGCCGCGGCTCTCGATGTCAAACCTGATGAAATGGACGGCCTGACGCGCCGCCTGAATGCCATGGAACGTGATGGCCAGATCAAGCCGACCCGGAACGGCGCCTATCAACTCGCCCACCAGCCGAATTTCATCGAGGGCCGCGTCAACGGTCATCGTGACGGCTACGGTTTCCTGACGCCGGACGACGGCAGCGACGACATCTTCCTGCCCGAGAAGGAGATGCAGAAGGTGCTGCATGGCGACCGGGTGCAGATCCGCGTCGTCGGCACCGACCGCCGCGGACGACCGGAAGGCACGATCGTCGAAGTGCTGGAGCGCGCCAATTCCCACGTGATCGGCCGGCTGCTGAACGAGAACGGCGTCTGGATCGTGGCGCCGGAAGACAAGCGCATCGGTCAGGACATCCTGCTGACCGGCTCGCCGGGCAAGGCAAAGAGCGGCCAGGTGGTCAGCGTCGAATTGGTCGAGCAGCCGTCACGCTATACACAGCCGGTGGGCAGGATCGTCGAAGTGCTCGGCGATATCGACGACCCCGGAATGGAAATCGAAATCGCGGTGCGCAAGTATGGTGTGCCGCACGAATTTTCCGACGCTGCCAGGAAGCAGGCGTCCAAGCTGCCGGGTGAAGTGCGCACTGCAGACCTCGCCGACCGGGTCGACCTGCGCGACATCCCGCTGGTCACCATCGATGGCGAAGACGCGCGCGATTTCGACGACGCGGTATATTGCGAGCCGGTCAAGATCGGACGCAGCAATGCGTACCGCCTGATCGTTGCGATCGCCGACGTGAGCCATTATGTCAAGCCGGGCGACGCGCTGGACGACGATGCGCTGGAGCGCAGCACTTCGGTGTATTTCCCGCGCCGCGTGATTCCGATGCTGCCGGAGAAGTTGTCGAACGGATTGTGTTCGCTCAACCCGGATGTCGACCGCCTGACGCTGGTATGCGACGCGGTCATTACCGCCAAGGGCGAAATCAAGGCCTATCAGTTCTATCCGGCGGTGATGCACTCGGCAGCCCGCTTCACCTATACGGAAGTGGCGGCGATCCTGGCCAATACCAAGGGGCCCGAAGCCGCCAGGCGCAAGACGCTGGTGCCGCACCTGCTCCACCTGTATGAGGTGTTCCAGGCCTTGCTCAAGGCGCGCCAGGCACGCGGCGCGATCGATTTCGAGACCACGGAAACCTATATCGTTTGCAACGCCGCGGGGAAAATCGAGCAGATCCTGCCGCGCACCCGCAATGATGCGCACCGGCTGATCGAGGAATGCATGCTCGCCGCCAACGTGTGCGCGGCCGACCTGCTGGCCCGTCACAAGCATCCCGGTATGTATCGGGTGCATGCGGCGCCGTCGAAGGAAAAACTGACGCAGGTCCGCACCTTCCTCAAGCAGATGGGCCTGAGCCTGGGCGGCGGCGACAATCCGAGTGCATCGGATTATGCGGAGCTGATCCCGCAGATCAAGATGCGACCCGATGCCGTGCTGTTGCAAACCATGCTGCTGCGTTCGATGCAGCAGGCGGTGTACAGCCCCGACAACATCGGCCATTTCGGCCTGGCCTACGAGGCCTACGCGCATTTCACCAGCCCGATCCGTCGTTACCCCGACTTGCTGACGCACCGTGCGATCAAGGCTATCCTGCAAGGCAAGCGGTATGAGCCCAAGGGCATCGACACCAGCCGCCTGAACACCATGCTGTCGCCCGCTGCGCGCAAGATGGCCGCGCAGGACAAGGCCGAGGGCAAGAAACGCAAGGAAGGCGATCTCGCAATCTGGGAAGCGCTTGGCATCCATTGTTCGGCGAATGAACGGCGTGCCGACGAAGCGTCACGCGATGTGGAGGCATGGCTGAAGTGCTATTTCATCCGCGACAAGCTGGGCGAGGAATTCACCGGCACGATTTCCGGCGTCGCGCCATTCGGCATCTTCGTACAGCTCGATGCGCTGTATATCGAAGGCCTGGTGCATGTCACCGAACTCGGCGCCGATTATTTCCAGTACGATGAAGTGCGCCATGAGCTGCGCGGAGAGCGAACCGGCATCCGCTACCAGCTCACCGATCGCGTCACCGTCCAGGTGAGCCGGGTCGATCTCGATGCGCGCAAGATCGATCTGCGCCTGGTTAACACGCCGGACATCCGGACCGTGCTCAAGAACGACGCACGCCGCGCGGACGTGGAGCAGCCGCCGCGCGAAAAGAAGGCCAAACCGAAAGCGAAGGCGGCTCCGCCGCGCAAGTCCGCCGCAGGGAAGACGGCAAATACCAAGAGCACGCGTTCCGGTTCCGCCTCCGCCAAGACCGCTCGGACCTCCAAGGCCCGGGCCAAGACCGGCAAGAAAAAAAGATAAAACATGAAAAGCAAAATGATTTTCGGCTTCCATGCCGTGACGGCGCGTCTGCGTCATGAAGCCTCATCGGTGGAAGAGTTGTATGTCGACGCAGGACGGCACGACAGACGCATGCAGGACTTGCTGCGCGCTGCCGAGGCGGCGAAGGTGCGCATCATCCATGTCGACAGCCAGCGCCTTGACGGCATGGCGGGCAGCCATCGCCATCAGGGTGTGGTGGCCAAGGCAGGGGAGCTGTCGCTGGCGCGCAACCTCGATGAATTGCTTGACGCGATCGAGGGGCCGCCGCTGCTGCTGCTGCTCGACGGCGTAACTGATCCGCACAATCTCGGCGCCTGTCTGCGCGTGGCTGACGCCGCGGGCGCGCACGCCATCATCGCGCCCAAGGACAGGGCCGTCGGTCTGAACGCGACGGCGGCCAAGGTGGCCAGCGGCGCCGCTGATACCGTGCCTTACATCACCGTCACCAATCTCGCGCGCACGATGCGTGAACTGAAGGAGCGTGATGTCTGGCTGACAGGTACGTCCGATGATGCCGAGAAAAGCCTGTATGACGCCGACTTCACCGGAGCGACCGCCCTCGTGATGGGATCGGAAGGCGAGGGCATGCGCCGTCTCACGCGCGAAAACTGCGACACCCTGGTGCGCATTCCGATGCACGGTTCGGTCGAGAGCCTGAACGTATCGGTAGCGTCCGGCGTCTGCCTGTATGAGGCCCGGCGTCAGAGAAGCGTCGTGAAATGATGCGCAATCGGCAAGGCTGACGCAGGCAGGCATGCCGCGCTGCATAGGCAAGGCCCTGCATAGGCGTTAACATTACCGCTCCCGTCCAACATATCGTTTCCATGTTCAACCGCATCCGCGAAGATATCGCCAGCATTATCGAACGCGATCCTGCCGCTCGCACGGCGTGGGAGGTGCTGACCTGTTATCCCGGCCTGCATGCGATCGTGATGCACCGCTGGGCGCACTGGTGCTGGACGCATGGCCTGAAATGGCTGGGCCGCTTCACCTCGCATCTGGCGCGCGGCCTGACCGGCATCGAAATCCATCCGGGTGCGACCATTGGCCGCAGGGTATTCATCGACCACGGTATTGGCGTGGTCATCGGCGAAACGGCGGTGGTCGGCGACGATTGCACGATCTATCAGGGCGTGACCCTTGGCGGCACCTCCCTCAGCAAAGGCGCCAAGCGGCATCCCACGCTGGAGCGCGGCGCAATCATCGGCGCCGGTGCAAAGGTGCTGGGCGGGTTCACTGTGGGCGAGGGCGCGAAGGTCGGCTCGAATGCAGTGGTGGTCAAGGAAGTGCCGGCAGGTGCAACGGCGGTAGGGAACCCGGCGCACATCGTGCAGAAGGACGCCGGCAAGCAACGCGAGGAAGCAGCGGCCAGGGTGTTCGCCGCCTACGGTGTGACGCCGAACGCCGACGAGGATCCCTTGTCGACCGCGTTGCACAGGCTCATCGATCACGCGGCCACGCAGGAGCAGCAGATCCAGAAAATCCTCGCGGCATTGCAGGCCGCAGGTGTCGGTTGCGAGGCCTTGCCGCAAGCTGGCAGGATCGATGCGGAACAGCTTAACAAGCTGGTGGAATAAGGATGCGGATGTGACTGAAACAGAAACTGGCGGCGCGAAGCCGGACGGCGCCATGTTGCTCGACCCCTTCGAGGTGCGGGTGCTAGCGGTGCTTGCCGAGAAAGAGGCCCTCACGCCTGACAACTACCCGCTCTCGCTTAACGCATTGACCAATGGCTGCAACCAGTTGTCCAGCCGCGATCCCGTCATGTCGCTGTCCGAGGAGATGGTGCAGGAGGTGCTGCAGCGGCTGGTGGACAAGAAATTCGTGTCCGAGGTGCGCCAGGCCGGCGCACGCGTGGTCAAGTACGAACACCGGATGCGCATGAAGTGGGCGCTGGAGCAGGACAAGCTCGCGGTACTCACGCTGCTCATGCTGCGCGGGACGCAGACTGCCGGCGAGATCCGGTCCCGAAGCGGCCGCCTTCATGATTTCGCCTCGGTGGCGGACGTGGAAGCGGCACTGCAATTCCTGATCGATAAGTATCCCCCGCTCGCCGCGCGCCTGCCGCGCGCGCCTGGTACGAAGGAAGCGCGGTACGCGCATCTGCTGTGCGGTGAGGAGATGCTGGAGCGGCTGGAAACGGCGGCCGGATTTTCAGCGAGCGTGGAAACGCCGAGGCAGGATCGCGTTGCGCAGCTTGAGGCCGAGGTGGCACTGCTGCGCGGCGAGCTCGAGCGCCTCAGCGAGCAGTTCGACAGTTTTCGCAAGCAGTTCGACTGATTGAGGCGGGAGCCGTAACTTTGTTGCGTGCGGCGCTCGTGCCGCCATCTGGCGAATGGCGCGTGTGCACGCCGCCCTACGTGGAATCCGTGGCGGTGCTAGAGGGTGCGGCCGTCGTATGAAAATCGAGTCACATTCCCCGTGCCATCCAGTGCGAGCCAGCCGCCGCGCGGCGCTTCCGCATCGCATTCCCAGTCGGGCAAGACATGGCGCACGCGCATCCTGCCCCCGGCTTCCAGCCGATGCGTCGCAGGGCGGTGCGTGTGGCCGTGGATCAGCACGTCCGCATTCGTCTCCTCAAACAATGCCGCAATCGCTGCCGGGTTCACGTCCATGATGTCGTAGGCCTTGGCGCGTTGCGCCTCGCGGCTGCCGCTGCGCATGCCTTCGATGATGGCCTTTCGCTGCGCAAGCGGTTGCGCGAGGAACTGTGCCTGCCATTGCTGCTGGCGTACCTGCGCGCGGAACGCCATGTAGCCGTGGTCATCGGTGCATTGCGCATCGCCATGGGTAAGCGCGATGCGTACGCCCGCAATCTCCGCGATATACGGATCGGGCAGCAGGCGCATGCCGGTGGCGGCGGCGAATGCGTTGCCGATCAGGAAATCGCGGTTGCCGGGAATCCAGAACAGGGCAACGCCCGCCAAATCGAGTGCGCGCAGCGCCTCGGCGATTTGCCGGTGATAAGGTTCAGCCAGGTCGTCATCGCCCGCCCAGTATTCGAACAGGTCGCCCAGCACATACAGCTGCTGCGCTTTCGTCGCATGCTGCCCGAGGAAGTCGAGAAAGGCCTGCGTCGTCCGCGGCAGTGAAGGCTGCAGGTGGACGTCCGAAACAAAAAGCGCAACCGTATCGGATTGCGCTTTCCGGGCTGCTGTCATTGTGCGTTTTCCGATGCCTGTATCCGGGTCAAGCTGTCCGCTCAGGCTACTTCGGCTTTTTCGATGACGACATCCTCGACCGGAACATCGGCGAACATGCCGGTGCGGGTGGTCTTCACCGATTTGATCTTGTCGACCACATCCGTGCCCTCGACGACCTTGCCGAACACGCAGTAGCCCCAGCCGTCCTGGCCCGGATAGTCGAGGAAGCTGTTGTTCTTCACATTGATGAAGAATTGCGCGGTCGCGGAATGCGGTGCCGAGGTGCGCGCCATCGCGACCGTGTAAGGCTCGTTCTTCAGCCCGTTCTTCGCTTCATTCTCGACCGGTTCGTTGGTCGGCTTCTGCTTCATGCCCGGCTCGAAGCCGCCACCCTGGATCATGAAGCCGTCGATCACGCGGTGGAAGATGGTGCCGTTGTAGTGGCCGGCGTTGACGTAGGCGAGGAAGTTCTCGACGGACTTCGGCGCCTTTTCCGCGTCGAGTTCCAGCTTGATCGTGCCGTAGTTTGTGGTGAGGATGACTGCCATGATGGTCCTTGTATGAAGTGATTTTATTTGACGACGGTTGCGGATTCGATCAGAACCGGCTTGACGGGAACGTCGCGGAACATGCCGCTGCTCCCGGTTTCCACCGCCTTGATCTTGTCGACGACTTCGGTGCCCTTGATGACCTTGCCAAATACGGCATAGCCCCAGCCGTCCTGGCCCGGGTAATCGAGGAAGCTGTTGTTTTTCACGTTGATGAAGAACTGGGCCGAGGCGGAATGCGGGGCCGAGGTGCGCGCCATCGCAACGGTGTATGGCTCGTTCTTGAGGCCGTTCTTCGCTTCGTTTTCGATCGGCGGGTTGGTCGGTTTCTGGTTCATGCTCTTGTCGAAGCCGCCGCCCTGGATCATGAAGTTGCTGATCACGCGATGGAAAACGGTGCCGTTGTAATGGCCGCTCTTCACATACTGCAGAAAGTTCTCAACGGACTTCGGCGCCTTCTCGGGATAGAGCTCAAGCACGATTTCACCCATGCTGGTCTTGAGCGCAACGCGCGGCGCATCGGCCGCCCCGGCACTGTGGAATGCCATGCCGAGCGACAGCGCAGCGGCCAGTCGCATGAAGTACCGACGTGTATTTTGCATCGCAGCTTCCTTTACTCTTTACAGACGATTGTCGATTGTGTATCTTCCGTCACCCCTCGCACGGCGGATTCGCACGCTTACGGTGCTGTGGCATCCGCGCCAAGCGCGTACAGCCTTTGATTGTCAGCCGGCGGGAGCCGGTTTCATCAATGTTATACTGGAGCGAAACCGTGCATTTTATCAAATACGCATGACAAAAGGGTTTCGGCGACCCTGTTGCACCACGTCATACCCGGGTTCCGAAAAGACAGACGACTGTTCTGCCCGGGGATGACCAGTCCAAGGCCGAAACGGAAAAAAACGCCCATGACTGCCCTGAAGATCTACAACACGCTGTCGCGTGAAAAGCAGACTTTTGTCCCCATGCAAGCCGGAAAGGTCCGCATGTACGTATGCGGAATGACGGTCTACGATTACTGTCACCTCGGGCATGCCCGCGTGATGGTCGTATTCGATATGGTGCAACGCTGGCTGCGCAGTTCGGGTTTTGACGTCACCTATGTGCGTAACATCACCGACATTGACGACAAGATCATCAAGCGCGCCGTTGAAAACGGCGAATCGATTTCGCAACTGACCCAGCGTTTCATCGACGCCATGGATGAAGATGCCGCAGCGCTCGGCGTGCAAAAGCCGGACCACGAGCCGCGCGCCACGGAGTATGTGCCGCAGATGCTCGGCCTGATCGAGAAGCTCGAGCAGAACGGCCTCGCGTACAAGGCAGCCGACGGCGACGTCAATTATTCGGTGCGCGATTTTCAAGGCTACGGCAAGCTCTCCGGCAAGTCGCTCGACGACCTGCGCGCGGGCGAGCGCGTCGAACTCAACACCGGCAAGCGTGACCCGCTCGATTTCGTGCTGTGGAAAAGCGCGAAGGAATCCGAGCCGGATGAAGTGAAATGGGAATCGAAATGGGGCAAGGGCCGCCCGGGCTGGCATATCGAATGCTCGGCGATGAGCTGCGAACTGCTTGGCGGACAGTTCGACATCCACGGCGGCGGCGAGGATCTGCAATTCCCGCACCATGAAAACGAGATTGCGCAATCCGAGGGGGCGCACAAGCACCCGTTCGTGAACTACTGGATGCACAACGGGTTCATCCGTGTCGACAACGAAAAGATGTCGAAATCGCTCGGCAATTTCTTCACTATTCGCGACGTGCTGAAAAAGTACGACCCGGAGGTGGTGCGCTTCTTCATCCTGCGCGCCCACTATCGCAGCCCGCTCAATTACTCCGACGTCCACCTCGACGATGCGAAGCACGCGCTGACGCGGCTCTACACAGCGCTCAAGGAAGTCGCGCCGGACGGCCAGCCGCTGGACCGGAACGAGGCGCATGCCGCGAAGTTCGCCGAAGCGATGAACGACGACTTCAATACGCCGGTCGCGATCGCCGTGCTGTTCGACCTGGCCAACGAAGTGAACAAGTCGAAATCGCCGGCGCTGGCGCGACAGTTGCAGGCGCTCGCCGGCACGATCGCGCTGCTGCAGCGTGCGCCGCAGGAATTCCTGCAAGCGGCGCCGGGCAGCAGCGGGCAGGGCGGCCTGGGCGAAGCAGAAATCGCCGCACAAATCGAAGCGCGCGCCGCGGCGAAGAAGGCCAGGAATTTTGCCGAGGCCGACCGCATCCGCGCCGACCTCCTCGCCAATGGCATTGTCCTCGAGGACAAGCCGGGCGGCGTGACAGAGTGGCGAAGGGCGTAAGCGCGATGGCGATCTCCCAACACAGCGGCGCGGCCGCGGGCGTCCCGTTGTACTGGCATGATGCGAAGGAAGAGCTGATGAAGCGCGACCGCATCATGCGCAAGCTCATTCCGCAGTTCGGCGACATGCATCTTGAAGGGCGGGCAGAGGCGTTCACCACGCTTGCGCGCTCGATCATCAGTCAGCAGATCTCGGTGAAGGCCGCCGAAGCAGTGTGGCAGCGCTTCCTCGAAGTCTGCCCGAAATGCACGCCGGCCCAGGTCTTGAAAGCGGGGCCGGAAACACTGGCCGGATGCGGCTTGTCAAAACGAAAAGCGGAGTATGTGATCGATCTGGCTGATCACTTCAAAGCCAAGCGGGTCCATGCCGACAAATGGGCGGAGATGGACGACGAAGAGGTGATCTCGGAACTGATCCAGATCCGCGGCATCGGACGCTGGACAGCGGAGATGTTTTTGATATTTAATCTGCTCCGGCCCAATATCTTGCCCTTGGACGACCTCGGGTTGCTCAAAGGCATTAGTGTCAATTATTTTTCCGGCGAACCGGTCTCGCGCAGCGACGCGCGCGAAGTCGCAGCAAACTGGGAGCCGTGGCGCACCGTAGCGACGTGGTATCTATGGCGCAGCCTCGACTCAGCACCAGTCGTGTACTGAATCTATCTCGTGTTGTTGAATAAGGAGGCACGATGAGCAAGACAACTTTTCTCGGGTTCGAGCAGCCCATCGCCGAGCTCGAGGGAAAAATCGAAGAATTGCGCTTTGTGCAAGACGATTCCGCAGTCGATATCTCCGAAGAAATCGAGCGGCTCTCGAAGAAGAGCCAGCAGCTCACCAAGGATATTTACGCCAAGCTGACGCCGTGGCAGGTATCCCAGATCGCGCGCCACCCGCAACGGCCGTACACGATGGATTACGTGAACGAAATCTTCACCGACTTCCATGAACTGCACGGCGATCGCACCTACGCGGATGACCTCTCTATCGTCGGCGGTCTCGCGCGCTTCAACGGCCAGCCCTGCATGGTGATCGGCCACCAGAAAGGCCGCGACACGAAGGAGCGGGCGATGCGCAACTTCGGCATGCCCAAACCGGAAGGCTATCGCAAGGCGATGCGCCTGATGAAGCTGGCGGAAAAGTTCGGCCTGCCGATCTTCACCTTCGTGGATACGCCCGGCGCCTTCCCCGGCATCGACGCCGAAGAACGCGGGCAGTCGGAGGCGATCGGCCACAACCTCTACGTGATGGCCGAACTCAAGGTGCCGCTGATCGCCACCATTATTGGCGAAGGCGGCTCCGGTGGCGCACTCGCCATCGCCGTCGGCGACGTGGTACTGATGCTGCAATACGCCACCTACTCCGTGATTTCGCCCGAGGGCTGCGCATCCATTTTGTGGAAGACTTCGGAACGCGCGGCCGATGCCGCCGACGCGCTCGGCCTGACCGCGCACCGGCTCAAGGCGATGAACCTGATCGACAAGATCGTCAATGAGCCGCTGGGCGGCGCACACCGTGACCCGAAACAGATGGCCGCTCTGCTCAAGCGCGCATTGGCCGATTCGCTGCGCCAGGTGCAAGGCCTGAAGCCCAAGGAACTGCTCGCCGCACGCCATGAAAAGCTGATGGGCTACGGCAAGTTCAAGGAAATCAGCCCGTCGGAATAAGTGTGACAACCGGGCAGGCAGCGTCGGTGCCGGACGCTTTCGAACGCGCGCTGGGAGAGATCCGGGCGCGCGTTTCTGTTTCTGCGCCGTGCATCGCGATCGCCTACAGTGGCGGGCTTGATTCCTCGGCCCTGCTGCATCTTGCGCACGCGTGGGCGAGGCGACAGGGCGTCGAGCTGTTCGCATTTCATGTCCATCATGGACTCAGTTTGAACGCGGGCCGCTGGCTTGCGCTTTGTGAACGGACATGCGGGGCACTCGGCGTCCGCTTCGATGCGCGCCGGGTGCAGGTCGAGACATGCGGCGACGGCATCGAGCAGGCTGCGCGCACAGCACGCTACGCTGCGCTGGGTGACCTGTGTCGCGAGTACAACGTCCCCTTGCTGCTTACTGCCCACCATCAGGACGACCAGGTGGAAACGGTGCTGCTGCAATTGCTGCGCGGTGCCGGCGTGGTCGGGTTGTCCGGGATGAGTCCGTTCAACGAAGCGCAGCGCCTCCTTGGCGGCCCGTTGCCGGTACTTGGACGCCCGCTGCTTGAATTGGCGCGCGCCGATCTTGAGCGCTACGTCGCGCAGCATCGAATCGCACACGTTGAAGACGAGTCGAATGCGGATATCCGCTTCGCGCGCAATGCACTACGCCATGAAATCCTTCCCTCGCTTGCGGTGCATTTCCCGGGGTTCGAGCAGCGCATCGTGCGCAGTGCCGGGCACTTCCGTGCCGCACAGCGCTTGCTCGACGAACTCGCCGCCGCCGATTTGTCTGCTTGTGCAGTCGGGGACAGCATTGACCTGGACCGCTTGCGGCAGTTGAACGAAGACCGGATGGAAAACCTTTTGCGCCACTGGTTTGCCCGGCACCGGGTGCGTTTGCCGGCAACCGCATGGCTTGCGCAGATGCGCGTGCAGCTTCTGGCGGCGCGGGAGGATGCGCAAGTGTGTATTGTCCACCCCGATTGCGAGATCAGGCGTCATCGCAATCGCATCCACCTCATTGCGCGTTCACCCGACGCCATTACATGTGCGGAGCCGATAACTTTCCGCTGGCAAGGCGAGCAAAGCATCAGTTTTCCAGCTTTCGGCGGCAGCCTCCATTTCGAAAGCGCGGAAGAGGGCATCGAAGCCGGCTGGCTGCGCCGGCAGGACCTCCAGATCCGTTACCGCAGCGGCGGCGAGAAATTGAAGCGGGCGCCGGACCGCCCGACGCGCAGCCTGAAGCATCATTATCAGGAACTCGACATTCCGGCATGGGAACGGAGGCGGCTGCCTGTTGTCCTCGCATCCGCAAGACTCGTATTCGCGGCGGGCATCGGGATGAACTGGAAGGACGTGCCGACTAACGCATGTCCTTTTGTGCGCCTTCGTTGGGAGAAAGACATCGCTACATAATATCCGGCGCAATTTTTATCGGTTTTTCGCGTCATCCGGCACCATTTCATCGGCCTGCCACTTGCCATCCTGCGTTGCAGCAGGTAAAGTAAAAGGTTGATTTTCTTCAAAAATTCTTCATTTTTTCAGCGCATTTCCAATCCGTTATGGCTTTAATCGTCCACAAATATGGCGGCACTTCGATGGGCTCGACCGAGCGCATCAAGAATGTCGCCAAGCGCGTCGCCAAGTGGCATGACGCTGGCCACCAGATCGTCGTGGTTCCGTCCGCGATGTCCGGCGAAACCAACCGTCTGATCGCACTGGCAAAGGAAATCATGCCGCAGCCGGACCCGCGCGAGCTCGACATGCTCGCATCGACCGGCGAGCAGGTGTCGGTAGCACTGCTGTCGATGGCATTGCAGAGCATCGGCAAACAGGCTGTTTCGTATGCCGGCTGGCAGGTGCCGATCAAGACCGACTCCGCATTTACCAAGGCGCGCATCCAGTCGATCGACGATGCGCGCGTGCGCAAGGATCTGGCTGAGGGCAAGATCGTCATCATCACCGGCTTCCAGGGGATGGACGACGCGGGCAACATCACGACCCTGGGCCGGGGCGGTTCCGATACCTCCGCGGTTGCCGTGGCCGCTGCACTGAAGGCGGCGGAATGCCTGATTTATACCGACGTCGATGGCGTCTACACGACTGACCCACGGGTGGTTTCCGAAGCGCGCCGCCTGAGGACCGTCACCTTCGAGGAAATGCTGGAGCTTGCTTCGCTTGGCTCGAAGGTGCTGCAGATCCGTTCGGTGGAATTCGCCGGTAATTACAAGGTGCCGACCCGCGTGCTGTCGTCGCTGACGGATCCGCTCATGCCGCTGGAAGAGGAAGCCAATTCCGGCACCCTGATTTCGTTTGAGGAAGATACACACATGGAACAAGCCGTCATTTCCGGTATCGCGTTTAATCGCGACGAAGCGAAGATTACCGTGCTGGGTGTGCCCGACAAGCCGGGCATCGCGTACCAGATCCTGGGGCCGGTTGCCGACGCAAACATCGAAGTCGACATGATCATCCAGAACCAGTCGGTCGACGGCAAGACCGACTTCACCTTCACGGTGCCGCGTGGCGAGTATGTGAAGGCGATGGATGTGCTCAACAAGAGCGTCAAGGAACACATCGGCGCCGGCAGCATCGTCGGCGACTCCAAGGTGTCCAAGGTGTCCGTGGTCGGCGTCGGCATGCGCAGCCACGTCGGTATCGCATCCCAGATGTTCCGCACGCTTTCGGAAGAGGGCATCAATATCCAGATGATCTCCACCTCCGAAATCAAGATTTCCGTGCTGATCGACGAGAAGTACATGGAACTCGCGGTTCGCGCGCTGCACAAGGCATTCGACCTGGAAAAGGCTTGAGCAAAGTCCAGCCGATAGCAGACTTTCATTGACCAAGTGCGCATGAGTCGCTATCATGCGTGACTTCACTGAAGCGGTGCAGTCAGACTGCTTGACGTGTGGAGACGTGGCCGAGAGGTCGAAGGCACTTCCCTGCTAAGGAAGCATACGGGCTTAAACCTGTATCGAGGGTTCGAATCCCTCCGTCTCCGCCAGATTGCAACAAAAAAGCCCCTCACGGGGCTTTTTTGTTATCTGAAGCGGTGCCAAGGTCAAGCTTCGCCGGCGCCCATCACCAGCCCCTCGATCGTATGCGCTTGTACGATAGGCTCAAGACTATCGACGATTCGGCAAGCAAGGTGCCGCCTGGCCTGTTCCGGCAGGCGGTCGTAATACGCACGGGTTACCTGCAGGTCGTGCTTTTCTCCATTGCGCGCGTCGGGTGCATCCACGCCGAGCACGAATACCGGGCGCGCCTGCGTTGAACGATTCGCGGTTCCCCTGTGGATCGTCAAAGCCGAGCGAGCCGAAATGTCCCCCATCTTCGGCATTTTCGTTTGGGCACGCGCCTGATAGCGGTGATAAAGCGACTTTGGCGGGAACATGCCACTGTCGCAGCCGGAAATGTCGTCCCATTGGGTTCCTGGCGCGATTTCGAACGGGCCCATGTTTTCCGTGACGTCCACCGTCGTTATGTTGAACGCAAGCGAGTTCAGGCGGCGGCCTACCCGGGTCGCCTCCGGAGAGGGGAAGTCGCGGTGCCAGGGTTGGTCTGCGGCGCCTGGGCCGGGAACGTCGAAGCCCGCTTCCACCACCTTGTAGTCCGGCCCAAGAATGGATTCGCAGACGGCAACCACCCACGGATGCGTCACGAGGTCGGCGAAGCCGCGAATGCGCTCCGGATGGATCTCGACATAGAAGCGATTGGGCCCGCGGGCGAGTGCGCCGCCAGGGTATTGCAGGGCTTCGGCGAACAGGCGGTCGATGTCTTCTCGTAGTTGCTGCACCCAGGCGCGGTCGAACGCACCCTTGAGTCCGATGAATCCGTCGCCATAGAGGCCGGCCATGATGTCGGCAGTGTCGAATTCGGGGTGGTGGGGTTGAAGCACAGCGCTCATTGGCGGGTTCCTCTGATGCATGCCGGCAGGGCTTCGCTCTCATCGTCGCGTCGGCCGGGCGTTGAAAAAATGATCTTTGCAGGACATCCGTGTCGGAGGGGATGCGCAGTGATGAAGACAAGATGAGCCGAGGAAAAGTGCCCGTAGGGATACGCGCCTCGTTTTACTTGCTGGATTTGTTTCTGATAAGAGCGGGAGGGAGGTGTTGCGAATGGAGCAATGGCCGGCGCTGAGCACCACTTTCTCAGATCTTTTTATTCGGCAAGCCTAAATAGCAGGGTGCTCCCGCCGTTAATGAAAGTTATGGGGAGGCTGGAAGATAAAAAAAATTTGCCGGAACCCTAAAGTTTTGAAAAATGCGGCCGATAAGCAACACATAAGCCGTACCGGATTCTTCGAACGGATCGAAAAACACACTTTATTGCGATCAAGAAATCGAATAAAAAGAGCAATTTGACAAAAATTAACTATTGGCACGCAGGCGTAGCTGCCGCAGTTAAAGCGCCGCAACGCCAAGCCTGAAGCCATTTCCGCGCTTTCTCGCAGATGCGGGGTCGGTGCTGCCTGGCGTTTGTAAGACAAACGCCTACGGGTTGCGCCTGTGCGCGTCTTACGAAAAATACAGCGCACATCTTATTTTCCTTAGGCAACTTCGAACTCAGAATGCATCTCACCGGGCATAAAACCGTGTCCCGGACGTCAGTAAACGAAGGGATGAACTATGAGCACGAACGACATGATGGCGGAAATTCGTGACGCGAATCTGAGCTACTTGATGCTCGCGCAACAAATGATTCGTTCTGACAAGGCATCCGCAGTTTTTCGACTGGGTATTAGCGCCGAAATTGCTGACATGCTGGAAAGCTTGAATAACGCTCAGATTCTCAAGTTGGCCGGCACCAACATGATGCTGGCGCGCTTTCGCTTCGATGATGGTGCTATCCTTGGGATGTTGACAAATTACAACAAAGACCGCGGGCTGGCTCATTCGCACGCGGCAATTCTGATGGCCGGGCAGCAGGTCGAGGAAATTTCCTGATTGTCTGTGACAGAATAATAAAATTACTTCATGGAAGTCCGGATGACACGAGGTCAGCATGGCTAAGAAGAGCGTGGTATCGGAAGCGCAGGAAATCCAGCTTGCGATCGAGCTGATCAACCTCGGCGCGCGCCTGCAGCTGCTTGAGTCCGAGACCAGCCTGTCCCGCGAACGCCTTCTCAAGCTGTACAAGGAGCTCAAGGGCGTGTCGCCCCCGAAGGGCATGCTGCCGTTTTCGACCGACTGGTTCATTACCTGGCAACCCAATATCCATTCTTCGCTGTTCATCAATATCCACAAGTACCTCGTCGAGCACGCCCAGATCTCCGGCATCGAAGCGGTGATGAAGGCATACAAGCTGTATCTTGAGCAGGTCGAGCCGGATGCGAACGGCGAGCCGGTGCTTTCCCTGACCAGAGCCTGGACGCTGGTCCGCTTCTTCGAAAGCAAGATGCTGGAAACGGCAACCTGCAGCAAGTGCGGAGGCGATTTTGTCGTTCATCGCCTCGATCTGCACCAGGATTATGTGTGTGGCCTCTGCCATATGCCTTCCCGCGCCGGCAAGACCAAGAAGTCGAAGGAAGAGTCGGCGCGACCTGCATCCCCCGCGCAGGCCTGATTTCGCGTTTCGCCAGTTTTTGCGAAGGTCGATCATGGGAGGTGTACCTTCGCGCGCCACTGTGTTGAGAGCGCCAGCCCTCAGGGCGCTGATCATTCAGGCTGCAGCATTCGCCTTGGTTCTCGCATTTGCTCATACGCTGGCGGTGCTAACAGAAACGCAGCTTCCGATCGTGCTTGCGGCGCTCGCGCAAGGCACAGTTGCTGCAATGATTACCAGATACGCTTCCCTAGCGCCCTGGTGGCCGGGAATTCAGTTCGTTTTCCCGGTTGCGCTCGTGACTTTCGGTGCGCTTCAGCTGCCATCGTGGATCTTTCTCGTCGCCTTCCTGTTACTTCTCTGTCTTTATTGGACGACCTTTCGCACCCAGGTTCCGTACTATCCTTCCTCGCGTCAGGCCTGGGAGGCGGTCAATGCGCTGCTGCCGGTTGGCAGGGCGCTGCGCGTAATCGATATCGGCAGCGGATTTGGTGGCTTTGCCATGCACTTGGCGCAGGCGCGTCCGGAGAGTGAGGTCACAGGAATTGAGCTGGCTCCGTTGCCGTGGTTGGCGAGCGCAATGCGCGCGCGATTCCGGCGCAGCCGGGCGCGTTTCATTCGTGGCGATTACGAGAAGCTGGATCTGGCGTGCTACGACGTCGTGTTTGCCTATCTGTCGCCTGCCGCCATGCCTTCTCTCTGGTGCAAGGCAAAGTCGGAAATGAGAGCCGGCGCGCTGCTCCTGAGTCACGAGTTTCCCATTCCCGGGATGGCGCCTGACATTACGGTCCACCCTGTCGGGAGCGGGCCGGCACTGTATGGCTGGCGCATCTGCTGACTGCCGCGTCGAGCAATCTCCTGCTCAAGTTTTGTCCCCGCTGGTCGTAACCATTGTGAATGGCGTCTTCAGGCCGTTCTGCCACATACGGTACTTTCCAGTTGTGAAGCGGAGGGTGAATTGGCAAAATGTTGGCCTGTAGAAAGCGCTTTCTAACGACCGGAGCTAGTACCCTTGTTAGTCATTGTCGGATATATCATCGTTTTGGGATCCGTCTTCGGCGGCTTTGTGCTGTCGGGCGGCCATCTCGCCGCCTTGTTTCAGCCGCTTGAGCTGCTCATGATCGGTGGCGCGGCTGCAGGTGCGTTCTTCGTCGGGAATAACGGCAAGGCGATCAAGGCTACGTTGAAGGCGCTTCCTACGGTCCTGAAGGGGTCCAAGTATACAAAAGCGCTGTATATGGAATTGATGACCCTGCTGTTCGAAATCCTCAGCAAGGTGCGCAAGGAAGGCCTGATGTCGATCGAAGGTGACATCGAGAAGCCGGAGGAAAGCCCCATTTTCAGCAAGTATCCGGGCATCCTGGCCGACCATCACATTATCGAATTCATGACCGACTACCTTCGCCTCATGGTGTCGGGGAACATGGACGCCTTCCAGATTGAAAACCTGATGGACAACGAGATTGATACCCACCATGTCGAGGGCGAGATTCCCGTGCACTGCGTTGCCAAGCTGGGTGATGGCATGCCGGCATTCGGCATCGTGGCCGCCGTGATGGGCGTGGTGCATACGATGGAATCGGTCGGCCTGCCGCCGGCGGAACTGGGCATCCTGATCGCGCACGCGCTTGTCGGTACCTTCCTCGGTATCCTTCTCGCGTACGGCTTCGTGGGTCCGTTGTCCAGCCTGCTGGAGCAGAAGCTGCATGAGTCCACGAAGATGTTCCAGTGCGTCAAAGTGACATTGCTGGCGAGCCTGAACGGTTACGCGCCTGCGCTCGCGGTGGAGTTCGGCCGCAAGGTATTGTTCTCCACAGAGCGTCCGTCGTTTGCCGAACTGGAAGAGCACATCAAGCAATCCAAGTCGAAATAGAACTGATCATTAGCTGGAACCGACATGGCGGACGAAGGCTTACGGCCGATTATCGTAAAACGCGTTAAGAAGGGCGGCGGCGGCCATCACGGCGGTGCGTGGAAGATTGCGTACGCCGACTTCGTTACGGCGATGATGGCGTTCTTCCTGCTGATGTGGTTGATGGGCTCGACTGCGAAGGGCGACCTGCAGGGGATCGCCGATTACTTCAAGACGCCGCTAAAGGTGGCAATGTCGGGCGGGTCCGGAGCGGGTGACAGTTCCAGTGTGATCCAGGGCGGCGGCAAGGACCTGACGCGTAAAGATGGACAGGTCAAGAAGGGAGACGATGTCGACGTCAAGAAGACCTACAATCTGCAGGCTGCCCATCTGCGCGAGGCGGAGAAGGAGCTGGAAAAGGCGGAGCTGGCCCGGCTGAAGTCTCTCAAGGCCAAGATCGAAGATGTGATCGAATCGCGGCCGACGATGAGGCAGTTCAAGAAGCAGCTGCTGCTCGATATTACAACGGAGGGCTTGCGCATACAGATCGTGGACGAGCAAAATCGTCCCATGTTTGCACTGGCGAAAGCAGAGTTGCAGCCCTATACTAGGGAAATCCTGCTGGAGATCGGCAAGGCCTTGAACGATGTGCCCAACCGGATCAGCTTGTCCGGACATACCGACGCCACGCCGTACGCCAGTGGAGAGAAGGGGTACAGTAACTGGGAATTGTCGGCGGACCGCGCCAATGCATCGCGCAGAGCGCTGATCGCCGGGGGGATGGACGAAACGAAGGTGTTGCGGGTAGTCGGCCTGTCGTCAGCCGTTCTGTTCGACAGACAGGATCCCTTCAATCCGATAAACCGCCGTATTAGCATTATCGTAATGAACAAGAAGACGGAAGAATCCGCGTCGAGGGACGGGGGAACCGTAGAGGTCTCCAATGAGGCGCAGACCAGAGGTGGCGCCGCCGCACAGTGAGAACATATCGCCTGCGGCTTTGCGCTTGAGCGGTGTGGGGACAGGACAATGACAAGTGAAAAAACGTTGGGCACGCAGGTCAAGCACCTGTTATCCAACCTGTCGGATCATGGTACTCAGCATCTGACCGAAGTCGAAACCGACCTGGTGCAGACAAGCTTTCTGCTCGGGGAGGCCATCGAAAAGCTGGGCGCCAGCTTCATGGCCATTCACGAGGCCATCAGCGCGCAACAGGAAGCAATCGACCTGCTGCTGTCGGGGTCAAAGCCGACGCCTGAAATTGCCGAGAAAATCAAGGCCAAGCATAGTGAGATCGGCAAGCACGTCAACGCTGCCGTCACCGGACTGCAGTTCCAGGATATGACCAGCCAGCTGATCGGGCGTACCGTCAGGCGAGTGACGGGATTGCGAGAAGTCCTTGGCGGCATCGGATCCGGCAGCTCCACTATTTCGGAAAGCAATGCCGAAGAAATCATCGCGACACTAAACAGCATTAACAAGGTGCTCGAAGAGCAAAGCGTGAAGCTCGAAAGCGCGCTGTGGAAAGCCGTGTGCCAGACGCACATGGAAAGCGGCGACATCGAGCTCTTTTGAAGTGAAATGAATTTCGGGTAATGCGGGCAGCCGGCCCGGACATGGAAAATAGCAGGAGTTATAACGATGGCAAAGACGATATTGGCAGTGGACGACTCGGGCTCACTACGTCAGATGGTGGTGTTCAGCCTGAGGGCGGCCGGCTACCAGGTCACGGAGGCAGTGGATGGACAGGATGGCCTGGACAAGGCGAAAGCCCAGGTTTTCGACCTGGTGCTGACGGACCAGAACATGCCGCGCATGGACGGTCTGACGCTTATCCGTTCGCTGCGCGGCTTGCCGACCTATCAGAAGGTGCCTATTCTCATGCTGACCACGGAGTCCAGCGACGAGATGAAGAACAAGGGGCGGGCCGCCGGCGCCAATGGCTGGCTGGTCAAGCCGTTCGACCCGCAACGTCTCACCGAGGTCGTGAAAAAAGTCATTGGCTAACGCCGTCACGTACGACCAGCCAAAGAACAAGCAAAGATGACGGAGTCCCAAAATGACCATTGACATGAGCCAGTTCTTCCAGGTGTTCTTTGATGAAACCGAAGAACTCCTCGCTGAGATGGAAAAGCTGCTCCTGGCGATCGACGTCGCCGCACCTGGGGAAGACGACCTGAACGCGATCTTTCGCGCAGCGCATTCCATCAAGGGCGGCGCCGGCACGTTCGGCCTGACAGACCTGACCGAAGTCACGCACGTCCTTGAATCGCTGCTCGACAAGATCCGCAAGGGTGAGATGACATTACTGGCCGAGCACGTGGATGCCTTTTTGGTGGCCAAGGACGTGCTCAAGATGCAGCTTGACGGACACCGCTTGCATACGCCGGTCGACCAGGAAGCGGTCGCCGACGCGCGCATGATGCTCGAAGCCTTGTCCCAGGGCGGCGTTCCCAAGGCAGCTCCTACCGCCTCACTTGACATCGCTCCTCGGCGTCCGGCGACGCCTGAACCCGAGCAGGGCGGGGCCCAGAGGCAGTTCCGCATTGAGCTTCCGGCAATAGCCGACCGCGACGTCGATGCCATCATGGACGAACTCGGCCTTCTCGGGACGATCAGCAAGGAAACGCTGGCCGACAAGCGGACGGTATTTACGCTTGCCGGAAACGGCAGCGCCGACGAGATCATCGCGATCTGCTCTTTCATCCTCGACCCCAACGACCTGAAGATTACCGAAGAGCCGGTCGCGCGGCAGATGACCGCTGCCGAGGCCAAGGCAGCGCAGGAGGCAGCGCAGGGCTACGGTTTCTTCGAACCGCTTAGCCCGACGGAGCAGCAGGCCGCGAGCAAGGCCGCGCAGGAAGCGGTGCAGGGCTACGGCTTCTTCGATAATTTCGAAACCCAAGAGATGAAGGAGGCGAGGGAGGCGGGCAAGATGCCGCCGCCTGCTTCGCCCCCTGCGCTGCCGGCGCGCGAAACGGCGCCAGCCCCTGTGCAGGAAAAGAAGGCACCCGCCAGGCGGGAGCCGGACAAGACGGTGCATAATTCAGAAACGACGTCGATTCGGGTCGGCATCGAAAAGGTCGACCAGCTGATCAACCTGGTTGGCGAGCTGGTGATTACGCAGGCGATGATCGAACAGCGCACCAACTCCCTTGATCCGATGGTGCATGAACGTCTGCTCGCGAGCGTCAGCCAGTTGACCCGCAACACCCGCGACCTGCAGGAAGCGGTGATGTCCATCCGCATGATTCCAATGGATTATGTGTTCTCGCGCTTCCCGCGGATGGTGCGCGACCTCGCGTCCAAGCTGGGCAAGCGTATCGAATTCGTCACCCACGGGGCGGCGACCGAGCTCGACAAGGGGTTGATCGAGCGCATCGTGGACCCGCTTACCCACCTCGTTCGGAACAGCATTGACCACGGCATCGAAATGCCGGAAATCCGCCGCGCGGCGGGCAAGAGCGAGACAGGCAAGCTTTCGCTGTCCGCCGGGCACCAGGGCGGCAACATCGTGATCGAGGTGACGGATGACGGTGGCGGGCTGAACCGGGAGAAGATCCTTGCCAAGGCGAAGTCGCAGGGGCTGCCGGTCAGCGACACGATGCCTGATGCCGACGTCTGGCAGCTCATTTTCGCACCCGGCTTCTCCACCGCGGAAGTGGTGACCGACGTGTCCGGCAGGGGTGTCGGCATGGACGTGGTGAAGAGGAACATTACTGCGATGGGTGGCGTCGTCGACATCCGGTCGGCGAAAGGTTTCGGCACCACGATTTCGATTTCGTTGCCGCTTACCCTCGCGATCCTGGACGGCATGTCGATCAAGGTCGGCGAGGAGGTCTACATCCTGCCGCTCGGCTACGTGGTGGAGTCGCTGCAGCCCGACCCGGTGGACGTCAAGGAAATTACCGGCCAGGGCCGCGTGGTCAAGGTGCGCGGTGAATACCTCCCGCTGATCCCGCTATACCAGATGTTCGGCATCGAGCCGCGGTTCACCGATCCGTCCAAGGGCATTGTCGTGATCCTCGAATCGGACGGCAGGAAGGCGGCGCTGTTCGTCGACGATCTGGTCGGCCAGCAACAGGTCGTCGTCAAGAACCTCGAATCCAATTATCGGAAGGTGGCCGGTATTTCCGGTGCCACCATCCTCGGCGACGGCGGTGTTTCTCTGATCGTTGACGTGGCGGCATTGCTGCGTTCGAGCCGGCAGCTTACCGCCGATGAATCCATTTTTTCCTGACAAGGGACAGCTAACATGACACAAACCGTTCAATCGATCGTTCCGGCGAATGGGGAAAAATCCGATCGCGATATCGCCGGCCAGGAGTATCTCGCCTTTACTCTCGGCAAGGAAGAGTACGGTATCGACATCCTGAAGGTACAGGAAATCCGCGGGTACGAAACGGTGACCCGAATTGCGAATGCACCCGACTTCATCAAAGGCGTGGTGAACCTGCGCGGCATCATCGTGCCGATCGTGGACATGCGCATCAAGTTCCATCTCGGCGAACCGACTTACGACCAGTTCACGGTGGTTATCATCCTGAACGTCGCGGGACGAGTCGTCGGCATGGTGGTGGACAGTGTGTCGGATGTGATCACGCTATCGCATGAACAGATCAAGCCGGCGCCGGAAATGGGGACCGCCCTGAATACAGACTATCTGATCGGTCTTGGCACCATCGATCAGCGCATGCTGATCCTCGTCGATATCGACAAGCTGATGTCCAGTGCGGAAATGGGATTGATCGAAAAGATCGCGGCGTAGGACCGCCGCAGGCCTGCCTTGCAGGCGGCAGAATCCGGAAAGAGATAGAAGGCTCGCCGGCACAGTATCGGCGCGCCTCCCAACAATAAAAAGGGGGTAGGGACGATGCTGAAAAACTTGACCATCAAAGCGCGGCTGATCTTCGTGATCGCCTTCCTGTCGCTGTTGCTCGTCGGCGGCGGTGTTGTTGGCATTGTGAGCCTGAATGCGGCCAACAACTCCCTGCAGACAATCTACGATGACCGGCTTATTCCAATCGGGCAGTTGAACACCATCGTCCGCCTCATCGGGGACAACCGGATGGCGGTGGCAGAGTCGATGAACGGCGACCCTGCCGTCGTCAACAAGAAGATGGATGAGGTCGACAAACGCATCGTCGAGATCGGCAAGATCTGGGAGGCGTTCATGGCGACTTCGTTGACCGAAGAGGAAAAGGCGCTTGCGGCAAAGGCTTTCGAGGCGCGCAGGAAGTTTGTCGAGGAGGGCCTGAAACCAACGGTGGCGGCATTGCGATCCGCGAATGTGCAGCAGGCCATGGAGCTGATGCAGGGACCGATGAGCCAGCTGTATGCCGGTTTCCAGGGACATGTGGATGAACTGATCAGACTGCAGGAAAGGATCGCGAAGGCCGAATACGAAAAGACGCAGAGCCTTTATGTCATCGTGCGTAACATCTCGATCGCCGCCATGGTGTTCGGCGTGGCGCTCGCTGGCTTGATCGGCGTCTGGCTGATCCGTGCAATCTCCATTCCGCTAGGCGAGGCCGTGCAACTTGCGCGAAAAGTCGCCGAAGGAGATCTTTCACAGAATATCGAAATCACCTCACGCGACGAAACCGGCCAGCTTCTGGCGGCGCTGAAGCTCATGAACGAAAGCCTTGCCCATACGGTCGGCCAGGTACGCTCCGGGACCGAAATGATCGGCGTGGCGTCGCGCGAAATTGCCTCGGGCAATGCCGATTTGTCGGCTCGCACCGAATCGCAGGCCAGCTCGCTGGAAGAGACGGCGTCGTCGATGGAGGAGCTGACGTCGACGGTGAAGCAGAATGCGGAGAACGCGCGCCAGGCCAACCAGCTGGTGGTGTCGGCATCGGACGTG
>NZ_DASPLS010000086.1:0-109057 GCF_035627455.1 Noviherbaspirillum sp.
CACCCAGTAATTGATCTCGAAATAATTCAGTCCCATCCACGCGAAAAAGGCGCCCATCATGTACAGCGCGCCGTGCGCGAAGTTGATGACGTTGAGCAGGCCGAAGATGACTGCGAGGCCAAGCGAAAGCATCGCATAGAATGAACCGTTGACCAGGCCGAGCAGCAGTTGGCTCAGCATGGCCTGCAGGGGGACGCCGAATATTTCCATAGGCACAGTAAGAATAAGTTGCTGCTGAAAGAAAGGCGAAGCGCGGAGACGGACCGCGCTCGCCATTCCCCACCCGTCGCCGGGAAGGGAATGCTTGCTGCGATTGATGCGATCGGATGGCGGCGTGCGCCATCCGGGTCACGTCAAACTACTTCCACAAGGCGCACTTCGATTCGGCCTTGGTGGTCCACGCCTGCGCTGCGGGGATGGTCTGCACCACCTTGTAGTAGTCCCACGGATACTTCGACTCGGCCTGCTTCTTCACTTCCATCAGGTACATGTCGTGCACCATGCGGCCGTCCGGACGGATCTCGCCGTTCTTCGCGAAGAAGTCGCTGATCTTGGTCTTCTTCATCTGCGCCATCACCTTGTCGGCATCGTCGGTACCGGCGGCCTTCACCGCATTCAGGTAATGCACCGTTGCGGAATAGTCCGCTGCCTGCAGCATGGACGGCATCTTCTTCATTTTCTCGAAGTAGCGCTTGGACCACTTACGGGTGTCGTCATTCAGGTCCCAGTACCAGCCGTCGGTCAGGTACATGCCTTGCGTCAGGTTCAGACCGAGTGCGTGCACGTCGTTGATGAACATCAGCAGGCCGGCCAGCTTCATCGATTTGTTGATGCCGAACTCGTTGGCCGCCTTGATCGAGTTGACGGTATCGCCGCCGGCATTGGCCAGGCCGAGAATCTGCGCCTTGGACGACTGTGCCTGCAGCAGGAAGGACGAGAAGTCGGATGCCGACAGCGGATGCTTCACGCTGCCGACCACGTTGCCGCCGGCCGCTTTCACCACGTCGGCCGTGTCTTTCTCGAGGGATGCGCCGAACGCGTAGTCGGCGGTCAGGAAGTACCAGCTCTTGCCGCCCTGCTTCACGATTGCCGCCCCCGTGCCCTTGGCCAGCGCGACGGTGTCATACGCATAGTGCACCGTATACGGCGAGCACTCTTCATTGGTCAGGCGGGCGGATGCGGCGCCGATCGACATGAAGGGCTTCTTCTTTTCGGCGGCGACTTTTGCCATCGACAGGTTGGCGCCGGAGTTGGTGCCGCCCAGCAGCATGTCCAGGCCCTGCTGGTCGAACCATTCACGCGCCTTGGAGGCGGCGATGTCGGCCTTGTTCTGGTGGTCGGCATAGATGAACTCGACCTTCTTGCCGTTGATCGCGCCGCCCATGTCGGCGATCGCCATCCTCACCGCTTCGACGCCGCCCGGGCCGTCGATGTCGGCATACAGGCCGGACATGTCGGTAAGCAGGCCGATCTTGATCACATCGCCCGAAATCTGCGCGGACGCGTTTCCTGAAGCAAAGGCGCAGGTGGCGGATACTGCAAGTGCAATGGCTTTCAATTTCATTACGATCTCCTAGGTTACAGACCAACTTAGTGGCTTGCTTATACCCCGAGCAGCGAGTGCAGCACGGGCATCTTGTTATCCAGTTCGGACGCGGCAAAAGTCTCGACGATCTGACCGTGCTCCATCACATAGAAACGGTCGGCCAGCGGCGCGGCGAAACGGAAATTCTGCTCCACCATCACGATGGTGTAGCCCTTGGCCTTGAGCATGGTGATCATGCGCGCGAGCGCCTGCACGATCACCGGCGCCAGGCCTTCGGAAATCTCGTCGAGCAGCAGCAGGCGTGCGCCGGTGCGCAGGATGCGCGCCACTGCCAGCATCTGCTGCTCGCCGCCGGACAGGCGGGTACCCTGGCTGGCCTTGCGCTCGGCGAGATTGGGAAACATGTCGTAGATTTCCTCGACTGACATGCCGCGGTCGTTCTTTGACACTGCAGGCGGCAGCATCAAGTTTTCCTCGGCCGACAGCGACGAAAAAATACCTCGTTCCTCCGGGCAATAGCCGACGCCGAGATGGGCAATCCTGTGAGTGGGCATGGCAATCGCTTCCGTGCCGTTGATCTTGATGGAGCCCTTGCGCGCGCCGGTCAATCCCATGATCGCGCGCAGCGTCGTGGTGCGGCCGGCGCCGTTACGTCCGAGCAGCGTGACGACCTCGCCCTGGTTCACCGAGAAATTCACGTCATGCAGAATGTGCGACTCGCCGTACCAGGCGTGCAGGTTGGCGATTTCCAATGCCGCTGCTGATCCAGCCATTCAATGCGCTCCTTCCAGTGCGCCGGTGGTGGTGCCCATGTAGGCTTCCATCACCTGCGGGTTCTTCGATACTTCGTCATACGTGCCTTCGGCCAGCACTGCTCCGCGCTGCAGCACGGAGATGCGGTCGCTGATGCCGGCAATCACGCTCATGTTGTGTTCCACCATCAGGATAGTCCGTCCAGTGGATACTTTCTTGATCAACTCGGTGACGCGATGCACGTCTTCGTGCCCCATGCCCTGCGTCGGTTCATCGAGCAGCATCAGTTCCGGCTCCATCGCCAGCGTGGTCGCGATTTCGAGCGCGCGCTTGCGGCCGTAGGGCAGGTCCACCGTGATGGTGTCCGCAAATTTTTCCAGGTCGACCTCGGCCAGCAGCTGCATCGCGCGGTCATTGAGCGCATTGAGCTTCTTTTCGCTGGCCCAGAAATGGAAAGAATTGCCGAGCGGCCGCTGCAGCCCGATGCGCACATTCTGGAGTACCGAGAGGTGCGGAAACACCGCGGAAATCTGGAAGGAACGAATGATGCCTTGCCGCGCAATCTGCGCCGGCTTTGCCATCGTGATGTCCTTGCCATTGAAAAGTATCTGGCCCGACGTCGGCACCAGGAACTTGGTCAATAAATTAAAGCAAGTTGTCTTGCCGGCGCCGTTAGGGCCGATCAATGCATGTATATGCCCGCGCTGCACTTGCAGGCTGACATTGTTGACGGCAGTGAATCCCTTGAATTCCTTCGTCAGCTGCCGCGTCTCCAAAACCACATCCGCCATGGGTTCTCCCTGTTGACTGTAGAGGGAAAGCGCTTCGCGCTCCCTGCCGCCGCAAACCAAGTCTTGCGGCCAATAACCAAAGAACGTGCATTACGCTGATGCACAGTACACAGTACGACTAGGGGGGTGGCAATACAGCGGACTGCGCATCCGCCGATTGTTTGGCCTGCATCAATACATGACTCGCACGAATGGCAGGCACCCGCGCGATGTTAGCATGAAGAAAAAATAATTGCTTGTGGTTAAGTCAAGCCGCTGCAGCCCGGCGAAGATGGCGGGTGCAACGCTCGTGCACCACGTGGAGCAGGAAACCGGTCAGTACCGCTTTCGAAGTTTGCGCCAAGGTCCGCGCGCTCCTCCGAAAGTGCTGCAACGCTGCGCATCGCCTTCTCCTGCAACGATGCCGTGTACAGTTGCGCCGACTCGGCAATCTTCAGCCGGCCGAGATCGAAGCGCTGCAGATGCTGCAGCACGACCTGGTTGATCGCCATTGTTGCCTGCATCATCAACAGCTCGGCCGTCGATGTGCTGGCGTCAGGCTGCGCAACAGGGATGAAAGGTGCCGGCGTGTCTTTGTCTTCCACGGCCAGCGAATGATAGATGTCCGCAAGCGACACGGTGTGCGGCGGCCGGGTACAGATCCAGGTATCCGCACGGCGCGGATGCGGCTCGAGCAATCCGCCTGCGGCAAGCGCGCGCAACAGCTTGCGCAGATAGCGCAGCGACACATTCAGGGAATCCGACAGCTGTTGCGCGGTCGGCGGACACGATGCGTTGCAGACCAGTTGCGTCATCACCGCGAGCGCTGTCGACAGTTGCAGATGCAAGGTGGCGTTACCAAGGATGAATTCTTCGTGTCGGGACATGCGTTCACCTGCGCGCGGAGAGACATGGTCTGGCTCCTCCCGGTCCGTCCAGATGCGGGACGCGAAGAGTCCTGCACTCGACTGCAGCCTGGCAACGCATGCTCACGCCAGCAAAGCGACGCATGCGCAGGCCGGAAGGCAGACCACCAAAACCGCAGGTTAGTAGAATGTCATGTGACAAATCCAATGCTTTGTTGGCATTGAAGTATGCATTTAATGCATAAACCTATGCGGTTTCCGTAACCGGCAGCACCTCGCGCTGCACAACCTCGCCCGGCGCATTGCGCGCCGCGCGTATCCATGCTGCCGCCTTCTCGGCGATCATGATGGTGGGAGAATTGGTATTGCCGGAGGTGATAGTCGGCATCACCGACGCATCGACAACCCGCAAGCCCTTCACGCCGCGCACCTGCATCCGGCTGTCGACCACTGCGGACGGATCATCCGCGCGCCCCATCTTACAGGTGCCGACCGGATGGAAGATGGTGGTGCCGATATCGCCGGCCGCTTTCGCCAATTCCTCATCGGTGCGGTAATGCATGCCCGGCTTGAATTCTTCCGGCGCGTATTTCTTTAATGCCGGGGCCGCGACGATCTTGCGTGTCAGCGCCAGGGAATCCGCAGCGACCTTGCGGTCTTCCGGCGTGCTCAGGTAATTCGGCGTGATCTTGGGCGCGGCAAACGGATCGCCGGAGGCGATGCGCACATGGCCGCGCGCGGTAGGGCGCAGGTTGCACACGCTGGCGGTGAATGCTGGGAAGGGGTGCAGCGGCTCGCCGAACTTTTCCAGCGACAGGGGCTGTACGTGGTATTCGACATTCGCCGTTTGCTGCGACGGATCGGAGCGGGTAAACGCACCAAGCTGGGACGGCGCCATCGACATCGGTCCGCTGCGCGTGAACACGTACTGCATGCCGATCTGCATCTTTCCGAACCAGCTGTTGGCCATCGTGTTCAGCGTCCTGACGCCATGCACCTTGAATGCCATGCGCAATTGCAGGTGATCCTGCAGATTCTCGCCCACCCCCGGCAAGTCGACCACAACTGGCACGCCATGCTTTTGCAGCAGCGCCGCCGGCCCGATGCCGGACAGCTGCAGGATCTGCGGGGAGCCGATCGCGCCGGCCGTCGAGATCGTCTCGCGCGCTGCCTCGGCGAACCATTCGGTACCGCCGCCGGTGAATTCCACGCCCTTGCAGACCGGTCCTTGCGCCGACGCTTCGATCCGCAGCCGCTTCACATGGCAGCCGGTCATGATGTCGAGCTGGCCCTTGCGGCCTTCTGTGGATTTCAGGAATGCGCGGGCGGTATTCCAGCGCAAGCCTTTCTTCTGGTTCACGTCAAAATACCCGCAACCCTCGTTGTCGCCCCGGTTGAAATCGTCGGTCTTCGGAATCCCGCACTGCGCCGCCGCGTCGCGGAAGGCATCGAGGATTTCCCACGACAGCCTCTGCTTCTCGACCCGCCATTCGCCGCCCGCGCCGTGGAATTCGCTTGCTCCCAGGTGATGGTCTTCAGTCTTCTTGAACACCGGCAGCACATTGTCCCACCGCCAGCTGTCGTCGCCGGTCAGCATCGCCCACAGGTCGTAGTCGCGCGCCTGGCCGCGCATGTAGATCATCCCGTTGATCGACGAGCAGCCGCCCATCACCTTGCCACGCGGATAAATCAGGCTGCGGCCGTTCAGGCCGGCGTCGGCTTCGGTGCGGTACAGCCAGTCAGTGCGGGGATTGTTGATGCAGTAGAGATAGCCGACCGGAATATGGATCCAGAGATAATCGTCCTTGCGCCCCGCTTCAAGCAACAGCACGGAGACCCCGGCGTCCTGCGCCAGGCGGTTCGCCAGCACGCAGCCGGCAGTGCCGGCGCCGATGATGATGTAATCGTATTTACCTGCGGATTCCATGGGTTGTCCTTCTCTTCGTGTCGACCGAGCTTCATCTGCCACCGGCTAGCGGATGTCGATACGCCGGTCCTGGCTGGATCCCCGCCCGCGCGGGGATGACGACAGCGTCTCCAGGCGCCGCGCGCCTGGAAGCCGCCGTCACTTCGCGACCGGCATCGTGAACTCCGCGCCCTTCGCGATCGAATCCGGCCAGCGCTGCATCACCGACTTGTAGCGGGTGTAGAAACGGATGCCTTCCTCGCCGTACGCATGCAGGTCGCCGAACATCGAACGCTTCCAGCCGCCGAAGGAATGCCAGGCCATGGGCACCGGGATCGGCACATTGACGCCGACCATGCCCACTTCGATGCGGCGCGAAAATTCGCGCGCGGTATTGCCGTCCGCAGTGTACAGCGCTACGCCGTTGCCGTATTCATGCGCATTGATCAGTTCGACCGCCGACGCGAAGTCGGGCACCCGCACTACGCAAAGCACCGGTCCGAAAATCTCTTCCTTGTAGATCTTCATGTCCGGCGTCACATGGTCGAACAGGGAACCGCCGAGGAAGAAGCCGTTCTCGTGCCCCGCCACCTTCAGCCCGCGGCCGTCGACCACCAGCTTGGCGCCGGCGCGCACGCCGTCCTCGATATAGCCTTCGATCTTGTCCTTGTGCTGCGCGGTGACTACCGGGCCCATTTCCGCATCGGCTTCCATGCCGTTCTTGACCTTCAGTGCCTTCACCTGCGGGATCAGCGCTTCGACCAGCCTGTCCGCGACCGCGCCGACCGCGACCGCGACCGAGATCGCCATGCAGCGCTCGCCGGCGGAGCCGTAGGCCGCGCCGATCAGCGCGTCGACCGCCTGTTCGAGATTCGCATCCGGCATCACCACCAGATGGTTCTTCGCGCCGCCCAGCGCCTGCACCCGCATCGGATACCGGCCCTTGCGCTTGACGCCTTCGGTATAGATGTATTCCGCGATCGGGGTGGAGCCGACGAAGGAAATCGCGTTGACCTGCGGATGATGCAGCAGCGTGTCGACCGCTACCTTGTCGCCCTGCACCACGTTGAACACGCCATCCGGCAGGCCGGCGCGCTTGAACAGGTCGGCGATCATCAGCGACGGCGACGGGTCGCGTTCGGAGGGCTTCAGGATGAAGCTGTTGCCGGTGGCGATGGCGATCGGTGCCATCCACATCGGCACCATGAACGGGAAGTTGAATGGCGTAATCCCGGCGGTGACGCCGAGCGGCTGGCGCAGCTGCCAGTTGTCGATGCCGCCGCCGATGTTGTCGGTGAATTGCGTCTTCATGAGCTGCGTGATGCCGGTCGCGAATTCCACCACTTCCAGGCCGCGCACCACTTCGCCCTTCGCATCGGAAAACACCTTGCCGTGCTCGCGCGTGATCGCCGCGGCCAGGTCGTCATGGTGCTTCTCGATCAATTCCTTGAACTTCGACAGCACGCGTGCGCGCTTGAGCGGCGCGGTGTCGGCCCAGGCCGGCGCGGCGGCGCGCGCCACATCGACCGCGGCATTCACTTCCTCGACGCTGGCCAGCACCACTTCGGCGCTGACTTCACCGGTTGCGGGATTGTACACAGGCTGCTTGCGGCCGCTGGTCGATTCGACGACCTGGCCGCCGATGTAATGCTGGATGAGCTGCGTCATAAGAATTCCTTGGCAGTTTGACGATTTTAGACAGCATATCCTTGCCTTTGCGAGGAATCCAATGAGTTCTTATCAACTTCAATATTAGCAATGCTTATAATGAAAGACCTAACGGGGAGTACGCCATGGACCTGACCCAGCTGCGCGCTTTCGTGACCGTCGCGCGCGAAGGCAACCTGACGCGCGCGGCCGAACGGCTGCACCTGACCCAACCTGCGGTCAGCCTGCAGATCAAGGCATTGCAGGCCAGTCTTGACCTGGTGCTGTTTATCCGCACGCCGGCCGGCATGTCGCTGACCGACGACGGCGCCAAGCTGCTGCCGTACGCGGAACGGGTGATGTCAGCGCTGGCGGAACTGCGCGAAGGGGTGGCAGCGCTGCACACCACCCTGTCCGGTACCTTGTCGATCGGCACCATCCTCGATCCGGAATTCATCCGCCTCGGCGCGTTCCTGAAACGGCTGGTGGAAACCTATCCACAGCTGGCGACGCAATTACAACATGGCATGTCGGGCTGGGTGCTGCAGCAGGTAAAGGCGGGTGCCCTCGACGTCGGCTACTACCTCGGTACCCCCGGTCGCGAATTCCATCACCTGGCGCTGACCTCATTCACGTACAGCGTGGTGGCGCCGCAAGGCTGGCGCAACCGGGTGACAGGCAAGGACTGGGTGGCGCTGGCGAAGCTGCCCTGGATCTGGACGCCGCCGGAATCGGCGCACCACCGGTTGCTGACAAAAACCTTCGCCCAATACAAGGTCATGCCAAACAAGGTCGCGCTGGTCGACCAGGAACCCTCGATGCTCGACCTGGTGAAATCCGGCGTCGGCCTGTCGCTGGTGCGCGAGTCGATCGCGTTGCGCGAAGCCCATGCGCATGGCCTGGTGATCGCCGACACCGTCAGCCTGTCGACCGAACTGTCCTTCATTGCACTGGCCAAGCGCAGGAACGAGCCGACAATTGCTGCCGTGTTTTCATTAATGCAATCTTTGTGGCATGGATGAACAGCAGCCTGTGGATAAGTCCCGGGATAACGCGTGATTTGTTTGGGAGTAAACACCGATCGCTGTGCACAGGCGTTTCTTATCCAAGATCTTTCCTTGCAGCATACAGTGCTTATTCAGGTGTTATCCCGCGGCTAACTGCTTGATCAGATTAACGTTTACCCGCTTATCCACGTAAACCGTACGACGTTAACTCTTACTACTATCCATATATATAAACCCTAGATCAAAAACCGGAAAACCTTCGGCGTCGCATACGGCGCTGCCGCGCCTGTCTCTGCCGGTTAAAAAAAAGGAAATGGTTTGACTGACCGGTTTCGAAAAAAACGTCGGCCGATTCTGGACATTCTGACAAGCCGCTGTTGGAAAGCCGCGACAGCCTATGTGGATAACTCGTTGGATAGCAGCTTGAATAGTTGGGGAAAAGGCAGGCAGATGTTCACAGCCCGCTTTTTATTCAAAAACTGTCCTTTTCGCATACACCCGTTATCCCGCTTTTTATACAGGCCTTAAGCGATTGATTCTTTATTGGTTTACCGGGTTATCCACAGAAAACGGCAGTTGTTAACACTACTACCAATCTTATATATCAAACCCAATATAAAAAACCCCGCAAACCTTATCCGTCGCAGTTGCACCAAGGTATCGAAAGGCAATACGCTATCGGTGATGCCCGCTTTACCGGCAGGTTTTTTGATCTTCTCAAAGAAATATTGTCGATGTCTCAACAAATCACCCGTCTCGGGCTCGTCAGCGCACTGCACCAGGAACAAGCCGGCCTCATTGAAGCCATGCAAGGCAAGCAAACAGTTACACGCGGCATGCGCGACTACGTATGCGGCAGCTTGTGGGGGATCGAGACCGTATGCGTGCTGTCACGGATCGGCAAGGTCGCCGCTGCGGCAACGGTGGCCACTTTGATTGAACGCTTCGGGGTTTCGCATATCGTGTTTACCGGCGTTGCCGGGGCTGTGGACAGCGATGTGCAGATTGGGGATATCGTAGTCGCCGATGCGCTGGTGCAGCATGACATTGATGCAACACCGCTTTTTCCACGCCATGAAGTACCCTTGCTCGGGCAGTCGCATTTCGCCACCGACGTTCACCTGACCGAGATGCTGGCCGGCGCCGCAAACGACTTCCTCGGGCACGACCTGGATGCCAGCGTGCCGGCGCAGGACAGGGATCGCTTCCGCCTGTCGTCACCGCGCGTCTATCGCGGCTTGATTGCCAGCGGCGACCAGTTCATCCACACTGCGCAGCGGCACCGGGAGTTGAAGGCGGCATTCCCGGGATTGCTTGCGGTGGAAATGGAAGGCGCGGCGGTCGCTCAGGTGTGTTTCGAGTTCGGCATGCCGTTCTCGGTGATCCGCACCATCTCGGACGGCGCAAACGAAGCGTCGCCGCACGATTTCATGCAATTCATCGACGGCGTCGCGGCGCGCTATGCGTTCGGCACCGTCAAGCGGCTGTGCGCGGCCCGCTGACGCTTATTTTCCGCTGGTATTGTTCTGGTTTTTTCCGGCCGTGACCGCCGGTTTTTCGCTGAACTGGGCCAGCAGCGTGCCGCATTCGCTTTTCTCGCCCGGTCCGACATTGACCAGAGGGAGCAGCGCGGCGGCCACCGGCGCGAGCGCGCCGAGCGCAATCGCGCTGCCGGCCTTGGCCGCCAGCACGCCCTTGTCCACTTCCACGTCGGGTTTCTTGAACGGACCGTTCACGTACAGCGGCGCACGCAGCGAGATCAGGCGCACGCCCTTGCTTTCGGGCAGGACCGTCAACGCCAGCTTTTCCTGCTCCAGGTTGATGTTGCCGTTCACATAAATCGTCGCATCCTCAGTATCGACCACGAACGCGCGGCTCTGCATCACGCCTTTCTTCACCTCGAAATCGGCCACCGCGCAATTGAGCTGGACCTGCTTGTCGCCGAACAGCTGGGTGACGACGACACTGCCGATGTTCAAGCCCATCGCTTCGAGCACGAACTTGCTGATCGTGCCCTGGTTGATCACTGCGCGGATCTCGCCGGTCGATGCACCGAGCAAGGCTGCCGGCGAATCGCCGGACGCGGTGAGAGCCGCATCGCCATTGATTTCGCCGAGGCTGGTGCGCATCACGTCTAAGGTCGGGAACAGGTCCTTGAGCTTCAGGTGACGCGCGGAGAGCTTCATCTCCGCCTTGACCGGATTCGACTTGCCGTCGAGCCGGATGGTTGACACCAGGCTGCCGCCGGCCACACCGAACTTCAGCGGCGCCAGCGACAGCACGCCGTCATCCAGCTTCACGCGGGTGACCAGATTGTTGATCGGCAGTTCTTCCTTGCGCACGATCTTGTTGCCGGTGAATTGCACATCGGTGTCGATGCTGGTCCAGCGGTCGGTCTTGAATTTCTCGACCGGCAAGACCTTGTTTTCCGGTTGCACCGTCTTCACGCCGCGTTCCTCCCGGCTCTTGGCGGAATCGGCACCGATCAGCGGCGCCAGGTCGACGAAACTCAGGTAGTTCGACACCACCGTGCCTTCCAGCAGCGGGCGCGGTTCGCGGGCCTGATAGCGAAGGGAGCCGCGCAAGTCGCTGCCGCCCATCTTCCCGCTGAATTTTTCATAGGTCCAGTCGCCGCCCGCCGCACCCGGCTTGCCGATCAGGCGGCCTTCGGTGGAGAACGGCCGGGTTTCCGGCAGCACCACGCCGGTCAGCGGATAGAGATGCGCCATGCTGACGCCGGAAACCTTCAGCTTCAGGTCCAGCGCGGCCAGGTTGCGCGGGTCGGTCAGGATGCCGCTGACGCTGACCGCGGTCTTCCCGACGCGCAGGTCGGCGTCAATGGGGAAATCGGTATGCTTCTTTTGCAGCGACAGCACGGCGCCGGCGCGGCCGTTGCCCGTCACCTGCTCGCCGTTCAGGGTGCCGCCAACGCGCCAGCCGATCCGGTAATCGCCGTTGCCCTGCCCCAGTGTATCGATGTCGGCTTTCAGGTTCGCGCGCTTGATCGCATCCTCGAGCTGCAGCGTGCCCTTGTTGAGCACGAGCTGCTGCACGTCGAGCGTCCATTCCGACTTCTTTTCCGAATCGGACTGAAACGTCCAGTTGTTGCGGCCGTCCTTCTGGCGCTCGAGCGCGACGCGCGGGGCATCCAGCGCCAGCGATGCGATGGCGATGCGTTTTTGCAGAAGCGGCAGCGGACTGATGGAAACGGTGACCTGTTCGGCCTCGGCCATTTGCGCGTGCTTTGCCCATTCCGGATTGCCGAACACGACATCCCGCGCATTCAGCCGTGGCCACGGAATCCAGGCGCGCCAGCCGGTTTCACCCTCCGGCGCATGCCAGGTCAGGGACAGGTCGCCGTTGATCGCGAACGGGCGCCCGGTCGCTTCGCTGACACGGTTGTTAATCCAGGGTTTGACGCGGTTCCAGTCGAACGCCGCGAGTACCGCCACCAGGATGGCGATCAGCAGCACGATGCTGCCGGCGCTCCATGCCGCGATTTTTGATGCACGGGCCATGTCGGTAAGACTTGGCCTTCATGCAAGAGTTCAGGCTGCGCAATCCGCTATCCGAAATTCTTGCGAGCTGCGTCAAGGCGCAGCTCTGTGGTGCTGTTACGCGCTGTTACGAGCGTAACAGCGAAGGCAGGGAGCGCAGCTTCGGCATGCGCGACTCCCCCAGCCTTCGGCTGCGAGCCGGAATTCCAGTGGGACTTGCGCCTTAGTGCCGTACCGCGAGCAACGCCGCAAACAGGTCGGCCAGCGTCATGCGGTCCGGCGCCGCCGCCAGCCCCCAGTAGCCCTGCATCGCCGGATCCGGACGCAGCATGCCGCTTTGCCACAGCTTGCGGCAGACCTGTTCGACCTCCGGCGCGGGATGGCTGGCAACCGCTTCCAGCTGCGCCATGCTTACCGTGCGCGGCGCCTGGCGCAGCAGCTCGGCGAGCACGCAGGAGGCCACGCACAGCTGGTCATGCAGCAGGGCATTGTCCAGCTCGATGCCCCCCGTCATGTCAGCCGCCCAGCGTCATCAGGCTCGCATTGCCGCCCGCGGCCGTGGTATTGACGCAGACCGCGCGCTCTGCAACCAGCCGCCACAGCGGAATCGCTCCGCTGTCGCTCGTCGTGATGACCTGCACCAGCGCGCCGCTGCGCGCTGCCAGCCGCTGCGCCAGTTCCGGCGCCTGCTCTTCATCGGCCAGCGCCATCTGCAGCGAGCGGGACGCCAGTTCCTTTTCCTCGATCGTCGCGATCGCCTCGCGTACCGCGGCCGGCAGCCCGGGCGGCAGCGAAGCGGCGGTCAGCGTTGTCATCGCCGCGATATTGCCGGTGGCAAAGCAGGCGGCCAGCTGGTTCAGCAACACCTCGACCCGGGATGCAACGCACAGCACGACGCCGCGCGGCGCGAAACGCAGCGTATTGCGTTCGCCGGTCGGGCCGGGCAATACCTGCGCGGTATTCAGCAGGCTTGCGTGCACATAGTTCTCGCCGAGCGACGCCACGCGCGCATGGCCATGCATGCCGGCCCAGGTCATCAGCGCGTCGAAAGCAGGCAGCACCGCATGCTGTTCGGCATGGATGGTATGCGCGGCACGGGTGACGACCGCATTGCGCTGCAGGCGCTTCAGGTAGAGCGGCCCGCCTGCCTTCGGTCCGGTGCCGGACTTGCCTTCGCCGCCGAACGGCTGCACGCCGACCACCGCGCCGACGATGTTGCGGTTGACGTAGATGTTGCCCACATGCGCGCGCGCGGTGATGAAGTCGATTGTCTCGTCAATCCGCGAATGGACGCCCAGCGTGAGGCCGTAGCCGGTCGCATTGATCGCATCGACCAGCTGCGCCAGGTCTTCACGCCGGTAGCGCAGCACATGCAGCACCGGCCCGAACACTTCGCGCTGCAGCTGCGCGATCGATTCGATTTCGATCACCGTCGGCGGCACATAAGTGCCGTGCTCGCAGCCCGCCGGCAAAGGCAGCTGGAATACCTTGTCCGTCTGCGCCTTCATGCGCTCGATATGGCCCAGCAGGTTCTGCTGCGCCTCGGCATCGATCACCGGGCCGACGTCGATCGAGAGCTGGTCGGGATTGCCGATGCGCAGTTCCTGCATCGCACCCTTGAGCATCCTGATTGTCTTGTCGGCGATATCTTCTTGCAGGCACAGCACGCGCAACGCGGAACAGCGCTGGCCCGCGCTGTCGAATGCCGAGCTCAGCACATCCTGCACCACCTGTTCCGGCAACGCGCTGGAATCGACGATCATTGCATTTTGTCCGCCGGTTTCGGCGATCAGCGGGATCTCGCGCTTTTCCGCGATCGCGCGTTTCGCCAGGGTGCGGTTGATCAGTTGCGCGACCTCGGTCGAGCCGGTGAAGATCACGCCGCACACCCGCGCATCGGCGGTGAGCTTCGCGCCGACGGTTTCGCCGGTGCCCGGCAGGAATTGCAGCGCGCCGCGCGGCACGCCGGCTTCATGCAGCAATTGCACCGCGCGCGCGGCGATCAGCGGCGTCTGTTCCGCCGGCTTGGCAAGGACCACATTGCCTGCGGCCAGCGCCGCGCTCACTTCGCCGACAAAAATCGCCAGCGGGAAATTCCAGGGACTGATGCATACCACCGGACCCAAGGTCTGCGCGTCCGGGCCAGCCTGTACCTGCGCGGCGTAATAGCGCAGGAAATCCACCGCTTCCCGCACTTCGGCAATCGCATTCGGCAGCGTCTTGCCAGCTTCGCGGATGGTCAGCGCCATCAGTTCCGGCAGGTGCTGTTCCAAGAGGTCGGCGCCGCGCGCCAGTGCTGCCGCCCGGGCAGCCGGCGGCGTGTTCTGCCAGTTGGGCGCATACGCGGATGCGGCGGCGAGCGCGCTCTCCACATCTTCGGCGCCGGCTTCGATAACCGTGCCGACCAGATCGCGGCGATCGGCCGGATTGCGGATCTCGGCAGCCTTGGCCGCGATCACGGTGCTGCCGGCCAGCAGCGGCGCGGCCTGCCACTGCCTGCTGGCGAGCGACTGGAATTGCGCGTCGAGTTCGCGCAGCGTGTTTTCATTGGCGAGGTCGACGCCGGCCGAGTTCTCGCGTTCGGCGCCGAACATGTGGCGCGGCAGCGGGATGTTCGGATGCGGTTCGCCGCCCAGTTTCTTGGCCACCGCCAGCGGGTCGGCGACCAGCGCATCGATCGGCACGTTTTCGTCGACGATCTGGTTGACGAAGGAGGAATTAGCGCCGTTCTCGAGCAGGCGGCGTACCAGGTAGGCAAGCAGGGTTTCATGCGAACCGACCGGCGCATAGATGCGGCAGGGCTTGCCGAGCTTGTCGGCGCCCACAACCTGGTCGTACAGGGTTTCACCCATGCCGTGCAGGCACTGGAATTCATAGTCGGTCACGCCGTGCACCTTGGCCCAGCTGTAGATCGATGCGAGGGTGTGCGCATTGTGGGTCGCGAACTGCGGATAGATCACGTCGGTCGCCGCCAGCAGCTTTTGCGCGCAGGCGAGGTAGGACACGTCGGTGTAGACCTTGCGCGTATACACAGGATAGCCCGGCATGCCGTCCACCTGCGCGCGCTTGATTTCCGCATCCCAGTACGCGCCCTTGACCAGACGCACCATGAACTTGCGATTGCTGCGGTGCGCGAGGTCGACCAGGTAATCGATGACGAACGGGCAGCGCTTCTGGTAAGCCTGCACCACGAAGCCGATGCCGTTAAAGCCGGCCAGCTCGGGATCGAAGGCCATCGCTTCCATCAGGTCGAGCGAGAGTTCCAGCCGGTCGGCTTCTTCCGCGTCGATATTCAGGCCGATGTCGTACTGCTTTGCCAGCAGCACCAGCTGCTTGACGCGCGGCAGCAGTTCTTCCATCGTGCGCTTGCGCTGCGCGCGCGAATAACGCGGATGCAGCGCCGACAGCTTCACCGAAATGCCCGGACCGTCCTTGATGCCGCGGCCGCTCGATGCGGCGCCGATCGCATGGATCGCGGCCTCATAGGCCGCGTAGTACTTCGCCGCATCTTCCTCGGTCAGCGCCGCCTCGCCCAGCATGTCGTACGAATAGCGGTAGCCGCGCGCCTCGTTGCTGCGGCTGTTGTCGAGCGCTTCGGCGATCGTCTGCCCGGTCACGAACTGGTTGCCCAGCATCCGCATCGCCAGGTCCACGCCCTTGCGGATCAGCGGTTCGCCGCCTTTGGCGATCAGGCGCGTGAGCGCCGAGCCGAGCCCTTGCTCGCTGTTGGTGCCGACCAGCTTGCCAGTGATCAGCAAGCCCCAGGTGGCCGCATTGACAAACAGCGACGGCGATTCGCCCAGATGCTTGCGCCAGTCGCCCTTGCTGATCTTGTCGGCGATCAGGCGGTCGGCGGTCTGGTGGTCCGGAATGCGCAGCAGCGCCTCGGCCAGGCACATCAGCGCCACGCCTTCCTCGGACGACAGTGAAAATTCATGCATCAGCGCATCGACGCCGGAGGCACGGGTGCGCTTTTCGCGCACCGCCTGCACCAGGCTCCGCGCCAGGCTCTGCGCCTGCTCGTGCGCGGCGGCATGCGGCTTGATCTGGGACAACAGCCATTGCACCGCTTCGGTTTCATCGCGGCGATAGGCGGAAGTGATGGCGGCACGCAACGGCGTCGGCTTGTGGTCGACGTCGGCATGCAATGCGCTGAACGGGGTCGTTGCAGCGGCGGAAAATTCACGGGTAGCGGTCAGCATGACAAAAAGGGATTACTCATTGAAAAAATGATGTTCCGATTGTAGTGAGGTTCTTTATGGATTAATTCTGGAATTACAGGTTGGTATCAAAATTTTGTATTTTGTGGGACAATCGCGCCGAACAAAATTCTCATCCGTCAGACGCCATGCTTGACAAAATCAGCAAGAAAATCCTTTCCGAACTGCAGAACGACGGCCGTATCAGCAATGTCGAGCTGGCTTCCCGCGTGAACCTGTCGCCGGCCGCCTGCCTGGAGCGGGTGCGCAAGCTGCAGGAAGCCGGCTACATCCTCGGCTACTCGGCGACGCTGAACCCGCAATTGCTCGATGTGTCCCTGCTGGTGTTCATCGAAGTGGTGCTCGATCGCACCACGCCCGAAGTGTTCGAGGCGTTCAAGCGCAGCGTGCAGGTCATTCCGGAAGTGCAGGAATGCCACATGGTCGCGGGCGGCTTCGATTACCTGGTCAAGGCGCGCGTGAAGGACATGAACGCCTACCGCGAATTCCTCGGCAAGTCGCTGCTGCAGTTGAAGGGGGTGCGTGAGACGCACACCTATGCAGTGATGGAAGAAGTGAAGAACACCACCAAGCTGCCGATCAGGTAATCAGGCGCGCGTCTGCCGGAACAGCCGCGGCGTCACGCCGTAGCGGCGCTCGAATGCCTTCGACAGCGGCGCCGTGCCGGAAAAGCCGGTCTGCGCGGCGATCTCCTTCAAGCTTTTTCCCGTTACCAGCAGCTGCCGCACGCGGTCCAGCCGCAGCACTTCCACGAAGCGCGCGGGCGTCTGGCCCATTTCGGCGCTGAACTTGCGGTAGAAACTGCGCTCCGACATCGCCATGTGCGCCGCCAGCTGCGGCACGTCGAGCGGTTCATGCAGGTGCGCGCCCATCCACTCGACCAGCGCGGCGAACGGCGTGCCGGCCCTCGCCTGCGCCTGCAGTACCGGACTGAATTGCGACTGGTAACCGGGCCGGCGCGCATACAGCACGAGACGCTCCGCGATGCGTTGCGCGACCGCCTTGCCGAGATCACGCTCGACCATCGCCAGACACATGTCGATGCCGGTCGTGACGCCTGCCGAGGTCCACACCCGGCCGTCTTCCACATACAGCGAATCGGCATCCACCTCAAGGTCAGGATAGGAATCCGCCAGCCGGGCACAGGCCGACCAATGGGTTGCCACCCGCCTTCCGGCGACCACGCCGAGCGGCGCGAGCAGGAATACCCCGGTGCAGATGGAGCCGATACGCGAGGCCGCCCGGCCTGCCTGCGTCACCCAGCGTGCCACCGCCCAGTCCTGCGCCAGCCGCTGCAGAGCAGCCTCGTCGCCACCGGCCACCAGCAGGATGTCGATGGAACCGGGCGCCACGCCCGCCAGCGGCTGCGACGCTACCTGCACTGCACTGCTGCTGCCGACGCAACCGCCATTCGCCGACACGATGCGGACATCGTAGTACGGCGAGGCGCAGCAATCGTTGGCCGCCGCGAATACGGCGGCCGGTCCGGTCACGTCCAGGATCTGGACACCGTCGAACACGAAAATGGCAAGCGTGACGCGCATTGGCAGAATTTATCTTCTTTCTGTCATTCCCGCCACGCCGACGCTGCCTACAATGCAGGAAAGAAAGGAGAACCCGATGCTCGAACTCAGGCCCACCTGCGAACACTGCAACGCGGCGCTGCCGCCGGATTCCACCGACGCGATGATCTGCAGCTTCGAATGCACCTTTTGCCGCGACTGCGTGCATACCGTCCTCGGCAATGTCTGCCCGAACTGCGGGGGCGGCTTTGCACCGCGGCCGGTCCGCCCGCAGGCCGACCTGAAGAATGGAAACTGCCTTGCGCGATATCCCGCCGGAAGCCGCACCGTTCACAAGCCGGTCGATCCGCAGGCGCACCGCATGTTTGCTGAAAGGATCGCGGCGGTTCCGCCGGAGCGCCGCTAGCGGCGCGCGCGGTTCATCCTTAACTGCTGGCGCTGCTCGTAATTTCTGTTTGACACGTTAAACCGATACCTGAAGGGGCGGCCGCTTTGCCTGATGCGATTTGATTCTTTAGTAGAACGCTGAGCAATACGGGCGGTCACGCGTCCACGCTGCTTTCCGCCAGAACCTTGGTGACCGGCACCAGTCGAACCAGGCAGGCGGCGGAAAAGAGCGTGCCTGCTTTGTCTCCGCATCCCGGCAAGGAGATCCTGTGGAGCCGACCATTGATATCTACCGGCTGATCGTCGAACAGGCTGTCGATCCCATCTTCGTGAGCGACAGCCAGGGTCGAGCAGCCTATGCAAACCCGGCGGCGTTGCAATTGTTCGGATTCTCGCGGGAAGAGCTTGCGGGCAAGGTCCTGCATGACATGCTGCACGGGCAGCATCCCGACGGCCGTCCCTTTCCGCGCGACGCCTGTCCGCTCTACCGCGCCTGTGTCACGGGCGCGGCCGTCAATGACTGCATTGCTTCCTTCATCCGCAAGGATGGCATCTTCGTCACGCTATCCTGCACCTGCATTCCGGTTGATCTCGGCGGTGAAACCGGCCAGGTGTTTTTTGCGCGTGACGTCACTGCGCGGCTCGAAGCCGCGCAGGCACTGGCCGAAAGCGAGCAGCGCTTCCGCCTGATCGCCGATTCCATGCCGCAGCTGGTGTGGATCATGTCACCCAAAGGAAAGATCACCTATATCAACGAGCGTTTCCGCCAATACGTCGGCGCCGCCGTCGAGTTTGGGACCGACGCCAAGGCATCGCAGCCGGTGCACCCGGACGACCTTGCCCATACCGAGGCCGTGCTGGCGGAAGCAATGCGCACCGGCGCCGAGTTCCGCATCGAGCACCGCGGCCGCGCCGCGGACCGCAGCTATCGCTGGTTCCTGACGCGCGGCGTGCCGCTCAAGAATGCGCAGGGAGATATCCTTGCCTGGTACGGTTCCTCGACCGATATCGACGACATCCGCCGCGCCGGTGAAGCGCTGCTGCGCAGCCAGGAAACATTGCGGCTTGCCGCGGAATTGACCGGCCTCGGCCTGTGGGAGTATTACACCGAGACCGGCGAGCTGGTATGGGATGAAACCACGCGGCGCGCCTATGGCGTGCCGCTGCAGGGGCCGGTCAGCTACAAGGAATTCATCGACCGCATCCACCCGGACGACCGCAAGCGGGTCGACCGGGTGGCACGCCGCTTTACGGTACGCGGCAGCACCGGGCGCCTGTTTACCGAATACAGGATCATCCGCCAGAACGACGGCGCCGAGCGCTGGCTCAAGGTGAACGGCGAATCGCTGCAGGACCGGGACGGTACCACGCGTTTTGTCGGCACCACGCTCGACATCACCGAAAGCAAGCTGGCCGAGCAGCGCATCCGGGATGCGTCGCGCCGCGACACGCTGACCGGGTTGCCGAACAGGGCGCTGCTGTTCGAATACTGCGAACACCTGCTGGCGATCGCGCAGCGCACCAGAAGCAGCGGCGCCCTGCTGTTCATCGATCTCGACCGCTTCAAGCCGATCAACGACACCCATGGCCACGACGTCGGTGACCAGGTGCTGCGGCAGGTGGCGCAGCGGCTGACCGCATGCACGCGGCAGGAAGATGTCGTCGGCCGGCTCGGCGGCGACGAATTCGTGGTCGCGTTGCCGCATCCCGACGACGTGCACGGCCCGGCCACGGTGGCGGGCCACCTGGTGGAGCGGATCAGCGAACCCTACCATGTCGGTGAACTGCAGCTGCATTTGTCGCCGTCGATCGGCATCAGCCTGTATCCGCGCCACGGCGACAACCTGGACGCGTTGATCAAATGCGCCGATGCGGCAATGTACGAGGCGAAGAAAGCCGGACGCAAGCGCTACCGGTTCTATACGCCGGCGCTCGAGCACGGCCAGGACCCGTACATGCAGCTCGAACTGCGCTTGCGCGACGCGGTCGAGCACGGAGAACTGCTGCTGTTGTACCAGCCGATGATGAATCTGGGGACCGGTGCGATCGCCGGCGTCGAGGCGCTGCTGCGCCTGCCGATGGGCGACGGCGTCGACCTGGTGCCGGAGCAGTTCCTGCACGTGGCGGAAGCGGCCGGACTGATCAACCGGATCGGCGAATGGGTCGCGCAGGAAGCGTGCAGCCAGCACCAGCGCTGGCGCGAGGACGGGCTGCCGCCGATAAGCGTCGCGATCAACGTCGCCGCGCAGCAGTTCCGCCAGCGCTCCTTCATCGCCTATCTAGCGCACAGCATGCAGCACAGCGGCATGGACCCTTCCTGCCTGCAAATTGAGCTCAAGGAAAGCACCGTGCTCGAGGATGTGCACGACACCATCGCCGCCCTCGAGGAGATCCGCGCGCTCGGCATCCGTGTCGCGCTCGATGATTTCGGTGTCGGTTATTCCAGCGTGCGCCTGCTGAGCAGCCTGCCTCTGGACAAGTTGAAAATCGACCAGTCCTTCGTCAACGGCATTGGCCGCGATGCGAAGAGCCAGGTGATCGCCGACAGCGTGCTCGCGCTCGGGCGTTCTCTCAACCTGCAGGTGGTCGGGGAAGGGATCGAGTCCGGGGAGGTCGTCGATTACCTGCGCGCGCATGGCTGCGACGAGGCGCAGGGATATTACTTCAGCAGGCCAATGGCGGCCAACGAGTTCGCCGCCTGGTATCGCGGCGGCCGGGCGGAAAGGCGGGCCCTGCAATAGAGATTCATCCGGCGACGGTCATCGAAGTTTCACATGGCCGTCATTGCGGCGTCACAAACGCAACGTAGGATGCCGGCCGTGGACAAGGCATCCCTGCATTTCTCCGGAATCGATCTCGTGAATCCCGACATCGTGATCGTGCGCGACGGCGACGGATATCGTCTGCTGCACGGCCATCTTCGGCTGGCCAATGTGCTGCGCCTTTCAGGGGAAATCGAAGTCGAAGTCAGGGGGGAGGGCAAGGTGACGGTGGTGAAAACGCGCACCGGCTATGTGGTCGGAAAGGGCGCGAAGCGCTTTCCGCTCAATCGATGCTGATTGCCATGGCCACATACAAGCCCACTACAACAAGGATAGCCTAATGAATGATTTCACCCGGCACGACCTGCTGACCGACCCGGAAGATGTCGGCACCAACGATTCCGCCAATCCCAGCTTCGAGAGCGTGCTCAACGCGCGCCTCTCCAGGCGCTCGCTGCTCAAGGGCACGTTCGGCGCAGCGACCACGGTTTTCTTCGGCGGCAGCCTGGCCGCCTGCGGCGGCACCGGGAATGCGGTGGCATCCGCCGGCGCTGTGGAATCGAAGACCCTGAAGCTCAGCTTCAATGCGGTCGCCAAGAGCGTGGCCGATGCGGTGACCGTGCCCGCCGGCTATACCGCGAGCGTGCTGTACCGTCTCGGCGACCCGATCGCCGCCGCCGTCCCCGATTACAGGAATGACGGCACCGACAGCGGCGCGTCGTTCGCGCAGCGCGCCGGTGACCATCATGACGGGATGCATTTCTTTGGCCTCGGCGCCGACGGCAAGTACAGCCCCTCTGCAAGCGATCGCGGCCTGCTGGTGATGAACCACGAAGCGATCACGCCGGCCTATCTGCACAAGAATGGCGTGACCATCGACGGCGCCGCGCTGAGCAGGTACCCGTCGGCGATCACCAATACGATGACGCGTACCGTCGCCGACGAAGTGATCAAGGAACTGAACGCGCACGGCGTGAGCATCATCGAGGTTCGCCGCGACGGCAATCGCATCAGCTACCGCAGGGACTCCGCATACAACCGCCGCATCACCACCTTCACCGAGATGACGATGTCGGGACCGGCCGCCCGCACGCCATACATGGTCACTGCGTATTCCCCGGACGGATCGAAAACGCGCGGCACCGTCAACAACTGCGCCAACGGCTACACGCCGTGGGGCACCTACCTCACCTGCGAAGAAAACTGGGCCGGCTATTTCCGGCGCATCGCGGCCACCGACAACCCCAATCGCAGCGCGAAGGAGCTGGCATCGTTCGCGCGTTACGGCGTGGCGGGAACGGGACGCGAGCTGTGGGCGACGGCAGCGGCGGCGGCCGCCGGCGATACATCGTTTTCGCGTTGGAATGCGATGAAGACCGGCAGCTCGGCAGACGGCAGCGACGACTTCCGCAACGTCGCCAATACCTTCGGCTGGGTGGTCGAGATCGACCCGTTCAATCCGGCGTCGACACCGAAGAAACGCACCGCCCTGGGCCGCTTTGCGCACGAGGGCGCATGGCCCGGCCCGGTCGTGCCCGGCAAGCCGCTGGTCTGGTACATGGGCTGCGACTCGCGCAATGAATACATCTACAAGTACGTGTCGAACAAGGCCTGGGACCCGAGCGATGCCAACAAGGGCATGGCAGCGGGCGACAAGTACCTCGACGACGGCCGGCTGTATGTGGCCAAGTTCAATGCCGACGGCAGCGGCCAGTGGCTAGAACTGCAATTCGGCAGCAACGGCATCACCGGCGCCAATGCGGCCTATCCGTTCGCCGATCAGGCCGACGTGCTGGTCAACACCCGCCTGGCCGCCGACGCCGCCGGCGCGACGAAGATGGACCGCCCGGAATGGGGCGCGGTCAATCCGGCCAACGGCGAGGTCTACATGACCCTGACCAACAACAATTCGTCCAACCGCACGCTCGCCAACGCGGACGCCGCCAACCCCCGGTTCTACAATGATCCGAAGGGCAGCGCCGGCACCGCGCAGAAGGGCAACCCGAACGGCCATATCATCCGCTGGGCGGAAAACGATGGCAATGTGGCGGCGACCGGGTTCAAGTGGGATGTGTTCCTGTTCGGCGCGCGCGCTACTGCCGACGCGGCCAGCATCAACGTCTCCAACCTGACCTCGGCCAACGATTTTTCCAGCCCGGACGGCTTGTGGTTCTCCCAGTCCACCGGACTGCTGTGGATACAGACCGACGACGGCGCCTATACCGATGTCACCAACTGCATGCTGCTGGCGGCGGTGGCGGGCAAGGTCGGCGACGGCACCAGGAAGACCATCACGAATGTCGACGGCAGCAACAGCAGGTCGGTGGATACCTATGTCGGCGCGGCGCTCGGCGAAACCAACCTGCGGCGCTTCCTGGTCGGCCCGAAGGAATGCGAAATCACCGGCATCGCGGAAACGCCGGATGGCAAGGCACTGTTCGTCAACATCCAGCACCCGGGCGAAGACAGTGCGCCCGATTTCAACAATCCCGGCAGCTTCGGCAGCCACTGGCCGGATGGGGGAAATGCGCGCCCGCGCTCGGCGACCATCGTGATTACGAAGGATGACGGTGGGACGGTCGGCGGAGGCCTGTCCTAGTGGGCTGAGCCAAGAGGCGAAAAGGATCTCCAACTTTGCCCTCCCCTTTGCGGGGAGGGATTTTTTTTGCAACGTGAAGTCGCTTCCGGCCTGTCGGTCCGGCGCGCGGTGCGCATGCCGCCGATCCTGTCACCGCATAAGCCCTAGTAGGCCATCCAGATGAATTTGATAAACAGGTAGGGTGGGTAGAGCGGAGCGAAACCCACCAAGTGCCTCGACGGGCGTAGCCAAAACGGCGGGTTTCGCCTGCGGCTTTACCTCGGCGGCCCCACCCACCCTACAGGTTCATCTGGACGATCTGCTAGCGGATGATCCCCGCCTTCGCAAACGTCTCGCTCGATGTCCCGCTCAGATGCGACCGCAGCCACTTGTGCGCGGGGCTGCGGGTATCGCGCTCATGCCAGAGCATGTCCACATGCACGTCCGGCAGGTCGAACGGCAGTTCCTTCGTGATGAGGGCGCCGGTAATGCCGGTGGACGCGATCAGGTGGCGCGGCAGCACGGTGATCAGGTCGGAGGTCGCGACCACCCGGCCCGCCGTGAAGAACTGGTTCACCGTCAGCAGGATGCGCCGCTCGCGCCCGATCTTGGCCAGCGCCTCGTCCACCAGGCCGTGCGCGCGGCCGGAAAAACTCACCAGCAGGTGATTCGCCGCGCAGTAGCTGTCCACCGTCAGTTCCTTGTCGGCCAGCGGGTGGTCCTTGCGCATCACGCAGACGTAGCGTCCCGAATACAGCTGCTCATGCCGGATCGGCGACACCGAGGCGCCCTGCCCGCCTGCCAGCTGGGCCACCACGCCGGGGAAGAAGCCGACTGCGAGATCGATGTCGCCGCGCAGCAGCATCGGCCGCGGTTCGCGCGTTGTCAGCGGCACCATGCGGATGGTCAGCTTCGGCGCGTCGCGCTCGATGGAGCGCACCAGCGCCGGCAGCCACAACGCGGCGGTCGCGTCCGCCATCGCCATGCGGAAGGTGTTTTGCGCGTGCGCGATGTCGAAATTCTGTTCCGGCGCGATCGCTTCTTCCAGCTCGCTCAATGCCCGCCGCACCGCCGGCCACAGGTTTTCCGCGCGCGGCGTCGGCTTCACGCCATGCGCGGTGCGGATCAGCAGGTCGTCGTTGAGCGCGTCGCGCAGGCGGCGCAGCGCGTTCGATACCGCCGGCTGCGTCATCGCCAGCCGGTTGGCGGCTCGGGTCAGGTTCTGTTCGGTCATGACGGCGTCAAAGACGCGCAGCAGGTTCAAGTCCAGCGTCAGAAAACTCATGATCCACCGTAAGGCATTGATTAATAAAAGTAAAATATTTCCTGGTATTCACAGGAATTATAGCTGATATGCTCAAAGGAAATTGGTTTTATAACTGACCTGTGCATATACTGCAGTGCAACAAAGCATTTTCGCGATTCAGTATTGCCAGGGAGTAAACCATGTCCGCGCTTTCACTTGCCATTCCTGCCGAAGCCATTATCGCCCACGCGATGGCGATTTCCCGTCCGCTGCTCGGTCTCGGCGTGCTGGCCGCAGTCATGGTGATGTTCAAGCCCCTGCTGGTGGGCCTGCTGCGCGCCGCGCTGCTGGTCGTCAAGCCACGCAAGTCGCTGGAAGAGCGTGCTGCGCGCAGCATGCTGGAAAGCGTGATGATGCTCAACCGGATGGCCCGCGACCTCGACCGCACCCAGCCCGGTCTGGCCAATGAATTGCGCGCGCTCGCAGCACGCAATTAAGCAGTCAAGCAACGTGAACTAATCCCGCGATCGCGAACCAAACATGACCACTTTAGCTTATCGCTCCGGCCCGGCACCGCTGACTTTCCTGGTGCAGCGTGTTCGACGCTCGCGCAGCCTCGCCTCGATGCTGCCTGCGCTGCTGTCGAGCGGCGTGATGACCTTCGTAATCACCGGCGTGATGCACCTGATGTGGAGCGGTATCGACGGACGCTGGATCGAAAGCTGGCTGACCGCCTGGCCGATCGCGTTTCCGGTTGCGTATGTGGTCGGCCCCCTGGTCTCCAGGCTGAGCGCCGCAACTTCGGCGCCGGCTGCGCGTACATCGTCCACCGGCGGCCTTGCGTTCGCCGATATCGCCGACGTGTCGCAGCGCGTGACGGCACGCCACGGTTACCCGGTTCTGCGCGGACTGAAGCCGGCAAACGACTTCAGCGCGGTGTAAGAACACCTGTTGTCTCCTCCTCCCTCCTAAGGAAGGATTCGCCCCGCCAGCCATCGTGCCGCGGGGCTTTTTTCTGGACGCGAATCTCGCGATAAACTGTCGCCCGAGGGGTGCACGCACCCGGTCGTTGTCATGTTCTGTCGGGAGACGCCATCAATGCGCAAGATTCCAGCTTCCATGCTCCGCCTGCTGCCGTGGCTGCCTGCGGCCCTGTTCCTCGCCGCCTGCTCGAGCGCGACCAAGGTCACTGTGCAGGAAGACTTTGCGTCAACCGATACCTTTGCGCACAGTTTTCCGGGCAACGACAAGGCGACCTGTGAAGCCGCGCGGCGCGCGCTGCTCAGCCAGGGCTACGTGATCCAGGAAGCGAACGCGTCCACCGTGCGCGGCCGCAAGAACTTCCAGCCGGGCGCGGATGTGCACGTGCAGATCGAATTCCACGTTGTCTGCGCACCCGACAGCAAAGGCAGCAATAGCACCACCGCGTTTGCGAACGCGGTGCGCGACCGGTATTCGCTGAAGAAGAGCAGCAACTCGGCAAGCCTCGGCGTGGGTGGCGTCGGCTCCTTGTCGCTGCCGTTCGGCAGCAGCGACGACTCGCTGGTGCGGGTGGCGAGCGAAACCATCTCCAACAAGCAGTTCTATGAGCGCTTCTTCGCGCTGGTGGAACGCTACTTCGACGATTCCGCGCTGGCCGACGACGAAACCGGCGACATGGACGAGTAAGCCGTGCAGCCGCTCGATCCGCAGCTGCTGGAATTGCTGGTGTCGCGCACCATGCCCTTCGGTAAATACAAGGGCCGGCTGCTGGCGGACCTGCCGGGACATTACCTGGGCTGGTTCGCGCGGGAAGGATTTCCGCCGGGAGAGTTGGGCCGGCTGCTGGCGCTGATGTACGAGCTCGACCACAACAACCTGAAGGGCTTGCTCGATCCGCTGCGCCTGCCGCGCCGCTGACGGAAAGCGCGGGATGCGCTACGCGATGGCGTGATACAGGGCCTGCCGCGCGAGCTTCAGCGCGCCCTCGAACGAGCGGGCGGCGGCGACGAACAGGTTATTGTGGCAGAACACGGCGTCGGCAACGCCGGTCACCGCCGCCAGTGCGTCGCCCTGCAGTCCGGCCCACGCCGCAGGCAAGTCGGCGCGCGCCGCGAAGCTGTCGGCGGCGGCAGGCACGGTGCTCAGCATGTAGCGGTCGTCGGCGATGCTGTAGGCGATCACGAACAACACCTTCGGCATCTCGTTGCGCACCACATGCGTCCACGGCAGCGCGGCGTTTTCCAGCACCAGCACGCGGCCATCCTCGAGCACGCGCGCACCGCGCACCTGCGCCAGCGCAAGCAGGCTGCCCACCCGGTATTTCACCTGGTTGGCCAGCACTTCCTGCATGAATTCCACCGCGCGCCGGAAGCGTTGCAGCCGCAGCGACTCGGCCGCCGCCGCGCTGCCCGCCAGCTGTTCCTCCAGCCAGGTGATGTTGAATCCCGAGATTACCGCCGACAAGCCGTAGCCGCCGGGTGCATTCTTCGCCGCGCCGGTATCGGACATGTCGAGGTATTGCACCAGGTCGGCATCGATCGCATACGCGATCTGGCGCGCTTCATCGTCCGACAGCGCGTGCCGCAGGTCGCGCGCGGCCAGCGCGGCGACACACTGCGCGCCGTGCGTCTTCCATGCCAGCCCCGCGCTCGCATACACCACACCCGACAGCCTCGCCGCTGCAAAGCCCTTTTGATGGTGGTCGAAACGTCCCGTCGCCGGATCCCACATGCCGCCGACATCGACATTGAAGTCCGCCTGCGCGAGCCGGGCCGGATCACGGGTACGGATCAGCTCGCAGCCGGGAAAGACGATGTCAAGCACGCTGACGGCAAACACGTCGTCGGCGTGAAATTTTCCGGAGTGGGTGGCGATGATCATGGCGCGGCAGGACGAAAGCGGGGGAAGCAGCGATTCTACTTGCTTACCTGCTCCATGGCCCGGAACGCACGCCGCCGACCGTCATTCCGAAGGCGGCACCGCGCGCTCGATCGATTGCTCCAGGTCGCCGCCGCCTTTCTTGCCGCGCTTGCCCTGCTTCATCGACTTCGCCATCGCTTCGCCGGCGCGCGCTTCTTCCGGCCCGAAGTCCAGCGGCATCTGCCCGACGCGCCGCGCCTGATCGGACTGCTGGTCGAAGTTCTGTTCTTCCGCGACAGAATAGCGGCCGTCCTCGCTGTCGTCGTCGGCCGACTGCGACATCGACGGCGCCGACTGCATCGTCTCGTCCGCCTGCAGCGGCTGCGCCGACGCCGCCGCGTCACGCCGCTCCTGGGCGGTCTGGCCTATCGTCTTGCCGATGCCCTCGCCGCCCTCGCCACCGTCGCCGCCGGTCTGCGCGTCGTGCACCTCGCCGCGCCACGCCCCGGTTTCGCTGCCGCGCGTTTCGATGAATTCCTTGAAGCGCGCCAGATCGTCGCCGATCTGCCGCGCCAGCACATCCTGCACGTTGCCCGCCTGCGCCGGCAGCCGGTCCGGGTCGCATTCCATCGTCAGCGTCACGCGCGCCTTGTCCTGCCCGACCGGCTGCACCTCGACCTTGCCGGCGTCGATCGGCCCGCCGGCATTGCGCCACGCGATGCATTGATCGGGAATTTGCTCGGTGATTTCCGAGTCCCACTCCATCTGCTGGTAAGCCATGCGCGCAGACCAGTGCAGGTGGGTGTCGTCGAGCTGATGCACGTTTTCAATATCGTGCATGAAGCGCGGATAGTCTTCGAACTGCGTGAGCTGGTTATACGCGATGTGCGCCGGAACACCGATTTCTATCGATTGCTGAATCCTTGCCATGATGAATCTCCGTCCTTGTTGCGGCTGATGCGTTTGTCCATGTCGCGCGGCAGCGCGCGCTTACGGTGTCAGAGCACAAGTTGCGGAACAAGTTGCGCATGGAGCGCCGCTGCAGGCGCGGCGGCGCACGGAAAGGAGGAAAAAATGCGAGCCGACAGCGCGTTATCGCATCTGTACGACCATGAACGCTGCATTGCCGTCCTGCAGGACGGTTCGCAGCGCGAAGTCTGGTGGAGCAGGGAAGACTGGGTGTTTTACTTCCCCGATACGGAACCGCCCGAGCCCTGCCGCTTCGAGCGTATCCAGGAGTGGCGGCCGGCATCGATCAACCCCTGATGTCGCGGCCGGCTGGAATGGATGTTGCAGCGTCCGATGTCCAAGCGTCGGGCTGGCGTTCCGGTGCACTGGACGTTGCTCCGCCTGCGACATTTTTCAGACGAAGGAGTAAATCATGCAATCCGCATCCATGCACCCGGCGATGCAGCAATGCGTCGACGAATGCCTCCACTGTTACCGCACCTGTCTGCAGATGGCGATGAACCATTGCCTCGAGGCAGGCGGACCGCACACCGAGCCCGAGCATTTCCGCCTGATGATGAACTGCGCCGGCATCTGTCGCACCAGCGCCGAATTCATGCTCTCGAATTCGCCGCTGCACACGGTCACTTGCGCCGCATGCGCGGAGGTCTGCCAGGCATGCGCGGACAGCTGCGAACGCACCGGCGACATGGACGAATGCGTGCAAGCCTGCCGCAGCTGCATGGAAAGCTGCCGCCGCATGGTCCACGGTTCGGGTATGCATGTCGGACAGATGGGCACGTCCGGCATGCAGGAACGGTTGCCGATGTAGGAGCTGAGATGATACAGACACCCCCCGACCAGAATCCGGCGCACACGCCACCCGAGGTTCCACCGGTCACCTGGCCCGGCCCGGAAATCGAGCCGTCGCGTCCGCAGCCGGAAGTGCCGGCGCTGCCCCCGGACACCTATGACCCGGGAACACCGCAGGGACCGGAAATCATTCCGGACACCACGCCGCAGGAGTATCCGGTGCCGGGCGAGGCATGAGCGCCGGCGCGTCCGTGCGCTTGACGCCGCGGTTGCGTTTGTGCCGCATCAAGCCGCTCCGTAACCTGGTTCCTAACCTGTAGAGACTGACAGTACCGACGACCGCCATGCCATCCCCGAACCAGCCCGATCAAGCGAAGGAAAAGGTGCGCGAATACATGGAACGCCGCCAGGTCGAGCGCCGCCAGAATGCACGTTCACCGCTGCATGGCCCGGAGCAGATCCGGCAGGAAATCGGCTGGGACATGGTGGAACGCCGCCAGCAGGACCGCCGCGGGAAATAGCGCGGAAATCACGGATAATGGGCGCTTGCCCCCTGCCGGATACCAACAATGAAAGCGATCCTGAGCGGACACTCGCGCGGCCTTGGCGCCGCCATCGCACAAGACCTGCTCGCGCGCGGCATCCCCGTGCTCGCGATTGCGCGCCATCGCAACGCCGCGCTTGCCGAGCGCTTCGGCCCCGCGCTGCGGCAGGAAGAGCTCGACCTGGCCGAAGCGGCGACGGTAGAACAATGGCTCGCCGGCGGATGTCTGCGGCATTTCGTTTCCGGCAGCAAGACCGTTTTGTTGATCAACAACGCCGGCGTCGTGCAGCCGGTGGGACCGCTGCCGCTGCAGGAGCCGGCCGCGATCGCGCGCGCGATCGCGTTGAACGTGACAGCGCCGCTGATGCTGGCGGCGGCCGTCGCCGCCGACGCCGCGCCCGCGGAACGGCGCATCCTGCATGTGTCCAGCGGCGCCGGACGCAATGCCTATCCCGGCTGGAGCGTGTACTGTGCGACCAAGGCGGCGCTTGACCATCACGCGCGGGCGGTGGCGCTCGATGCGGCGCCGGGGATACGCATCTGCAGCCTGGCGCCGGGCGTGATCGACACCGACATGCAGGCGGAAATCCGCGCGACGTCGCTGCAACAGTTTCCGCTGCGCGAGCGCTTCGATGCGTTGAAGCGGGACGGCAGCCTCGCCGATCCGGCGGTGTGCGCGCGGCGCCTGGTCGACTACCTGCTCGGTGACGGTTTCGGGCAGCTCCCGGTGGCGGACCTGCGCGACGTGGCGTAGTAAGCGTTCGTCAGCGCCCCGACTGCGGACGCAGCGCAAGCGCCATCACCGTCAATACCACGGCGGCGGCGAAACAGCCCTGGGTCAGCGGCGACAACCCGTGCAGCCATGCCGCCACTGCCGCATCGCCGAAACGCGCCAGTTGTTGCGTGAACCACAGGAGGACGCCGCCGAAAGCCAGGCAGCAGGCCGTCTGGCCGAGCAGCCGGGCCGCCGATACCCGTGGCGACAGGCGCTGCGCCGGCTGCCACGGCAGCGTGCCGGCCATACTGGCGCCGATGCGCTTGGCGGCGGCCCATAGCAGGCCGACGACAAAGCCAAGCCAGAATGCGAGCTCGATGAACAGCGTCCACATCTCGCGCACGAAAGCGCGCACCGCGGCACTGCCGCTGCCCTCGGGCCAGAATGCGATCAGTGCGCCGCCGGCGGCGGTAAAGGCGAGCGCAAGTCCGGCTGCGAGCAGAAACTGCGCTTTCCAGTAAGAGAATTCGGCGTCCACGTCCTGGTTGACGGGCAGGCGCTGCAGCAAATCCAGCATCATGTCTTCCTCCGCGATGAGAGATAGACAAGATTGTGCGGACCCGAATTCCCTCGTTATTTACGATTTCTCAAGCAGCCCGGCGGAAAGACCCGGCCGCATCACGGATTCGTCACTGATGGCAGCGTCAGCTCGCGGTATTCGCGCAGCACGCCGCCGGAACCGACGCTGCCATGCGTTTCGCCTTCTCCGCGCGTCCGGCGCCGGCAACTGTCCTGGTCCGCCGGTGGCAACGCATCGCAGCGCGCCAGTGCGTTCTTTGCGTAAGCGGCTTGCTCCTCATCGAGTTCTCCGCGCTGCGCTGCATTGTGTGCCGCTGCCGCGTCGCGCAGGCAGTTCGCGCGGCTTTCGCCCTCCTCGATCTGCGCGCATGCCGCGCGCTCGCTGCGATAACGCGCATCGGCGTCCGCCTGCGGCGCGGCCGCAGCGCCGACGCACCATAGCGCGAGCCAGGCCGCGCACGCCAGGCGCGCCACGCGCTTTTCCTGTCCGTTGTGAACTGTCGTCGTCAAGCTGAACTCCTTTCCAGGCCCGTTGCAATGATGAATTGTTGCTTTCTCCGCGGCTGATGCTTGCCGGAAATAACCGGCGCGCGTATCGTACCCTTCAGCAGGGAGGAAACAATGAACTCCATTATGGGAGGCAGCACCGCCGCACGGCGGATCTTGTTGGCGATGATGCTATACGCGGCTGCCGCGCATGCGCAGGAGACCCGGATCTACCGCTCCTACGACGCCTCCGGCAGACCCACCTTTTCCGACCGCCCGCTCAACCGCAGTTCGCAGCTGTACGCGAGCTTCGACGGCACCTATCTCTGGCCGCGCGCCGGCACCGGCCCGGTCTCGCTGCCGCAGCTGTCGGCCCGGCGCAGCGCGCTGGAACCGCTGCTGCAGCGTGCCGCCGCCGCCCACGGCATCCAGCCGGCGCTGCTCAAGGCGATCATCGAAGTCGAATCCGGCTTCAACGCGCAGGCGCGCTCGCCCAAGGGCGCCGTCGGCCTGATGCAGGTAATGCCGGCGACCGCCGCCCGCTACGGCCGTTTCGACCTGTATTCGCCGGAACAGAACCTTGATGTCGGCGCCCGCTACCTGCGCGACCTGCTCGCGCTGTTCAACGGCAATGTGCGCCTCGCAGTGGCCGCGTATAACGCCGGCGAAAACGCGGTGATCCGCCACGGCAGGCAGATTCCGCCCTATGCGGAAACCATCAAGTATGTGCCGATGGTGATGGAGCGCTACAGCCGCTTCCAGTCGCAGGCAACGCACTAGCGCGCTGCGTCGCTCATTCATTGACAAAAACCGATGAAACGCACGCCATGCATTGTCGTGGCGCGGGCAAAACTGCACGGAGCATGCCAGGGCCGCCGGCTGGCCGGTCAGGCTCAGTCAGCGTAGTTGTTTTCGGCGTGGAAGGCGAACATCATCTGCACCGGATTGTGCTCGTTCGCCGGCGCGGCGGGATCGCCGTCCACCTGTACCAGCTGGTTGCAGAAGCGCGTGAGCCGCTTTTTCGTGCCTTCGAAGATATCGTGGTATTCCGCCCAGCCCCAGATATAGAAAAATTTCGTTCCGTTCTGGACCGCTTCCAGGTCGTCGCTGCTGATCGTGCCCGGCGACGCCTCGACCATGCTGCGCGGTCCAGCCACGGTCGGCATCCGTTCGCCATGCGAATCGTGGAAGCCGTCATCCTTCGTCAGCGGCGCATCGAGCAGGCGGTAGCTGGTATGAATCGACAGCCCGCGGGTCGGCGTATTGCCGCTGTTGGCCCAGACCGGATGGATGGTCCAGTGGTATTTCCCGGTCTCCGGGTCCTGGTGCAGGATGGTCTTGATTTCGCGGATGAACATGAATGCGCGCTGGCCGGCGACAAGCGCCTCTTCGGCCGCGCGCGCACTCTTTTCGGCGACGGCCGCACTGTCTCTTGCCGCGGCGGTCGCTTCGCCCGTGCGGCGCGCCAGCGTCCAACCGAGCAGCACCAGCAGGCCGGTGAACAGCGCGATCAGGACATCGGTGATTTTCACGTCGAGCAGGGAGGAATCGGCGCGCGGCACCAAGGCCGCGGGCGCCTCCGGTACGCTCTGCTTCTCGGGCTGGACTGCGGCAGGCACGGATGGCGCGGCAGCCGGCGCGGCCTTTTCCTCGGCGCCGTCGTGCTGCATGGCGTCCTGCATTGCAGGCGCCTGCTGCGCTTCCTGTTGTGTTTCCGACAGCTTCGGCTCCTGGCCGAAGGCGTGCTGGGCAAGGCCGCAAGCGAGCAATAGCGCAGCGAAAATGTGTCGAGTTTTCATGGTTTGTCCTCCCGGGGATAATTGTCCGACCGCGCAGCGGTCCGCCGAAAGAGCGTTAGTCCGGGAAGATTTGCCGGAGTTCAATATTGCTTGAGGAATAGTGCAGCCGGGCACCGACCGATCCGGCGAACGCGCAGCTTGCCGCCCCGGCAAAGGAATGCGCCCGCGAGCGGGCGGGATCCGGCAGTCACGCGGGTCGCAACGCGCCGCGTGTTTCCGGGGACGCGCCGCGCTGCCGTATCAACCGCCGAAGGCCGCCTTGGAACGCCGTTCCAGCTCCTCCGGCGGCACGTCTTCCACATGGGTGGCAATCCACCACTTGTGGCCGAAGGGATCGGTAATCATGCCGCCGCGGTCGCCGTAGAACTGGTCGGCGACCGGCCGCTCCAGCCTGGCGCCGGCGTGGACGGCGCGCTCGACCAGCGCGTCGACGTTTTCCACATACAGGTGCAGCATCACCGGCGATCCGCCGATCGCTTCCGGGCTCTGCGCGCCCATCTCGGGAAATTCGTCGCTGAGCATGATTGCCGAGTCGCCGACGCGGATCTCGGCATGGCCGATCTTGCCGTTCGGGCTCGCGATACGGAAGGTTTCGTCGGCGCCGAACGCCTGCTTGTAGAAGTCCAGCGCCGCCGTCGCGTTGCGTACCGTCAGGTAGGGCGTCAGCGTATGGTAGCCGTCGGGAACCGCTTTTACCTTGGTCGTCATTGCGCACTCCTTGTCTGCAGTCTTGGTCACAAGCCGCGCAGCAGCATGTTGGTATCGACCACCCTGACCCGGCCTCGCACCAGCAGTCCGTTTTCCTCGAACCAGCGCTGCGCGACATACGGCGCATAGCCGGTTTCCTCACGGATCGCGAACTGGAAAATGGCGTCCCACTCGGGGTCGCGCGGCATGACCCAGATCACCTGCCTGCCCGCATCGGCATGAATGCCGGCGTGGCGCAGGTTGGCACAGATGCGCCCGGCCCGTTGCTCCTTGCTCTGCGCAAAGATGCCATCGGCATCCGGCAGCGGCAGCACGGAAGGCACGCGTTTCTGCACCAGCCCGGACGCGCCGGTGCGAAACCTTGCCCAAGGGCCGATCAGCGTCTGCCGTACGAATTGCAGCTCGTCATCGTCGAGCGGTTCGTCGAGGAAATAACAGGACAGGATCAGGGCCATCGCGGCGCATTGCGAAAGTCGATACCGCAGCATAGCCGCTTGATACCGATTTAAACACTCCGGCGCGGCCCCATTCTGATATCGCCCAAGCGATGGTTCGTGCGCGCGGCGCGCGCTACCGCAAGGCAAGGTGACTCCTCGCATGCCGGCGGTGCAAAACCAAACCCTTGCCTTCTTGTCCAACTTGTGGCGAAACAGAAAAGGGTAAGACAGTGCACAACAAAAACCCGAAGAAAACCAAACCGGATACCCGCGATGCTGCCGGCGCACCAGCCCGCATTCACCCGTTCGTGCGCTTCCTGCTGTATTGCTTCGTGCTGTCGACGGTACTGTTGCTCGGCGGCGTGTTCTACGCGGCCTCCTACCTGTCAAAGATCGAGCCGGACACGCCGGACGCGGAAGACATGCTCGAAGCGCGCGCCGCGCAGCCGAGCGTGCTGCTGTCGGCCGGGGGCACGCTGCTGGCGACCTTCGCGCGCGGCCAGCAGGAACAGGTGACGCTGGACCGCATCTCGCCGCACGTGATCCGGGCGCTGATCGCCACCGAGGACCACCGCTTCTACGACCATCGCGGCATCGACCTCACCCGCACCGCGTCGGCGATCTACCGCACGCTGCGCGGCGATGCGCAGGGCGGCTCCACCATTACCCAGCAGCTGGTGCGCAACATGTTTCCCGAGGAGATAGGCCGGGCGCGCACCGTCGACCGCAAGCTGCGCGAGATCATCACCGCGCTGAAGATCGAAAAGGCCTACACCAAGGACCAGATCCTTGAAACCTACCTCAACAGCGTGCCTTTCCTCTACAACGTAATCGGTATCGAGATGGCCGCGCGCACCTATTACGACAAGTCCGCCGCCGACCTCGACCTGCTCGAGAGCGCCACGCTGGTCGGCATGCTCAAGGGCACCAGCTATTACAACCCGGTGCAGAATCCGGACCGCGCGCGCAAGCGGCGCAATGTAGTGCTCGGCCAGATGGTGAAGTACGGCATGCTGAACGATGAGGTGTTCCGCGCGCTGCGCGAGCAGCCGCTGCAGGTCACGCTGACCCGCCAGCCCGATCCGCTTGGTCATATCGCGCCGCATTTCGCCGCATACGTGCGGCGGCAGCTGGTGGAATGGGCCGATGCGAACGACTACAACCTCTACACCGACGGACTGGTCGTGCACAGCACGCTCGACGACCGGCTGCAGGAAGCTGCCGCCGCCGCGGTGGAACGGCAGTCCGAGGTGCTGCAGACCATCGCCGACGTCGAATGGGGACGCAGCACCGAAAAGGTGGCATCGCATACCCCGTCCGCCTATGCGGCATTGCGCAAGAAGGTGGAGCCGTTCCGCTATTTCTGGAGTGCGCGCGCCGACCTGCTCGATGCCTTCGTGCGCGAAACGCCGGAATACCGCAGGGCAATCGCCGCCGGGCGCTCGGACAAAGCCACGCTGGCCAAGCTGAAGGCCGACGACGCCTTCATGCAACGCCTGCGCGACAGCAAGACGCGGCTGGAAGCGGGCTTCGTGGCGATGGACCCGACTACCGGCGAAGTGAAAGCCTGGGTCGGCAGCCGCAATTTCGAGCGCGACCAGTTCGACCATGTCGGCCAGGCGGAACGCCAGCCCGGCTCCACCTTCAAGCCCATCGTCTACGGCGCGGCATTGGAACAGGGCCTCGGCCCCGACCGCACCTATCCCGACGGCCAGGTCGAAATCCGCGCCGCCGACGGCAGCGTGTGGCGGCCGACCGACATGTCCGGCTTCAGCGGCCGCATGATGACCATGCGCGAGGGCCTGATCTTTTCGAAGAACACCATCACCGCGCAGGTGATGCAGGACGTCGGCCTGCCCCAGGTGATCGACCTTGCGCGCGCGGTCGGCGTCAAGCAGAGCCGGCTCGACCCGGTGCCTTCGCTGTCGCTCGGCACCAGCCCGGTGACGCTGCTGGAAATGGTGAGCGCCTATTCCACCATCGCCAAGGTCGGTGAATACCGCAAGCCGGTATTCATCACGAAGATCACCGACCGCGAGGGGAATGTGCTGGCGGAGTTCGACGCCGCGCCGCAGCGCGTGATGTCGGAAGAGACCGCAGTCGAGCTGATCGACATGATGCGCGGCGTCGTCCGGCGCGGCACCGGCACCGAGGTGCGCAACCGCTTCAACATCGCGGCCGACATCGCGGGCAAGACCGGCACCACGCAGAACAACACCGACGGCTGGTTCATCCTGATGCATCCGCGGCTGGTTGCCGGCGCCTGGGTCGGCTTCAACGACTCACGCGTGACGATGCGCAGCGACCACTGGGGCCAGGGCGGGCATAACGCGATCCTGCTGGTCGGCGACTTCTTCCGCGGCACGCTGAAGTCCAAGCTGATCGATGTCAAGGCGAAGTTCCCGCAGCCGAAGCGGCCGCCGCCGCTGATCGTGAAGACTCCCGAGGACGCTGCGACCACCGTGCCCTCAGGCTATGGCGTGATCACGCGCGACGACAGCGAGGTGCTGATCGGTCCCGACGGGACGCGCACTGTGGAGCGCGGCCGGCATGCGCGCGGCAGCGAGGATGCGGTTTCGACGATGCCGGGCGACGAGCTCGGCCGTTTCCTGAGCGGGCTGGGGCGCGATCCGGCAACCGGCGCCCGCCCCGATAACAGCAGCGGCGCTTCGGAGGGCCGCGGCAATGGCGGCGCGGGCGCCGGCGACCTGCTGTTTCCCGAGGTGGGGCAGTGATGTGAGGGCATGGGCGCGCGCGGCCGCACTATGAAGGATCGGCCCGGAGGTCGCCCGGCACCAGCGAATACACCGCCGCCGCCACCGGCGTCCCCTTGATCACCAGCCGGTTGCGCGCGACGCATTCAAAGGTGGCGCCGAGCTTTTCCGCGACCGCGCGGCTGGCCCGGTTTTCTTCTGCCGCGATGATCTCCAGGCGGGTCAGCTTCAGCGTGTCGAACGCACTCTCGGCGATCGTGCGTGCCGCCCGCGTCGCAATCCCCTGGCGCTGCATCGACGGCCGTACCCAGTAGCCGATGTTTCCCATGTTGTGCGCCGGTTCGATCTGGTTGACGGCGATGCCGCCGTAAAAGATTTCGCCATCCTCGGAAAAGATGCCGACGTCGCAGGACACGCGCATCTGCAGCCGCACCGTGCACTGCGCGATCCAGGTGCGCGCATCCTTGCGGCTGTAATCCGCGCGGCACCACGGCAGCCAGCGGCCGACCGTCAGCGCCGATTCGCGCACCGCCAGCGCGAACGCATCCGCATCGCGCAGGCGCAACGGGCGTATGCAAAGGCCGCGGGCGACGATGGCTTCCATGCAGCGAGAATAGCACCGGCACGATCGCTCGACCACATTGCCGCCGCTACCCGGCCATGGCAAGATGCCTGCACGCACTTTTCCGACGTTATCCCATGGACACGCTCACCAGCATGAAGGTTTTCACCGCCGTGGTCGACACCGGCAGTTTTGCCGCCGCCGCCGACAGGCTCGACATGTCGCGTGCGATGACATCAAAATATGTTGCCCACCTGGAAGAGCATCTCGGCACCCGCCTGCTCCAGCGCACCACGCGCAGGCTGACCCTGACCGAGTCCGGCAGCGCCTACTACGAACGCTGTGTGCAGATTCTCGCCGACATCAGCGAAGCCGAGGAAGGCGCGCTGCACCTGAATGAAAACCCGCGCGGCACGCTGCGCGTGACGATGCCGGTATCCTTCGGCATCCTGCACATGGGACCGGTGGTGTCGGAGTACATGAAGCAGTATCCCGAAGTGAAGGTCGATATCCTGCTTACCGACCGCCGGGTCGACCTGCTGGAGGAAGGCCTGGACCTGGCGATCCGGATCGGCGCGCTGACGGAATCCGGGCTGGTGGCAAAGAAGCTGGCTTCCGACCGCGTCGTCATCTGCGGCGCGCCGGACTACTTCAAGCAGTACGGTACGCCGCGCACGCCGGCCGACCTCGCGCACCACAACTGCCTGCTCTATACCTACGCGGCGGCTGGCGATGAATGGAAGCTGACCGGGCCCGGCGGCGTGCACGTCGTGAAAGTGTCGGGAAGCCTGCGCGCCAGCAATGGCGATATGGTGAGGCTGGCGGCGCTCGGCGGCGTCGGCCTGATCCGCCAGCCGACCTTCCTGTGCGCCGGGGATTTGCGCGATGGACGGCTGGTGGAAGTCTTGCGCGAGTACCGCGCGGACGAGCTCGGGATCTATGCGGTCTACCCGAGCCGCAAGCATCTGCCGGCGAAGGTGCGCAGCTTCGTCGATTTTGTCGCGGCAGCCTTCGATCTGAAGAGCGAGTGGTAGGTGCGGCGCGCCGCACCTACGCTCCTTTTCAATACCCGCCCGATTCCTGCATCGTCTTGACCGCGAACGCGACGGTGGCCAGCACCGGCAGCGCGGTCAGCACGCTGGCCGTGATCCAGGACCCGGCGCCGCCGCTGCGGCCGCGCATGCGGTTGGCGGTCGCCACCAGCGGGTCGGACAGCAGGCCGCCGGCGAGCAATGCGACATACCCCGCCGACAGGCCCGCATACAGCCAGGCATTGAGCAGCAGCGTCCCGAGCAACAGCACCGCGACACCGGAAGCCGCGGGGGAGAAGGCGGCCCGCGCGCGCGGCAGGTTGAACAGCACGCAGGCGGCAAGCGCCGATGCGAGCGCGCCGGTCGCCTGGCCGAGCGCCGCGCTGGCGTCGAGCATCAGCACCAGCGCGCTGCCGCCGGCGGTCACCATCAGCAGCGGAGCGGGCGTGGGCCGGCTGATGCTCGCCTGCGCGAGCCAGGACCAGGCGCCGGTCACCAGGACAGCGGCGATGCCGGTGACCAGCACCGCCTTCGCGGCGCCAAGGCTGGCCAGCGCCGGCCAGACGATCACGGTTGCTGCCACCAGCACCATCACCAGCCGCGCGAACACGCGCGCGGCCGCGCCGGGAGCGCTTTCCGCGGCGAGCGCGCCGGCCATGCCGAACAGCGCGATATGCGGCATCCAGTCGAGCGCGGTGTGCGGCACCAGCGACCATTGCGCGTGGAAGACGGCAAAGTAGGCGGCGATGAAGGCTGCCGCCAGCGCCGCGGCGGGCGCGACGCCCGACAGCGCGCGGCGCAGCGCGAACATGACCGCCAGCGCCACGCAGAACGGCACGACGGCGCTTTGCAGCACCAGCGGAAGGAAGAGGGACGGATCGGGCATGGCGGGCTCCTGGAGGATGGGGCGGCGGGCGGCGCCGTGGGGCAGCGCCCGCGGGCAGTTCTTACTGCTTGATCGCTTCGATGTTGATGCGCAGGTCGACTTCGTCGGTTGCCGCCTTCGGCACGCCGTAGCTCATGCCGAAATCGCTGCGCTTGATGGTCGAGGTCGCGACATAGCCAGCGCGGGTTTCGCCCTTCATGCCGGGGCCGGTGCCGATGAACTTCAGCTTGAAGGTGACCGGTTTGGTCACGCCGTGCAGGCTGAGGTTGCCGGTCAGCGTGCCTTCGCCGGCGGCGTTCAGCGTCACGCCGGTGGAGGTGAAGTTCATCACCGGGAACTGGACCGCGTTGAAGAAGTCCGGGCTCTTCAGGTGCTTGTCCAGGCCTTCATGCTTGGTGTCGATGCTGTCGGTCTTGATGTCGACCTTGACCTTGCTCTTCTCCGGCGTATCGACCACGAGGTCGCCGCCGATGTCGTTGAAGCGGCCCATGAAGCGGGACACGCCGCCGGCATGGCCGACTTCGAAATACGCGACCGAGTGGGACGGATCGATCTTGTAGTTGCCTGCCGGCGCATTGGCGAAGGCGGATGCGGACAGCGCGAGGCCGGCGGCGACGAGGAGGGAGCGGGTGATGGTCATGGTTGCGGTTCCTTTAGCGAGATGCATGGTTGAAAAGTTGGCGAATGCGGCGAAGACCGGCTTCGATATGCGCGAGTTCGGCCTGATCGATGCCCTCGAACGCCTTTTGCAGGCAGGCGAAATGCGTGCTTGCCACCCGTTCGAAGGTCGCCCGGCCTTCGTCGGTCAGGTTGACGGTGCTGGAGCGGCGGTCCTGCGGCGACGTCATGCGCCGCGCCAGGCCCTTCTGTTCCAGCCGGTCCACGACGCCGGTCAGGCTGCCCTTGGTGATGGACGCCTGTTCCCCCAGCGCCTTGCACGACAGCGTCGCCTCGCCGGCCAGCGCCGACAGCACCGAAAACTGGGCCGGCGTGAGGCCCTGCTCGCGCAGCTGGCGGGTCGCAAACTGCTCGAAGGCATGCCATGCCTGCGTCATTTCGCGCGCCATGGAGGGCAGGCGCAGGCTGTTGCAGCGGGTGGCGGTGAGGTCGTTCATGCTTCGTGCGGGGACTGTTCGTGTTAGGACGAAGTCATTGTATTGCGGCCTGCGGGGGGGATAAATGGGTTGTTGGGAATGATACTGTTTCTTGGTTGTTGATAATCGGGGGCTTTGGTGTTCTCTTCGGAGATTCAATTCGGTTTGTGCTCCGTGGTGCCTTGCCGGAACTGGAGTATCCAAGCTGCTCGACCTGGCAAAGGTGCGCGGAAGCGGTGCGGTCTATTGGCGCAGCCTGACAATCCATATCGGCAACCTGCTCGCCGGCGAGCAGGCTGGAATAGAAGCGATTGGGGATGGTGTGTGGCAGGTGCATTTCGGCCCGGTCGCACTGGGCCGATTTAATGAACGCAAAGGCGGGGAACGCGGTTACCTGAACTTGAAGGTGTAACCCATGTGATTAGACTTTTTTGTTACCTGTGTGGTTGACACCTACAGGGGCGTCTTTCTGGCTTACCTTTCTGGGCGAAGTAAAAAGGTAAGTGGCCCGCCGGCGCCAGTCCCGGCAGGCCTCTACGAAGAACAGGCAGCGTTGCATCACCGGAGAGAATACGCAATAACCTCCCTATGGGTTCCCGCCTGCCCGGGAACGACACTCGGCGGCTACAGCATAAACGCCGAATCCGTCACCCCCATCAACGCCACCGCCGCCCCCGTATCCGTCGCGGTAACCGCCGCCGTCAGCGCCACATACTTCCCATAAGTCGTCGCCGCATCCCCCACATACTCGAACCCGTTCTGCACCGCCGCGTAATGCGCCAGCGCCAGCTTGTTGTCGAGCAGGTCGGCCACCTGCCCGTAGGCCGGGTCCTTCTTGAAGGTGTGGGCGGAGGCCAGGATGGTCTTGACCAGCGAGCCGCGGGTCTCGGTGCCGGAGGCGAGCGCCGAGGTCCAGTAGTTCAGGCCGGCGTCGTCCACCTCGGCGCGGCCGAGCACGTTCCGGTACACGGTCCTGACGAAGTCGGCATTGGTCATCGTCGCCGAATAGCCGGTCAGCGGCGCATACTGCGGCAGCACCGCCGCGCTATAGAAGGAATTGCCGATCTGCTCCAGCGTCTGGCCGGAACGGAAGGCGTCGATCCAGTAGCTGATGCCCGAGGCATCCGGAATGCGGTTGAAGTAGGCGACGTAGAGTTCTTCGATCGCCGTCAGGTCGGCGGCCGAAATCGTCGCAGCCTTGTCCTTCACCGTCAGGTCCAGCGAGGCGTCGCTGAACCGGATCTTTTCGATGTTGCGCAGCGCCAGCGCCGGCGCCCCGCCCTGCTCCACCAGGATGGTGCCGGTCGAAAGCCGGTTCTTGTGGGTGCCGGCGATCGCCGCGTTCCACGCCAGCGTGTCGCTGCCGGCGCCGCCGTCGATGTAGCACCCGGCAGCGCCGCTGCCGAGCGTGATCTCGTTGTCGGCGGCGGAAAGACGGTAGACGGTGCCGGCTGAATTGAGGGTCAGCTTTTGCTCCGCGGGACTGGCGACTGCCTGTGCGAGCGACTGGCTGACGCTGTCGGAAGTCGATGCGAGCCCGCTGCGCACGTAGCCGCTGCCGTCGGTCGTGCGCAGCGACACGATGCCTGACAGCGAGGATGCTCCGGCGCCGAGGTCGAGGTAGGCGCCGTCCGCGCCGCTTGCGGTCTTGCCGTCGTAGGACCAGTCGAACCGGAACATCCCGGCGTCCGGCACTTCCGCCTTCAGTATGCCGGCGACCGGCGAGCTGATGCCGGCGTAGTCACCCATCGCCTCGTAGAACTTGAGCACGAAGGCTTCCCGTTCGGGCGCGCTGAACGGCACGCCCAGCTGCAGCATCTTGGACGTCGGCGTCGCGCGCCACACGCCCTCGCTGCGGTAGTAGCCGCCTTCGTAGGTGCCGACGGTGCCAAGTTCGTCGGTGTAGCCGAGCCAGGCCGACCACGGGATGCGCGAGGTCGAATCGGTGACGTGCACGCTGCTGCGGAAGGTGGAATCGGTGAGCAGGAAGGTCGATACCAGCGACGGGTCGGCGTATTCGTCCTGCAGGCCGGCGAAGCTGTGGCCGATCTCGTGCAGCGCGACTTCGAAGCTGCTCGGGTTGCCGGCCGCCGCCCACGCGATGCCGCCGCCGGCGCCGCCGTAGACGTCGGTATTGACCAGCACGATGACCAGCTCATCGGCTTTGGACCCCACGTTCGATGCCACGTAGCTGCGCACCGCATACTCGTCGCCGTACAGCAGGCGTTCGTCGCCGCCGTAATGCGAGGCGTCGAAATAGGTGTCGACGGAAAGGCCTTGGTTCGGCCGGTCGGCGCCGGATTGCGCGGACGCGACGAACAGCGCGTTGACGTTGAAGAAATTCTTGTAGGCGGAGAAGGGATCGTTGAGCCGCTGGTCCGACGCCTCGAACATGTAATTCATCAGCCGCTCTGCGTCGGCCAGGAACTTGGCGCGCTCGTTGGCGGTGTAGCCTTCGGCAACGATGACCAGATCGACCCGCTGGCTGCTGTTTCCGGTGCTGCGTAATTGTGTGACGTCGCCCAAATCTGCTCTCCCCGCTGTTGGAAAATCGGCCACAGGAGTTGCTGGACCGACAAGCCGACAGTGTAAGGGGGAGAGTATCTTCTAGGCAATTAGTTGCATGGGAGAATTTTTAACAGGATGACTGCGATGAGCATTGATCTGCATCATTCGATGCTGCCCGGGTCGCGCGATCTAACGGTTTCCACAACCACCATGGATGGAGTCGTGACTATGGAAATCGACATTGGCATTTCCGACCAGGACCGGCGCGGCATCGTCGACGGCCTGTCCCGCCTGCTCGCCGACACGTACACGCTGTACCTGAAGACGCATAACTTTCACTGGAACGTCAGCGGGCCGATGTTCCAGACGCTGCATCTGATGTTCGAGACGCAATACACGGAGTTGGCCGATGCTGTCGACCTGATCGCCGAACGCATTCGCGCGCTCGGCAGCCCGGCGCCGGGCACGTATTCGATGTTCAGCGCGCTAACCGCGATCAAGGAGCCGGACGGCGTGCCGTCGGCGCAGGAGATGATCCGGCAGCTGGTGCGGGATCAGGAAACGGTGGTGAAGACCGCCCGCATGATGTTCAAGGCGGTTGACCAGGCCGGCGACGAGCCGACCGCCGACCTGTTGACCCAGCGCATGCAGGTGCATGAAAAGACCGCGTGGATGTTGCGGTCGTTGCTGGAGCAATAAGCAACTGCTTATGCCGCGGCGCGGTGTGGGCGCGAGGCGCGTCCCGCAACCGGCACCGGGGACCGGTGTTCGATCCGGGCGCGGATCCTCTCCCAGACGCGGTCATGCAACGGCAACAGGATCACATTGCAGACCGGTTCGAGGATCGCCGCCAGTCCGCCGAACGCGACCGACCCGGTCACCACATACATCGTCGCGAACGCGACGCCCATGTGGAGGAGAAGCTGGCTGGTGGTTCTGGCGGCGGTGACCATGGCGGTTTCCCTGTTTGCGTTTGACGATTCAAATGGTAATGATTCGCATTTTATAGAGCAAATTGATTTAAACAAGGAAATCGATAGGGATCGCCTATGCGGCTCAGAACTTGTAGCTGACGCCGATGCGCAGCACCGGGTACAGCTTGAACTTTTTCACTTCGCTCTGGAAGGCGGCGTTCTCGCGCGCAATGTCGGACGCAAACTGATTGCAGACCGCCGCCGGAGCGCTGCATCCGCTCGTGCTCAGCGAGGTCTTCGGCGAGCCCTGGAACAGCACGCCGATATCAGTCGAGAATGACCAGCCCTTTTCATCCTTCAACTGCCTGCCCCAGCCGATGCCGAGGTAGGGGGCGACCTTGTTGAAGTCGACCTTGCCGTTCACGCTGCCGATGTCCGACGCGTTGTACAGGCGGCCCTGGATCACGTACTGGCCGGCCGCATTCGGCCGCCCGCGCGCATTGATGCGGTTGGCGTTATAGGTCAGGCCGCCGGTCACGCGGAACGAGCTGCCCTGCGTCGGATACCAGTCCATCAACGCATCGTAGGTATTGGCTTTCAGGTCGAGATCGTAGGCAAGGCCGTTCGTGCTGCCCTTGTAGTTGTAGCCGAGGTAGCCGAGGCCGAGACGCACATTGACGTTGGGTGCGACCGGCACGCTCATGTGGGCGCCGACACCGGTGGTGCCGACGTGGCCGCTGATGCCGATTTCCGACTGTGATTGCGCGTGGGTCGTACAGATGAAGCCGGCGAAGAGGGCGAGCGCTGCGAGGAGTGTCTTCACGATCTGATTCCTGTCCAAAGTGCCAAGGAGAAGTAATTTCAGCAACGCAAAATTGCTCTGCGTACAGGCGCTTAGGACTTCAGATGTCTTGCCCGGTTCCATTCTTTTCCTGCGGCATGCAGAAATCGCCAACCGGGCAGGAAACATTTTCGGGAAGAAATGAAAGACGTTTAATCCTGATCAACGGTGATGTGTTTTGGCGCGGCGGGAAGCGTCGCCGCGTAGCGTCCGTGCTACCGTGCGATCGAAAGAACGATACGAGTTATGCCGATGAGAAAAAACAGCCCGGTCCATCCCGCCGACGTCCGCGCAATCGCGCGCCTCGCCACCGATGCCGTACTCGGCCTGACCGACATGGTGGAATCCATGCACGGCACGATTGCGCGCGTGCCGCTCATCGGCGCCGCCGCGCATGCCCGCACCAAAGGCGTCGCCGGCCTCGCGTACCGCTCGGTGCGCGGCATTACCCGTACCGCCGGCATGGCCGCCGATGCCGTCCTGGGCCAGATTGTCCCGCTGCTCGGCGAGCGACCGACCTCGCCGCGCCGCGAAGCGGTGCTGGCGGCGGCAAACGGCGTGCTCGGCGACTACCTGAAGGCGACCGGCAACCCGCTGGCGATCCCGATGCAGTTGCAGCCCGGCGGCCGCCTGCCCCGCTGCAAGCAGCCGGCCCTGCCCGCCCTGCTGCCCGATGCCGGCCGCCGCCTCCTGGTGCTGGTGCACGGGCTGTGCATGAACGACCTGCAGTGGGTGCGCGCCGGGCACAGCCACGGCGCCGCGCTTGCGCGCGAGCTCGGCTATACCGCGCTTTACCTGCATTACAACAGCGGCCGGCATATTTCGGTCAACGGCCGCGAGTTTGCCGAACGGCTGCAGGCGGTGGTCGCCGCGTGGCCGCAGCCGGTCGAGGAACTGGTGATCATCGGACATAGCATGGGCGGCCTGGTCGCGCGCAGTGCCTGCCACTACGGCATCGAGGCGGGGCACGACTGGCCGGCGCGGCTCGCCGGCATCGTGTTCCTCGGCACGCCGCATCACGGCGCGCCGCTGGAGCGCATCGGCAACTGGATTGAAAACGCCTTGAAAGCGCTGCCCTATGCAGCGCCGCTGGCCGGTCTCGGCATGCTGCGCAGCGCCGGCATTACCGACCTGCGCCACGGCAATCTGACCGACGAGGACTGGGACGGGGTGGACCGCTTCGCGCGCGCGCCGGACCTGCGCAGCCCGCTTGCGCTGCCGCCGCGGGCGCGCAGCTATGCGATCGCGGGGCGGCTGGGCGGCATCGGCGGCAAGGCCGGAGACGGGCTGGTGACGGTCGACAGCGCGCTCGGGCGGCACGACGAGCCGGCGCGCCGGCTCGCGTTTCCCACGTCGCACACCTGGGTCGCGGAAGGCGTCGGCCACCTCGACCTCTTGTGCAATGCGCAGGTGTATGCACGCCTGCGCGACTGGCTGGCCGCGGGCCGCCGCTAAATTGCACTCACGCCGCGCGTCAGAACGCCGCGACTGCCTCGATTGCGCGTGCCACGTCGGCGGCGTCCACATCCAGGTGCGTGACCCAGCGGATGCGCCGGATCGCACGGTCCTGCGCGCGCTGCGCGCTGCTGGTCACCTTGATGCCGCGTGCGGCGAGATGCTGCAGGAAGGCATCGGCGATGCCGGCATCGACGTCGAAGAACACGATATTGGTCTGCGCCGCATGCGCGACCGCCTTGCCTTCCAGTTTCGGATGGGACGCGACCGTTTTCGCCAGGCCCGCCGACAGCGCGGCGGCATTGGCATGATCCTCCGCCAGCCGGTGCACATGGTGCTGCAGCGCATGCAGGCCGGCGGCCGCCAGCACGCCTGCCTGCCGCATGCCGCCGCCGAGCATCTTGCGCATGCGGCGTGCCTGCTGGATGAAATCCTTCGACCCCAGCAGCAGCGAGCCGACCGGCGCGCCCAGTCCTTTCGACAGGCAGACCGACACCGAATCGTAGCCGGCGCAGATGTCGCGCGCGCATGCAACCGGGTCGCCGCCGTCCTGCTGCGCCAGCGCCACTGCCGCGTTGAACAGCCGCGCGCCGTCGATATGGCAGCGCAACCCGCGCGCCTTCGCGAGCGCGCTCACGCTTTGCATGTACGCCGCCGGCAACACCTTGCCGCCGGTGGTGTTTTCCATTACCACCAGCCGGGTCTTCGCGAAATGCGGATCGTCCGGCTTGATCGCCGCCTCAATGTCGGCCAGCGCGAGGCTGCCGTCGGACTGGTGTTCCAGCGGCTGCGGCTGGACCGAGCCGAGCACCGCCATGCCGCCCGCTTCCCAGCGGTAGGTGTGCCATTGCTGGCCGACGATCGCTTCCTCGCCGCGCTGGCAATGCGTCATCAGCGCGATCAGGTTGGTCTGGGTGCCGCTCGGCGCAAACAGCGCCGCCTCGAAGCCGAGCATCTCCGCCGCGCTCTGCTGCAGGCGGTTGACGCTCGGGTCGTCCCCGAACACGTCGTCGCCGAGCGGCGCATCGATCATTGCCTGCTTCATCGCTGCCGTCGGACGGGTCACGGTATCACTGCGAAAATCGCTCATCTCTGCCTCAACAAGAAAATCCGGATCCGCCATTATCGGCGTTTTGCGAAAACCGCGACGGCGACGGCCCGAACCCGCTCGCGAAGCGTCGTTGCAGCGTTGACACATGCTCCATAGAATGGACCGGCATCTGTTATCATTTTCGCCAATGCATCCTGCTCCGGCGGCGATTCCCTGTCATTGACTTCGCGACGATGAATACGGCAATTTCCATTGAAAACGCCTCGCCCGGCAGCCGCCGGTTCGTGCTCGAAATCCTCGGCTTCACGGAAGCGGAAAAGAGCATGCTGCATTCCACCTTCCGCCTCACCGGGCGGCGCACTTTCAGCTATGGCGAAGCGGTTGCGCCGGGCGAGCGCGCCGACATCTACCTCGTCAATGGAGACAGCGCCGACGGCATGGCGCAGTTGCGCGCGCGTGCGCCGAACGTGCATGCGCCGGCGGTCGTGATCGCAAACGCCGCGGCGGCATGCGAGTGGCCGGTGGTGCACAGGCCGATCCACTGGATGCGCCTGTTCGAGCAGCTCGACCGCCAGATGGGCGTCGCATTGCGCGAGCGCGCACGCCGCGCGCCGGCGGCCGGCCCTGCCTGGGACGGCCGCACCCGCCGCCGCGCCGCCGACAGGAACCTGCCGCCGCTGCGGCCGGTTACGCCGGTGCAGCCGCGTAACGAGTCGGTGCTGGTGGTGGACGACAGCCCGACGGTGCGCGCCTTCATGCGCACGCGGCTGGCGCCCTTTCGCTTCGATATCGACTATGCGGAGACCGGCGAGATGGCGGTAGACATGGCGCAGGCCAAGAACTACACCTGCATCTTCCTCGACATCCTGATGCCCGGCATGGACGGCTACCAGGTCTGCAAGCGGATCAAGTCCAGCGCCGCGACGAAGGATACGGCGGTAGTGATGCTGAGCAGCAAGTCGTCCGCCTTCGACAAGTTCCGCGGCAGCTGGGCCGGTTGCGACGCCTACCTCGGCAAGCCGGTCGCCGAGGATGAACTGCTGACCACGATCGCGCGCTTTCTGCCGAGCGCGCGCCGGGTCGCGCAATCGATCCTGGCGCGCTAGCGCGCACCCTGCAACGCTTTAATCCGCGAGGTTCGCGAACAGCGGCGTGCTCAGGTAGCGTTCGCCGAAGGACGGGATGATGGTCACGATCAGCTTGCCCTTGTTCTCCGGCCGGCGCGCCACCTGCGCCGCCGCCCACAGCGCGGCGCCCGACGAAATACCGACCAGCAGGCCTTCCTCGCTTGCGGCGCGGCGAGCGAAGTCGAACGCGTCTTCGTTCTTCACGCGCACCACTTCATCGTAGATCTTCGTATTCAGGATGTCCGGCACGAAGCCGGCGCCGATGCCCTGGATCGGGTGCGGACCCTTCTGCCCGCCGGACAGCACCGGGGACGCATCCGGCTCCACCGCGATGCACTGGAAGGATGGCTTGCGCGCCTTGATCACTTCACCCACGCCGGTAATGGTGCCGCCGGTGCCGATGCCCGACACCAGGATGTCGACCTTGCCGTCGGTATCGCGCCAGATTTCCTCGGCGGTCGTCTTGCGGTGGATTTCCGGATTGGCCGCGTTCTTGAACTGCTGCGGCATCAGGTAGCGCGGGTCGGACGCGACCAGTTCCTCCGCCTTCTTGATCGCGCCGGCCATGCCTTCCGGCCCCGGCGTGAGGATCAGTTCCGCGCCGTAGGCGCGCAGCAGCATGCGCCGTTCCTTGCTCATGGTTTCCGGCATCGTCAGCACGCAGCGGTAGCCGCGCGCGGCGCATACCATTGCCAGCGCGATGCCGGTATTGCCGGAGGTCGGCTCGACGATGATCGTGTCCGGCTTGATCAGCCCGGCCTGCTCCGCCGCATCGATCATCGCTACGCCGATGCGGTCCTTCACGCTATGCGCCGGGTTGTAGAACTCCAGCTTGGCGACTACCTCGGCGCCGGCCTCGGCAGCCAGCTTGCGGATCCGCACCAGCGGCGTATTGCCGATCAGTTGGGTGACATCGTTGACGATCTTCATAGGACCTCCTTTTTTTGATATGGATGGGCTTTGTCAATCTGCTATTTAACCATGCAATTCGGCGATGCGCCTGTCGCGTTCGACCTGAATCGTATGCGCCGCGCTGCCTTCGGACACGCCGAGCGACTGCAGCACGAAGGCGGACAGTTGCAGGCCGGCTTCGAGTGTTTCCGGAATGACATGGGAGGCACCGGCCTGCTTGAGCGCCTGCGCATGCTTTTCGTCGCGCGAACGCGCAAACAGCGGGACATGCGGATAGGCACGCCGGATCGCCTTGACCGCATGCAGCGCCGACGCCGGATGGTCCATCGTCAACACGATTGCCGCCGCCCGCTCCGCGTGCGCCTTTTGCAGCAGCTCCACGCGCGCGGCGTCGCCGAAATACACCGGCAGGCCGGCCGCATGCAACTTGCCCACCAGGCGCGCGTTGGTCTCGAACGCGATGTACGGCACATTCTGCGCGGACACCATCTGCGACACCAACTGCCCGACGCGGCCGAAGCCGGCGATGATCACATGGCTCGCGCTCGGTTCCACCACCGCGTCGTCCAGGCTGCCCGCCGGCCGCTCGCCGTGCCGCCCTTCCCACCACTCGCCGAACGTATGGCCGGCCTTGGCCACCATCGGCGTCGCGAACAGGCTCAGGCTGACCACCAGCATGATGAACTGGCCGATGTCCTCCGGCATGAGCCGGGAGGAAATCGCATAGCCGACCACGATGAAGGTGAATTCCCCGCCCTGCCCGAGCAGCGCCCCGCCTTCGATCGCGCGGCCCCAGTTGAAGCCGCCGATGCGCAGGATCACGCTGATCACCGCCGTCTTGATCGCAAACAGGCCGATCACCGACAGCGGCAGCCACAGCGGCGACTTCGCCACTTCGCGCACGTCGATTCCCATGCCGACCGACATGAAGAACAATCCCATCAGCAGGCCCTTGAACGGCTCGATGGTGACTTCGACTTCATGCTTGAACTCGGTTTCCGCCAGCAGCAGGCCGGCCAGGAACGCGCCGAGCGCCAGCGACAGGCCGGCCAGCTCGGTCAATGCGGCGATGCCCAGCGTGGCCAGCAGCGTAAGCGCCATGAACACGTCCGGCTGGCGCTGCTGGGTGAAGGAATGGAACAGCGGCCGGATCACGCGCCTGCCGAGCAGGTAGATCAATGCGATCGCGCCGACCGATTTGGCCAGCGTCATGCCGGCCAGTTCAAGCAGGCCGTCGCGGCTGCCGCTGGCAAGCACGCCCATCAGGATCAGCAGCGGCACCACGGCCAGGTCCTGCAGCATCAGGATCGAAAATCCGGCCTGGCCGAGCGGCGTGCCCAGGGTGCGGCGCTCGTTCATGAGCTGCATCACCACCGCGGTGGACGACAGCGACAGCACCGAGCCGAGAATGGCGGCGGCCTCCAGCGTGTTGCCGAAAGCATAGGCGATCGAGCCGATGATCGCGGCGCTGATGTACACCTGTGCGCTGCCGGCGCCGAACACCCAGCCGCGCAGCATCCACAGCTTTTCCGCCGACAGTTCCAGTCCGATCATGAACATCAGGAACAGCACGCCGAGTTCGGCCAGCGCTTCCACGCCGTCGAGCTGCGGAAAGGTGAAATACGCCAGCCACGGCACGTCATTCGCCCACAGGCCGAGTCCGAACGGGCCGATCAGCGTGCCTACGGCGAGAAAGCCCAGGATCTGGTTGACCCGCCAGCGCTGCAGCAGCGGGATCAGGATGCCGGTAAGTCCGAGAAACAGCAGGGTTTCCCGCAGATAGGGTAAGGAGTGTTGGGCTTCCACGTTACGAGTTCTGATGACGGTACAGGCGCCGGCGCCGGCGCAGGACTGCAAGTGTGTCACAGAACGTGGATGGACGGCCAGACGGTTTGGCCGCGTGTAGGACGGACACCTACTGCCTGCGCCGCTTCTTCCAGTTGTAGTCGGGCGCGGGATCGGCGACACCGGGCGGGCCGACCGAGTCCGGGTTTTCCGAGCACAGGGTGATGAAGCACACGGCGTCACCTTCGCGCTGCCGCCTGCGCAAGCTTTCCATGAATTGCATCGCACCGCTCATGTCGGCCGACGCGAACTCTTGGCTGCAGGCGCGGTTGCCGCCGTCTTCCGCCTCGGTCCAGTACACCATGTACATCGCGTTCCTCCGTCAGCTGTGCGCGAGCTGCGCCAGGATTTCATAGGAGCGCAGCCGGGCGGCGTGGTCGAAGATCATCGTGTTGACAATCAGCTCATCGGCCTGGGTGTCGTCGATGAACGCCTGCAGCCGGCGTCTGACGGTGTCGGGCGCGCCCGTGATCGAGACGCGCAGGGTGGCTTCGACCGATGCCTGTTCCAGCGGCGACCACAGGCCATCCATGCTGTCGACCGGCGGCGGCATCTGCCCGGGCAGCCCGCGGATCAGGTTCACATGCATCTGCTGGTGGGTGGTCGACAGGCGGCGCGCTTCCTCGTCGCTATCGGCGGCGAACACGTTCAGTCCGACCATCACATGCGGCTTCTGGAGCGCGTCCGACGGCTGGAAGCAGTGGCGGTACAGCGCCAGCGCCTCCTGCAGGTAGGCGGGCGAAAACTGCCCGGCGAAGGCGAAGGGCAGCCCGAGATGGCCGGCAAGCCGGGCGCTGAAGTCGCTGGAACCGAGCAGCCAGATCGGGATGGACAAGCCTTCGCCCGGCACCGCACGTACCCGGGCGGCGCCGGAATCGGTGCCGCGCGGCCGGAAATAGCCGCGCAGCTCGGCCAGCAGCTGCGGGAATTCCTCGCCGTCGGCTTGCAGGCCGCGCCGCAGTGCGCGCGCGACCAGCTGGTTCGAGCCCGGGGCGCGCCCGAGGCCGAGGTCGATTCGCCCGGGATACAGGGATTCGAGGGTGCCGAACTGTTCGGCAACCACCAGCGGCGCGTGATTGGGCAGCATGACGCCGCCGGCGCCGACGCGGATCCGCGTGGTGCCCGCCGCGACGTAGCTGATCGCCACCGCGGTCGCCGCGCTGGCGATTGCGGGCATGCCGTGATGTTCCGCCAGCCAGTAGCGATGGTAGCCCCAGCGGTCCGCATGCCGCGCCAGGTCCAGCGTGCGCTGGAATGCGTCGGCCGCGGTGCCGCCTTGCTGGATCGGCGCAAGGTCGAGGATGCTGAGCGGGATGTCCTTGAATTGTTTCATGGCGGATTTGACGTGGTGCGAGCGGATTGTAGGTTGGACAGCGTTTTCTGTCTGCCATTCCGGCCGCGGATACGGCTTGCTACAAGGCTACAAAGCCCTTTTGCCACAAATACCTGCCCAGCATCACCACGCACACGGTCACGATCATCGGCCGGATCAGCTTCGTCCCGCCGCGCACCATCGCATGCGAGCCGCTCCATGCGCCGATCACCTGGCCGGCGATCATCGCCGCGCCGGCCAGCCACAGCACCTTGCCGCCCAGGATGAACACGGTGAGCGACGCGATGTTGCTGGCGAAGTTGAGCACCTTCGCATTCGCGGTCGCGGTGACCAGGTTCTGGCCGCGCAGCGCGACGCCGGCCAGCGAAAAGAACGAACCGGTGCCTGGCCCGAACATGCCGTCGTAAAAGCCGATGCCCGGCACCACGGTGCCTTGGAACAGGCTTTTGGAGAGGCGCGGCTTGCGCTCGATGGCGCCGGCATTCGGCGCGAGCAGGAAATACAGCGCGATGCCGACCAGTACGATCGGGATCAGCAGGTCGAGGGTCTGCGCATTGACGAACTGCACCAGCAGCGTGCCGACGGCCGAACCGACCAGAGACGCGATGAACAGCGGCCGCACCTCGGGCACCCGCACCAGCCCGCGCCGGATCACCATCAGCGACGCGGTGAACGAACCGGAGCTGGCCTGGAACTTGTTCGTGGCGAGTGCCTGGATCGGCGGCACCTGCGCCAGCAGCAGCACCGGGATCGTGATCAGCCCGCCGCCGCCGGCGATCGCATCGACAAAACCGGCAATGGCCGCGGCGGCGAACAGCATCGCGAGGACTTCCGGCGACAACATGAGATCCATCTTTATCCTCTTGGGAAAAACGCAGGAGCACGATGCTAGCGGAAGCGCGCGCATCCTGCCAATGCCGATTCGGCATGCGCTATGCGCTACGCCTTCTTTTCCCGGATCCGGATCAGGCCTTCCTGCGCGACGGTCGCCACCAGTTCGCCCTTCTGGTTGTACACATACGCGAAGCACAGCCCCCGGCCGCCGGACGCATTCGGGCTTTCCATCGCAAACAGCAGCCATTCATCCATGCGGAACGGGCGGTGGAACCAGACCGTATGGTCGAGGCTGGCGATCTGCAGGCGCGGGTCGCCCATCCGGATGCCGTGCGGCTGCAGCGATGTCCACAGCAATCCGTAGTCGGACACGTAGGCGAACATGGTCTCGTGCGCCAGCGTGTCGTGCGGCAGCGCCAGCGGCGAGCGCGTCCATACCAGCTTTCCCGGCTGGCCTTTGTGGCCGCTGTAGATGTCGCCTGCATGGTCGGCGCGGAAGTCCACCGGCACCGGGCGGAACGGGCGCTTGCCGCCCTCGCTTATCTTCTTCCAGGCGGCGATGCTCGACGGCAGCGACTCCGGATCGGGGTTGGCGGGCATCGCGCGCTGGTGTTCCAGCCCCTGCTCGACCTGCTGAAACGATGCCGACATCACGAAGATGCGCCGCCCTTCCTGGTAGGCGACCACGCGCCGGGTACTGAAGCTGCCGCCGTCGCGCACGCGCTCGACTTCATAGTCGATCGGCAGCTGGTGATTGCCGGCCAGGAGGAACATCGAATGCAGCGAATGCACGCGCCGCCCCGGCACCGTCACCGCCGCCGCGTACAGCGACTGGCCCAGCACCTGGCCGCCGAACACGTTCGGGCTGCCCATGAAATGGCTCTGGCCGCGGAAGCGGTCGTCGCCGGTTTGTTCGAGCGTGAGCAGGTCGAGGATTTCCTGCGTATTGAAAAGAGTATCGTCCACCATCGTTGTATCGTTTGTTGAGAAAACAGCGGCATTGCCGCTCAAAGGGAATTCTGTGTGCTGGTCAGGATTTCACGCAGCTCGCGCTTCAGCACCTTGCCGATCGCGCTGCGTGGCAACAGCGGCGTGAGCTGCACCGACGCCAGCCGCTGCGTCTTGCCCAGCCGCGCATTGGCCCAGTCGAGCACTTCCTGCGGCTGCAATTCCACGCCCGGCTTCGGCACCACAAAGGCGACCGGCGTTTCTCCCCAGCGCTCCGAAGACACGCCGACCACCGCTGCTTCGGCCACGCCGGGATGCTGCGCCAGCACCGCTTCCAGGTCGCTCGGATAAATGTTGAAGCCGCCCGAGATGATCATGTCCTTCTTGCGGTCCATCAGCGTGAGAAAGCCGTCCTGGTCGAAGCGGCCGATGTCGCCGGTGCGGATGAAGCGCTTGCCGCTGGCGTCGCGCCATTCCGCCTCGGCCGTCTTCTGCGGCTGGTTGTGGTAGCCCGCCATCATTGCCGGCGAGTGCCCGACCACTTCGCCGAGTTCGCCCTGCGGCACCTCGCGTCCGGCGTCGTCGATCAGGCGGATGTCGTGGCCCGGCGCCGGCTGGCCGACGGTGTGCAGCTTGTCCGGATGCTCATGCGCGGCCAGCACGCAGGTGCCGCCGCCCTCGGTCATGCCGTAATACTCGATCAGCCCGCCCGGCCAGCGCTTCAAAATATCCGCCTTCAGTGCCGCGGAGAACGGCGCGCTGGTGCAGAACTTCATGCGGAACGACGACAGGTCGTAGCGACCGAAATCCTCGCGCGCCATGATGCGCTGGTACTGCACCGGCACCAGCATGGTGTGGGTGGCGCGGTGGCGTTCGGCCAGCGCCAGCCAGGCGCCGGCATCGAACCTGGCCATCATCACCACGGTGCCGCCAAGCGCGATGGTCGGGAAGAAGCACACCAGCGTCGTGTTCGAATAGAGTGGCGTGGAAACCAGGGACACTGCATCCGGGTCATAGCCGTTCACCCGGGCCCGCTGCACATGGGTCCAGCGCATCGAATGCGGCTGCACGATGCCCTTGGGCGCGCCGGTGGTGCCGGAGGAATAGATGATGTTGAACGGCCAGTCGGGCTGGATGGCGACCGGCGCCGCGCTCGTGCCGGCGGGCGCGAGCCAGCCGGAAAAGCGCGTGCCGGCGTTGCCGTCGTCGAGCGCGACCAGCGGCGCGTCGCCGGCAGCGCGGACCGCCGCCAGCGCCTGCGCCACCGCGTCGTCCACGAACAGCAGGCGCGCGCCCGCATCCCTGGCCATCGCCATCAGGCTCTCTGGGGGGGACGAGGGCGCCAGCGGCGCCACCGCGACACCCGCGCGCAGGCTGCCGAGAAACAGCGCTGCGTACGCGATCGAGGTCGCCGCGCACACCGCGATCGCCGCGCCCGGCTGCACGCCGTCGCGCTGCAGCGCCGCCGCCACCCGGTCCATCTGCGCGTCGAGTTCGGCATACGTCATGGTGACGCCGTCCTGCACCAGGGCGGCATGCGCCGGCCGCGCCTGCGCATGCAGGCGGACCAGCTGCGGGATGGTGTCGAAGCTTTGTTCGAGCACGGAATCGATGTCTGGCAAGGCGGTCATCTGGAATCGTCGGGCAGGGGCTGCGGCAAGTGGCGGGTTCAACTACGGCAACAGGACCTAATACTAGTCCAGTTTCGATTTTTTCGCGAACGGTCGTTCGATTGCGCTTCCCGGCCGCGCCGCGCTGTTGCCCGACTGACATTTTCTGCGGCTACCCGGTATTCGTGCCGGGGGCCATGGCGGTCTTCGCCGCACCGAATGCGGCAACGCAGTTGCGCGCCTGCGGCAGTCGGATACACTTGCCGTCCAAGAGAATAAAGGAGGCAGTAATGAGCGATGCACTGACAGCACTTGAACGCCTGAAGGAAGGCAACCGCCGGTTCATGTCCGGTACCGCAAACAGCCATACCTTGCTGAGTCCGGAGCGGCGCAGCGAACTGGTCGCCGGGCAGCAGCCGTTCGCGATCATCCTCGGCTGTTCCGATTCACGCGTGCCGGCGGAGCTGATCTTCGACCAGGGGTTGGGCGATCTGTTCGTGATACGCATTGCCGGCAATGTCGTCGCGCCGTCGCAGATCGGCAGCGTGGAATTCGCGGCCGAGCGCTTCGGCACGCCGCTGGTGGTGGTGCTCGGGCATTCGCACTGCGGCGCGGTGTCCGCGACCCTCGAGGAAATCGTGCGCCCGATGCAGAACCAGTCGCGCCACCTGCGCTCCATCGTCGAACGCGTGCGGCCGGCGGTCGAGCAGCTGCTGGCGACCGAGCTGCGCAACGACCCCGAGGCGCTGCTGCACCATGCGGTGCGCGCCAACGTGCGGTCGACCGCCAGCCATCTGCGGCACGGCTCGGAAATCATCGAGCAGCGCATCCGCAGCGGGCAACTGCTGGTGGTGGGCGCGGAATATTCGCTCGAATCCGGCGAGGTGGATTTCTTCGACGTGCCCGATATCAGCCGCTTGGCAGCGCCAGGGGGCGCGGCCGAATAATCCGGGCCGGTGCGATCGCGCACCGGCACATCGCAGCTAGTTCCAGGTGACGGAAACGCCGCCGAGCACGCTGCAGCCGCACTCGGGCAATGGCGTGCCGCGCGGCGCATTGAAGCCGCGGCAGCAGACATAGCGCAGGTGGAACGGCAGCCAGTCATCCAGCACCCAGCGCGAGAAACGGTCGCCGACGAACAGCATCGCGTTGGCCGACGCCTCTAGGCAGCGCTGCACCGCGCGCGTTTCCGGCGTCAGGTCCTGGTTGTGCGGCTGTTCGAGGATATACAGCTCCTTCAGGCTGCGCAGGTTCTGGTCGAGGAACAGCAGCAGCAGGTCACGCGCGCTGTCGCCGTCGTGGCGCGCGGCGTAAAAGCTCTGGCCCCAGACCTGGCAATAGTCATGGAAGCTCATCGGACCATCGGCGGAGAACAGGCGCTGCAGATGGAATTGCACCGCCGGGCTGTAGCGAACCTGGTCTTTCTTGCACAGCGCGCAGGTCCAGAACGCCGGCTTGCCGATACGGCCGAGGAAGCTGTCCTCGCGCGGCGTGCCGCCGCCCAGGCCGAGCGCGTCAGGCGCGAACAACCCATCCAGGCGGGCCAGGAAGACCGACGCGATATTCGCTTCCAGTTTCTGCAGCGCGGCCGGAACCTCGCTGACGGGCGGGAGGTCGTCGGGAGCGGCGGCGCGCTTGGGGACGGGCATGGACTTCCTTTCGAATCAGGCCGACTTGTTGCGCATGTTGGCGACCATGGTCTTGAACACGCCGATCTTTTCTTCCGCCGCGAGCAACTCCTGCGCGACCTCGTTGAGCTTGCAGCGGTTGGCGCGCGCATAGTCACGCATCACTTCGAACGCCGTGTTGCGGTCGGTCTGCAGCCGGGCCATCAGCAGGCCCACGGCCATGCTGGTTTCGCGGCCGGCTGCCAGCGCCGCAGTCAGGTTCGCTTCGGTGCGGCGCAACTGCCGAATCTCGTCGGCGCGTGCGAGCGCGGCTTCGACCGCGGGCACGATCTGCCCGTGCTCGAAAGGTTTGACCAGATAGCCGACCGCTCCATAGTCGGCCGCCTGCCGCACCAGTTTGATGTCATTGTTGCTGGACAGGAACATGAACGGCAGCTGGCTGTCCGCCTGCAGCCGCTTCGCCAGTTCGAGCCCGGACATGCCCGGCATGTTCACGTCCAGCAGCGCCAGATCGTATGCCTGCTGCGCCAGCGCTTCCAGCGCGGCTTCACCCGACGCCGCCTTGCCGGTGGCAAAGCCAGCGTGATGGAAGAGGTGCGACAGCAGGTCGAGCGTGATGGTATCGTCGTCGACAAGCAGGATGCGGCGTGAAAAAGGGGGCGCTGCAGTCGTGGCCATAGAGACAGCGGCTCGGTCAAAGGGATTGGCGGAATTTGGCCAGGCACTACCGGTCCGATACCGCTGGTAGTAAGCCGTGCTTAACCGCGATGCTCGGCCACCCTGCCGAATAATTCATTGATTTGGGTCAATTTTGCCCGGGGATGATGTGGTGTGGCGACAGCATGCGCCGCGAGTTGTCGATTTGTCACGCCCTGCGCCGCCGGACGTGACGGTCCGCGGGAATGATATTGCGGCGGGCGATCAGCGGACTGCCGCGGCCGCCCATTGCAGGAAGGCCTCGACATCATGCAGCACCTCGTCGAGCGCCGCTCCGGCCGCGGCGTCCTTGCGCGCCGCCCCGAGGCGGATCTCGAGGTCGGTGGCGCGCATTCCCAGTTCGGCGAAGCCGAAGGTGCCGGCCGATCCGGCAAGGGAATGCAGCTGCAACAGCAGCGCATCGAAGTGCGCTGTCTGCCGCTCCGCGCGGCAGCGGTTCAGGTTGCTGCCGATGTCCTGCAGGCGGCCCGGCAAGGCGGCGACATAGGCTTCTTCGATGGCGCGCAGCGCCGCGTCGAGGTCGGCGTCCGCCGCCGCGTTCTTCTCATGCATGTCCCTGTCCTTTGCGTTCCCGGATCGTGCTGATCGCACCCGGGGTGTGGTAATGCGCAATCTCCGCGGCCTGGACCTTCGCCGTCATGAAAATCAGGGGCAGTTGCGCGTCCCGCGGCAGCCGGCGCAACGCCGCCGGTGTGCCCGGGCCTTCGACCGCGAGGCAGGCGAGCGGCATGCCCACCTGCCGCGCCGCCGCGCGCGCGATACGGGCAGAGCGCGCATCAGCCGCTGCTGGCGTCGCGTCAGGATAGAGATGCGGGTTCGGCACCGGCTTGTCCAGAGCCGTATTCGCCGCCGGATGGTGGTGCATGCCGGGCGACCTCAATCGGCTGCCGGCTGGTGCCCGCGCGCGCCGCGCTTCTGACGGCGCCGGTCCAGCCACCAGGCGAGTGCCGGCAGCGCAAGAAATCCGCCGGGCGACACGAACAGCACCACGTAGGGACTGAGGGAGGCCAGCCTGCGCAGCTGCTGGCGCAGCGCGCGCCGGTCGGCATCGGTCCATTCCTCGCCGTTGCGCTGCTTCATCAGCAGCTGCATCAGGCCCCGCATGCCCGATATTTCGTTCCACAGGCGTTCGCGTTCGCGGTTTTGCAGCGCCCACAGGCCGCGCAGCGACCGGTGCGTGAGCTGCACAGGTTTGTTCACGACTGAGCGAAGCCGCTGTATCACGATGCGCTGTCCGGGAAAGGGAATGGTTATCGCCGCGCAAGGAGGGCGCGGCGCTTTTTGTTGCATTTTACGTCAGCGGTGGAAAGTGCAATAGCGCAATCGACGCGCTGTTGCATCATTGCCGCCGGTCGAGTTGCTGGAAGTACTCGGATTCAAGCTTGCGCAGTTGCATGCCTTGCAAGGCGCGATCGAACGCCTTCTGCAACTCGCGCCCCCGTTCGGTATGCTGGAAGCAGACGTGCAGCGACAGCTCCGCCAGCGGCTTTTCGTGGAAGACGAATTGATGCCGGTCGCGCGCCAGGCTCGGCTCGGTCGCCAGCAGGTAGCGCAGCACCAGTTTGTCGATCACCACCGCATCGACCCGGCCGGCCAGCAGCTTGCGCAGGTTGAGCATGTCGCTGGGCGATGCGTCCGGGTTCAGCTTGCCGTCGCGTACCGCGTTGTCGAAGGCCGGGCCATTGGAGAAGCCGGCGACCACGCCGACGCGCAGCGACGCCAGGTCCTGCAGCGCGTTCCATTGCAGCGGCGCGTTCCGCAGGTAGGCAAAGCCGACCGTGCTGCTGCCGATGGGAGCCGAGAAATGGCACTGGCGCGCGCGCTCCTCGGTGTAATACGCAGGGAAGTAGCCGGCGTACTGCGGGTCCTTCATGCCGAGCTGCATGGCCCGTGTCCACGGAAAGTATTCGATTTTCGTGCGGTAGCCGAACTGGCGCGCGGCAAGGTCAGCCACGAAGCCGGACCAGCCTTCCTGATCCAGCTGCGCGCCGACATAGGGCAGCCATTCCAGGCTGGCCAGAAGCATCGTGTTCGGCGCCGCGGAAACCTGCGCGGTGCTTGCCGGCGCAGCAATGCAGAGCGGCAAGAACAGCGCCAAGGTCAATTTGCGTATCATTCCATCCCCGGTACGCCGCCTCACCTGCGAGGGGCTGCTCCCATCAATATGGGACAAGTGTAGCGCAGATCGATTCTGTCCGGCGGGTGCGTCGGGGCGACGCAACACGGGCTATGAGGCCGGTGTCCGGTGCTCCTTGCGCACGCGGTCACGCCCTGCGGAATCGCCCGCCTCTGCACTGCGACGGGACAGGAAAGCCGGCGCGGGAACGGCGGCTTGCACCCTCATGGTGCGCTGCCGCCCGCATTCCTGCCCATCTTCGCCTTGCCAGACCAATGCAAGCAGGCATCGTACTTGCATGATTGCAATGCTTGCTGACTGGTCAGCCGTTTCCTGCCGCTGCCGCAAATACCGGAATCCCCCCATGCGACATCTTGCCCATGCCCGCGCCTGCCTGCCGGCCGACTGTCCCGCCGCCGCTGCGCCCGCCGGTCTGCTGGCGAATTTCGACGGCATGATCTACCGCTGCCGGCCCGACGACGGCTGGTCGCTGCAGTTCGTCAGTGCCGGCTGTCTGGCGTTGACCGGCCATGCCGCCGTCGAATTCGCGGCGGGCCGCGTCCGCCTGGCAGACCTGGTGCATCCCGACGACTGGCGGTCGACGCGCGCCGCGATTCACGCGGCGCTCGCGGACGGGCGCCGTTACCGCATCGAATACCGCCTGCGGCGCCGCAATGGGGCCGAGCGCTGGGTGGCCGAGCACGGCAGCGGCGTGCTCGGGAGCGACGGCGCCTGCAGCGCGCTGGAAGGCTTCGTGCAGGACATCACCCTGCGCCGCGCGGCGGAACAGGCGCTGCACGAGGCCGAGCGGCGCTACCGCAGCATCTTCGAGAATGCGGTGGAAGGCATCTTTCAGTCCACGCCGGACAAGGGCTACCTGGCGGTCAATCCGGCGCTGGCGCGCATGTACGGTTACGACTCGCCGCAGCAGATGACCGCGATGCTGCGCGACATCGAGCACCAGCTTTATGTCGATCCCGGGCGCCGCGCCGAATTCCTGCGACTGATGGCCGCGCACGACCAGGTGATCAACTTCGAATCGGAGGTGCGCCAGCGCAACGGCAACGTGATCTGGATCTCGGAAAACGCACGCGCGGTGCGCGGGGTAGGCAACGACATCCTGTTCTACGAAGGCACGGTGGTCGACATCACGGTGCGCAAGGCGTACGAAGAGACGATCCGCTACCAGGCCACGCATGACGCGCTGACCGGCCTGCCCAACCGTAACCTGCTCTCGGACCGGCTGCAGCAGGCGATGCACCAGGCGCAGCGCGACGGCAGCATCGTCGCCGTCGCCTTCATCGACCTCGATCACTTCAAGTTCGTCAACGACAGCCTCGGCCACCAGACCGGCGACGAATTGCTGAAGGTGGTGTCGGCCCGCCTGACTTCCTGCCTGCGCGCCACCGATACCGTCGCGCGCCAGGGCGGCGATGAATTCGTGGTCGTGCTCGGCAGCCAGAGAAGCATCGAAGCGGTGACCGACACCGTGCGCCGTCTGATCGCGCTGGTCGCCGAGCCATGGTCGATCAACGGCATCGAGCTGCAGGTGACCTGCAGCGCCGGCATCAGCCTGTATCCCGCGGACGGCCAGGATGCCCGGATGCTGTTGCGGCATGCCGACTCCGCGATGTACAAGGCCAAGGAGCTCGGGCGCAACCACTTCGAGTATTTTGCGGCGGAGATGAACCTGCATGCCACCGCTCGGCTGGAGATGCTGCACCACCTGCGGCATGCGATCGCCAACAATGAATTCGTGCTGCACTACCAGCCCAAGGTCGACCTCGCGAGCGGCCGCGTGGTCGGCGCGGAAGCGCTGATCCGCTGGTGCAGCCCGGCGCGCGGGCTGGTTCCGCCGGCCGCGTTCATTCCGCTGGCCGAGGAAAGCGGCATGATCATCGCGATCGGAGAATGGGTGCTGCGCACCGCCTGCGCGCAGAACGTCGCGTGGCAGCAGTGCGGCTACCCGGCGATCCCGGTATCGGTCAACCTGTCGCCGCGCCAGCTCGCTCGCGCGGATGTAGTGGAGCTGGTCGCCGCGGCACTGCGCGAGAGCGGGCTCGCCCCGCATTGCCTGGAGCTGGAAATCACCGAATCCGTCGTCATGCGCGACGTCGATCAGTCGCTGGCTACACTCAGGAAGCTCAAGGAGCTGGGCGTGAAAGCATCGATCGACGATTTCGGCACCGGCTATTCGAGCTTGAACTACCTCAAGCGCTTCCCGGTAGACACGCTTAAAATCGACCGGTCGTTCGTGAGTGACGTCGCCACCGACCAGGATGATGCAGCCATTGTGAAAGCAGTGATCTCGCTTGCGCACATTCTCAACCTGCGGGTGGTGGCCGAAGGCGTCGAGGCGGAGGAGCAGCGGCTCTTCCTGCTGGAGAACGGCTGCGACGAGGTGCAGGGCTACCTGTTCGGCAAGCCGGTGCCTTTCGATGCGTTCGCGCAAGCGTGGCTGCGTGCTGCCGAAGAAGATTGATGCGCTGCCAGTGCGGACGGCATTGTCCTGCGCAGCAGGAAACATCCTGACAGCACGCCCGGCTTGCGCTCGTGGGGCCCCTGTGCGCGCCTTTGCGTTCACACAAAAAAGTTGCGCACTGCGGCATGCGCGCACTGAACTCTTGTTCGGATCCCAATCAAAACCGAGTGAGTGCGAACGGGATGAGCGTTCCCGCGGGCCGGACCCGTCCTGCTGTTCCGCTCCGTGTACCGATTTAGGGAATGAATACGATGAGCAGCAGACAAGAACAATCCATCGAAAAAGCGCCGAACAATGCGGTCGCGATGCAGGTGGCGCCGTGGTCCGACATCTCCATCCAGTGCTATGAAGAAGACGTTCCCCCGTTTATCGGCGGCGTGCTGGAAAAGCTGTACGGCAATCTGTTTTCCTCGCTTTCCTATTACCGCATCTTCGGCGGCGCCGACAACGCCAGCGTGTTTGTCGTCCGCGACGGCAAATCCATCGTCTGCGCGTGGCTGTTTCGCCGCCACCGCAATACGGTGCGGGTCATTAACGAAGGCATCCGCGTCGACGAGGACGACCTTGCGCGTTTCGCCGCCTATATCTTCGGCCGCTATTCCTCGGTGAAGGCAATCTCCTTCCATGCGGTGCGTCCGCACCTGGCGGAGCTGGGGTTGCCCTACCAGCGTTTCAACTGCCTCGAAGACATGGTGCTCACGCTGCCCAGCAGCCCCGAGAGTTATCACGCCAGTCTCGGGCGCTCCACGCGCAGCTACATCCATCGCTACATGAACAAGTTGAAGCGCGACTTTCCGCGCTTCGAATTCCGTGTGCTGACCGCGGAAGCAGCAAGCGAAGACGTGATCCGCCACATCATCAGCCTGAACCACCTGCGCATGGCGAGCAAGGGCAAGGAATCGATCAATGACGAAGACACGACGCGGCGCATCGCGGCGATGGCGCGCGAATGCGGAACGGTCGGCGTGATCCTGGTGGACGGGCGCATCTGCGCCGGCTCGATCAACTACCGCGTCGGCGGCAACTACTTTCTCGAAACCCTGGCGCATGATCCGGCCTACGACGATTACCGGCTCGGCACCCTGTGCTGCTACCTGACCATCTGCGAATGCATCGCGCGGCGCGGCGCCGAATACCATTTCCTCTGGGGGCAGGACGACTACAAGACCCGGCTGCTGGGCGTGCAGCGCGACCTCGACGATCTGGTGATCTATCGCTCCCATCTGCACATGCTGTTGCATGGGAAACTGGTCGTGCAGCATGCGGCGCACGCGGCGCTGCGCCGCGCGCGCGTGTGGATACGGACGGTGCGCCGCCGCGACAGCTTCGCTGGCCGCCTGGTAAACCGCCTGTGGCGGCTGGCGCGCGGACTGGGAATGGCCAAGTCCTGAGCGGCGGCCGCCGCTCAGTCGCCCGTCGCATGCAACTCCCGGCGTGCCTTGTCCGTGTGCGCAAGCAGGCGCTGCAACGTATCCCGCGGTTCCGTTCCCAGGTCCTGTTCCAGCGCTGCGCGTATCGCGTCCGCGAGCGCTTCCTCCAGGCGCGCGCAGTCGGCGAGCAGCGCCGCGCGCGCGTCGCCCGTCAGCAGCCCCTTGATCGCGGACAGCAGATGCACCGCGGCTTCGCGGTCCGGGTCGGGCGTCTGCGGCAGGTCGTCCAGCGCCCGGATATGCACAGCCAGTTCATCCCACAGGCGCTTCCTCTCTTCGGACAGGGTAAGGCATACCCCGGACAACGGGTCGTCCGCGAGGTCCTTCACGGCGGTTTCGTAACGGTGCGCCGTTTCCAGGCACAGCTTTTCGACGGCATTGAGCGCCGTCTGTCTTTCATCCCTGAGCAACATTCGTCATGTCCTTCCTGCTCTCGAAATAGGCCTCCGGCACGAAGACGCTGATCGCGCCGGGAATCAGGTCGAATGTGGCCGGCGTCGAGCTGACGACTTCGCCGTCGGCGCTGACATTGAGCTTCCTGCGGGTGGCAATCCTGATCCGGCGTCCCTGCGCGATCACGACCGGATGCCATTCCTCGAATCGACCGGTACGCAGCGCCGGCAGGCATTTAAGCAACTGCCACGCGCCGAGCGGCTCTATGCTGTACAGAAAAAGCAGGCGGTCGTCGATGCTTGCGTTCTCCGAAACGGTCATGCCGCCGCCATAGTGCCGCCCGTTGCCGACTGCAATGTGGATGGAAGGCAGGCGGCTGGTCTGCCCGTCGCACTCGATGTCAGCATGAAAGGGCCGGAACGACCCGAGCGTCCTGAACAGCGCGCGCGCGTAACTGAGCGCGCCCCAGCGCCGCTTCACGTCGCCCGACAGGTGCTCCCGCGCGCGCACGCCGAGGCCGATGTGGGCGACATTGAAAAAAAAGCGGTCGTTTACCCGCCCGAGATCGATCCGGTGCAGTATGCCGTCGGTAATCACCTTGCCCGCCTCCGCCGGTTCGACCGGGATCTTCAGCGTGCGCGCAAGATCATTGGCGGTACCGAGCGGCAGCACGCCCAGCGGCAGCCGGGCAGCCGCCAGCGCGCCCGCGGCGGCATTCAGCGAACCGTCGCCGCCCCCGATGATCACGCAATCCACGTCGGTTGCGTGGCGTTCGATGAGCGCGGGTATCTGGTCCGGCCGTTCCGTCATCCGCAGCAGAACCTCCACTGCACGGCTGGCCAGGTGCTCGGTGAAGACGTTGATATCGCCGGCGCCGTTGCGGCTCTTTCGGTTGACGATAAGTAACGCGCGCTTCGGCACAGCATCTCCCGGAAAAGTAATCCGCCCACCGCAGTTCTTGTCATTTATAGCTGTGACCTTGCGCAGGGGCAGCGGTTCCGGGGTTTGAGGACCGCCGCCGTTCACAGCCCCCAATGCACGGCGGGCACGCCGAACAGGTGGCGGTGGAAGGCCATCACCAGCAACGCCAGCACGATGCCGCCGCCAACCGCCATCATGTCCTGCCGTGCCACCGGCGCGAAGGTCTTGATCGCGTTTCTCTGCACCGCCGACAGCAGGTCGATCGCGGCATAGGCGAGGAAGGCGCCAAACAGCAGCGTCGCCCTGAGCTCCCCGTTGGCGAGCAGATGGACGCCGGACCACAGGCCCAGACCGAGCAGCATCGGATGCTTCAGCCGGCGACGGATATGGGTACGCATGTTCGCCGACGCGAACAGTACGAAACTGATGATCATCGCCAGCGGCGCCAGCAGGATGGCGGCGCGGAACGGCTGGAACAGCAGCGGCGCGGACGGCGCGCGTGCATACCCGATCACGATCAGCACCAGGCCGATTGCCGACACCGCCGAAAACATTCCCTTGTAGCCCTTTTCACCAAGCCGGTCGTACAGCGCATCGCGCAAGCCGGCGAGCACCGGCAGCAGGTGAATGCCGAGGAACATCGCGAGTCCGAGAATCAGTATGGTCATGACACCTCCCTGTGATTGTTATGCAGCGAGCGTAGCGGATTGCAAGGAAAATCCGCGTGATGCACCTCAAGCGCATTGCCCGCGCGGCCCGGTGATGCCTTGCTGCAGGCGTCCTCGCTGGCTTCGTGTAGGACGGCGTCGGTATCCGGGATTGCGGACGGCACGCGGGTTTCGCAAACTTTGACTTAAATCAATTCTTATTGCTATGCGTCACCATTAGCATCGGTTCGCGGTCGTTGGAAAGCGACGCGCCGCATTGATACCAACAAAGGCCGGTTCCACGGTGCGGCGTGCGGTCTTCCCCCAGCGCGAGCAAGCCGAACGGACAGCGGCCCTGGCTAAAGGGTAGACCATGTTCAAAAACATCACGATCCGTTCGCGCCTGATTTTCGTCCTCGTTTTCCTTTCCGTCCAGCTCATCGTCGGCGCCGGCATCGGTATCGGCGCACTCGGCCGCGCCAACGATGCGATGCGCTCGCTGTACGACGACCGGCTGGTAGCGCTCGGCCAGCTCGACCAGGTCGTGCGCCTGCTGACGCTCAACCAGTTGCAGATCGCCAAGGCAACCACGGATGACCCGGCCGAGGCCCGCCAGGTGATGGACGGGGTCGACAAGAACATGGAGACCGTCAACAAGGTCTGGGATGCTTACATGGCGACCTACCTGACGCCCGAGGAGCGCAAGCTCGCCGAGAAGTTCGCCGAAGCGCGCAAGGCCTTCGTCACGGAAGCGCTCAAGCCCGCAGTGGAAGCGATCCGCGCACAGGACGCCAGGCGCGCGACCGAACTGCTGCACGGCCCGATGGAGAAGCTGTTCGAGCCGGTGCGCGGTGACATCAACGCGCTGATCCAGCTGCAGCTGGAGGTGGCCAGGAGCGATTTCGAATCGTCCCAGTCGACCTACCGCCTGGTGCGCAACGCCTGTACCGCGGGCCTGCTGCTCGGGCTGCTGATGGCAGCCGGCGTCGGTTACTGGCTGATCCGCTCGATCCTGAATCCCCTCAATGAAGCGGTGGAGATCGCCGGCGCCATCGCCGCCGGCGATCTCACCCGCAAGGTCGTGGTGAAGTCCGCGGACGAAACCGGCCGCCTGATGCAGGCACTGAAGAACATGCATGACAGCCTGGTCGGCATCGTCAGCCAGGTGCGCACCGGCACCGAGGCGATCGCTGCCGCGTCCAGCGAGATCGCGTCCGGCAACCGCGACCTGTCCACCCGCACCGAGCAGCAGGCCGGTTCGCTGGAAGAGACCGCATCCTCGATGGAAGAGCTGACCTCGACGGTAAAGCAGAATGCCGACAACGCGCGCCAGGCGAACCAGCTCGCCTCGTCCGCCTCGGACGTTGCCGGCAAAGGCGGCCAGGTGGTGGCGCAGGTGGTCGAGACCATGGGAGCGATCAACGAATCGTCCAGGAAAATCGTCGACATCATTTCCGTCATCGACGGCATCGCGTTCCAGACCAATATCCTGGCACTGAACGCGGCGGTGGAAGCGGCGCGCGCCGGCGAACAGGGGCGCGGCTTCGCGGTGGTGGCGGCCGAGGTGCGCAGCCTGGCCCAGCGTTCCGCCGCCGCGGCAAAGGAAATCAAGGCGCTGATCGACGATTCGGTGGAAAAGGTCGGCAGCGGCGCGCGGCTGGTCGATGAGGCCGGCGCGACGATGCAGGAGATCGTCGACAGCGTCCGGCGCGTGACCGACATCATGGGCGAGATCACCGCGGCGAGCCAGGAACAGACAGCCGGCATCGAGCAGATCAACCAGGCGGTGGCGCACATGGATGAGGCGACGCAACAGAACGCGGCGCTGGTCGAACAGGCGGCCGCCGCGTCGCAGGCCATGCACGACCAGGCCGTCCATCTCTCCGATGCGGTCAGCGTGTTCAAGCTCGATGCTGCGCAGGCGGCGGCGCCCGCGGCGCCAAACACGCCAAGGGGGCCACGGATGCCAACCGCGCCGGCAGCCGCCTTGCCGGCCGCGCGCGCGGCCGCCGTACCCGCCCCCGTGCCGAAACGCCTGAATGCCACGACCCGCGACAACGACTGGGAAGAGTTCTGACCTTTCCCCGGAGTGCCTCACGCCGGGATGGCGGGCGACGCGGCCGGTGCGGCGGTGGGAATGGAAATCCGCAGGGTAGTGCCTTTCCCCGGCGCGCCCTCAATGCTGAACTCGCCGCCAAGCGCGAAAACCCGCTCGCGCATGCCCATCAGCCCAAACGATGCCGGCTTGTTCAGCATATGCGGCAGGGCGCCGATGCCGTTGTCCGAGATGGTCGCCTCGAGCGCGGCATCGAGCAGGCGCAGGCGGATGTCCACCTGCGTGGCGCGTGCATGGCGGGCGATATTGGTCAGCGCTTCCTGCAGGATGCGGAACACCGAGGTCGCCACTTCTTCCTCCAGCACCTCGTCGATATCGGTGCCTTCGATCTCCAGCGAGCAGGCGACCGCGCAGCGCTGCCTGAACTGGTTCACCTGCCATTCGATCGCCGCATGCAGCCCCAGGTCGAGCACGCTCGGACGCAGGTGGTTGATGATCGCGCGCACCGAACGCATGACGCCGTCGACCTGGTCCAGCAGCGCGTGCACGCGTCCATTGAGCGCCGGATGGTTGCGGCGGGTCGCCTCGTCCAGCAGCGAGACATCGATGCGCAGCGCCAGCAGGTTCTGGCCGAGTTCGTCATGGATCTCGCGCGCAATCCACTTGCGTTCTTCTTCCTTCACGCGCGCCTGGTGCGCCGCAAGCTCGCGCAGTTCCGCCTGCGACTGCCATAGCGCTTCCTCCGCCAGCTTGCGCGCGCTGATGTCCTTGGCCGTGCCGCGATAGCCGAGGAACCCGCCGGCCGCATCGAACAGCGGCTCGCCGCTCACCTGTATCCAGTACACCATTCCATGCGCCGTGCGCACCCGGTATTCGACGTCGGCGAATGCCTGGTGCGTGTCGAGCCGATCCTGGTGAGCGCGCAGGCCGCCGGCGATTTCCAGCGGCAGTTCCCGACGTGTCTTCCCGAGCAGCAGGGAGGTTGGCGTGTCGAACAGGATTTCGGCGCTGATATACGTGAACCGGAGGGCGGCATCCTGTTCCCAGTACCAGTCGGAAGACAGGTCCGCCAGGCGGTGAAAGCGTTCCTCGCTCGCGCGCAGCGCTGCTTCGATGCGCTCGCGCTCGGCGATGTCTTCACGCAAGCGCGCATTCGCCTGCGCGAGTTCGGAAGCACGCACGCCCAGCGACTGCAGGTAGAGCGCAAGCAGCGCGGTCACGACCGCGCCGGAGGCGAGCGCCAGCCAGGCCGAAGCCGGGGTGTCGTTGAACATGTCTCCGTCATGGACGGCAACAATCTGCCAGCGCAGGCCGGCGACGTCGACGCTGCGGGTTTGGCTGACGGGGCCGGCGGCCGAAAGCCACCGTCGCGCGCGGCTTTCGCCGTCGCCCCTGCGGTAGAGCAGTTCCGGATTGTCGCCGTTCTCGACATAGACGCGCAGCTCGACGTCGGCCGGATGCAGCAGCGTCGCGCGTTGCAGTACGTGCTGCATCAACGCCTCGACCCGGAATACGGCCGCGGTATAGCCGAGGATCGCGCCCTCGCTTTGCGCTGCGTTGCGTCCTTGGGAACCGGGCCGGTAGACGGGCATCACCAGCGCGAACGCGCGCTCCGGGCTGGAGCCGGAAAACAGGTCGAACATGCCGGTGGCGCTCGGCAGACCGGTGCCGGCCGCCCGCGCCAGTGCCCGCTGCTGCCCCGGCAGGGACGCGACATCCAGTCCGAACGCGGCGGTATTCGTGGCAAAGGGCGCGATCTGGTCGATCACGTGATAATGCGGCCGGCTTTTCGCAGGCACGCTCACGCCGTCGCGCATTTCGCTGATCGCGAAATCCGGTCTCAGCCGGCGCATCGCGGCTTCGAACGACGGCCGCTGCGCGTCCGGCACCACGCGCACGAAGGAAAACGCCTGTATGTACGGATGCAGTTCCACCATCTGCGTCGCGAGTTCCTGGAATTGCTGGCGCTGCGGCTGGCCCGAGCCGGACACGAACCGGTTGAGTATGGTGAGGCCGGCTACCGCGTCCTTGAATTCCTCCTCGAACGCCGCCTGCCGCAGGTCGGCCGCGCGCTCCAGCACTTTCGCGCGCCGGTCCGCTTCCGCATTGACCAGCCACACGCACAGGGTGCCGGTAAACGCGAGGCCCGCCCCCAGTGCCAGCAGGGCGACGGCGGATACCGGCTTGCGTGAAAAGTGAGACGACAAGCTATTCCTCGCGGAAGGGACGAGACCTTTAGATGCTACGAGGAAAACCTTGTCAACGAGTAGTAAAAGTTGACGAAATCATATTCGATTGATATTTCTCAAACGAAAGCGTCCGGTAACAAGACAATTATTTCAAATGAGAAATTCGGCGTTGCAAGAAATCTACACTTGCGGCTGCTACAGCTTCATGAAATCGCAGGCGCGCAAGCGCGGCACCGCAAAGTCGATGAAAGCCCGCACCCGGGTCGACATCAGTTTCGAATGGGGGTACAGCAGCGTGACCGGCACCGGTTCGGTTTCATACTTGCGCAGCACCGGCTTGAGCTCGCCCGCCTGCACCGGCAGCTGCACCTGGTAGGACAGGAATGCGCCGAGTCCGAGCCCGTCGCGGCAGGCATCGACCGCGGCCTCCACCGAGTTGGTAGTGAGATGCGCCGGTACCGGCATGCCGAAGATCCGGCCGTTCTCGCAGAACTGCCATTCGCTGAGCACGCCGCGGCCGGTAAACCGGATGCCGGCATGGGAGCGCAGTTCGGACGGGTGGCGCGGCGTGCCGTGCCGCTTCAGGTAGGCCGGACTGCCGCAGATCACGCGCCGCAGCAGGCCCGCCGGCACCGCATGCAGGCTCGACTCGGCGGGCGTCCCGATGCGCACCGCCACATCGACGCCCTCCTCGATCAGGTCGATGTTGCGGTCGAGCAGCAGCATCTCCACCGTGAGCCGGGGATGCAAGCGCATGAACTCGCGCAACAGCGGCGCCACATGCAGCCTGCCGAACAGCACTGGCGCGGTTACCACCAGTTTGCCGGCCGGTTCCGCCCTGGTATCGAACAACGTGTCTTCCGCCTCCTCCAGCTGCCCCAGCGCATTCTTGCAGATCGCCAGGTAGCGCTGGCCCTCGTCGGTAAGGTGGATGCGGCGCGTGGTGCGGTTGAACAGCCGCACGCCAAGCGCGGCTTCGAGCTCCGCGAGACGCCGCACGACGGTCGGCAGCGAGGTGTCGAGCGCATGCGCGGCCGCGGTCAGGCTGCCGCGGTCGGCGATTTCGATGAAGGTCTGGATGCCGCGGAGTTTGTCCATGTCATGTGCGTCGGAGCGTGGCAAATTCCTCAATATTATGGAGGAATCTTCTTTGTCTCATACTATTTATTCAGCAATCCGCAGCGCGCACAATCGCTACTCCCCCAGCACAACAAGGAGACCCTCATGCAAGCAGCCGCTCCCATCGATCTGTACCGCAGCGTCCTGTCCGGCCATGCGCACCGGGTCGAGCTGTTCCTGTCCCTGCTCGGCCTGCGCTATACCGCGATCGACGTCGACCTGCGCGCTGGCGAACAAAAGAAGCCGGAATTCCTCCGGCGCAATCCCTTCGGCCAGGTGCCGGTGATCGATGACAATGGCACCGTGGTCGCCGACTCGAATGCGATCCTGGTCTACCTGGCACTGCGCTATGGCGACGCGCACTGGCTGCCGCGCGATGCGGCCGGCGCGGCCGCGGTACAGCGCTGGCTGTCGGTTGCCGCCGGCGACATCGCGTTCGGCCCGGCGCTGGCGCGCCTCGGCATGCGCTTCGGCCGGCCGGTCGACATGGAGGCCGCGACGCAGCGCGCCGCGCGGCTGTTCACGGTGATGGAGCAGGAGTTGCAGTCGCGCGCCTGGCTCGCAGGCGAACACATCACCATCGCCGACGTCGCCGGCTACAGCTACATTGCGCGCGCGCCGGAAGGCGGGATTGCGCTCGATCCCTATCCGGCACTGCGCGCCTGGCTGGCGCGCATCGAGGCACTGCCGCGCTTCGTGCCGATGATCGAACTGCCGGCGCCGCCGGCGCAGGCGGCGTAAGCATGGACGGCCAAAAGACGGCGCTTGCCGCAGCCTTCCATGCGGGAGAGCGCGATGCGCAGGAGCGCGCCGGCGTCAGGGCGCAGATGGAAAGGGTCGGCGCGGCGGTATTGCGCGGCTACATGCCGGAGCAGCACCGCGAATTCTTCCCCTTACTGCCGACCTTGTTTGCCGGCGCGCAGGACGGCGAAGGCAGGCTGTGGGCGTCAATGCTGTGCGGCCGCCCCGGCTTCATCCGCTCGCCGGACCCCGTGTCGCTGCGCATCGACGCGCGCTTCGATGCGCACGACCCGCTCGCCGCGGCGCTGTCGCCCGGCGCGCAGGTCGGCTTGCTCGGGCTGCAGTTCGAGACCCGGCGGCGCAACCGCGCCAACGGCAGCATCGTCGCCGTCGACGACGCCGGTTTTGCATTCGCGCTGCGGCAAAGCTTCGGCAACTGCCCGAAGTACATCCAGAAGCGCGAGCTGCGGGTGCCAGGCGCGCTGCCGGCGCCATTGCCCGACCGGTCCGGCGGCGCATTGCTGCCGCCGGCGGCGCTGGCGCTGATCGCGCGTGCCGATACCTTCTTCATTGCCACGGCGGCGGAGGCGGCGGCGGGCACCGCGCACGGGGTCGACGTGTCGCACCGCGGCGGCCGGCCAGGCTTCGTGCAGGCAGCGGCATCGGGTGACTTGTCCTGGCCCGATTTCCAGGGCAACAACTTCTTCAATACCATCGGCAACCTGCTCGCCGACGGCCGTGCCGGACTGCTGTTCATCGATTTCGAGCAAGGCCATCTGCTGCAGCTGAGCGGGCATGCGGAAGTGGTGTGGCGCGGTGCGGAGGTGGATGCTTTCCCCGGCGCGAAACGCCTGCTCCGGTTCCGCACGTTGCGTCATGTGCTGCGCCCGCATGCGCTGCCCTTGCGCTGGACGCTGGTCGAGCCCTCCCCGCATCTCGACGCGACCGGCGCCTGGCGCTAGTAGATCATCCAGATGGTTTTAACACGTAGAGGAATGTAGGGTGGGTAGAGCGCGAGCGAAACCCACCGTGCGCCTCGATGGACGAAGTCAAAACGGCGGGTTTCGCCTGCGGCTCTACCACCCTGCCATCCTCCAGGTGCCAAACCCTGATCTGCTCGCCGTGCCTCGGTCGCGCCCCGGCTAGGGTTTTTCCAGCAGCAGCCGCATGCCGACCAGCGTGTAGCGCGTGCCTGGATGGTTCCAGTTGCGATAGGAGGCGCGCGCATAGAACGCCCAGGTATGCCAGGACCCGCCGCGCCGCACGCGCACCTTGCCGCTGTCCGGCCCCTTCGGGTCCTCCGCCGGCGACCGCGCGTAGTAATCGTCGTCATGCCAGTCGGCGCACCATTCCCACACGTTGCCGTGCATGTCGTGCAGGCCGAAGGCATTCGGCCTGAAGCTGCCCACCGGCGCGGTGAACGGGTAGCCGTCGCTGCCATCGAGCGCGAACGCCGCCCACTTTTCCCAGTTGCCCCTGGCCGACGCATCGAACACATTCGCCGACTGCAGCAGGGACTGCGGATCGTCGCCGCTGTGATAGCGGGTGCGGGTGCCGGCGCGCGCCGCGTATTCCCATTCGGCTTCGGTTGGCAGGCGATAGGTCTTGCCTTCGGTCTTGCTCAGCCAGCGCGCCATTGCCGCCGCGTCGTTCCAGGTGATGTTGGTGACCGGATGGTCGTCGCCCTGGGTAAAGCCCGGGTTGCGCCAGGAATAGGCCGGGCTGCGCCCTTCGAACGCGTCGCCACGCGCCGATTGCGCCGGATCGTATTGCGGGTTGTAGCCGTAGCCGCCGGTGCCGTCCGCCTCGGATTCGGGCCGGTAGCCGGAGGCGTCGAGGAAGCGGCGGAACTGGCCGACCGTGACTTCGTGCCGGCCGAGATAGAACGCGCGGGTGATGCGCACCTTGTGCACCGGCGCTTCATCGCCGAGTTGCGCAAAGCGCGCGGGATCATACTGCGGATAAGCACGCGCCAGCGCTTCCGGTGTTTCGTCGCTGCCCATCAGGAATTCGCCGGCGGGCACCAGCACGAACTGCATGCCCAGCGTGTTTTCATGGACAACCGGCTGCGCTGCCGAGGCGTTCAGCGGCAGCAGGGCGAGGAAAAGAACGGCGGCGAGTGGAAAAGCGGCGGGTGCGTGCATGGCGGATCGGCGGCAGGAGGGGCTTCAGGTTAGCGCCGGTGTGCACCCGGGTCAACCGGCGTAGCCTCAGGCGCGCTTCAGGCGGCCCAGCATGCGCTGCCCGGCCGTGACCACGCCGAGCACGATCGCGCCGGCGACGATGCCGACCACCGCGCTGCCCAGCGCCGACACCAGCGGGCCAAGCGCGCCGGCGGCATGCGCGAATCCTTCCACCGCATGATGCACCGCCGGCAGTCCGTGCGCGAGGATGCCGCCGCCCACCATGAACATCGCCGCAGTGCCCGCCACCGACAGCGTTTTCATCAGGTACGGCGCGATGCGCAGGATCGCCCTGCCGAGTGCTTGCGCCATGCCGCTGCTGCGCTGCGTGAGATAGAGCCCGCCGTCGTCGAGCTTCACGATGCCGGCTACCAGCCCGTATACGCCGATGGTCATGATCGCCGCGATGCCGACCAGCACCGCGACCTGTTGCGCGAACGTGGCGTCGGCCACGGTGCCCAGCGCGATCACGATGATCTCGGCAGACAGGATGAAATCGGTGCGTACCGCGCCCTGCACCTTTTCCTTTTCAAACGCGACCATGTCGACCGAGGGATCGGCAAGCGCGCTGACCAGCTCCGCGTGATGGCTCTGGTCTTCTTCCTTGCGGTGCAGGAAACGGTGCGCCAGCTTCTCGAAACCTTCGTAGCAGAGGAAGGCGCCGCCGATCATCAGCAGCGGCGTCACCGCCCACGGTGCGAAGGCGCTGATGGCCAGCGCGGCCGGCACCAGGATCACCTTGTTTTTCACCGAACCCTTGGCCACCGCCCACACCACCGGCAGTTCGCGTTCCGCGCGCACGCCGGCCACCTGCTGCGCGTTCAGTGCCAGGTCGTCGCCCAGCACGCCGGCGGTTTTCTTGGCGGCGACCTTGGTCATCACCGACACGTCGTCGAGGATGGTGGCGATATCGTCAAGCAGGGCTAACAGGCTGGCTCCGGCCATGTGGCAATCCTTTAAAAAGTTGTCTGATTGTCGATTGAATCATGAAGCAGTATAGCGGGTCACGAATTGCCGCATCTGTCTTCGCCTTCAGGTAACATTCGTTTCCACAAATCAACACGGGCTCCATTTGAAAAGAACAGGGCCTCCGTACCCCACACCATGCCTGACCATTACCTGACATCCCGCAACGTCGCGACAAGGAAGCAGCGTTGCGCGGTACGCCTGCTCGCCCTGTTCGGCTGGCGCGTGAACTTCGCGCCCCTGCCCGGGCCGCGCGGCGTCGTGATCGTCTATCCGCACACCTCGAACTGGGATTTCGTCATCGGCCTGTTGGCGAAATGGGCGATCGGGATCCGTTTCCGCTGGCTCGGCAAGGAAGCGCTGTTCAAGGGCGTCTGCGGCGCCTTGCTCGGTCCCCTGTTCCGCTATTGGGGCGGCGTGCCGGTCGAGCGCGGCGCCAGCACCGGCGCGATCGAGCGCCTGGCGCAGCAAATCAATGCAGAGGAAGAATGCTGGCTGGCACTGGCGCCGGAGGGCACCCGCAAATACCGGGATGCATGGCGCAGCGGCTTTTATCACATCGCATTGACCGCCGGCGTGCCGGTGGGACTGGCCGGCTTCGACTATGCGACGAAGGAAGTGCGGCTGGTGACCTATCTGATGCTGACCGGCGACTACACTACGGATCTGGCCAGCCTGCGCGAGGCGTATCGCGGTTGCCGCGGCATGCGCCCGGATTGCGCGGCGCCGATCGCATTCGGCGCGCCGGCGCCGGCCGCCCAGCCGAAGCCGAAGCCGAAGCCGAAGCCGATGCGTGCCGCCGGCGGCCGCTCATGATCCCCTCATGATCACTCTTCGCCGCTGACATCCTCGCCGAGGTACTCCTTGCGGAAGTCGCGTTCGATATGCGAGTAGAACGTCGAATCCTGGTACTTGTTGCGGAACCAGCGGCACCACGCCGCGTCGTGGCGCAACGCGGCGAGCTCTTGCTCCAGCGCTTCGATTTTCCGTGACTTGTCCTGCGCATCCGCCTGCGCCGCCGCTTCCGTTGCGCGCAACTGCCGCGCCAGATCGGCGTTGGCCGCTCGCAAGTGTTCGATGGCGCGCGCCGCGGCTTCCACCCGTTCCAGCAAGTCGTCGAGCGTGATGCCCTTGCGGCCCTCCTGTTGCGTCAAACCCGGTCTCCCATACGCACGCGTTGCGGTGCAACGCGTTGTTTAGGTGCGCCGGCGTGACATCAGTTCCGCGCGACCGTGCCCGACCGTTTCCGGCGCGGCCGCAATCCGCAACTGTTGACGAAAGGGGCGGGGGTGGGGCCGATGGAAACCCGATCTTGTTGATCGCGCGGAACGCTGGAAATGGCGTCCAGGAAAGCTTCTAAACCGCCTCTGCCTGATCCCGGCCGAAGGCTGGCCGGGACGGCGCAGGACGGCCCGCCGAGGCAAAAAAAGGGCGCGACCAGGGATGCGGTCGCGCCGTGGGGAAAGCAGCGTCAAGCCGCTGACTTCGCTTCCAGCATTGCGTCGTTGGCACCGAACGCGGCGGCCAGCGCGCGGCTCACCAGTCCCGGCTGCGATACGATCTGCGCGCGCCGCTCGCGCAGCGCCTGCGCCAGGCCTTCGGCGGAAATCGACAAGGCCTCCTGCCGTCCGCGCGCCGAAAACAGGAACAGGCTGCGCATCGGGCTGACCCAGGCCAGCTTCACCTTCATCGCCACGCCGTCCTTGCGCCGGAACTCCACCCAGGCGCCGCGTTCGATGGCGCCGACCATGCGGTCGTATTCGTCCGGCTCGGGCTGCGGCTGCTGCATTGCCTGGCGCTGCTGGCGCCGTTCCGCGGCGCGCTTGGCGACCGCCAGCGCGATCTGCATCTGGCGCTCCGGCGACAACTCCAGCGGTGCGCGCACGATCGACGCGTGGCACTCCGACAGTTCCTTGAAAAAGCGCTCGCGCTCCTTGCCCTGCCAATGGATCAGGTCGAGCCACTTGTTGAGCATCGCGATCATCGGCGGCAGCTTGGCCAGCAGTTCCTTGCGCTCGGCGGCGGTGATCTTCGGTTTCACGCTCCAGCACAGGTCGTCCATGGTCCTGAGCGCGCTGTCGACTGCCTGCGGTTTCTCGTCCTTCACGCCGTACGCGAGCGTGAGCACCGGAACCCATTTGTCTTCGAGGAAGGTCTCGACGAAGGCGACCACCTCGCCGGTGCCGATGCGCAGCGCCACCTCGTTTTTCGCGGCCTGCTCGCACTGCTGGTGCTTTTCCTGCTGCAGCGCGCTGCCGATCGGTTCCGCGTGCGCCTGTTCGAATGCGGTTTCGTCGCGCCGGATCATCGCTTCGAGCTCCTGCGCGACGTCGGCGAACACCGACGCATGCTGGTCGGATTCCTGCAGGATGCGGCGGACGCTGCGTTGGATCAGGGCGTAGACCGGGTCGGCGTCCGCCTTGCGGGTATCCCAGGCAACCGCCAGCCGGGCCAGCAGCTCGACTGCCCGGCGCGCCGGATGGCTTTGCTTGAAGAAGAAATCCTTGTCCAGCACGGCAAGCTTGAGCACCGGCACCTGCAGCGACCCGATCATCACTTTCATTTCGTCGGCGATGTGCTCGTTGTCGAATACCATGCGGAAGATGTTCTTCAGCAGGTCGAACACGCTGTTGTCGGCCGCGCTCAGCGCGCCGGCCGGCGCTTCCTTCCTGATCTTGTCCAGCAGCTCCACGTAGTACGGCACCGCGTTCCTGCCTGCCGCCGGCAAATGGCCGTTCACACTGCGCTGCACCGCAGCCAGATAGCCAACCAGCTCGTTGCGGGCGGCGGTGGCCTGCACGGCGTCGCCGGCGAACAGCGACGGGAAGTCGGATTCCAGCCTGCGTTCCGCCGGTTTCGCAGCCGGCTTCTCTTCAAACGGGAACAAGCGGCGCAACTGCTGGATGACCGGGTCGACCGCCGTGTCTTCCGGTGCCGGGGCAGCGGCCGGTTCAGCGGCCGGCGCTGCGCTTGCCAGGTGCGGCACGATGCCGCGCTTGATCAGCGCCATGTTCAGCGCATGCAGGATCGGCGCGAGGTCGATGCATAGCGACGGGCCGAGCAGGCGGTACACCAGGTGATGGGTACTGGTATCGGGCTGGAATTCACACCAGGCGTCATGCACGGCGGTCAGGAACACCTGCGGCCGGAACGGGTTTTGCGCCGTCGGCAGCTGGTCGCGCCCGAGCAGAGATGCGAGCCGCACGTTCAATGCGGTAAACCGGGTCGCGTTTTCGCCTTCGATCGCGCGCGACGCCTTGATCAGGCATAGCTTCTTGTCGACTTCCAGATCCGGCGGCAGGGACGCCGGCGCGGCGTCGCTCTCCTGTTCGGTTCCAGGATATTCGGCGGCCAGCACTTCGTTGTGCAGCAGCGTGCCGAGCTTTTCGGACACCACGTAGTAAAAGGGATAGCGATTGCGCTTGAGCAGGGCGGCGGAGGCGGCGCACAGCTTCGCTTCCTGCGGATCGGCCGCCTTTTTCGATGCTTCGAACAAGGCATCGGACAGCCGGGTGATGAAGCTGTCAATCTGCTTGTTGGCCAGGTTCCCCGCCGTATCGGCGAGCGCCTGCAGCACCTCGATCCGCAACGAGGGCGGGATCGGGTTGGCGCCTGGGGCGTCGTCGTGATGTGAAATGGAGTCCATGGCGTTGCCACATGTCGCGTAAAGAGATTTGCCCTCAGTAAATCACAGGCATGCAGGTATTGTGGCAGGATATTGCCGTACGGCAACTAGCGAATTGTAAGGAAAGGTTACTTTCCTTCTGGCAATATTGATAAGCCGGGGGATACGGTAAGCGCCCGCTTCAGGCGCAAGGAGTGCGCGTTATCAGGTCTTTCCGTTTTTACATCGTGAAAAAAACGGTTGCGCACAATGTGGCGTTTGCACCACGTAACAAAAAAAGCGCGGCCAGGTCGCCCTGCCGCGCTTTTTGCTGGCGTCCCGCCAAAGCGGGACCATGATGTGCCGCTTATGCTGCCAGCCGCTTCTCCAGCTGCGCCTTGGTCGACTCCAGCTCCGTCGGCAAGTGATACTTCAGCTTGTCGAACAGCTCCGCGTGCAGCGCCAATTCCGCTTCCCAGGCCGCCTTGTCGATGGAGGTGATCCGGTCGAACTGCTCCTGCGTGAATTCCAGGCCGTCCCACTGCAGGTCTTCGTAGCGCGGGGTGACGCCGAAAATGTTTTCGGTGCCGCCGGCCTTGCCTTCGATACGGTCGAGCATCCACTTCAAGACGCGCATGTTGTCGCCGAATCCCGGCCACACGAACTTGCCGTTCTCGTCGGTACGGAACCAGTTCACGCAGAAGATCTTCGGCAGCTCGGCCGGCGATGCCGCAATCTTCTTGCCCATGTTGAGCCAGTGCTGGAAGTAGTCGCTCATGTTGTAACCCATGAACGGCAGCATCGCGAACGGGTCGCGGCGCACCACGCCCTGCTGGCCGGCAGCCGCAGCGGTGGTTTCCGAACCCATGGTCGCGGCCATGTACACGCCTTCAACCCAGTTGCGGGCCTCGGTCACCAGCGGCACCGTGGTGGAACGGCGGCCGCCGAAGATGAAGGCCGAGATCGGCACGCCGGCCGGATCGTCCCACGCAGGGTCGATCACCGGGTTCTGGGTGGCGGCAACCGTGAAGCGCGCGTTCGGGTGCGCAGCCTTGCGGCCGGTTTCCTTCGCGATTTCCGGTGTCCAGTCCTTGCCCTGCCAGTCGATCGCATGCGCCGGCGGTTCCTTGGTCATGCCTTCCCACCAGACATCGCCGTCATCGGTCAGCGCGACATTGGTGAAGATGGTGTTGGCCGTCAGCGACGCCATGCAGTTGGAATTGGTCGCGGTATTGGTGCCCGGCGCCACGCCGAAATAGCCGGCTTCCGGATTGATTGCGTACAGGCGGCCATCGGCGCCCGGCTTGATCCAGGCGATGTCGTCGCCGATGGTGGTGACCTTCCAGCCGTTGAATGCCTTCGGCGGGATCAGCATCGCGAAGTTGGTCTTGCCGCAGGCGGACGGGAAGGCCGCGGCGACATAGTGCTTCTTGCCTTCCGGCGATTCCACGCCGAGGATCAGCATGTGCTCGGCCAGCCAGCCCTGGTCGCGGCCCATGGTCGACGCGATGCGCAGCGCGAAGCACTTCTTGCCGAGCAGCGCGTTGCCGCCGTAGCCGGAACCGTAGGACCAGATTTCGCGGGTTTCCGGATAATGCACGATGTACTTGGTCGGGTTGCACGGCCACGGCACATCCTTCTCGCCCGGCTGCAGCGGCTTGCCGACGGTGTGCACGCAGGGCACGAACTCGCCGTCGGCGCCCAGCACGTCATACACCGCCTTGCCCATGCGGGTCATGATGCGCATGTTGACCGCCACGTACGGGGAGTCGGACAGCTCGATGCCGATGTGCGCGATCGGCGAGCCGAGCGGGCCCATCGAGAACGGCACGACATACATGGTGCGCCCGCGCATGCAGCCATCGAACAGGCCGTTGAGCGTCACGCGCATTTCCGCCGGGGCGACCCAGTTGTTGGTAGGGCCGGCGTCTTCCTGCTTCGCCGAGCAGATGAAGGTGCGGTCTTCGACGCGCGCCACGTCCGACGGATCGGAGCAGGCCAGGTAGCTGTTCGGGCGCCTGGCCTCGTTCAGCTTCTTCATCGTGCCGGCGGCGACCATGTCGGCGCACAGGCGGTCATACTCTTCCTGCGACCCGTCGCACCAGTAGATGCGGTCCGGCTTGGTCAGCGCAGCGATTTCCGATACCCAGCTGATCAGCTTCTGGTGCTTGACGTAAGTTGGTGCATTCAATGCTGCAATGCCTCCCATAACGGGCTGGTTCATAAAAACTACCTCCAATGCCAATAAAGAATTCTGTCTTGTCCCGGCGGCACGGCAGGATCGTCGTCAGCTTTTGGCTCGGCTAGTGCGTGGTGGTCTAGCGGTACGGCGGTCTTGTCGAAGGCGGTCGTCTTGGTGTGACCGCGCGTCCCGAAAAATGGAATAATGCTCGGGTCGGTGGGATTGCAAACTCCGAGGGGGAGTTGTGAAAAATAGGTTCAGATTGTACACGCCCGCCATACCTTCGCTCAATGATTTACAACAAAATTGTAGGAATATTTGTTGAGTAATGTAGTAAGGCTTTCAGGTTTCTCTGAAGATCCGTATCTTTGCTACGCAATTCCCACGACCCCAGCATATTTCGCATGAAAATCGCCATTCTCGACGACTACCAGGACCGCGTGCGTCACCTCGACTGCTTTCACATTTTAGATGGGCATGATGTCAAAGTGTTCACGACTGGCGCAAAAGGTGTAGTACAGCTTGCGCTGCGTCTAAAGGAGTTCGACGCGCTGGTCCTGATCCGCGAGCGCACCGCGTTCAGCCGCCAGCTGCTTGGCAAACTGCCAAACCTCAGGCTGATCTCGCAAACCGGCAAGGTGAGTGGTCACATCGACGTCGCCGCGGCCTCGGAACGGGGGATCGCGATCGTCGAAGGCGTCGGCGACCCGACCGCGCCGGCCGAGCTGACCTGGGCGCTGGTAATGGCGGCGTCGCGCAAGATTCCCCAATATGCGGCGAACCTGCGCGACGGCCTGTGGCAGATGGCCTCGATCAACCCGGAGCTGAATACGCTGGGCCGGGTGCTGAAAGGCAGGACGCTCGGCATCTGGGGCTACGGCCGCATCGGCCGCCTGGTGGCGGGCTACGGCAAGGCGTTCGGCATGGACGTGCTGGTCTGGGGGAGCGACGCCAGCCGCGCCGCCGCACAGCAGGACGGCTGCCGCGCCGCCGACAGCAAGCAAGCATTGTTCGAACAGGCCGATGTGCTGTCGCTGCACCTGCGCCTGAGCGATGCCACGCGCGGCGCGGTGACGGCGGAAGACCTCGGCCGCATGAAGCCGGACGCGCTGATCGTCAATACCAGCCGCGCGGAGCTGGTGGCCGAAGGCGCGCTGGAAGCGGCGCTGCGACGCGGCAGGCCGGGCTTTGCCGCGCTCGATGTGTTCGACACCGAGCCCTTGCCGGCCGATGCTCCGCTGTTGCGCATGCCGACCGTGCTTGCCACGCCGCACCTTGGCTATGTGGAAAAGGACAGCTACGAGCTGTATTTCCGCGCGGCGTTCCAGAACGTCGCTGACTTCGCCAACGGCACGCCGAGGAACGTGCTCAATCCGGAAGTATTGCAGCGCGGGTAGGATGCATTGCCCGGCTGGGGTCGCGCGCACGGACATACACCAATGCTTGGGGTGGTATCACGCATTCCCGGCGGCATGTGCGCCGTGGGCTCGCCGTTCACGGCACAGCCGTTCGACTTTCGCTACACTAGAGGCTCGCCCATCCTGTGAGCCTCCATGCAATCCAGACTCTGGACCCTGACCCTCGGCAATTTCGCCATCGGCACCGGGGTGATGATCGTCCCCGGCATGCTCAACGAGCTCAGCGCCGATCTCGCGGTGTCGCCGGCCCGGGTGGGCCTGCTGATTTCCGCGTTCGCGATGACGATCTGCGTCACCGGGCCCCTGCTTGCCGGATGGACCAGTGCGGTCGACCGCCGCAAGCTGCTCACCGCGTCGCTGCTGCTGTACGGGATCATGCATCTGCTTGCCGCGCTCGCGCCCGGCTATGACGTGCTGCTGGCGGCGCGCATGCTGACCGCGATCGGCGCCGCGGTCTTCACCGCGCAGGCCGCCGCCACCGCCGGACTGATGGTGCCGCCGGAGACGCGCGGCAAGGCGATCAACCTGGTCTTCCTCGGCTGGTCGATCGCCGCGGTGGTCGGCACGCCGCTCGGCGCCTACCTCGGCGCGCATATCGGCTGGCGCCCGACGCTGGCGCTGGTTGGCTTGCTCTCCGCCCTGTTCGCCGCCGGGGTATGGCTGCAGATCCCGCCGAAGCTGTTCGTCGCGCCGATGGACCGCGCGGCGTGGAAGGTACTGTTCGCCGACACGCCGCTGCTGCTGGCGATCTCGGTGACCGCGATTCAGGCGCTCGGCATGTTCACCGTCTTTTCGTACATGGCGTTGCTGCTCAAGGATTTCATCGGCGCCAGTCCGGCGGTGATCTCCATGATGTTCCTCTGCTTCGGCATCACCGGCGTGCTCGGCAACGTGATCGGCGCGCGCGTGATGGACCGCGTCGGGCCGATGCGGGTGGGCGTGGCGGCGATGGGCTGCATGCTGGTGGCGGTCGCGCTGTGGCCGCTGACGCGCGGCTCGCTGCCGGCAACCGTGATCCTCACGCTGGTATGGGGCCTCGGCTGTTTCGCGGTGAACGGCTCGCAGCAGGCGCGGCTGGTGGCGATGGCGCCGCAGCTGGCGTCCGCGTCGGTGTCGCTCAATTCTTCCGCGATCTATCTCGGGCAGGCGGCCGGCGCCTTCATCGGCGGCCTGATCGTTTCCACCGCCGGCACCGCGCACCTGTCCTTCTACGGCGCGGTGCCGATCGCCGCGGCGATCGCGGTGTCGCTGTATGCGTCCAGCCTGGCCAACCGCCGCCGTCTTGCGGAGGCGGCATGAAGCTCGTGAGCGTCAACGTCGCCACGGCGGGAGAGCTGTTCATCCCGCAATCCGGGCGCGCGCGCCGCATCGTCACCGGGATCCACAAGCAGCCGGTGCCGGGGCCGGTACAGGTGAACAGGCTCGGGCTCGACGGCGATGAACAGGCCGACCTCACCGTGCACGGCGGGCTGAACAAGGCGGTCTATGCGTATCCGTCGGAACACTATGCATTCTGGGCAACGCAGCGGCTGGCCGCATTGAAGCGCGAGGAGCCGCTGCCCTGGGGCATGATGGGCGAGAACCTGACGCTGCAGGGCATTGCGGAGAGCGCGGTGTGGGTCGGCGACCGCCTGCAGATCGGCGGCCCGGGCGGCGTGCTGCTCGAAGTGACGGAGCCGCGCCAGCCCTGCTTCAAGTTCAATGCGAAGATGGGCTTTTCCCACGCGGCGAAGATGATGCTGCAGGCGGGCTGCAGCGGTTTCTACCTGCGCGTGGTGGAAACGGGGATGCTGCAGGCCGGCGATGCGGTGGTGCTGTTGCCCGGCCCGCGCCAGACGTCGATCGCGCAGATCAACGAACGACGCCGGACGGGGCGTCAGCGCGACCTGTTCTGAAACTGGTTTTCACCAGCGCGCGTCCGCCGGTCCAGATCCTGGTCCAGCCCGGCGGCCAGGGAAGCGGCGGACCGGCATACGCGGGCACGCCGCGCCGCACCGGAATCACCGGCAGATGGTCGGGCACCGGGCCGTCGCGCAGATCCCATCCCAGCGTGTACGCATAGTTCGGCAGCAAGGCTTCGCACACCGCGTCGAACCATGCGGTATGGTCTTCATCGCGGCGCAATGCCTGCGCCAGCCCATGCGGGTCGAAGCGCGCGAAGGCGCTCGCCAGCTCCTGCGCGCTCGCGCCCGGCTGGTCGCCCCAGCCCAGTACCGGATTGAAGTTGTAATCCGCGCCGGAGCCGTACCAGCCTTCGCGCCATGCGCGATCGATCCAGTTGCGCTGTCCGGTAAACAGATGCCAGCGCCAGTGCAGCCCGGAGGGCTTGGGCCAGGAATACAGATACAGGCGCTCGTAGCCGGCACGGTGCAGTTCGCGCACCATCGCCATCAGGCGCGCGTGCGGCATGCGGTCCGGCGCATCGCGGCGAAACCGGATCGGCTCGCCGTCGGCATGCTGCAGTTCGTCATGCGACAGGTTCAGGTCCAGCGTGCGCACTTCGTCGCCGAAGCGCGCCGACACCCAGCCGGTGAGCAGATTGACCGAGGTGATGACGCCATAGCCGCGATGGCGATGGAAGATGACGGTGCCGGGTGCGACGGGTTTCATGGGCAAGACTTCAGGCTGTAAAACTATCCGGTTCAAGACACGGAACGCAAAGGCTCCCGCCACTCTTCTATGGAGGGCAGTGCGCAAGGCGTTCAACACACTGTAAACCATTCACGAGGACAAATCACGTCTTGACAGCGATGTCTTTGTGAAGGCCTTTTCCCTGTCTGTTACAGGGCGACAAGAAAACCTGCATGACTCCACCGGTGCGAACAACAGCAGGCAAGGTGGTGCATGAGAAGCCGCTCGCCGCCTGTGACGAATTCTCGTTTACGGCGCCGGCATTGTGAAAGCGCTCCCTGTCGAGCGAGTGGGACAAGCGCCAGGGCAATTTGTTCAACGTCATCCCGTCACCTGCGCGCACCAGCTGTGCGCAAGCTCTTTCTGCCGAGCACTAAAAAGGTGCGGGCGCGCCACGTCTTCTTCGCCGCGTGCGGGGCCCGCAGCTTGATGCGTTCGAGTGCAATCGCTACGCACTGCGGCGTCGTCATGCTGCGACGCTGCGGACATTGCTGGCCTGCAAATTGCAAGCGCGGTGAGGCGCACTGTTTGCGTGCGCATGCATCCGCTTTCTACCCGCAGGCGCCGATGCATTTAACCCTTACCGAGGATTGCTCATGCACGATACCGCCAGGCTGGACGCCGACACCATTCCTTCCCCTGTGCGCGGCGCGGCGCGCCGTGCCGCAGGCAGCGCTGCCCGCGCGGCTGTCGGAGGGATGGCATGACCGACGCTATTCTCGGCAACGGGCCCTTGTACGAACGCTTGTGCGTGGTGGCCGAGGTCCTCGGCAAGTTCGTCTCCTGCTCGCCGCGCGCGGTCGACATCGCGCAGCTGGAAAGGCATACCGGGCGCACGGCGCGCGAACTGTTCCGCCTGTGCGCGATGCTGTGCCGCGAGCAGTTGCTGCGCCCCGCGCCCGGCCTTGCGCAGAGCTGGCTGCTCGCATGCCCCGCTGGCACCCTGACGCTGGAAGATGCGTTTCGCTGCGTGCTCGCCGAGCAGGCGGCCCGCGGGCGGCGCGCCACGGCGAAACCGGCGATGCCGGACGCGCCGCGGCGGGACGTCGACCTGCTGGTGATGCAGGCCGCGATGGGAATCAACCAGAGCGTGTTGCGGCACCTGCGCCAGTTTTCCCTCGACCGGCTGACGCTGCGGGCACCCGCCGCGCGCGGCCACCGCCGCGCCGAACCGGATGCCTGGGCCTGCGCGCGCCTGTCCTTCTCCTGAGGCCGTCAGCGCTGGCGCAGCCAGTCCCGGTAGAAATCGATGAAGGCCCTGACCTTCGGCGCCACGTGCCGTCCCGGCGGATAGACCGCATGGATGCCGGCGCGCGGCAGCGACCAGTCCGGCAGCAGCCGCACCAGACGTCCCCCCTTCAGGTCCGCCTCGACGCTGTACTGGTCGAGTACCGAGATGCCGGCGCCGCCGCCCAGCATTACGCGCAACGCGCCGGGCGCATCGACGCGCATGCGCGACTTCACCTGCACCGTGCGGGTGTCGCCGCGCCGCATGAATTTCCAGGTAAGCGGCGTGGGCAGCAGCGTGAGCGCCACCCAATCGTGCCGCGCGAGGTCTTCCGGGCGCTTCGGCCGGCCCGCGCGCTCCAGGTAGGCGGGCGAGGCCACCAGCAGCTGTTCGAATTCACCCAGCTTCACCGCGCGCAGCGACGAGTCACGCAGCCAGCCGAGCCGGATCGCCAGGTCGATGCCTTCGCCCACCAGGTCGGCCACCCGGTCGCCGGTGCGCAGGTCGATCTGCAGCAGCGGATGCAGCCCCGCAAATGCCGCAAGCGCCGGCGCCAGCGACTGCACCGCGTGGTCGACGCTGGTGGTCACGCGCAGCACGCCGGTCAGTCCATCCTTCCCGTTCTCCTGCCCGACCTGGTCGAGCGCGTCCCGCAGGCCGAGCAGCAAGGGCTTGCATTCCTCATGCAGCTGGCGTCCGGCGTCTGTCAGCGCGACGCGCCGCGTGGTGCGCGAAAACAGCATCGCGCCGAGCTGCGCTTCGAGGCGGCTGACCTGGATGCTGACCCTGGCCTTGGCGGTGCCGAGGCGTTCCGCCGCCGCGGTGAAGCTGCCGGCCTCCGCCACCGCGTCGAACACCAGCAGGCTGTTCAGGTCGATCTCTGGCACGGGCATGTCGATTGTTTAGGAATGGAAAACAATCAATTATTGCTTGTGCTGTTTATCTGATCAATCGATTTCGCGATGATGCAAGCGTGCCATTCAACGACCAAGGAGGATCTCATGCACATCGCACTCGTCGGCGCCACCGGTTTCATCGGTTCCGCCATCCTGAAGGAAGCGCTCGCGCGCGGCCATCGCGTCACCGCCCTTGCCGGGCATCCGGAGAAGCTGGCGGCGTCACCCAATCTCGTCGCCGTCGCGGCCGACGTACTCGACCGCGAACGGCTGGCGGCGCAGCTCAGAGGCCACGACGCCGTGATTTCCGCCTTCAGCGGCCACGCGCAGAAAGACACCTACGACTACTACATGCGCGGCATCCGCAGCATCATCGCCGCCACCGAACAGGCCGACGTGCCGCGCCTGCTGGTTGTAGGCGGCGCCGGCAGCCTGGAAGTGTCGCCCGGCGTGCAGGTCCTCGACAGCCCCGGCTTTCCCGCGATGTGGCGGCAGACCGCGGAGGGCGCGCGCGACGCGCTCGCGCTGCTGCGGGAACAGGCGTGGCTGAACTGGACCATGCTCAGCCCCTCGGCGTCGATCGCGCCGGGCCAACGCACCGGCAGGTTCCGGCTGGGCCTGGACCAGCTGTTGGTCGACGCCGCCGGAGAGAGCCGGATTTCGGTGGAAGACTATGCGGTGGCAATGGTCGACGAACTGGAAAAGCCGGCCCATGCGCGGCGCCGCTTCACCGTCGGCTACTAACGCAGGTCCCGGCGAGCGCCCGCACGGTTATGCTGCCGATGCATGGAACGATGCATACATGGCATTGGATTGACCCCGGGTAAATCGCCTACGATGCAGGTGCAGTGCCGGCTGGGGTCGAAACGTCTCTTCCACCCCGGCCGCTCCTGGGGTTGGAGTGGTGTCGGGCGACGCCACTCCTTTTTTTTCGCATGCGCCCTGTTCTGCCGGTTGCCATCGCGATGCCCCTCTTCACGACGCCCGGTTCTTACATTGGTTATTGCGGTTGTGCATCTGATTGCATCGTGTTGTTGGACGGCGCGCAAGACTGCGCGCCTCGAGTCCGGGTAAGGTTTCCGTAACGGGGCGCCCTGCAACCGCCCGGAAACTTTCCGTGTTGGCCTTGCAACCTAATGCCGCCGCCCGGCTCTAAACCGGCTTTCGGCGTCACGGTTGCTTCCCGGCCACCGCCCATTCTCGAAAGGACACAACATGGAGCGACATTCTCGCTCGGCCTTGCTTGCGCTGATCGCCGCGCTGGCGCTTGCCGCCTGCGGCGGCGGGGGCGGCGGCAGCAGTTCGGAATCCCGGCCGGAAACCGCATCGGTCGTCGCGGCCGCGCCCACCGGCCCGGCCGCGACCGGCAACACGGCGACCGACGGCGTGAACTGGTTCAATTTCCGCCGCCAGCAGCTCGGCCTGCGCGTGCTGACCCGTACCGCCGCCGCCGACGCCGCCGCGCAAGGCCATTCGGAATACGAGAAACTCAACGACGTCATCACGCACGAGCAGGATCCGGACGCGCCCGGCTTCACCGGCGTGGACGTGCGCGACCGGCTGGTCGCCGCCGGCTACCAGCTTGTCACCCGCTATGCGTACGGCGAGGTCCTGTCGGCCACCGGCGATCCGTCCGGCTTCAACGCGGCGGAAGACCTGATCGGCGCGATCTACCACCGCTTCGTGATCTTCGATCCGATCTTCGAACAGGTCGGCGGCGGCGCCGCCACGGTGCCGCGCGGCGCGACCTACTTCAGCGCCAATTTCGTCACGCAACGCCTCGACAGCGGGCTCGGAAAAGGCCGGTATGTGGTCTACCCGTTCGATAACCAGCAGGGCGTGCAGCGCAACTTCTTCAGCGACCACGAGGTCCCCGATCCGGTGCCGTCGCGCGACGAAGTCGGCTACCCGGTCAGCATCCACGCCGACATCACCTCGACAGTCGAGGTGCAGAGCTTCACGATCCGGCCGCGCGGCGGCGGCCAGCTGCAGGTGCGCCTGCTGCAGAGCACCGCCGACCCGCTCACGCCGTCCTCGGCCGCCGCAATCATCCCGCTCGAACCGCTGCGCCCAACCACCGTCTACGACGTGCAGTTCTCCGGGGCGGTGGATGGCGTCCCGGTCAGCCGGAACTGGTCGTTCACCACGCAATAAGCTGTTGAGGGGCGCCCCCGGCCGCATTGCACCCGGGGCGTCGGGCCCTTCTCGAGCGAACGCGCCCCCCTCCCTAGCCCATCACACCCTCTAGGTGCCAGCCGGCGCCGAATCTGCTATTGTTTTTCCTGGTTTCAACAGCCGGTCGCAAGCCGGCTGCGGGAATCACGGGAGACAACAAACAAGCAGGCGGCACGATGACGGGCAATCCAATAACAACCCCGCCGGAGCAGGACGACTACGAACTGCTGAGCACGGCATTCGACGCCACCGGACTGGGGATCTGCTTCCTCGACGAGCACGGCGTGTACCAGCGCGTCAACCGCGCATTCTGCGACATGCTCGGCTATTCCGCCGGCGAAATCCTGGGCCGCCCGTGGACGATGACGGCGCCGCCGGAAGTGGCGGCGTACGGCCAGCGTTTCATCGACGCCCTGTTCGCCGAACATGCCGCCCTTCCCGATGAATGGCGCGTGCGCCGGCGCAACGGCACCCTGCTGACCGCGCTGATCAGCTTCAAGGCGATCACCGTCAAGGACGGCCAGCGCCGCGTGGTGGTGACCTTCACCGACATCGATTCGCGCAAGGCGGCGCAGGAAACCGCGCTGCGCCGGTCCCAGGACCTGTACCGCAACGTGGTGGAAAACGTCAGCGAGGCGATCATCGTGCTGCAGGGCGAGCGCATCATTTACGGCAACCCGCGCGCGGTCACGCTGTCCGGTTATGCGCTCGACCAGCTGCTGCAGCTGCCGTTTGCTGCGCTGGTGCACCCGGAAGACATCGGCGCGTTGCGGCAGCGCCTGGAACGGCGCCTGACCGGTGCGGCGCCGCTCGGGCAGTACGCGCAGTTCCGCGTGCTGCAGCGCGGCGGACAGGTGGTGTGGGTGGAGTCGAGCGCGGTGCGCATCGACTGGGAAGGCCAGCCGGCGATGCTTGCCTTTTTGTCGGACCAGACCGAGCGGCGCCGCCAGCAGGAAGCGCTGATCAAGTCCGAGGAGCACCACCGCCAGGTGGTCGACAATGCGACCGAGGGCATCCTGGTCCTGCAGGACGGCTGCGTCGTGTTCGCCAACCGGCAGGTGCTGAAGATGACCGGCTACACGCGCGAGCAGATGATCGGACGGCCGCTCGGCCAGGACCTCCATCCGGACGACCGCGAGCGCGTGATGGAGCGCTACCAGCGGCGCATGCGCGGCGAGGACGTCGACCAGAATGCTGTCTTCCGTGTCATCAACATGAACAGTGGCAATACGATCTGGGTCGAGATCGCGTCCGTCACCATCGAGTGGGAGGGCCGTCCCGCGGCGCTCGCCTTCATCACCGACATTACCGAGCGCAAGGCGCTCGAGGACAAGCTCAAGCAGACGCTGGCCGAACGCGAAACGGTGCTGGAAAACTCAATCGTCGGCATCGTGTTCCTGAATGCCGAGGGCCGCGCGATCTGGGGCAACCGCGCGATGTACCAGATCTTCGGCGTCGACCGCGCAACCGCCGCCGGCATGTCGCTCGAATTCCTCTATCCGTCGCGCGAAGCCTACCTGGAAACGGGAGCGACCGTCGCAGCGGCGGTCAGCCGCGGCGAGACCTTCGAATGCGAGCTGCAGATGCGGCGCAGCGACGGCAGCCTGTTCTGGGCCTACCTGTCGGGCCGCGCGGTGAACCCGAAGGACCTGTCATGCGGCACGGTGTGGGTGGTGATGGACATCACCAAGCGGCGCGAGCTGGAAATCGCGCTCAACAAGTCGGAAGAACACCACCGCCAGGTGGTCGACAACGTGACCGAGTGCATCTTCGTGGTGCAGAACGGCCATATCGTGTTTTCCAATCCGCGCCTGCGGCAGCTGACCGGGTATTCGCAGGAAGAATTGTCCCGGCTGCCGTTCGTGGCCCCGATCCATCCGGACGACCGGCCGCTGGTGATCGACCACCACATGCGCCGCCTGCGCGGCGAACAGGTCGAGCAGTACTACCAGTTCCGCATCGTCAATGCGCAGACCCTCGCGGTGATCTGGGTGCAGCTGTCGGCGGTGATGATCGAATGGGAAGGCCGGCCGGCGACGCTGTCCTTCATGACCGACGTCACCGAGCGCAAGCGCCTCGAAGACAGCCTCAGGCAGAGCATGGCGGAGCGCATCCGGCTGGAGACGCTGCAGATCCAGGCCGAGCTGAAGGAAGCCGAGCTGGCGCGCCGCCATGCGGAAGAAACCACGCGTGCCAAGTCGATGTTCCTGGCCAACATGAGCCATGAAATCCGCACCCCGATGAACGCGATCATCGGCATGGCCCACCTCGCGCTGCGCACCGGACTCGATCCCAAGCAGCGCGACTACATCGAAAAGATCCGCAGCGCCGCGATGTCGCTGTTGGGCATCATCAACGACATTCTCGACTTTTCCAAGATCGAGGCCGGCAAGCTCGACATCGAGCAGGTCAGCTTCAGCCTCGACGACGTGCTGAACAACGTCGCCGCCGTCACCGGCGCGCGCGCGCATGAAAAGCGGCTGGAATACCTGTTCCAGGTGCCGCTCGACATTCCGCGCGGACTGGTCGGCGACCCGCTGCGCCTGGGGCAGGTGCTGATCAACCTGATCAACAATGCGATCAAGTTCACCGAGCGCGGCGAAGTGCACGTCGCCTGCCGCCGGCTCGAGCTGGCCGGCGAGCGCGTGCTGCTGCAGTTCGTGGTGCGCGATACCGGCATCGGCATGACGCCCGGGCAGACCGCGAAACTGTTCCGCGCCTTCAGCCAGGCCGATGAATCGACGACGCGCAAATACGGCGGCACCGGACTCGGCCTGTCGATCGCCAAGCGCCTGGTCGAACTGATGGGCGGCACCATCTGGCTGGAAAGCGAACCCGGGGTGGGCACGGTGATCCGCTTCACCGCCTGGTTCGGACTGGCCGAAGGGCAGGACCGGCGCCGGGTTGCGCCCAATGCGATCAACGGCATGCGGGTGCTGGTGGTCGACGACAATCCGAGCGCGCGCGCGGTGCTGGCCGACAGCCTGGCCGCGCTGCCGCTGCAGGTCGACCTGGCGTGCGGCGCGGGCGAGGCGCTCGACATGATCCACGGCGCGGACGCGTTGCGTCCCTACGGCGTGGTGTTTACCGACCTCGACATGCCGGGCATGGACGGCGTCGACCTGATCGCCGCGGTCAAGGCGGACGCCGCGCTCAACGCGCCGCCGCGCATGGTGCTGCTCAGCTCGCACGGCCGCGAGGAAGCGCGCTTCCGCATCGAGCGCGCGCGGCCCGACAGTTTCCTGATGAAGCCGGTCAACGCCTCGGTGCTGGTCGATGCGCTGGTCGAGCTGTTCATGCCGCGCCACCGCAGCCCGCGCGTGGCGGCAACGGAGCAGATTCCGCGCTTCCGCGGCCTGACGGTGTTGCTGGTCGAGGACAATGAAATCAACCAGCAGATCGCAAAGGAAATGATGCAGGCGGCCGGGATCGAGGTCGACATCGCGGGCAACGGCCGCATCGCGCTCGACAAGCTGATGCTTGCCGGGCCGGAACGCTACGGCCTGGTGTTCATGGATGTGCAGATGCCGGAAATGGACGGCCATGAAGCGACCCGCCGCATCCGCGCCAATGCACGCTTCGACGTGCTGCCGGTGCTGGCGATGACCGCGCATGCGCTGGTCGAAGAGCGCGAGCGCTGCTTCGCCTCCGGCATGAACGACCACCTGGCCAAGCCGATCGACCCGGGCGAACTGTACGAGGCGCTCGCGCGCTGGTGTTCGCAGTACCTGGCGCACGATGCGCAGCCCGCCGAAGCGGCGGCGCCGGCGCATCCGGACCTCGAGATCGAAGGCATCGACGTGCGCGACGGCCTGGCGCGGGCGCTCGGCAACCGCGATTTCTACCTGCAGATGCTGGATCGGTTCCGCGACGGCCAGCGCGACACCACGGCGGCGATCCGCGCCGCGCTGGCGTCGGACGCGGTGCTGGCCGAACGCCTCGCGCATACGCTCAAGGGCGTCGCCGGCCTGCTCGGTGCGAAGACGGTGCAGGCGCTGGCGGGACAGGTCGAAGCCGGCGTGCACGAGGGCCGGCCGCCGGAACAATTGCAGCCGCTGGTGGATGAACTCGATGGCGCGCTGGCCATCGTGCTTGGCGCAGTCGACCGCACACTGGCGGCGCAGCGGCCGGCGGCCCCCGAGCTGCCGGCTGCGCCCGAGGCAGGCCGCGAACAGGTGCAGGAGGTGATCCGCCGCTTCGCCTTCCTGCTGCGCGACAGCGACAGCGAGGCCACCGACCTGCTCGGGCAGGCGGAACAGCTGCTGAGCGGCGCGCTCGATGCGGCGGTCTTTGCCGAGATCGCGCATGCCGCGCGCCAGTACGACTTCGACGCGGCGCTGGCGCTGCTGCGCGCCGGCGCCGCCGAAGCCGGATATGAAACCGGAGAGGAGCTTTGATGACTGACGCAAACCGGGCGCCGGGCAAGCCGACGATCCTGCTGGTGGACGACACGCCGGACAACATCGCGCTGCTGTCGGCCCTGCTCAAGGAACGCTACCGGGTGAAGGTCGCGACCAGCGGCGCGAAGGCACTGCAGATTGCATCGGCCTCGCCGCCGCCCGACCTGATCCTGCTTGATGTCGTGATGCCGGAAATGGATGGCCACGAAGCCTGCCGGCGCCTGAAGGCGGCGCCGCACACCGCGGCAATTCCGGTGATCTTCCTGACTTCCCGCGCCAGCGAGGAGGATATGCAACTGGGCCGGGCGCTGGGCGCGGCCGATTACATCACCAAGCCGATCAGCCCGCCTGCCGTGCTCGAGCGGGTCGCCGCGCAGCTGGGCCACGCGCGGCGGGCGGCAGCCTAGCCCGGATTGCCCACAATTCCTGTGCCCAAGTCTGTGGACAAGCCGGGAAAAGCATGGCTATCTGTATGATTCTCAAGGACATTTTTGCCTTGATGAAAATCAAGGCGCGGGCGAACATCCCCGGGGTCCGGCAGTCATACCAGCCTGAAGGAGGGCGAAACATGGCAGCCATCAAGTACACCAAGGCAGACTGGGTCGCGCAGGCGGACATCCAGGAAGAAGCAGACGGCAAATTCCGCGGCGTGGTACTGATCAGCCACCAGAACGGCGCCGGCAGCGAAGACCGCCAGCATACGGTGGACGCGCCATCGGACAGTCCGGAACAGGCGCTGGAGCAGGCGGTCGCGCTTGCGCACCGCATCCTGGCCGACGTGCGCTGAGCCCGCCGGCACGGAGGTGCGGGCTGCGCGCTGCCGGTCCTTGCGCGCGCTCTCCTGCCGCTGCGCGCAGCGCATCTGACCGGCGCACGCGATGCCAGGCCGCCACCGGCCGGTATCAGGATTGATAATTCTCAACATCCATTGCGGATGCGCGCACCAAGACTGTGCACGTGAAGAAACTGCTCCTACAATACCTGCGCCCCGCATTCATGACGCGCAGGTAACACTTAGCGAGCAAGACCATGCGTTTCCAACGTTGCATCAATCCCGACTGCCGCCGCCCGTACCAGGTGAACGAATTCGGCGGGCGATCCAGCGGCAACGCGGAAAGCATTATCTGTCCCCACTGCGGCCATGCAGAAACCGTCTGGACCGACAGCGTATTCCTGGTCCATGCGATGACGCCGGAAGAAGAAGCGCAGTTCACGGCCAGTCATCCCGACGCTGCGTGACAGCGGCGCCGGCAGTAGCGCCGGCGCTTGCCTTCCGCCTGCCGCCACTTGCCCACATCTGCCGTGGACAAAACTGTGGACAACCCGGTATAAGCCGCGTCAACTCAATGATTCAAAAAGGAATTTTTCCTTTGATGAAACGCAAGGCAGGCCGGGTCAGGCCGCACCGCGCAGGCGTTCCAGCAGCAGCGTCGTCTGCAGGCCGGCCACGGCTTCCAGCGCCTGTTCCCAGCCGCCCTGCAGCTTCGTCACCGATTCCTGCATCATCTGGAATGCGGTAACCGCCGCTTCCATCGGGCTTGCCGCCGCGTTGCGCGCTTCCTCGATGCGCACCAGCAGTTGTTCGAGCGAAGCGCGGTGCTCCAGCGGCGCGTAGTCGACCGCTTCGCGCAGCACATGGCGGCGGAAATCCTCCAGCGCTTCGGGATCGTGCCGGTGTAGCGCCAGCAATACATCGAAATCAGGCAGCGGGCTGTGCATGTGGGACTCCTGTAGTAGCGATGTAACAGGTATATCCCATTGTCTTTTTGCTATCTTGTGTCACCTCAAGCAGCTGCGGCGGCGCTTCTGCCCGCGCGCAAGGCGGGGATGCGAACGCCGGCGCGCGACAGCGGTCGCTTGCGCCTTACCCACAATTGCTGTGGCTAAATCTGTGGACAAGCACCGGCCGGCAACCGTAAGTCGATGAATTTTCAGGGAAAGTTGCGTTTGATTAAGCGCAAGGCAGGATGGAGGCGGCACGCGATGAAGGGGTCCGCCGGCGACGGGCAAAAAAAAGCCCGCTGACCTTGCGGTTAGCGGGCGAATCCAATTCAAGAAGAGTTGGAGGAGACAGGAAGAATAGTACCGCGCCGCAACAAATATTTCCTCTTTATTCTCGTGATGACAACCATTCACGAAAGTTATAACAACAGAAAATAAAAAGCCCGCCAGGCTTGCGCGAGGCGGGCTTTCGTGTCTCCTTCGATCATCCTGAAGAGGATTTCTTTATTTCGTGGCCGAATACTACACGGCTTTTTTAAAAAACAAAAGACTGGAAGTCGGCACGCGTCCGAATATTCTTCATTTTCCGATGCAAAAACGGCTGAAAATTACGCCAAGAAGATCATCCGACGAAAATTCTCCGGTAATGCTGTTCAGACGCTCCTGCGTAATTCGTAATTCCTCGGCCAGCAGGTCGAGCGCGTGATCGCTGGTGCCGCTGTCGGTCGCGATGTGTTCGGCGGCCACCTCGAGGTGGTTGCGCGCCGCTTTCAGCGCCAGCAGGTGCCGCTCGCGCGCCAGGAAGCGCGACTCGCCGGTCTGTTGCCAGCCGGCCGCACGCAACAGCTCGGCGCGCAGCAGGTCGATGCCGCGGCGGTCGGTCGCCGACAGGTAGATGTGCGTCGCATCCGGCATGCGGTCCACCGCCGGCCTGTGGCCCGACAGGTCGATCTTGTTCCAGATCCGCAGCACCGGCACGTTCGGCGGGAAGCGTTCAATGATCTCTTCATCCTCCCGCGTCGGTCCGCGGCTGGCGTCAAGCAGGTGCACGATCACGTCCGCCTTCGACACTTCGCCCCAGGTGCGCTCGATGCCGATGCGTTCCACCTCGTCGCCGGCGTCGCGGATGCCGGCGGTGTCGATGATGTGCAGCGGGATGCCTTCCATCTGGATCGTCTCGGTCACCTTGTCGCGCGTGGTGCCGGCGATCGGCGTCACGATCGCGACCTCGGCGCCGGCCAGCGCGTTGAGCAGCGACGACTTGCCGACGTTCGGCTGCCCGGCCAGCACCACGTTCAGGCCCTCGCGCAGCAGCGCGCCCTGCGACGCCTGCGCGAACACTTCCTCCAGCTTGGCGCGGATGCGCGCGAGCTGGCCGCGCGCGTCGGACTTCTCGAGGAAGTCGATCTCTTCCTCCGGGAAGTCCAGCGTCGCCTCCACCAGCATGCGCAGGTGGATCACCTGGTCGACCAGGTCATGGATGGTTTTTGAAAACACGCCTGACAGCGATTGCGATGCGGATTTCGCCGCCGCCTCGGTCGATGCCTCGATCAGGTCGGCCACCGCCTCCGCCTGCGCGAGGTCGAGCTTGTCGTTCAGGAATGCGCGGTGCGTGAATTCACCCGGCTGCGCGACGCGCAGGCCGATCTCCCGGCCCGCCTCCAGGCAGCGCGCCAGCAGCATCTGCAGCACCACCGGGCCGCCGTGGCCCTGCAGCTCGAGCACATCCTCGCCGGTATACGAATGCGGCGCCTTGAAGTAGAGCGCGATGCCCTGGTCGATCGCGCTGCCGTCGGCGTTCAGGAAGGGCAGGTAGGTCGCATAGCGCGGCTTCAGGCCGGCGTTGCCGCAGACCGCCTGCATCACCGCCTTGATGTCCTTGCCGGACACGCGCACCACGCCGATGCCGCCGCGCCCGGGTGCGGTGGCGATCGCGGCGATGGGGGAAGAGTCGTAGTTCATGGGGGGATTCTAGGGTTGGGTAGGGTTGCTGAGCAATGAAAACTAGCGGCACGGATGCAATTGCAACATCGACGGAATTCGCTGGACGGTCTTATCGTCGGGGCATGTGCCCACAAACAAAAAAGCCCGCGCACCGCGCGGGCTTTCCCGGAACTCTCAGGCAGATCAAGCCGTCTTGCCGGCTTCGATATTCTTCGTGATCACCCACTGCTGCGCGATCGACAGGATGTTGTTCACCACCCAGTACAGCACCAGGCCGGCAGGGAAGAAGAAGAACATCACCGAGAAGATGATCGGCATGAACATCATCACCTTGGCCTGGATCGGATCCGGCGGCGTCGGGTTCAGCTTGGTCTGGATGAACATCGAGATCGCCATCACGACCGGCAGGATGTACCACGGGTCGGGCGACGCCAGATCCTGGATCCAGCCCAGCCACGGCGCGTTGCGCATTTCAACCGATGCCAGCAGCACCCAGTACAGCGCGATGAACACCGGGATCTGCACCAGGATCGGCAGGCAGCCGCCGAGCGGATTGATCTTTTCGGTGCGGTACAGCTCCATCATCGCCTGGTTCATCTTCTGCGGATCGCTCTTGTAGCGCTCGCGGATCGACTGCATCTTCGGGGTGACCGTCTTCATCTTCGCCATGCTGCGGTAGCTCGCGGCCGACAGCGGGAAGAACGCCAGCTTGATCAGGATGGTCAGCACGATGATGGTCCAGCCCCAGTTGCCCAGCACCTTGTGGATCTGGTCCATCAGCCAGAAGATCGGCTTGGCGAGAATGGTCAGCCAGCCGTAGTCCTTCACCAGGTCCAGGCCCGGCGCCAGCTTTTCCAGGCGGTCGGTTTCCTGCGGGCCGGCGTACAGCTGCGCCGCCATCGACCCGGTCGCGCCCGGCGCCACCGTCCCCATCGGCAGGATGGTGCCGACCGAGTACAGGTTGTTGTCGACCTTCTTCGTGTAGATTTCGCGCTGCGCGTTCTGCGGCGGCAGCAGCGCCGACACGAAGTAGTGCTGCACCAGCGCCACCCAGCCGTCGGCGGCCTTGGTCACGTGCTTGTTCTTGCCTTCCTCGATGTCCTCGAATTCCATCTTCTGGTACTTCTCGGCATCGGTGTACACCACCGGGCCGGTGAAGGTGCTGTAGAACTGCGACTCGCCTTCCGGCTTGTTGCCGTCGCGGACCAGCTGCATGTACACCGACGGCGCGATCGGCGCGCCGCTGTTGTTGACCACGTCATGCTTGACGCCGATCGCGTAGTCGCCCTTGCGGAAGGTATAGGTCTTGACCAGCTTGACGCCGCCCTGCTCCGATTCCAGCACCAGTTGCAGCTCGTCCTTGCCGTCCAGCGTGCGCGGACCCGGCTTGGCGACGAACGGCGACTTGTGGTTCGGGAAATTGCCGCCGATCAGGCCGCTCTGCGCGAGGTACACATGCTTGGTGCCGGCGTCGAACAGCACCATGTTCTTGCTCTGGTCGACGGTGTCCTTGTGCTTGAGCAGCTCGAGGCGCTTGAGCTCGCCGCCGGCGGTGTCGATCTCCGCCTTCACCACGTCGGTGGTGATGGTCACGACTTCGCCCTTGACCGCTGCGGCCGCCCCCGGAACCGCGGCAGGCGCCTGCGCACCGGCAGTGGCCTGCGGCACGTCCGACTTCGCCGCCGGCGAAGCGCCCGCGGCGCCCGGCCTGGCTTCCTGCTGGGTCGGGGTCGGGAAGAACATCGACTGTTTGCCGTTATAGCGCATCCAGTTGTCCCACAGCAGTAGCAGGGACAGGGAGAACACGACCCACAGGATGGTACGTTGGATATCCATAGCTCTTTATTGTGCTTGAGTAATCAGAAATTCAATGGTGCTGGCAGGCGCAGTCCGCATCCTGCTGTCCGCCCGCCGCTTTTTTCGGTACCGGATCCAGCCCTCCCGGATGCCAGGGATGGCATTTGCACAGCCGCTTCGCCGCGAGCAGGCCGCCCCTGGCCGCGCCGTGTTCGCGGATCGCTTCGGCGGCATAGGTGGAGCAGCTCGGATAAAAACGGCAGTTCTGGCCGAGGAAAGGACTGATGCCCAGCTGGTACGCGCGCAATAGTAGCAGCAAAAGCGATTTCATCAGCGGGATTCCGGAGTGGATGGGGCCGCGCGTGCGGCTTGGGAGCCGATGAGTTGCGCCAGCTCCTGGCGCAGTTCCGCCTTGAGCCGGGCCCCGGTCGCCGGACCGCTCCGGGAATTGACCGGACGCGACAGGCGGACGATGCAGTCGATTGGCGGCAGCACGGATTGGCGGAACAGTTCGCGCGCGACGCGCTTGATCGTGTTGCGGGTCACCGCGCGCGGCGCGAAGCGCTTGGCGGCGACGATGCCCAGCCGGGCGTGGCTCAACTCGTTGCGGCGCGCGTAGAGCACAAAATGCGCCGACCGCTGCACGGGCCGCAAACGAAAAACGGATGAAAAATCATCCGTTTTCACGATGCGCCGGGTGCGTGCGTAGTTGTGTGAACGTTCTTCGCTCACGCCGGCAGCTTCAGGGGCAGGCTTGGCTTAGACAGCCAGGCGCTTGCGGCCCTTGGCGCGACGGGCATTCAGCACGGCGCGGCCACCGCGGGTAGCCATGCGAACGCGGAAGCCATGGGTGCGCTTGCGGCGGACGACGGAAGGTTGGTAAGTACGTTTCATTTTGGTCTCGCTTATTCGGCAAAAATGGGTGGGATCATCACGCAGCCCATTCTTGTTTCGTGTTTTGGCCACAAAACGTGACAGGCAGTGAACCCGCAATTAAACCTTAATTTCTGCTTGTATGTCAATCACTTAGAGGCGTGCGGGAATGGCAATGCGGCCGCGCGCCGTCGCGTCGTGGTTCGGATGCGTTTGCCGCGGCTGGCGCAGGCGGGCGGCGAATGGCCGCGATACCTGCCGGCGTCACCCCGTCGTCCCCGCGCAGGCGGGGACCCATAACCCGGCAATGTCGCGTGCCATCGCGTAGCGGTACCAGATGCAAGCGGTGTGCTGCTTGCCGGCGGGCGGGAATGCCCGCGATGCGTCCACCCTTACCCCCTCGTCCCCGCGCAGGCGGGGACCCATAACCCGGCAATTCGGCGTGCCATCGCGTAGCGCTACCCGATGCAGGCGGTGTGTTGCTCGCCGGCGGGCCGAAATGCCCGCGCTGAGTCCAGCCTCGCCCCGTCGTCCCCGCGCAGGCGGGGATCCATGCTGAACGTAAACATCCTTTTTCGCTGGCAACTCTGCCGGTTGCATTACCGGATTATGGGCACCGCCTGCGCGCGGACGACGGGGAAAATTGGCTTAACGAGGTGCAAGTCAGTGCCCGCCTTCATGCCGCGCCGCATCCGCGCCCGCTTGCTTCCGCGTCCGAGAATTCCCCGCCGTAATCACCCAGCCCGGCATCCTTCCCTAAGCCCAAATTATCCACATTTGCAAGCATTTTTTTATGTCTGAAAAATGACGAAGGCTGTGGATAACTGGCGGACCCGGCGTTAGAATACCCGTCCCGTGTGGATGTGCCCTGGACGTCGGCATGCCGCTCCCGCACCCCACTGCGCAGTCGCGAAGCCAAAGAGGGCTCGCTGCGCAGCGCACTGCCGGAGGAGAGCAGGACGCAGGGCTTGTTATTTTCCACACATCAAACATAGAAAAATTCATGGAAAATTTTTGGCAGACTTGCTCCGCAATGCTGGAGCAGGAACTCACGCCTCAGCAGTACAGTGCCTGGATCAAGCCGCTCGTTCCGCTCGACTTCGAGGACGGACGCCTGCGGATCGCAGCGCCCAACCGCTTCAAGCTTGACTGGGTCAAGACCCAGTTTGCCAGCCGCATCACCGCCCTCGCCTCCCAGTACTGGGAAGAACCGATCGATGTCCAGTTCGTGCTCGATCCGCGCACCAACGCGGTGAAGCGGCCAGCCGCGTCCGCCATGCCCGCGCCCGCGCTGGCGACCGCCGGCGGCAACGACTTCGCCGACATGCCGGACCCGATCGAGCGCGTCGATATCGTCATCGAGGAAACCAAGAAGCGCGACCACAGCAAGGTCAACCCGGCGCTGACCTTCGACAGTTTCGTCACCGGTAAAGCCAACCAGCTGGCGCGCGCGGCCGCGATCCAGGTCGCGAACAACCCCGGCGTGTCGTACAACCCGCTGTTCCTGTACGGCGGCGTCGGCCTGGGCAAGACGCACCTGATCCACGCGATCGGCAACCAGTTGCTGCAGGATAATCCAAGCGTGCGCATCCGCTACATCCACGCTGAACAGTATGTTCGCGACGTAGTGACCGCTTACCAGCGCAAAGGTTTCGACGACTTCAAGCGCTACTACCATTCGCTCGACATGCTGCTGATCGACGATATCCAGTTCTTCGCCGGCAAGAGCCGCACGCAGGAAGAATTCTTCTATGCGTTCGAAGCGCTGATCGCCGCCAAGAAGCAGATCATCATCACCAGCGACACCTATCCGAAGGAAATCACCGGCATGGACGACCGCCTAATTTCCCGTTTCGACTCCGGCCTGACGGTCGCGGTCGAGCCGCCGGAACTGGAAATGCGGGTCGCGATCCTGCTGAAAAAAGCGGCGTCGGAAGGCGTGGTGCTGAACGACGACGTCGCATTCTTCGTCGCCAAACATTTAAGGTCGAACGTGCGCGAACTGGAAGGCGCGCTGCGCAAGATCCTTGCGTACTCGCGTTTCCACGGCAAGGACATCACGATCGATGTTGTCAAGGAAGCACTGAAAGACTTGCTGTCGGTGCAGAACCGCCAGATCTCGGTGGAGAACATCCAGAAGACCGTCGCCGACTTCTTCAACATCAAGGTCGCCGACATGTACTCGAAGAAGCGCCCGGCCAACATCGCCCGGCCGCGCCAGATCGCGATGTACCTGGCCAAGGAACTGACCCAGAAGAGCCTGCCGGAAATCGGCGAACTGTTCGGCGGCCGCGACCACACCACGGTGCTGCACGCGGTGCGCAAGATCGCCGCCGACCGTTCCAAGAATCCGGAAGTGAACCACGAGCTGCACGTGCTCGAGCAAACCCTGAAGGGCTGATCCGCGCTAATCCACAGCTGCCTAGCGGCTTGTGGATAACCCGGCAGGCGGGTTTGCACAAATAACAAGCAAAGCTTGCGCGCCGGAAAGGCCCTATTATTCATAGGGATAAATGCGGCGCCCCCAGTCGATTGCAAGGAAGGCAAAAAACCTGCACTTTGGTTTCTTGGGAACCCCCCTTTTCTGTCAAAATAGAGGTTGTTTTGCTTTTAGTTTGACCAGGGCGGATTCCGACCTTTCCGGGGCCTGCCTGTTCACCAGATTCAGCACTGTCTCAAACCAGATCACGATAAGGACAACAGCATGCAATTGGTCAAAACCCAAAGAGACACGCTTCTCCGACCGCTGCAGATCGTGAGTGGTATTGTCGAGCGTCGGCACACGCTGCCGATTCTGGCCAATATCCTCATTCGCAAGGACGGTGAAAAGGTCTCCTTCCTGTCCACCGACATCGAAGTGCAGATCACCACGACGGCCAATGTCGGCAGCGGCGGCGAAGTCGCCGCCACCACGGTCGCCGCGCGCAAGCTGCTCGACATCCTGCGCGCGCTGCCGGATTCCGGCGACGTCGCGCTGTCGCTGGCGAACAAGCGCATGACGGTCCAGTCCGGCAAGTCGCGCTTCGCGCTGCAGACGCTGGCCGCCGAGGAATTCCCGACGGTCGCGCAGGCCGAGCACTTCAACGCGAAGGTCACGCTGCCGCAGAAGACGCTCAAGCATCTGTTCAACATGGTGCACTTCGCGATGGCGCAGCAGGACATCCGCTACTACCTGAACGGCCTCTTGCTGGTCGTCGACGGCAAGAACGTGATCGCGGTCGCCACCGACGGCCACCGCCTGGCGTTCTGCCAGGTCGAGACCGACCAGAATTTCCAGCGCCAGGAAGTGATCATCCCGCGCAAGACCATCCTCGAACTGCAGCGCCTGCTGGAAGACCAGGACAACCCGGTCGAGGTCGAGATCGCCAGCAACCAGGTCAAGCTCACGTTCGCCGACATCGAACTGATTTCCAAGCTGGTCGAGGGCAAGTTCCCGGACTACACGCGGGTGGTCCCGAAGGGCTACAAGAACAACTTCACGATCGACCGCCAGACGCTGCTGCACGCGCTGCAGCGCGCGGCGATCATGACCAGCGATAAATTCAAGGGCGTCCGCTGCATCATCAGCCCGGGCAGCCTGAAGATCAGCTCCACCAACGCCGACCAGGAAGAGGCGGTGGAAGAACTCGAAATCGACTACGGTGGCGACTCCATCGACATCGGCTTCAACGTCTCCTACCTGCTCGACGTGCTGAACAACCTCAAGGGCGACAGCGTGAACGTCGCGCTTGGCGACGCCAACTCATCGGCGTTGATCACCGTACCGGACAACACCGACTTCAAGTATGTCGTGATGCCGATGCGTATTTGATTAAACAGATAACAGAAACCGCAAGGGGGCAGCCGTGGTCAAGGCGAGCCCCTTTGCTGCATTTATGGGAATTTGAAAATTCTTGGCAAACGGCCCGAAGGGTCGCTGAATAGGCCGGAAAACCGCGATGCATAAAGGACTGTAGGGTGGGTAGAGCGCAGCGAAACCCACCGAACACGGCCTGTTGAGCGTCTGGTGCGTTTCGCTACGCTACCCACCCTACGTCCTCGAACCATCCGGCAGATCCGCACCACCCTCTCCGCAACACGGAAGGGACCGCCAGCCAAGTCGTTCTTTCGCCGCATTTCGTTTTAAGAAGGTAGCCATGTCCGCACTCCCTCAAGAAGCCCCCCGCGAGCAGCAAGCCAGCAGCTACAGCGCATCCTCGATCCAGATCCTCGAAGGCCTCGAAGCAGTCCGCAAGCGGCCCGGCATGTACATCGGCGACACGTCTGACGGCACCGGCCTGCACCACCTCGTGTTCGAAGTGCTCGACAACTCCATCGACGAAGCTCTCGCCGGCCACTGCACCGAAATCCACGTCACGATCCACTCCGACAACTCGATCTCGATCACCGACAACGGCCGCGGCATCCCCACCGGCATCAAGTGGGACGACAAGCACGACCCCAAGCGCAGCGCCGCCGAGATCGTGATGACAGAGCTGCACGCGGGCGGAAAGTTCGACCAGAACTCCTACAAAGTCTCCGGCGGCCTGCACGGCGTCGGCGTGTCCTGCGTGAACGCGCTCTCCAAGCTGCTGCGCCTGACCATCCGCCGCGACGGCAAGGTGCACCAGATGGAATTCGCCAAGGGCGTGGTGCAGAACCGCGAACTGGAACTCCAGGACGGCGTGCAGGTATCGCCGATCAAGGTCACCGGCGAAACCGACAAGCGCGGCACCGAAGTCCATTTCTGGGCCGACGAAGAAATCTTCACGCACATCGAATTCCACTACGACATCCTCGCCAAGCGCATCCGCGAACTCTCCTTCCTGAACAACGGCGTGCACATCAAGCTGACCGACCAGCGCACCGGCAAGGAAGAGGATTTCGCGTTCGAAGGCGGCACCCGCGGCTTCGTCGAATACATCAACAAGAACAAGAACGTGCTGCACCCGACCGTCTTCCAGGCCACCGGCGAGAAGGTCTCCGAACAGGGCACGATGATCGGCGTCGACGTCTCGATGCAGTGGAACGACGCGTTCAACGAACAGGTGCTGTGCTTCACCAACAACATCCCGCAGCGCGACGGCGGCACCCACCTGACCGGCCTGCGCGCCGCGATGACCCGCGTCATCAACAAGTACATTGAAGAAAACGACTTCGCCAAGAAAGCCAAAGTCGAAATCTCCGGCGACGACATGCGCGAAGGCCTGACCTGCGTGCTGTCGGTGAAGGTGCCCGAGCCGAAGTTCAGCTCGCAGACCAAGGACAAGCTGGTGTCCTCCGAAGTGCGCGGCCCGGTCGAGGAAATCGTCGCCAAGACGCTCACCGACTTCCTGATGGAAAAGCCGAACGACGCCAAGATCATCTGCGGCAAGATCGTCGAAGCCGCCCGCGCACGGGAAGCCGCTCGCAAGGCGCGCGAACTGACGCGCCGCAAGGGCGTGATGGACGGCCTCGGCCTGTCGGCCAAGCTGGCCGACTGCCAGGAAAAGGACCCGGCGCTGTGCGAACTCTACATCGTCGAGGGTGACTCCGCAGGCGGCTCCGCCAAGCAGGGCCGCGACCGCAAGTTCCAGGCGATCCTGCCGCTGCGCGGCAAGGTGCTCAACGTCGAAAAGGCGCGCTTCGAAAAGATGCTGTCCTCCGAGCAGATCACTACGCTGATCGCGACGCTGGGAACGAGTATCGGCCCGGACGAATTCAACGTCGAGAAGCTGCGCTACCACCGCATCATCATCATGACCGACGCGGACGTCGACGGCGCGCACATCCGCACGCTGCTGCTCACGCTGCTGTACCGCCAGATGCCGGCGCTGGTCGAGCGCGGCCATGTGTACATCGCGCAGCCGCCGCTGTACAAGGTCAAGCACGGCAAGGACGAGCGCTACCTGAAGGACGACGTCGAGGAAGCCAGCTACATGATGAAGGTTGCGCTGAACGACGCCGCCATCATCCCGACCGAGAATGCGCAACCGATCGTCGGCGACGCGCTGGCCGAGCTGGTCCGCCAGTACAACACCGCCAACGCGATCATCATGCGCCTGTCGCGCGCGATGGACGAAGCGGCGCTGTCGGCCATCATGACCGGCGTCACGCTCAACCTCGACAACGCCGAGAACGCCGACGCCTCCGCGCAGGCGCTGGCCACGGCGATCAACGACCCGGCGGTCGAAGTCGTCGTCAAGTCGGACGAACTCTCCGCCAAGCACATGCTGCGCGTGGAGCGCCGCCACTTCGGCAACATGAAGATCAGCACCATCGACGCCGACTTCATCCACGGCCCCGACTACCAGGTGCTGTCGGCCGCCGCCGCCACCTTCAAGGGCCTGATCGGCCCGGGCGCGCTGGTGCGCCGCGGCCAGGGCGACAAGGCCAAGGAAATCGCGATCAAGGACTTCCACGAAGCGATGAGCTGGCTGCGCGACGAAGCCGAGCGCGGTGTTTCCAAGCAGCGCTACAAGGGGCTGGGTGAGATGAATCCGGAGCAGCTGTGGGAAACCACGATGGATCCGACGGTGCGGCGCCTGCTGAAGGTGCAGATTGAGGATGCGATTGCGGCGGATCAGATTTTCACGACGCTGATGGGGGATGATGTGGAACCGCGTCGGGCGTTTATTGAGAGTAATGCGTTGCAGGCGGGGAATATTGACGTGTAACTTGTCGTCGCTGTAGGGTTTCATGGAAGATGCAAAATGTGTCACTTACGTGAAAATTAAATTTCACAGAAAGTGATAAACGCAAAAAGCCCCGAAAGGGGCTTTTTGTTTATGCAGGCATAGGGCGCCAAATTAACTGTGACTGACGCCGAAGTTCCGTGACTGGAAGTACATAGTCCGTGCGACTAACCTACCAAAAGGAACCGGTCACCAAGAAGAACGAAGGGCCAGTTCATCGAATTGGCCCTTCGTTACTAAAAGAGGTGCATTTTTGAGTTTTCGTATCAACGGCTGGAAGCGGCCGACAACCGGACGTTGGTGACATTCACTGGTGAGTCCCATACCGACCCAAACCGGTCAATCAGCTTTGCCGATAGCGATCATTCGCCGTGCGATTCAGCGGCGAAATCCACCGGTGGCTGGAGGCCGTCTGGTGAAATAATTGCTAGCCATCGACGGCTAGCTCTATGAAAAATTTTGCTCAAGCGCCAGAAGATAGGTGAACGCATTCTCACGCTTTAATTTCTTCCTCTCTTCCGAATGAAGCACCGTTGCTGCCGTTAGAGAGATGCCAGCCCCGACCAGAAGTGCGGTCGGAAGCGCCAAACCAGCAGCAACCAATGCCGAAGTTGGCGCTGCCGAAAGAAACGACACCTTGAGCAACCCATCGGTCATGGTCCTTATGCGATTGCTTTTAAGCGCCGATTTCAAATCAGCTAGAGCAGGTTGAATTTCGTTTACCACCAAGTCATTTGCATGTTGCCTGGCAGCTTCGAAAGACTCTGAGTCTGGAATCGAAGATGTTAGTTCTCCAATCTTCGCCCGGAAGCGTCCTAACTCATCGGAATACTTCTCACGGAAGGCAAGCAAGGTTTTCAGCGAAACGGACGGCGCGATCGATAGATCACCGATCAGTAAATCAACGACGGCTCCCTCAGTTAGGGTTCTCGGAAGGCTTGCAGAGTTTGCTGCTCGAAAGCCGCGTTCCCGCGCCCATGCTCTATTACCAGAGCGTGCGGAATTTACGAGCCGGTCCGCCGCGAATGAAGAGGTTAGTAACCCAAGCCCCTTCCTCTCTGCCAATCGATTGGCTAAAAGCGTCATGTAGTAGTCAGAAAACACATCATTCATTTCGAGCCATTCACCGTCGGAGCGGCAAAGTTCTTCGAGACGATGTCTTAGCTCCCAAGAAAATTTCTCGTTATGTATGCGGGAGAGCCCGCGTAGCGCGTGAGGGAGCTTGTCAAGATGAATGGGCGTTGAAGCACCTGGAATTCTGCCGATCAGTAGTTCGCTGGCCTCTTGAGATTCAAGAAAGGCAAGCACATCGTTCGTCAGTGCGGCAATTTCCGGTTGTCTTGAATTGACCCTTAACGGCTCAAGAACGCCTGCATCTTCAAGTTCCCGAGAGAACTTTTTTGAGTACGGACTGGAGATGCTGGCGGGAACTATTGTGTGAATCTTGTCCCAATATAGGCACGCCGAGCGAAGCCAGCGCTCATCACGAATCTCAATCCATGGGTAGTAAAGTGCTCTCGTGAAGCTCATTAGTTTCTTCTCCTTATGACTGCAGGGCAGCAGCAATGCGCAGTGGTTCGACGCGCTGGAGGCGGCCTGCGCGCGCATACGCGGCTACGCGCCGGACGCGCTGGTGGTGTCGCTCGGCGTCGATACCTATCGCGGCGACCCGATCTCGAAGTTCATGCTCGATGCGCCGGAAT
>NZ_DASPLS010000087.1:0-63435 GCF_035627455.1 Noviherbaspirillum sp.
GACGAGAAGCTGCTCGCCGCGCCCCGGCGTAAGCGCGCAAAGGTTGACCTGCTCGACACCGACAGTTTCATCGACTACATCAAACGCCACGGATCGCTGACCGACAGCACGATCTGGTGCAAGGCCGACTACAAGGCAGGCACGGTCGACTTCCGCGCGATCATCAACGATCACGGCGACGCCGACTACAAGGCGGCGTGGCGTGACCACACTGCGACGTTCTCGCCCGAGTTCAGCGAGGAATGGAAGCGCTGGGCCGGCGGCAACGAGAAGCCCTTCGGCCAGGCCGAGTTCGCCAACTTTATCGACAACAACCTGAAGGACATCGCCGGCGACGACACGCTGCCCAGCGGCGCGCAAATGCTCGAAATGGCGATTTCCTTCGAGGCCAAGCAGGACATGCGCTTCAAGAGCGCGATCCGCCTGCAGAGCGGCGGCGTGCAGATGCAGTTCGTCCAGGATGACGACCAGCAGACCATCGAGAAGATGCAGATGTTCGACCGCTTCGCGATCGGCATCCCGGTGTTCTGGAATGGCGACGCCTACCGCATCGAGGCGCGCCTGCGCTACCGCGTACGCGACGGGAAGCTGACGTTCTGGTACGAGCTGATCCGCAAGGACAAGACGCTTGAGGCGGCGACCAAGACCATCATCGACACCATCCGCGAGAAGACCGGCAGTCCGTTCTTCTTCGGCAATCCCTTCTCCAACTAAACCGCTTGGCAGCCGGGGCAACCCGGCTCCAACACGCATGCTGATTGTCTTAGCGACCCTGAGAAAGTTGCGAAGGAATTGAACAGCCCGAGGCAGTCAGCATGCGTGTTGGTCTCAAGCAGAACAGCACTCCCGGAGCCGGCGGGCGGGAAACGTACCGGCACCACACCGAACATTGGAAGGACAAGCACCATGAAAACAGAAATCACCGTAGGCATGCGCGTCGAGTTCGACAGCGAATACGGCCCGCAGCGCGGCGTCGTCGTCGGCGTGCAAAAGGACATTGGCAACGCGCAAGGCTTCGCCGTCGTCGAGGTCGACCATGCACTCAGCGGCATGACCCAGTGCGTTCCTCTCGTCAATCTGCAGGCGGAAGCCGTCGCAGCATGAATGCCGTGCTCCTACTGGTCAGCACGTTCAGCCTGGTGTTCGCGCTGGGGCTGCAATCCCAGTTCGTGAACAACGGGCACTACATGGGTGCCTTCTGCAACAGCCTGCTGATCTCGCTTGGACAGCTCGGCGCGCTCCAGATCGTGCACGCGCAGACCGGATGGGACTACGGCGCCTACCTGCTCGGCGGCCCGCTCGGCATCGTCTGCAGCATGTACTTCTACCGCAACCATTTTCGGAAGGTTCGAAATGGCACGCCGCATTAAACCAAAGCGCAACAAGGTCTACCGCCCGCGCGGGACGGCCGTCTATGGCGGACTAGCCGTACTGGCCGGCCGCCTGGTTAATCGGGAGCCGCTGTCGGACGAACAGCAGACCGAGGTTCTGACCGACTACTACGCCGCCATCGACGCGTTCCTGTCCGGCCGCGCCGAGTTCAAGCACTTCGAGAAGCTGGTGTACGCGGTCAACGTGACACGCGTCCTCGCTGACATGGGCTTCGGCGACGAGTACGAGCAAATCATTTACCAGGGCATGGCAGCCGTCCAGCACATCAAGGACCGCCAGGCGCGCACGGGGAAATGGGGCCTCGACGGCGACGGCTGCAACGCCCTCTACGCGATGGAAGACCTCCACCGCGCCCAGCTCGAAATCGCCACGAAGGGCGAGGTCGAGGCAGCAATCAAGGAAATGTGGCGGCGGATCCGCGCCGGCATGCAATTTAAGGAACGGGAGCCAGCATGAAACGGGACGTTTTCACCATGCAATTGCCGCTTGGCCACGAGCTGGCGATCGACAACTTCGCCGGGGGCGGGGGAGCTTCTACAGGGATTGCGCTCGGCCTGGGGCGCGAGATCGATATTGCAATCAACCATGACGGCGAAGCACTCGCCATGCACACGGCAAACCACCCGACGGCCGCGCACTACACGGAAGACGTCTTTGCTGTGCATCCAGGCTTCGTTACGCGCCAGTTGCCGATTGGCCTAGCCTGGTTCAGCCCGGACTGCAAACACTTCAGCAAGGCCAAGGGCAGCAAGCCCGTCGACAAGAAGATCCGCGGGCTCGCCTGGGTGACGCTGAAGTGGGCAACCTTTCAGGCACCGCGCGTGATCATGCTGGAGAACGTCGAGGAGTTCCAGGACTGGGGGCCAGTCGGCGACGACAACAAGCCAATCAAGGCCGAGAAGGGGCGCACCTTCCGCGCGTTCATCGGTGTGCTGACGACCGGCATTCCTGCCGACCACCCGGACCTCGAGGAAATCTACACCGTGCTGGGGCATGACTTCCCCATCGAGCGCCTGCACAAGGGTCTCGGCTACCAGGTTGAATGGAAGGTGCTGCGCGCCTGCGACTTCGGAACGCCGACGATCCGCAAACGACTGTTCCTTGTCGCGCGCCGCGACGGCCGTCCGATTGTCTGGCCGGCGGCAACCCATGGCGACCCGAAGAGCGAGGCCGTCAGGAAAGGCAAGCTGCAACCGTGGCGAACCGCTGCAGAATGCATCGACTGGTCGATTCCCTGCCCGTCCATCTTCGAACGCAAGCGCCCGCTGAAGGATGCCACGCTGCGCCGGATCGCCAAGGGCATCATGAAATACGTAGTGAACAGCGCAGATCCGTTCATTGTTGGCGCCGGCGGCCCGATTTACGGCGGCAAGCCGGCTGACATCGCCAAGCCTTTCGGCACGCTTACGACGGAGAATCACCGCGCACTGGTGCAGCCGATCTTCGCCCCGGTTATGACCGAGCATGCGAACGCCTCGTCGCCGCGCTGCATGCCCGCGGACGAGCCGCTGCGGACGATCTGCGCGCAGGTCAAGGGCGGGCACCATGCGTTGGTCGCCGCGCACATCACGAAGTTCCGCGCAAATAGCGTCGGCAGCGGTGCGGACGAACCGCTCCACACGATCACGGCCGGCGGAGAATGCCAGCGCCCGGCGGGCGCCGCGCACGCCATGGGCGTAGTGACCGCCTTCCTCGCGAAGCACTACGGCGGCGTCGTTGGAATCCCGGCGGACGCCCCGACCGGAACCGTTACCGCAACCGACCACCACTCCATTGTCACCGCCCAGCTGGTCGGCTGCGGCGGCCGGGCCGGGCAATCTCGCCCGCGTGACGCCGGCGAACCGGCGGCGACGATCACCAGCAAGGCGGATACTGCAGTCGTACGCGCTACACTTATGCGTAAGGAGACCACACATGAATGCAATGCAAGCGATCAAGAAGGCAATCGAGCTGGGACTGATCGAGGTCGACTCGAACGGCGCTGCCTGGAAGCTGGCGAATTTGAATCGCTACGGGCACATCACGCCGGTCTCCCGCCGGCGAGCGGAGTGCAACCTGAAGAACGGATACTTAGGTATCAAGGTGGCACTGGATGGGAAGCAATACTTAATGCTTGCCCACAGGGCGGTCTGGACGCTGTTCAGGGGCGAAATACCGGAAGGAACGGACCTGAATCACATGGACGGCGACAAGACCAACAACAATCCGGCCAACCTCGAATTGGCAACACGGAGCCAGAATCATCTGCATGCGTATCAAATGAAGCTCCGCGAGCCGGCAATACGGCCCATAGTGGCGAAACATGCCGAGGAAGCGCACACCCTCAGGACACAGGGCCTTTCCTACAGCGCGATCGCGAAGCGCCTGGGCATTTCACAGTCTACAGCATTCCGTGCGGTGCAGAGCGCGTCAAAGCGTTCCTGATTTCCTACTACAGAACAGATCAAAACCCGGGCCTCGAAAAACCCCTTCCTACAGTCACCACAAAGGACCGCATCGGCCTGGTCACCATTCGCGGCGAGGAATACGCGATCGTCGACATCGGCATGCGGATGCTCACGCCGCGCGAGCTAGCGCGCGCACAGGGCTTCCCAGACAGCTACATCCTGGACCCCGTCGTGAATGGCAAGCCGCTTCCGAAGTCGTCGCAGGTCCGCATGATTGGCAACAGCGTCTGCCCGCCTATGGCGAAGGCGCTTGTTGAAGCAAACTTCGCACACGAACGGTCGGTGCAGAAAGCAGCATAGGGAGGCTAAATGTCCGCAGTAATGAAACCGATTTACATCGATCTTCCCGACGTGTCTGCAGTCGTTTCACTCGGCGAAACCACTATCCAACGGATGATCCGCGAAGGGGAGTTTCCGGCGCCGCGGCAACTATCGGGGCGACGAGTAGCCTGGCTTGTCCGTGAAATCGAAGAGTGGGCAGAGAATCGGCCTGTCTCGAACCTCCCCCCGCCCCAGCATACGGGAAAGCGGAATGCATGAACAACCTCTGCAGTTCGACTGAGCACCGCTCCCGTGTTCGTTTTAAAGCTTGAGATCTGATTGCAGGCCTATTTGTCATCAGAGCATCATCGAAAGGTTGCTCGGGCGGACGGTCCTTAGTATCCAGCGTCCGCCTCCGTTGTCATGTCAATCAGCTTGCCTTGCGTTCTCTTGGAGCCAGAGAGAAGCATTCGCGAACTGCGCCGTCCAAAAGGCAAATAGCTGACCATTCGAAAAGCTTGGCGTCTCTCGTCGCAACCGACGGATATGTTCTGCTGCAATCGATTTGAGGGAGGAAATGGCCGCAATTCGCGTTTCAGGAGTAAGTCTTGCAATAAGGGACTTAGAAAACAAATGAGCCTTTAGACGTCCCTTTTGGGATTCACTCTCTTTCCTAGCGTCGTCTACTAGATACTTTTCGTTATCAATGTCGACTTCTTTAACGCAAAATAAGTCATAAAATTGTAGCGTATCGAGGACTAAGAAGCCATGCTCGTGGGCCGCCTCGCCCACGGGGATTCGTTGATCCTCCACTACTAACAGCGCTCCATTTTCCCGCATAAGACGTTGAACGCTTGATTCGGGACCGAACTCGACCAGCCATTTGTTTGGATTAATTTCGTGGAGGACGTTGCACATAACGACCACGTCAACACCGTCGGCGTGGTCTTCGCGCAATGCGATTAGGTCTGTATAGAATCTTTTCTCAGATGTTCCGTACACCTCCTCGATGACGGCCCTGCATCGCTGATTTTGTTCTCCAATAAGATCGTAGGCAAGGTAGTCGTATGAATTTGCTACATCGTTCCCAGCCTCCAGTAGTGCCGCAAGGAGACGGCCCTGCCCTGCCCCGAAGTCCAAGACCTTAAGCTTCTCCCCCTTTTTCCTCGAGTGCAATATACGCGCCATCTGCGCTTGCTGGGTGTCCCCTGGTGCCGGCGCCACTGTAACCGGGGGCAATAGGCACTCAGATGTAAAGCGATTGGATGCGAGCTTCGACGGTAAGTCAGTGAAGTCACGAAGCTTTGCAATTTCTTCCTCAGCCCCAAGCAACCCCTGCAGTACAACCTCAGGTTGTTTTCCCGCCTTAGCCAACTTGGAATCTTTGACGTACCAGACGCACCCGGGGTCCGCATATGCGAGCCTAGCAATGAGCGGAACAGAGTGTGTTGCAATCCAAATTTGTCCGTTGACCACCTTCTCAGAAAGAAGATCAATAACTTCGGCCAGCACGGCCGGATGCAGATGATTTTCCGGCTCGTCGAGGAAAATGAGTGCATCTTCAAGTGCCGCACCTTGAGCATGGAGCGCCGTTGCGAGCATCAGCAGAACCTTTTGACCAGAACTCAATGTATCGGTGTAGTCGGTTCGCCCAAACAAGCTCACTTGCTCACTTGTTTCCAGCTTTGGTTTAGCGGCGGCTCCAAGAAGCTCACAAACTAGTTGCTGTAACGCCTCGCCATTCTCTACTTCTACATAGTGTTCCGGTGTGGCACGAGCCTTGTATATTTCGAACTCAGCATTTCGTGCTGTACGAAGGATGTACTTAACGTAGCAGGGCACGGTGAATTCAGCTTGAGTCAGCCCGAGGTTCGTAGCCGACCTCGCATATTCCTGCAAGCTTCCTTCTGTCTGCGCGTTCGGATGGCGAAGGCGAGCAATATCAGGAAGGAAGAAGACGGGATTAACCGCTGCGTCTTCTGGGTATGTGCCAACTGCGGACCAACGTTTCAGCACCGCCGAAGACTCGCTTAGCCGCCGCTCGTGCGCATCAATTTCCGCCTGCATTGCCGCCGGATATCCGCGCCCCTTGTGCATGTCCAGAAACTTAGTTTCAACTTCGACTGAACGGCGATACTCAGCAATTTTAATGTTTTGTCTGTCATGGCCAATAGCAGCTATAAGATTAAGTAGTCGTGTCTTGCCACTTCCATTTGCACCGGCAAGAAGTACCACCTTTCCAAGCTTCGACATCGAAACGCGTTCATTGAAACCAAACTGCGGATAATTGGCCAAAATGGACTGGTCAAATGATAAAGAGGTAATGCGCATCGTCGGCTCACAAAGGTATTTGCATTAAGACCAAATGGTAGCGCGAAGAAAACGCATTTAGTTAAGATCTTTATAGGCGGATCAAAGCTTCAAGCTTTTGTGCTAGCTTGCTCAGCCACTCCCGCCGCTCCTTGTCGTAGGAGTGGCGGTTATAAACTCCCTTCACGCCTGGCTGCATGTGTCCGAGAATCGCCTCAGCCACAGAATCAGGGCAACCAATCGCCGCCAGCAAGGTGCGCGAGGTGCGGCGCAGGTCATGCGGTGCCCAATGCGTGACGGTGAGTCGAGGCCGCAGCTGTTCCTTCCGCGTCTCGGAATACGGCATGTGATACCAGACTGCGGTCTGAATCGTCTTCTGTTGCACGTGCTCGACCTCGCCGGCTGTCGCCGGGAACAGGTATCCATTCCTTGCAAGCGGAAGGCGCCGCCGCACAATCTGCTCGGCCCGCCCAATTAGCGGCACGCGCAGGTCCGTCGCGTTGACGTGCCGTGCGTTCTTGGTCTTGGCCTTCGGTATCGTCCACCACAGGCCGTCGACCTCCTCGGTTATCTCTTTCGCCTCCATGGCGCAGATTTCAGAGCCGCGCGTGCACGTCCACGAGTACAGGGTGAGCACGTCCTCGATTGTCCGGCTGAAGTTCGGCAGCCAGGCGAAGAGGTCTCGCAGCTCCTGCTCGGACAGGTGGCGCTTTGCGGTGCCGATCTTCTCGCCGGCGATCGCCTTGCCCTGGCTGCGCACCTTCCCTCTCAGGATCTGGCGCCACCAGTTCGGTGTTGTCTCCGGCAGCTTACCAGCGTCGATTGAATAGTCCCACGCGGCCGCAAGTTCGGTCCGCAACTTTGTACATTGGACGGGATGGTCGAAATGACTCTCCAACAGCTCGAACGCGTCAGCCCGCGCATATGTGGCCGCCGGCCGGTGGGCATGGTCGCCGAGCATCTTATCGAACATCCGTCGAACCTCCTTTGCGCCCTTCGGCTTGCGGTGCCGGTCGATATAGCCATCCAGGTAGAGGTCGCACACCTTTCGCACTGTGAAGGTGGCATTGCGCTTCTCTTCCCGCTGCTTCTCGACGGCGGCACGCTCCTCGACCCGCGCGTTGCGCCGCTCTAGTGCCGGGTCCCGCCCGTTTTTCCGCGCCTGCGACAACCCCTCCCACTCCACGATCGCCTTCGCCGGCGACATGGCCGGCCACTCGCCGATCTTCACCTGCCGCATGCGCTGGTCGATCGGGCTCTTGTATCGGTAGGTCCAGGCCTTCGTGGTATTCGTCGCTTCCAGACGTAGCCCGGGGGCGTCATCAATGGTAATGTGTGCACCCGACGGCAACAGCTTCGCTTCCCGCGCATCGAAATTCATCACCCCTCCCGGCGTAACTTTTTGCAGACGCGGGAAATTGTAGCGTAACTTTTCAAATCACTGCTTTAAAAACTACGCTGATTTGTGGAGTGTCACGGGGTGACGCAGGGTGTTGCGGGTAGAACGAAGAAAATACAGGTCAGGCGAAAGAAGTGAGCAATCAAGCACTTACAAAAATTTCCGAGAAAAAACAAGGCCTTGGAGAGGCGGATATTTCACGCCACACCCCGATGATGCAGCAGTATCTGCGCATCAAGGCCGACTATCCGGACATGCTGGTGTTCTACCGCATGGGCGATTTCTACGAGCTGTTCTTCGACGATGCCGAAAAGGCCGCGCGCCTGCTTGGCATCACCCTCACCCAGCGCGGCGCGTCGAACGGCACACCGATCAAGATGGCGGGCGTGCCTTTCCACTCGGTGGAACAGTATCTCGCGAAGCTGATCAAGCTCGGCGAGTCGGTGGCAATCTGCGAGCAGATCGGCGATCCGGCAACCAGCAAGGGGCCGGTCGAGCGCAAGGTGGTGCGCGTGGTCACGCCGGGCACACTGACCGACTCCGACCTGCTGCCGGAAAAATCCGAACGACCGCTGCTGGCGCTGCACATCGTCACTCAGCGCAAGACGATGAGCGTCGGCCTCGCATGGCTGGCGATGGCAAGCGGCGCGCTGCGCGTGATGGAATTCAGCGGCGATGCCAAGGCCCTCGAGGCGCGGCTCAAGCAGGAGCTTGAACGCATCGCGCCCGCCGAAATCCTGCTGACCGAACAAACTGCATCCCTTCCTGTCCTTCCGGCCAACGGCAAATGCACGACCGTGCCGGACTGGCACTTCGACCTCAACGCCGGCAAGAAGGCGCTGCTGGAACAGCTTGCCGTGGCAACGTTGAGCGGCTTCGGCGCTGATAGCCTGGCTGCGGCGATCGGTGCGGCCGGCGCGCTGCTGCGCTACGCACAGTCGACGCAGGGCAAGGGCCTGCAGCATGTGCGCACGCTTGCTGTCGAATCGGAAAATGAATTCATCGGCCTCGATGCGTCCACCCGCCGCAACCTGGAACTGACGGAAACCATCCGCGGGCAGGAAGGGAACGGCGCCGCCCCTACCCTGTTCTCACAACTTGATCACTGCCGTACCGCGATGGGATCACGCCTGCTGCGCCACTGGCTGCACCATCCCCGGCGCGACCAGGAAGTGGCGAAGGCGCGGCATGCGGCACTGAACGCGCTGATGCGCGCCGATGCCGCCTCCGGCCTGTCAGCGACGCTGGCTGCGGTGCCGGATATTGAACGCATCACCACCCGCATTGCGCTGCTTTCCGCCCGTCCGCGCGATCTGGCCGGCCTGCGCGCCGGCCTGCAGCAGCTGCCCTCACTGCGCGCCTACGTCGCGGTGTGCAACAAGGATGCGGATGCGCCGCTGCTGAGAGCCATTCACGACGCGCTGGCGACGCCGTCGGAATGCCTGGAGCTGCTGGAACGCGGCATCGCGCTCGAGCCGGCCGCGATGGTGCGCGACGGCGGCGTGATCGCTCGCGGCTTCGATGCGGAGCTGGATGAACTGCGCGCGCTGTCGGAAAACGCCGGCCAGTTCCTGGTCGACCTCGAGGTCCGCGAACGGGCGCGCACCGGCATCGCCAACCTGCGGGTCGAGTACAACAAGGTGCACGGCTTCTATATCGAGGTCACGCACGGACAGACCGACAAGGTGCCGGACGATTATCGCCGCCGCCAGACGCTGAAGAATGCGGAACGCTACATCACGCCGGAACTGAAAGCCTTCGAAGACAAGGCACTGTCCGCGCAGGAGCGCGCGCTGAGCCGGGAGAAATTCCTCTACGAGAAAATACTGGCCGACCTGGCGCCCCACATCGGCACGCTGCAATCCATCGCCCATGCGCTCGCGCAGCTGGATACGCTGGTCGCGCTGGCCGACCACGCGATGCGCAACAACTGGTCCGCGCCGCACCTGGTGCCGGAGCCGGCCATCCTGATCGAGCAGGGTCGCCATCCGGTGGTTGAAAACCAGATCGAACGCTTCATCGCGAACGACTGCGAGTTGAACAACGAGCGCCGGCTGCTGCTGATCACCGGCCCGAACATGGGCGGCAAGTCGACCTTCATGCGCCAGGTCGCCCTCATTACGCTGCTGGCCTATGTCGGCAGCTTTGTGCCCGCCACCCGCGCAACCATCGGTCCCATCGACCGCATCTTCACCCGCATCGGCGCCGCGGACGATCTTGCCGGTGGCCGTTCCACCTTCATGGTGGAGATGACGGAATCAGCGGCCATCCTGAATGGCGCGACCGAGCATTCGCTGGTGCTGATGGACGAGGTCGGGCGCGGCACATCGACCTTCGACGGCCTCGCCCTGGCCTGGGCGATCGCCCGCCATTTGATCGACACGACGCGCAGCTTCACGCTGTTCGCAACTCATTACTTCGAGCTGACCCAGTTGCCGGAAACGCATCCGGCGGCGGCGAACGTGCACCTGTCGGCGGTGGAGCACAAGGACAGCATTGTGTTCCTGCATGCGGTGCAACCCGGCCCGGCGTCCCAAAGCTATGGCCTCCAGGTGGCGCAGCTGGCGGGCGTACCGCAACCCGTGATCAGGGCGGCCCGCAGACACCTTGCTGTGCTGGAAGCCCATTCCGTGCAGTCAACCCCGCAATTCGACCTGTTTGCATCTCCCCCGGCCGCACTTGTCGAGGAAGAAGAGCACGAACGCGGTCCGGATGCGGCGGTCACAGCGGTAAGGGATGCGCTTGCGGAAATCGACCCGGATGCGATGACGCCCCGGGAGGCGCTTGACGCCTTGTACCGGCTGAGGGCCTTGCTCGACCAGCAATGAAAAACGTCATGTTGCAGTCAATGCTGCTATGCGTCGCCCTGATGCAGGGGCTTCCTATGGCGCACGCGTTCGATGCATTCAGCTTCGGCGTGGTTGCGCATGCATTGCCGCGGACGGATGTCGACAGCAACCTCGGAAACACCATCAAGGAAACCGACGCGGAAAACCTTGCATTTGTCGTCGTCCACGGATTGAAGGCCGGTCGCGAGCCTTGCACGGACAACCTCTATCAGCAAAGAAAGGAAGTGCTGCAGGACTCGCAGCATGCGCTGATCCTGTCGCTGACGGCGAGCGACTGGGCGGAGTGCCGCACCGAGGTCGGCAAATCGGATGCGCTGGCCAAGCTCAACCGGCTGCGCGACCTGTACTTCGCAGATAGTTTTTCACTTGGCGCCGACAAGATCGCGCTGGCGCGCCAGTCCACCATCGCCAAGTTCCGCGGTTTTGCCGAGAACGCGCGCTGGACGATCGACGGGATCATGTTCGCAACAGTGAATCTTCCAAGCGACAACAACCACTACCTGCCCGACGCCGGACGAAATAGTGAATTCGAGGACAGGCTGGTCGCAAACCGCAATTGGCTCAACCGCGTCTTCACGCTTGCGCAACAGGGGAAGTTCAAGGCAGTCGTGCTGTTCAGCGATGCCAACCCGCTGTCGGCGCCGAATGCGCAAGGCAGGGACGGTTTCGCGGAAACGCGCAAGCTGATTCTTGGCCTGGCGACAAAATTTCCCGGGAAAGTCTTGCTTGTCCATGCATCGGGAGGCCAGGACAACACCGGACCGCGGATTTACTGGCAAGGCAACCTTGGGGAACTGCTGGCGGCGCCGGCATGGATGAAGGTGACGGTCAAACCGTCCGGCCCCGCATTATTTACCCTCGAGCCTTTCCCGCAGCAGGTGGAAAACCGCCACCGCTAGACATGGCGCGAGCCGCCCGGCTCGTGCTGCGCAGGACACATCCGGGCCACGGCGTCACCATGTAGTAATGACGCGGCCCGTGTAATCCCTGCATGAAGCCGGAACTTCAGTGCAACGGGTGGCTGCGGAAGTGATCGCCGTCCTCGGCTTCCGGCCCGTCACCGCCGGCATCATCCTCATCATGATGATGGCCGTGGGCGCCATGCACATGTTCGTGCGCAATCTCCTCCTCGGTCGCACCACGTACCTCGGCGACGCTCAGCGTGAAACGCAATGCCATGCCGGCAAGAGGATGGTTGCCATCCAGGACGACCTGGTCGTCGGCGATATCCGTGACGGTGAAGATCAGCGATTCCTGCCCGCCCTCGGCGTCGTCCGGCGTCCCTTCGAATTGCATGCCGACCTCGACCGGCTCCGGCAAGCGGTTGCGCGGCTCGATCTTGATCAGGTTCGGGTCGTATTCGCCGAAGGCGTCATCCGGCTCGACCTGGATCGTGGTTTCATAACCGACGTCCTTGCCCTCCAGCGCCTCTTCGATCTTCGGCAGCGTATTCTCATAGCCGCCATGCAGGTAGACCATCGGCTCCCGGCTCTCCTCAATCAGATTGCCCTGCGCGTCCGAGAGTTTGTAGTGCACCGTCACAACGGTGTTCTTGGCAATCTTCATGCTCCGTCCTTTCGTGTCAGCTTGTCGCGAGATTATAATCGTCCGCCTTCCCTTGCCACCATGGCTATTTTCTGCCTGGTCTTCTTAGCTTAACAGCAATAGCCGTGCCTATATAAATATGAAGATGAAAAAACTCCCCCTCCTTGGCGGACTCACGCCGCAGCAATTCCTTCGCGACTACTGGCACAAGAAACCCTTGCTGATACGCCAGGCGATCCCCGGATTCACTCCCCTGCTTTCCCGCGAAGCGTTGTGGGAAATGACGACGCGGGACGATGTCGAATCCCGCCTGGTCACGCATTTCGGTTCGCGCTGGCAGATCCAGCATGGCCCCTTCGCGCAGCTGCCGGCTGCGACGAAGAAGCGCTGGACCACGCTGGTGCAGGGCGTCAACCTGCATCACGACGGCGCCGACCAGCTGATGCAGCAGTTCCGTTTCATTCCGGATGCCAGGCTCGACGACCTGATGATCAGTTACGCGACCGATGGCGGCGGGGTCGGCCCGCATTTCGACGCCTATGATGTTTTCCTGCTGCAGGCGCATGGCAAGCGGTTGTGGCGCATCGGCGCCAATACCGACCGCACTCTGGTCGAAGGCATGCCGCTCAAGATCTTGAAAAACTTCACGCCGGAGCAGGAATTCATCCTCGAACCTGGCGACATGCTGTACCTGCCGCCGCAATTCGCGCATGACGGCATTGCCGTGGGCGAGTGCATGACCTATTCGGTCGGCTTCCGCACGCCATCCTTCCAGGAACTCGGGGAAGGCTTCCTGCATTTCATGGCCGAATCGGTCGACCTGCCAGGCCACTACGCCGACCCGGAGCTTGAAGCGACACGGCGGCCGGCAGAAATCGGAAGCGCAATGCTGGCGCAAGTGGCAGCCCAGCTCGACAAGATTCGGCCCAGCAAGGACGACGTCGCCATTTTCCTCGGCGAATACCTGTCAGAGCCGAAACCCACTGTCTTTTTCGATCCGCCCGAGCGTCCCTTGTCGCTTGCCCGTTTCATCCAGACCGCTGGCAAGCGTGGCGTCGCGTTGTCACGCAAAACGCGCATGATGTATGCCGGCAGGCATGTGTTCATTAACGGCGAGTCTTTCGTCGCCGGACGCGCGGACCGCGCCGCGTTGGTGCCGCTGGCGGATCTGCGCCGGCTCGACGCGGCAGGCGTTGCTGCCGCATCCCCGGACGTGCAGGAAACGCTGCACGCGTGGTATCAGGATGGATGGCTGCAGCTTGCCTGAGTCCGCGGACGAATCAGAAAAGAAGGGATTGCCTTTTTGTAGTAATTTCTTACAAATTCCTTACCCATAAGAAAACGACGCATGCTCTGTTGTAAAAAAACTCGCTATAATCTCGGGCTAGGAGTTTTTGGAGTGCCGCACTGCAACATCCGTGGCATGAAGAGGGCGCCTATATAGAGCGATAATTACCGGTAATTATTCATCGCATAATTTTTTATAATAAATTTTGAAGGGAAATCCATGAAAAAGACTCTGTTGATTGCATCCCTGCTGGCTGTTGCCCTGGCTGCTTGCGGCAAGAAGGAAGAAGCTGCTGCTCCGGCTGCTGCTCCGGCTGCTGCTGCTCCGGAAGCCTCCGCACCGGCTGCTGCTGCTCCGGCTGCTTCCGCTGACGCTACTGCTGCTGCTCCGGCTGCTTCCGCTGACGCTGCTGCACCGGCTGCTGCTGCTCCGGCTGCTTCCGCTGAAGCTTCCGCTCCGGCTGCTGCTGCTCCGGCTGCATCGAAGTAATCCACGGTTACTCGCAAAAAAGCCGACCATCTGGTCGGCTTTTTTGTTTTCCGCGCGAGGAAACCGCGCTCTTTACCCACCCGCCGCCAGGTCGACCCAGTCGAATCCTTCCGCCTGGCAGGCAATCATCACCTCGATACCCTCTTTCTCGACCACGCCGCATAATGCCTTGCGCGCGAGTTCGGGCGTGTTGTTCTGCTGGGAGAGATGCGCGCCGACGACGGTTTTCAGGCGGGATTTGTCCAGTGCCGCGAGGATTTCCGCCGTCGTTTCGTTCGCAAGATGCCCGTAGTCGCCGCCGATACGGCGCTTGAGCGACGGGGGATAGGAGGAATTCGCGAGCATCTGGCGATCGTGATTGCACTCCAAAACCAAAGCATCGCAGCCGCCGAGGGCGGCGATCAGGTGGGAGGTCGCCTGTCCGGCGTCGGTCAGCACGCCGAGGCGGAAGCGCTTGTCGCTTGCGACATACTGGACCGGTTCCCGCGCGTCGTGCGGAACGGTGTAGGGCGTGAATAAGAGGTCCTGTATCGCGAAGCTGGCGCCGTCCCGGCAGAAAGAAATGTCCACGCCTTCACAATCGTGGCGCACTGCTTGGTAGGTGCCGAAGGTAAGCCAGACCGGGACGCGATGCCGACGCGCGAACTTGAAGACGCCGCCGACGTGGTCCTGGTGCTCATGGGTGACGACGATGCCGGCGAGCTCGGTTGGCGCCAGTCCTGCTCTTTGCAGGCGCCGTTCGGTCTCGCGTATCGCGAACCCGCAATCCAGCATGACGGTGGTGCGTGTCGTGCCGGATGCGGTGGAGATCAGAAGCGCATTTCCTTCACTGCCGCTTCCAAGACTGGCAAATTTCAATAGCTGATTCGATTACTTGAGTTGCTCGTTCAACAGCGACAGGATCCTGTCGGCAATCTGCGACGATTCCGCGCGGCCATCGCTGTTGAGCACGCTGACCTGGCTGGCCGCGCCAACCGACTTCACCGCAATGCGGTAACGCTGCGCCGATTTTGCCTTGTCATCGGAGCCGAAGGAGAACAGTTTCGACAAGAAGCCCTTGTCTGCGGCCTTCTTTTGATCCTGGTCCGGATCGACATAACGGACATAGTACAAGCCCTGCGCACGGTCGCGGTCTTCGACGGTGAAGCCGACGCGGTCGAGCGCGAGGCCGACGCGCCGCCATGCGCGGTCAAAGCCTTCATCCACTTCGACAAAGCCGCCGCTGGTGCCTTTGACCAGCTTGGCGCGCGACGGTTGCGCCGCAACGCTTTCGACGGTTGTCCTTGCACGCGTCGTTTCCACGCCGAGGCGGGACATCAGGCGCGACAGGAATTCGGCCTCGAGTTCGGGATCGGCCGCACGCGGCGTCCACACGGTCGAATCCTTCTGCTGGCCGACCAGCACTTCCTGCATGCCGCGATGGCTGATGTAGATCTCGGTCGTGCCGTCCGCGGTACGCTCGAGGCGGGTTCGGAACTTGTCGCGTTCGCCGGTCGAGTAGAGCGCGTCGAGCGCCTTGCCGATGGTGTTGCGAATGAAATCCTGCGGGATTTTCGCGCGGTTCTCCGCCCAGTCGGTTTCCATGATGCCGGCCTGCGGCTGCTCATAGCTGACCAGGAATCCGGAATCCTGCCAGAAGTCCTTGATCTGCGGCCAAAGCGCCTCGGGCGGCTGCTTGACGACCAGCCAGCGCTGGTTGCCGTTGCGTTCGATGCGGATGTCCGTCGCGGCGCTTACGGCAACGGAAGAGGCCGCCGGCACTACCGGGCGCGTAACCTGCTGCTGGTTGTAGCTGGACGCGGTGGCACTACCCCGGGTCGCTTCCGGAATCGCATAGCGGTTTTCCCGCTGCAGCTGGGTCAGGTCCGGCGGCACCTCCAGCGACGGCGCCTTGCCGGCGCTCTTGTACTCGACGCGGCCCGGCTCCAGCACCGATCCGAGCGAGCTGCAGCCGGCCAGGCCGGCAACGGCCAGCCCGAGAATAAGTCCACGTTGAGCGATACGGGTGTTCTTGCGAATAGTCATGTCGTTGCTGATGAGGTGAAATCTGCTGGTCTGCCCGGAAGGCGGCGCTTATTGTAATACACCGGATTCGCGCAAAGCCGCGCGCACGGTCTCGCGATAGCCTTCTCCCAGCGGCACCAGCGGCAGGCGGATGCCCGGCGGGATCAAGCCCATCTCGGCCATCGCCCACTTCACCGGTACCGGGTTCGGTTCCACGAACAACTTGTTATGCAGCGGCAGGAGCTTGTTGTTGATGGCTACCGCTTCGGCCACGCGGCCTGCCATGGCGGCCGCGCAGAGTTCGTGCATGCCGCGCGGCGCAACATTCGCGGTGACCGAGATATTGCCCCTGGCGCCGCAGAACATGAGCGCCATCGCAGTCGGGTCGTCGCCGGAGTAGACGGCGAAGGACTTCGGCGCCAGGCGGATCAGGTCGCTGCCGCGCGCGATATTGCCGGTCGCATCCTTGACCCCGACGATACCCGGCACCTGCGCCAGGCGCAGGATGGTCTCATTCGCCATGTCGGCGACGGTGCGGCCGGGCACGTTGTACAGGATCGCCGGCAGGTCTACCGATTCGGCGATCTTCCGGAAGTGCTGGTACATGCCTTCCTGGGTCGGCCGGTTGTAATACGGTACGACGAGCAGGGATGCATCGGCGCCGACGTTCTTCGCATACTGCGTCAGTTCGATCGCTTCGATAGTCGAATTGCCGCCCGTGCCGGCAATCACCGGGATGCGCTTGGCGACGTGCTCCACCGCGACCTTGATCAGCTCGCAATGCTCTTCGACCGAGACCGTCGGCGACTCGCCGGTGGTGCCGACGATGACGATGCCGTCGGTGCCTTCGGCGATGTGCCAGTCGATCAGTTTGCGCAGCCCCGGCAGGTCGAGACTGCCGTCAGCATGCATGGGGGTGACAATGGCGACTATGCTGCCCTGGATCATGATGGTGTGAATGGCTAAAGAGATAAAACGTTGATTGTAGCGGATAGCCCGGTCCCGTGGGGCAATACCGGGTGCATTCGGGGTTCACATTCGGGCGTCACGCCAGGCGCGCTTCCGCCGGCGCGCCGGCCTTGAGCAGGCAGATTCGCTGGACCATTGCCGGCCGCGGGACGCCGACAAAGCCGTCTTCATACGCGACGACGTGCAATCCATCCACCATCGACGCCAGTCCGAGCAGTTCCCCGTGACGCAACAGGAAAGCCGGGTTGGAGGGCTTGCCAAATTGCTCATTCCCCTGCGCGAAGGTTTCGTAGATCAGCACGCCGCCTGCAGCAAGGCTGCGTACGAGATGGGGGAACAGCGGCCGGTGCAGGTAATTGGTCACGACGATGCCGGCAAAGCGGTTTTGCTCGAACGGCCAGACCGCGCCCTCGGCTTCGAGGTCGACCTGCCGGGTAGTGATGCCCTGCCCCGCCGCCATTGCAAGCGCCGCCGTATCGCGGTCGATCGCGAGCACCGCGCGCCCGAGTGCGGCAAGCAGGCGCGCGTGCCGTCCGCCGCCGCAGGCAAGGTCGAGCACCTCGCCTGACGGGATCAGCGGCGCGAAGCGCGCCACCCAGGCGGAAGGCGCATCGGTTGGCGGATGAGGAGGCAGCAGATCGGACACGGCGAACGTCAGCTGTAGCTCAGACCCATCGCCTCGCGCACGTCGCGCATGGTTTCCTGCGCCAGCTTGCGCGCCTTGTCGCAACCATCGGCGACGATCGCGCGGACCAGCGACGGATCGTCCAGGTACTGCTGCGCGCGCTCACGCATCGGCTCCTGCTCCTTCAGGATGCCGTCGACCACTGGCTGCTTGCACTCGAGGCAGCCGATACCGGCGGAGCGGCATCCCTTCATCACCCAGTCCTTGGTGTCCTGGTCGGAGTAGACCTGGTGCAGCTGCCACACCGGGCACTTTTCCGGGTCGCCCGGGTCGGTGCGCCGCACGCGCGCCGGGTCGGTCGGCATGGTCCGCACTTTCTTGGTCACGGTATCGCGGTCTTCGCGCAGGCTGATTGCGTTGCCGTAGCTCTTGGACATTTTCTGCCCGTCCAGGCCCGGCATGCGGGACGCTTCGGTCAGGCGCGCCTGCGGTTCCACCAGGATGATCTTGCGGCTGCCTTCGAGGTAGCCGAACAGGCGTTCGCGGTCGATCATCGACAGGTTCTGGGTTTCGTCCAGCATCGCCCTGGCCTGTTCCAGCGCATCGGCATTGCCCTGCTCCTGGAACGCGTTGCGCAATTCCGTGTACATGCGCGCACGCTTGCTGCCAAGCTTCTTGATCGCCTCCTGCGCCTTTTCCTCGAAGCCCTTCTCCCTGCCGTACAGGTGGTTGAAGCGGCGCGCCAGCTCGCGCATCATTTCGATGTGCGGCACCTGGTCCTCGCCCACCGGCACCAGGCTGGCGCGATAGATCAGCACGTCGGCCGCCTGCAGCAGCGGGTAGCCGAGGAAGCCGTAGGTGGCCAGGTCGCGATCGGCCAGCTTTTCCTGCTGATCCTTGTAGGTCGGCACCCGCTCCAGCCAGCCGAGCGGCGTCGCCATCGACAGCAGCAGGTGCAGCTCGGCATGCTCGGGCACCTTGGACTGGATGAACAGCGTCGCCTGCGACGGGTCGATGCCGGCGGCGAGCCAGTCGATCACCATGTCCCAGGTGCTGGATTCGATGATGCTCGGGTCGTCGTAATGCGTCGTCAGCGCATGCCAGTCGGCGACGAAGAACAGGCAAGGCAGTTCGGACTGCATCTTGATCCAGTTCTTGAGCGCGCCATGATAGTGGCCGAGGTGCATCGCACCGGTGGGGCGCATGCCGGAAACTACGCGATCGGGAAACATAGTGTCAGTTCAGTAAGAAGGTCAAGGGAGAAACGATGACGAGCAACGCGGTCTGGGCGAGGGTCCGTACCGGCGTCACCCAGTATTGCAGCAGATTCATGACGGCCAGGCCGATCACGATGAAAAATCCGTAGGGCTCGAGCTGCGCGAAACGATACGCCATCCTGTTGGGCAGCATGCTCGTCAGCACCCGGCCGCCGTCAAGCGGCGGAACCGGAAACAGGTTGAAGGCGAACAGCAGCAGGTTGAACCAGACACCCGCGGCCGCCATGTTCGCGAAGAACGGCTCGTTGATGTTCAGCACGCGCAGCGAGATCGCCATCAGCATCCACATCAGCGCCATCACCACGTTCGCCCCCGGCCCCGCGAGAGCGACCCAGGCCATGTCGCGCTTGGGTTTGCGCAGGTTGCTCCAATCCACCGGAACCGGCTTCGCGTAGCCGAAGAAAAAGGAACCGGAACTGGCCCAATACAGCAGCACCGGGATCAGGATCGTGCCGAGCGGGTCGATATGCTTCACGGGGTTGAGGCTCATGCGCCCCTGCAGGTAGGCGGTCGCATCGCCAAAGTAGCGTGCGGCATACGCGTGGGCGGCTTCGTGCAGCGTGATCGCAAAGATCACCGGAATTGCCAGGACGGCAATCGTTTGAATAATTTGATCCATGGCGGGGATTTTATCAGAGGGGGGTGGCGCGAGCCGGATGCGGCCCGCGCTGGCGTGAATCACTCACAGGCCGAACATCGCGGCGTCGCCGCGGCCTTGCCTCACGAGAACCGGCTCGCTGTCCGTCAGGTCGATCACGGTGGTCGGCTCCAGGCTGCAGGCGCCGCCGTCGATCACGCACTCGATCTGGCGTTCCAGACGGCTGCGCACGTCTTCCGGGTCGGTCAGGGGTTCGCTTTCACCGGGCAGGATCAGCGTCGTGCCGAGCAGCGGCTGGCCCAGCTCTTCCAGCAGCGCATGCGCAATCGTGTTTTCCGGCACCCGCAGGCCGATCGTCTTGCGCGACGGGTGGCTCAGGCGCCGCGGCACTTCCCTGGTCGCTTCGAGGATAAAGGTATAGGGGCCGGGGGTAGCCGCCTTCAGCATCCGGTACTGGCGATTGTCGACCCGCGCATATTGCGCGATCTCGCTCAAGTCACGGCACAGCAGCGTCAGGTGGTGCTTGTCGTCCACGCCGCGGATGCGGCGCAAGCGCTCCACTGCGGCCTTGTCGTCCAGATGGCAGACCAGCGCGTAGCAGGAATCGGTGGGCAGCGCGACGATGCCGCCGCCATGGATGATTTGCGCCGCCTGGCGGACCAGGCGCAACTGCGGGTTTTCGGGATGGATCTGAAAAAATTGGCTCATGAAAACGAAGTCTCAGTGAAGGCTGACTTGCGCAGCAAGTTAAGCAGCGCCGCTGCGGCCGAAACTAAAACGAAGTCTCAGTGAAGGCTGACTTGCGCAGCAGGTTAAGCAGCTTTAGCTGTGGCCGGAACAAAAAAACGGCGGTCTGTCACGACCGCCGTTGCAATGAAAAAATGTCATTCAGCTCAGTCCGCGCAGCGCAGCGATGCGCTCCTCGATCGGCGGATGGCTGGAGAAGAGCGCCGCAAATCCGGAACGGCCGCCATTGATGCCGAATGCCCTGAAGTTCTGCGGCATGCTTTCCGGCGCTTCCATGCCGCCGAGGCGCGCCAGCGCCTTGACCATCGGCTGCGGGGTGCCGAGCAGCCTGGCCGAACCGGCGTCGGCACGGAACTCCCGATAGCGCGAGAACCAGGCGACGATGATGGACGCGAGGATGCCGAACACGATTTCGCAGACGAATACCGTGACCATGTAGCCGATGCCCGGGCCGCGGTCCTCGTTGTTGCGGAACACCGTCTTGTCGATCATGTACCCGACCACGCGCGCAAGGAATACCACGAAGGTATTCACCACGCCCTGGATCAGGGTCAGGGTCACCATGTCGCCGTTGGCGACGTGCGCGATCTCGTGGCCGAGCACCGCTTCGACCTCGTCGCGCGTCATGCTCTCCAGCAGTCCGGTCGACACTGCCACCAGCGCGGAATCCTTGAAGGCGCCGGTCGCGAATGCATTCGGTTCGCCTTCATAGATGGCCACCTCCGGCATGCCGATGCCGGCACGTTCGGCGAGCTTTCTCACGGTATCGACCAGCCACAGTTCGGTCGAGGTCGACGGCGCGTCGATCACATGCGCGCCGGTGGACCATTTCGCCATCTGCTTGCTCATGAGCAGCGAAATGATGGCGCCTGTGAAGCCGACCACCAGCGAATACACCATCAACGCGCCCATGTTCAGCCCGTTCGCGGTCAGGTACCGGTTGACGCCCAGCAAGGACAGCACAACCGACATCACCAGCATGACGGCAAGATTGGTCGCCAGGAAAAGTACGATACGTTTCATGCAAAGCCTCCTTGTTTGTAGGCCAAGATTGGGTTTAATGCAGGGAAATTCAAGTGGCGAATGATGCCACAAACGCAAGCACGTTGCGCAGGAAAACCCGGGCTGAGCGCTTATACCGCCCAGTCGTGCCAGACAGGGGTCAGATTGGGCGGCAGCGCCGGCAATGCCCCGAGTTCGGTCTGCGACTCGCCCGGCGCGTGGAAGTCGGAACCGCGGGATGCGAGCAAGCCGTACTGCTGCGCGATCCGCGCGAAGCGGGCATATTCGTCGACGGTATGGCTGCCGGTGACGACTTCCACACCGGCACCGCCAAGCTGCTTGAACTCGGACAGCAAGGCGTCGAGTTCCAGGTCGGAGAGATCATAGCGGCCGGGGTGCGCCACCACGGCGATCCCGCCGGCGCCGCGGATCCAGGAAACCGCGTCGCGCAGCGTTGCCCAGCGATGCGGCACATAGCCGGGTTTGCCTTCGATCAGGTAGTTGGCAAAGACTTCCTGCACATCCTTGCAAGCGCCGGTTTCAATGATGTAGCGCGCAAAATGCGTTCTTGAAATCAGGTCAGGATTGCCCACGTGCTTGAGCGCCCCTTCGAACGCGTCCGGAATTCCGACGGCGGCGAGCTGCGCGGCCATCTCGTGCGCGCGCTGCTCCCGGCCGCAGCGGGTTCGCTTCAGGCCTTCCGCCAGGTCGCGGTTGTTCTCGTCGAACCGCAGGCCGACCACATGGATCGTGCGCCCCGCCCACGTCACCGATATTTCCACGCCGGTCACGTAACGCATTCCCAGCGCGGCCGCCGCTTCGCGCGCCTCGGCGATGCCGCCAATTTCATCGTGGTCGGTCAACGCCCATACGTCCACGCTGCCCGCCTTCGCGCGCGCGGCAACTTCCGCCGGCGCAAGTGCGCCATCGGATACATTGGAATGACAGTGAAGGTCGACGTTGAGCATGCGGAACCGGAGCGTGGAATCAGGTGCAACTATTGTAGCGCGCATGGGCGCCGTGCAGCACTTCGACATCCGGAAAATGCAGGCGATCCCGGGTCAGGCGAGGAATTGTTCGATCAGTGTTGCCAGGGCTTCCGGCTGGTCGTGATGCAACATATGGCCGGCATCGGCGATCGACGCGGTCTGCACGTCCCGGATGAAGGTGATACGCCGGTCGATCTCGACCCGCGCCGTTTCCTTCGCCCCCATCCAGCGCCACGCTTCGGTGTCATCCGCCTCCACCCACAGCACCGGCGCGGTGATCTCCTGCCAGCACGCCAGCACTTCCTCGATGCGGTAAAGGTTGGGATTAACCAGCTTGTGCGCCGGATCTCCCAGGATTTCCCATTCCCCCTGTGCATTCTCGGCGGCCCAATGGCGCGACAGGAAATCCGCTCGTTCGTCGGTCAGGCGCGGATTGTTCTTGCGCAGCCGCGCCTTCACCTCTTCCCGGCTTGCATAGGCGCGCATCAGCGGCGGGTCGCGCAGCTCGTCCAGCCATTTCGCATAGCGCCCGGGGGCCTGCTCCGGCCTGGTCGCGGCCAGGCCGAAGCCCTCCAGGTTGACCAGCTTGCGCACGCGCTGCGGCCGCGCGCCGGCATACACGCAGGCCACATTGCCGCCCATGCTGTGGCCGAGCAGGTCGACCGGCTGTTCCGGCGAATAATGCTGCAGGATCGCGTCGAGGTCGCCGAGGTAATCCGGGAACCAGTAGCAGTCGGCGCCCGGATTTTTCGTCGGGCCGAACCCGCGCCAGTCGGGCGCGATCACATGCCAGTCGCGCTGGAGGCAATCCACCACGAACTGGAAGGAAGCCGACACATCCATCCATCCATGCAGCATGAACAGCTTCGGTGCATCGCCATCGCCCCAGTGGCGGATGTGATATTGCAAGCCGCGCACGGGCAGGTACTCGGAACATGACGCTTTCATGGTTTTCTCGTTATCGGGTCAAGAATGGATTGCGCAGAAATCGGCATAATAGGCGGATTGCTATAAAAACAAACTTATAGAACGAGCGTTCGGTAATTATAGTGGAGAGGATATGGCGACCGCAGAGAGCAACACGCAAACGGATCGATACGACGAGCTGTACAACAATTTCCGCTGGCATGTGCCGGAGGAACTGAATATCGCGGAGGTCTGCTGCAGGCGCTGGGCCTGCGAACAGTCGCGCATCGCGATCCACTATGAGGACGATGAAGGGCGAAGCGCCACCCTCACCTACGCCGCCCTCTTCGAGCAGGCCAACCGCCTGTCCAATGTGCTGGCGGCCCTTGGCGCAAGGAAAGGCGACCGCATCGCCATCATCCTGCCGCAACGCACCGAAACCGCGGTCGCGCACATGGCGTGCTACCAGGTGGGCGCGGTGGCGATGCCGCTGTCCATCCTGTTCGGGCCGGAAGCGCTGGAATACCGGTTGCAGAACAGCGAAGCCGAGATCGCAATCGTCGACCGGGCCGGTTTCGACAACCTGCAGCAGGCGCGCGCCGCCTGTCCCGCATTGAAGCACGTGATCGGCGTCGACTGCGCGGCGGACGGCATGCTGGACTGGCAGACGGAACTGGGCAAGGCCGCCGATTCGTTCGATCCGGTGCGCACGCTCGCGAAGGACCCGGCGGTGCTGATCTATACCAGCGGCACGACCGGCGCGCCGAAAGGGGCGCTCATCCCGCATTCCGCGATGATCGGCAACCTGACCGGTTTCGTCGCTTCGCAAAACTGGTTTCCGCAGGACGGCGACGTGTTCTGGTCGCCGGCGGACTGGGCATGGACCGGCGGACTGATGGACGCGCTGCTGCCGTCGCTCTACTTCGGCATGCCGATCGTCGGCTATCGCGGCCGCTTTTCGCCCGACACCGCGTTCTACCTGCTCGAGAAATACGGCATTACCAATACCTTCCTGTTTCCGACCGCGCTGAAGATGATGATGAAGGCGTATCCGGCGCCGCGCGAACGCTTCAATCTGAAGCTGCGCGCGATCATGAGCGCCGGCGAAGCGGTCGGGGATACCGTGTTCAACTGGTGCCGTGACGCGCTCGGCGTGACGCCGAATGAAATGTTCGGGCAAACCGAGATGAACTATATCGTCGGCAATAGCGTGCACCAGTGGCCTGCGAAGCCGGGCAGCATGGGCCGCCCCTATCCGGGGCACCGCGTCGCCGTGATCGACGATGACGGCAACCTGGTCAAGCCCGGCGACACCGGCGAGGTCGCGCTGCACCGGAACGACATCCACGGCCACCCCGACCCGATCTTCTTCATTGAATACTGGAAGAATCCGGAGGCCACGCGCAACAAGTACACCGGTGACTGGTGCCGCACCGGCGACCTGGCGTCCCTGGATGAAGACGGTTACCTCTGGTACCAGGGCCGCGCAGACGACATGTTCAAGGCCGCGGGTTACCGGATCGGCCCTTCGGAGATTGAAAACTGCCTGGTGAAACATCCGGCGGTGGCCAACGTTGCGGTGGTGCCGAAACCGGATGCGGAACGCGGCAATGTGGTGAAGGCCTATATCGTGCTGACATCCGGCACCGAGCGCGGCAGGGAGGCCGACGCGAAGCTGATCGCGGAACTGCAGACGCATGTGCGCGGCAAGCTCGCGCCCTACGAGTATCCGAAGGAAATCGAGTTCATCGATGAACTGCCGATGACCACGACGGGCAAGGTGCAGCGCCGCATCCTGCGCCTGCGCGAACAGGAGCGCGCGGCACAGGGGCCGGCAGCCTAGCGGAAGAAAGCGTCATTCCTTTTTCGGTTGTTGCTGCTGCGCCTGTTCCGCTTCGCTCTGGAGTTTTTGGCCGAGCTGCTGCAGCCCCTGGCCGGCCTTTTCCGCCACCTTGTTCAGTTCCTCGCCTGCGCGCGAGGCGGCCTGGTCGACCTTCTGGCCCGCCTGCTCGGCCGGCCCTTTTTCGCCGGTCGTGGTCTCCCTCTTCTCGCAGCCGGAAAGTACGCCGGCGAATACGGCGACTGCCATCAGCAGCGCTGCGGATTTTGCTGATCGAAACATGGATGCTCTCCCCTGATCACGTTACCAAACCGGCGCCGGACATCACGCCCGGTGCCACGGGTAAACAGACCCTTGCAGGCAGTCCAAGTTTCCCGCTCACTGTTACAAAACGTACAAGGAGAATCAGGAGCCGAGCGCGGCCAGCTCCGCATCGCTGAAACCGGCTCTGCGCCTCGCTTCAAGGTTGAACGGGCCGCGCAGCGGCGGCGCCTTGTAATCGGCCGCAAGCTGCGCATAGGCCGCGAGCGGCTCCAGGCCCCGTTCCGCGCACAGCCAGCCGAACCAGCGGTTGCCGATCGCCACGTGGCCGATTTCGTCGCGCAGGATGATGTCGAGGATCGCGGCGGCCGCCGCGTCGCCCGCCTGCGCCAGTTTCGCCCGCACCGCCGGCGACGCGTCGAGCCCGCGCGCTTCCAGCGTGCGCGGCACCAGCGCCATGCGCGCCAGCACGTCGCCCCCGGTTTTTTCCGCCATGTCCCACAGGCTGTTATGCGCAGGGAAGTCGCCGTAACCGAAGCCGAGCGCATGCAGATGCGCAGCCAGCAGCGAAAAATGCTCGGCCTCTTCCCGCGCCACGCGCAGCCAGTCGCTGTAATAGTCGCGCGGCATGCGGGGAAAGCGCCAGATCGCATCGAGCGCAAGATTGATCGCATTGAACTCGATATGCGCGAGCGCGTGAATCATTGCGGCGCGCCCTTCCGCGGTTCGCATCGAGCGATGCCTTACCTGCAGCGGCGGCACGAGTTCAGGGCGCGCCGGGCGGCCGGGTATCGGCGCTTCGGGAACCAGGAGAGCCGCAGGATCGAGCGGAATCGCCCCTGCCGTCCAGGCCGCGTGCAAGGACTGCACTGCTGCCGTCTTGGAAGCGGCATCGCACTCGCACAGGCACTGCAGGGCGGAGGTGCGCACTTCCGGGGACGCGATGGAATTCCGGCCGGACTCTGAGGTCATGCGAGGGGGGGTAAAATGTCGGTTTGACCAAACTCTTGATTTTACGGAATTCCATGGCCATCTACCAATTGGGCGAACATGCCCCCGCAATCGATCCATCGGCCTATGTTGCCGACAGTGCAAACGTGATCGGCAAGGCTCGCATCGAAGCCAACGCCAGCATCTGGTTCGAGGTCACGATACGCGGCGACAATGAGTTGATCACGATTGGCGAAGGCAGCAATGTGCAGGAAGGCTGCGTGCTTCATACCGACCCCGGCTTTCCTCTTACCGTTGGCAAGAACGTCACGGTGGGCCATCAGGCAATGTTGCATGGCTGCACGATCGGCGATGGGGCGCTGATTGGCATCCAGGCGATCATCCTGAACGGCGCGAAGATCGGCAGGAACTGCCTGGTCGGCGCGGGCGCACTGGTGACGGAAGGCAAGGAATTCCCGGACAACTCGCTGATCATCGGCTCGCCGGCCAAGGCTGTGCGCACTCTGAGCGAGGAGGATATCGCCCGGCTGCACGGCAATACCGCCAATTATGTGAAGCGCGGCCAGCTCTTCAAGCAGGAACTCAAACGAATTGGATAATGATGGATACGCTGCAACGTTTTATTTTTGAAAATGCCGCCGTGCGCGGCGAACTGGTCGAGATCTCGGACACCTGGAAGCAGATCCAGGCGCGCAAGGATTACCCCGCGCCGGTGCGCACCCTGCTTGGCGAACTGCTGTCGGCGGCCGCGCTGCTGACAGCGAACCTGAAATTCAACGGCATGATGATCCTGCAAATGCACGGCGACGGTCCGGTCAAGCTGCTGGTCATCGAATGCGACTCGGACCTGCGCCTGCGCGCCACGGCCAAGCTTTCCGAGAATGCGGTGATCCCGGAAGACGCCACGCTCAAGCAGCTGGTCAACGTGCACGGCCACGGGCGCTTCGTGATCACGCTCGACCCGAAGGACAAGCTGCCCGGGCAGCAACCCTACCAGGGTATCGTGCCGCTGGACGGCGATTCGGTTGCAGTGGTCATCGAAAATTACATGCTGCGTTCCGAGCAGCTGGACACGAAGCTGTGGCTGGCCGCCGACGAACAGGTATCGCGCGGCCTGCTTCTGCAGAAACTCCCGCGGGAAGGCGGCACCGGCGTGCAAACGGCCAACGATGCGGAAGCGTGGAATCACACGGTCGTGCTGGCGTCCACCGTGCGCAGCGAAGAGCTGCTGTCCACCGACATCCAGACGCTGCTGCGGCGGCTGTTCTGGGAAGAGACGATCCGGGTGTTCGAACCGCACCATCCGGTGTTCCATTGCAGCTGCAGCCGGGAGAAAGTGGGCAACATGCTGATCATGCTGGGCAAGCCGGAAATCGACGGCGCGCTGGCGGATCTGGGCAAGCTCGCGATCAACTGCGATTTCTGCGGACAGCTTTATGAGTTCGACAAGGTCGATTGCGCGCAGCTGTTCGCGACCGACAATGCAAGCGATGCGATGCAGCCGGCGGGGAAGGCGCGGCATTGACGGAGGGACGCTGATTGAAACGCCGTCCGCACGATGCTGCCGAGGATCAGTTCGTGTTCGGCGGCGGTTTCGGCGAGGCGGATTCCGCACCGCGCGCGTTCGGCTCCAGGATCTGGATGAAGAGTTCCCCGTCCTTGATCATGCCAAGCTCGTAACGCGCACGCTCCTCCACCGCACCGGTGCCGTCGCGCAGGTCGTGCACTTCGGAGTTCAGCTTCGCATTGCGCGCCTTCAGCTCGTCATTCTTCTTCTGCGCCGCCGCAACCTGCCCTTCCAGGTCCCATACGCGCAGCCAGCCGCCCTTGCCCAGCCATAGCGGATACTGGATCAGGACAAGAAGGACGGCAAGGCTTAAGGTGATCAGGCGCATGCGAGCATTCTAAATAGAAATCTGGGGGCTTGCGCCCCCAGATCCCCTTTCAGTCCAATTTTTGTTACCGCAGGTTGTAAAACGCGTTACGACCCGGGTAGCTGGCGATGTCGCCAAGGTCTTCCTCGATGCGCAGCAGCTGGTTGTATTTCGCGATGCGGTCGGAACGGGACATCGAACCGGTCTTGATCTGCAGCGCGTTGGTGCCGACCGCGATATCGGCAATCGTCGAGTCTTCGGTCTCGCCGGAACGGTGCGAAATCACCGCGGTGTAGCCGGCGCGCTTGGCCATTTCGATCGCCGCGAAGGTTTCCGTCAGCGTGCCGATCTGGTTGATCTTGATCAGGATGGAATTGGCGATGTTCTTCTGGATGCCTTCGCGCAGGATCTTGGTGTTGGTCACGAACAGGTCGTCGCCCACCAGCTGCACCTTCTTGCCCAGTGCGTTGGTCAGCGTCGCCCAGCCGTCCCAGTCGTTCTCGGCCATGCCATCCTCGATCGAGATGATCGGGTACTTGTCGCACCAGGTCGACAGCAGGTTGGTGAAGTCGGACGAGGACAGCGACAGGCCTTCGCCTGCGAGCTGGTATTTGCCATCCTTGTAAAACTCGGAAGCCGCGCAGTCCAGGCCCAGCGCAATCTGCGTGCCCGGCTCGTAGCCGGCCTGCTCGATCGCCTGCAGGATCAGCTTGATCGCTTCTTCATGATTGGCCACGGACGGCGCGAAACCGCCTTCGTCGCCGACCGCGGTGGTCAGGCCCTTGTCATGCAGGATTTTCTTGAGGGTGTGGAATACCTCGGCACCGTAGCGGATCGCTTCGCGGAAGCTCGGCGCACCGACCGGAATGATCATGAATTCCTGCAGGTCGAGGTTGTTGTCGGCGTGCGCGCCGCCATTGATGACGTTCATCATCGGCACCGGCATCTGCATCGCGCCGGAACCGCCGAAATAACGGTACAGCGGCAGGCCGGATTCTTCGGCCGCAGCCTTCGCAACCGCCATGGAAACGGCCAGCGTCGCGTTCGCGCCCAGGCGTGCCTTGTTTTCGGTGCCGTCCAGGTCGATCAGGGTGCGGTCGAGGAAAGCCTGTTCATTGGCGTCCAGGCCCATGATCGCTTCGGAGATTTCGGTGTTGATGTTTTCGCAGGCCTTCAGCACGCCCTTGCCGAGGTAACGGCTCTTGTCGCCGTCACGCAGCTCGATCGCTTCGCGCGAACCGGTGGAGGCGCCGGACGGCACGGCCGCGCGGCCCATGACGCCGGATTCCAGCAGTACGTCGCATTCGACGGTGGGATTGCCGCGCGAGTCGATCACTTCGCGGCCGATGATGTCTACGATGGCACTCATTCACTATCTCCAGATCAAAGAAAATTCCGTGGGGCGCCGCAGGACGGGCTCCTGGCGCCGGATTCTTTCGCATTATTGCCAAACGGTGCGGGCCCGCACCGGAATACCGCAAAACCGATTACGAAAAATCGGTTTCCAGGAAGCCCGCTTTCTTGACGACGCGGTCGAGTTCCACCAGCGTCGAGAGCAACTCTTTCATGCGGCCGAGCGGAACCGCGTTCGGGCCGTCGGATTTGGCTTCGGCCGGTGTCGGATGGGTTTCCATGAACAGGCCGGCAATGCCGACCGCGACCGCGGCGCGTGCCAGTACCGGCACGAATTCGCGCTGGCCGCCGGAGGACGTGCCCTGCCCACCCGGCAATTGCACCGAATGGGTCGCATCGAACACCACCGGGCAGCCGGACTCGCGCATGATCGCCAGCGAGCGCATGTCCGAGACAAGGTTGTTGTAGCCGAAGGACACGCCGCGCTCGCAGGCCATGAAATTGTCCTGTTCCAGCCCGGCTTCCCTGGCCGCGTCGCGCGCCTTGTCGATCACGTTTTTCATGTCACCCGGCGCGAGGAACTGGCCTTTCTTGATATTGACCGGCTTGCCCGACTGTGCGCAGGCGCGGATGAAATCCGTCTGGCGGCACAGGAAGGCGGGGGTCTGCAGCACGTCCACCACCGACGCGACCGGCTTGATCTCGTCGATCTCATGGATATCGGTCAGCACCGGCACCCCGATCTGCTTCTTCACCTCGGCCAGGATTTCCAGGCCCTTCTCCATGCCCAGTCCACGGAAGGACGAGCCGGACGAGCGGTTGGCCTTGTCGAACGAGGATTTGTAGATAAAGGGGATACCGAGCTCGCCGGTGATTTCCTTCAGCCGGCCGGCGGTGTCGAGCGCCATCTGCTGCGACTCGATCACGCAGGGGCCGGCGATCAGGAAGAACGGCCGGTCAAGCCCTGCTTCGAAACCGCACAACTTCATGCTGCTTTCCTCTCCGACGCCGTCTGCTTGTGCTCAAGCGCTGCCTTGATGAAGGAAATGAACAGCGGGTGGCCGTCGCGCGGCGTTGATTTGAATTCCGGGTGGTATTGGACGCCGACGAACCACGGATGCGCATTTTCGCCGTTGCGCGGCAGCTCCATGATTTCGCACAGGCCTTCGTTCGGCGTGCGCGCCGACACGATCAGGCCTGCTTCCTCGACACGAGTGAGATAATGGTTGTTCGCCTCATAACGGTGGCGATGGCGTTCGGTGACCTTGTCGCCGTAGATTTCCGCGGCGATCGTGCCCGGCTTCACCGCGCATGTCTGCGCGCCAAGGCGCATGGTGCCGCCGAGATCGGAATTGACGTCGCGGCGCTCGACCTTGCCGTCGTGATTCTGCCATTCGGTGATCAGCGCGACCACCGGCTGTTCGGTATCCGGGTCGAATTCGGTCGAATTGGACCGCACGAGGCCGGCCTTGTTGCGCGCGTATTCGATCAGCGCCACTTGCATGCCGAGGCAGATGCCGAGATAAGGCACCTTGTTCTCGCGCGCATAGCGGGCAGCCGCAATCTTGCCTTCCACGCCGCGCTTGCCGAAACCGCCCGGCACCAGGATCGCGTCATACTTGGCAAGGTTGCCCACGCCCTTGGCTTCGATCTCTTCCGAATCGATGTACTCAATGTTGACGCGGCTCTCGGTGTGAATGCCCGCATGGCGCAGCGCTTCGGTGAGCGACTTGTAGGATTCGGTCAGGTCGACGTACTTGCCCACCATGCCGATCGTGACTTCCGCCTTCGGATGCTCCAATGCGTACACCAGCTTGTTCCAGACCGACAGGTCGGCCGGTTTGGGAGATATGCCGAGCTTGTCGCTGATGATCCGGTCCAGGCCCTGGTCATGCAGCATCTGCGGAATCTTGTAAATCGTGTCGGCATCCCAGACCGAGATGACGGCATCTTCCGGCACGTTGGAGAACAGCGAGATCTTGGCGCGCTCGTCGTCCGGAATGCGGCGGTCGGCGCGGCACAGCAGCGCGTCGGGGGAAATGCCGATTTCGCGCAGCTTCTGCACGCTGTGCTGGGTCGGCTTGGTCTTCAGTTCGCCGGCGGAGGCGATGAACGGCACCAGCGTCAGGTGCACGAACGCGGTCGCGTTGCGGCCGGCGCGCAGGCTCAGCTGGCGGGCAGCCTCGAGAAACGGCAGCGACTCGATGTCGCCAACCGTGCCGCCGATCTCCACCAGCGCCACGTCGAAGCCTTCGGCGCCGCGGTGGATGAAGTCCTGGATTTCATTGGTGATGTGCGGGATCACCTGCACGGTCTTGCCGAGGTACTCGCCGCGGCGCTCCTTGCGGATCACGGATTCGTAGATCTGGCCGGTGGTGAAATTGTTCACCTTCTTCATCTTGGCGGTGATGAAGCGCTCGTAGTGGCCGAGGTCGAGGTCGGTTTCGGCGCCGTCATCGGTGACGAACACTTCGCCGTGCTGGAACGGGCTCATCGTTCCCGGATCCACGTTGATGTAGGGATCGAGCTTGATGAGGGTGACTTTGAGTCCGCGCGATTCGAGGATCGCAGCGAGAGATGCGGCTGCAATCCCTTTGCCCAGGGATGAAACAACGCCGCCAGTGACGAATACAAACTTGGTCATTGCTGAGATGTGCCGGACGGCACGTGCGGGAAATTCAAATTATAACCCAAACCAAACCCGGGATTCCTTGTTTCGCGGTTTCATATGATTTGCACAAGAGCCTCAAGGGGTATAAGAGAACTGCAGCTGCAGATAGTTCTGCGCCCCGATTGAATTCGGCAAGTCCTTGATTTCATTGCTTCGCCTGATCACCGCGGCCTTCACGCCAAAAGCGCCCCTGGTCCAGGCGATGCCGGCCTCGGCAATGCCGAGCAGGCGCTTGGGCGCGACGGTATGCGGATTGTTTTTTGAGAAATAGCCGCCTTGGAGCGTGGCGTTGTAGCCCACTGCCCGGACTTCCGTACGCAGGTAGGCGTGCAGCGCCGACCCGGCCGGGGAAAGGTTCAGCTGCCCCGCCCGTGCCACCAGCCCGGCGCCGGCATCGGTAAAGATATTTCCGAAACGGGCGTTGAATATCGGCGTGAGGTCGAACGAGGGATGGGGCGTCCAGCGCACCGGCGCCGTTTCCGCATGCAGCACAACCCCCACCTCGTTCCTCACCTGCCTGCTCCAGCCCTGCGGCAGCGGCTGGTTCAGCAAGCGGTGGAACCGGGTCTGCGTCCATTCGCCGCCCGCACACGGACCAAGGCAGCCGATATCGATGCCCAGCCTGGTGTAGGTGCCGTCCGCGCGCCGCACTTCCTTGAAGAAACCGCCATACAGCCAGGCCGCGTAAGGATGGTCGGAGGGCCGCACCAGCGCCGCCGGGAGCTTGATGTCGGAAGGCGTGTACTGCTCCTGGCCGATGCGCCAGCCATACGTTGTTGCAGTGCCGCCGCTGTCCAGGGTCGCCGAGCGGGTATAGCGCAAGCCGCTGGTATAGAACCCGTCGCTGTCATTCAGCAGCAGGGTGTCGTTGTCGATGTCGAACAGGTGCGAAACGCGCCCCGCCGCCTGCACCCTTGCATAGTCATCGCCCAGGCCGGACAGCAGTCCCGCCCGGGCACCGGGCACGGCCGACAGCAACAGGCAGGCCGTCATCAATCTGAAGAAGGAATCACGCATCGTCGCTCACGCAGGAAGAAGGGAAAGGATCATCGCATGCAGCGCTTTCGCAGCGGCGGCCGGATGCTCCATCGGGAAAAGATGGCCGCCGGGGATTTGCACAAAGTGCCGTCCGACCAGCCGCTTCGTCGCCGTCATGCCGGCTTGCCGGCATTCGACCGATTCCGCACCGCCGACGAAGCCCACCGGAACCGGGAAGGAACGCAGCATGCGCCCGATATTGTCGGGCAGGGTACGATACACCGCCGTTTCAGTTTCACGCGAGAAGCGCAACGTCACCCCCTGCGGATGCGGCGCCAGCCCGTGCTCGAGATAGTCGTTGAGCACCTCTGGCGCCCAGGCCGCGAACATCGGCTTGGCGGCATAATGGGCATAGGCCGCGTGCACGTCCGGCCAGAGGTTGCGGCGCTTCTCGGAAAACTTCGCGGGCGAAAAATGATTGTCGATACCCAGCTTCTTCGCGACGCGCAGCGCCACCGCGCGCCAGCCGGCCACCACCGGAGAATCCAGCAGCACGACGCAGCGCACCAGGTCGGGGCGCGCCCTGGCCGCCATCAGGCTGAGCACCCCGCCCATCGAGTGGCCGACGAGGATGACCGGCTCCGTGTAGCTGGCGGTCAGCGCGTCGATCAGTTCCCTGGCCAGCGCGGACCAGCCATTGCCGACTGGATAAGCAGGATCATGGGCATGGATCGGCAACCCGCGCACATCGTAATGCTTGCGCAGATGCTCGAAAAAGACGCGGTATGTTCCGGCCGGATAACTGTTGGCGTGTACAAAATGGAGAATCGGTAGCGTCATGTCGGTTCCGCGGCTTGAAGGCGGCAAGCCCGGCGGATGGAATTTCGGATGACCGAGATTGTAAATGGATTGCGTGTTCGCGGTGATTCCGCGTCCGCCGCGGCACCAGGCAGTGTCTGACGAGCGTAGCGAGCGGGCCGGATTGGCGTCGAGTAGCGCACGCGTACGCGAGGTACGCAGAGCAACGAGGCGTCGATCCGGTTCGCGCAGCAGCTTGTCAAACACAGCCTAGCGGCCGTACCAGTAGCGCGCGTGCGCATCGCGGAATTCCTCCACCTCCAGCCGCGCGCCGAAATGCAGGCGGATTGCGCCGGAATCGTCGGTCCGCAGGCGGCGGATGCCGAACTCGCCATAGCGGTCAAAGACTTCCGCCTTTGGATGGTGGTAGCGGTTGCGGTAGCCGACCTGGAACACGGCGACCTCGGGCTGCACCGCGCGCAGGAAGGCCGGCGTCGACGACGTGCCGCTGCCGTGATGCGGCGCAAGCAGCACCGAGGCATGCAATTGCGACAGCTTGCCGTCCAGGAGCGCCGCTTCCTCGGGCGCCTCGATATCGCCCGGCAGCAGGATGGACCGGGAGCCGGCGCTGATCTTCAAGGTGCAGCTGCGCGCATTGGGCTTCAGCTTCAGGCGGTCGTAGCTGTCCGCCGACGGGTGCAGCATCTCGAAACTCATGCCATCCCAGTCCCACGACTGTCCCGCCTCGCACCTGGTGTGCTCGCGCGCCTTCCCGACAATGGCGTGGTGCTGGGGCAGCGAGCTGTATACCGCATCGACGCCGATTTCATCCAGGATCGACAGCGCGCCGCCAGAATGATCGGCGTCGCCATGGGATACGACCAGTGCATCGAGCCGGGTGATGCCGCGCGCCTTCAGATAGGGCAGGATGACGCGATTGCCCCCATCTGAATCCGGCGAGTAGGCCGGACCGGTGTCGTACAGCAGGCGCCGGCGCGGCGTTTCGACCAGCACTGCCGTGCCCTGGCCGACATCAAAGGCGGTCACCCACATTTCCCCCTCCTGCGGCTGCGCGGCGGCATTGAGGAACAGCGGTAGAAGACCGGTCGCTCCGAGCCAGCGAACGGGCCAGCCGGCCGGCGCCAGCAGCCACAGGGTGCCGCCGAGTGCCGCGGCAAACATCCACCAAGGCGGCACCGGTGCGCTCCAGACGGCGGCCGGCGATTCGCTGAGCCATTGCAGCGCAAGCGCCAGCCACTCGACCAGCTGGTGCGCTACCACAAGTGTCCAGTCTCCCGGGGGCGCCGGCAACACGCTGCCCACCAGCGACATCGGCGTCACCACGAAGCTGATCAAGGGAATCGCGATTGCATTGGCCAGCGGGCTCACCAGCGAAATCTGTCCGAACAGCAGCATCGTCAACGGAACCAGCCCGATGGTGACGACATACTGTGTGCGCGCGGCCGACTTCAGGCCGGCGATCCATTTCGCCCCCCGCGAGGCCGGCGCGATCCGGGCATGCCCCCTTCCCGCTGTGGCGAAAAGAATGACCGTGACCGCGCCGAACGAGAGCCAGAAACCGGGCCACAACACCGCCCACGGATCGAGCAGCACGACGGCGCAGAGCGCAGCGCAAAGCACCTGGGATACCTGCGCGATGCGGCCGAACCAGATGGCGGCGGCCACCACCATCAGCATGTACAGGGTGCGCTGGGCCGGAATGCCGCCGCCTGCGAGCATTACATAAAGCAGCGCCATCCCCACCCCGGCAGCGGCCGCTGCCTTCTGGGCCGGCAGCAGCAAGGGCAGGTCCGCACGCGTAAAAAAGGAGCGCCGCCATAATGCAAGGACCAGCGCGGCAAACAATCCTGCGACCATCGTGATGTGCAAGCCGGAGATGGAGACGAGATGCCCGATTCCGGTGCGGTTGAACACCTTCCAGTCCGACTGCGCGATGGCACGCTGGTCGCCGATCACCAGCGCGACAATCACGCCGGCATATGCCTTCCCCGGCAATGCATCGTGAATGCGTTCCCGCAGCCCGGCCCGCGCGCGCTCGACCGCGTGGCGCAGGCCGGGAACGAATGCGTCGAGCCGGACATTCTTCAAAGCCGAACGCCGGTCGGGACGCACATAGCCGGTCGCCCGCAGATTCTGCTCGAGCAGCCAGACTTCGTAATCGAAGCCGTGCGGATTGGCATTGCCGTGAGGGCGGCGCAGGCGGACCGTCAGCTGCCAGCGCTCGCCCGGCTGAACGTCGCCAACCGCCTGCAGCTCGTCGGCATGGAAAGCGGAGTACCAGGATAGCGCCAGACGATCGGGCAGATCCGGCAGGCGCGGCGCCTCGCCATCCGCGGCTGCCACCCGCTCCACCGCGAAGTGGAAGCGAACGCCCTGCTCGAACCGGTATGGCAGGCTGTCGACGGTGCCGATCACGGTGACGTCACGCCCCTCCCATTCCTTCGGCAGTTCCTGCGAAAGGTAATGCTGGGCGATGAGCCCGGCCCAGGCAAAACCGGCGGCCGCGCCGCAGCAAGCGAAAAGCAGGATGCGGGCAGTATCGTGCAAGCGGCGCACAAGCAGGCCGGCAAGCGCCGCCAGCGCCAGCATCGCCGCCAGCACCCCGACCGGCGGCAGCGCCGCCTGCGTCTGCAGCAGCGCCGCACCCGCTACAAACCCGAGAGCGGCGGCGCGCATCCTCAGTTCGATTCCGGCAACCGGGGCAGCACCGCCCTTGCGTTACGGGACGTGGCCAGCGCGACCTCGTCGACCGGCATGCCGCGCAGCCCGGCAAGCGCCGCCCCGATGCGAGGCAATTCTTCCGGGCTGTTGCGGCGCGGGTGCCGCCACACCGGAGAAATGTCGGGCGCATCGGTTTCCAGCACCAGCGCCGTTTCGTCAAGCTCGGTTGCCAGCCGGCGGATCTGCAGCGCGCGCGGAAAGGTCATCGCGCCGCCAAAGCCGAGCTTGAATCCGAGCCGGATGAACTCCTCCGCCTGCTGGAAGCTGCCGTTGAATGCATGCGCGATCCCGCCGGGCAACGCGATCCGGCGCAGGTATTTCAGGATGATGTCCTGCGAACGCCGCACATGCAGCAACACCGGCAAGCCGGCGTCGCGCGCGATCTTCAGTTGCGCGCTGTAGAAATATTCCTGTTTCTTCCGCAGTGCGTCGCCGCACAGCGCCGGGATGAAGAAATCGAGGCCGATCTCGCCGACGGCGACGAAGCGCGGATCGTTCTTCGCCGCCGCAACGCTGGTCCTCAGGAGATCGAGGTCGTCGTCGGTCGCACGCGGCACGAAAATCGGATGGATGCCAAGCGCGTAGGCGCAATTGCCGTGACGTTTCGCGAGTGCCTGCACCGTCTGGAAGTTGCCGCGTTCGACCGCCGGGATCACGATCTGCCCGACCCCGCCCTGCCGCGCCGCGTTGGCGATCGCGTCCGCTTCCGCGTCGAACTCCGCCGCGTCCAGGTGGCAGTGCGTGTCAATCCACATACGGATGCAACCCGTCCTCCGACAGCCGCAGCACGCGGTCGCAATGCCGTGCCAGCTCAATGTCGTGCGTGACGATCACGAACGCGGTGCCGAGCGTGCGCGACAGCTCGAGCATCAGGTCGAAGGTCTTGTGCGCGGTGGCGCGGTCGAGGTTGCCGGTCGGCTCGTCGGCCAGCACGCAGGCCGGTTGCGTGACCAGCGCGCGCGCCAGGGCGACGCGCTGGCGCTCGCCGCCGGAAAGCTCCCCGGGTACGTGCGTCACCCGGTTTGCCAGGCCGACCCGTGCGAGCATCTGCTGCGCAGCCTCTTGCGCCTGTGCCCGCGTCTTGCGGCGGATCATCAGCGGCATCCCGACATTGTCGAGCGCGGAGAATTCCGGCAGCAGGTGATGGAACTGGTACACGAAACCGAGCGCCGTATTGCGCAAGTCGCCGCGTACCTTTTCATTGAGGCCGGCGAAATCCTGTCCCTGCAGCGTGACGCTGCCGGCGGACGGCACGTCGAGGCCGCCCAGCAGGTGCAGCAATGTGGATTTGCCCGAGCCGGAAGCCCCGACGATCGCGACGCGTTCGCCGCGGTGGACGGAAAAATCGACGCCGCGCAGCACATCGACCTTGTATTTTCCCTGGGTGAAGGTTTTTGCCAGTCCGCGGCAAGATAGTACGGCCTGCTCCATCGTCACTCCAGGGGAATTGCGACAAATGCGGGCAGGCTTTCACACCAGGCCGACAGCTTGTCGAGATTCGGATAACGCCCTTCCGGCACTTCCGCCGGCAGCATGTGGCGGGTAAAGCGGAAGGCGACGGCGGTCGTCACGTCGCCCTGCGTCAGGCGCCCGCCGGACAGCGCTGCGGCCGGCGGCAACTGTTCCAGCAGCGCGAATCCGGTGTGCATCTGCGTGGTGCAGCGCTCGACCCAGGGCGCGTAGGAAAACTCCTTGGGCCGCAAGGTGGTGTCGTAGACGATCTGCACCGCCTTTTCCACCGCCTGCAGGGCGAGCGCGCAATGCTGCATCACCCGCCGCCGCTCGGGCCCGGAGGCCGGCGTGAGCCTCTGCTCCGGCGCGGCCTCGCCGTCGAGATAATCGAGGATGAAGGAGCTGTCGGACAGCTTTTCGCCATCGTCCAGCACCAGCATCGGCACCTTCATCATGGGATTGGTCTTGCGCATTTCCTCCTGGTGACGGAAAACCGACAACGCCACATGCTCGTAATCCATGCCGTACAGGCGCATCGTGACCGCGACGCGGCGCACATAAGGGGAATCGTACAAACCGATGAGTTTCATGTTCGGCCTATTCATAACGCAGCGCTTCCGCCGGACGGACGTTGGCGGCGCGCCAGCTGGGATAGAGGGTTGCGAGGAAAGCCAGCACCACAGCCAGGCCGCCGATGGTCCACACGTCCGGCCAGCGCAGGTCGGACGGCAGCGAGCTGATCAGGTAGATGTCCTTGGACAGGAACTGCACGCCGAGCAGGCGCTCGATGAAGGGCACGATCACGTCGATGTTCAGCGCCACCAGCACGCCGAGGCCGACGCCGATGGCGGTGCCGAGCAGGCCGACCAGCGCGCCCTGGATGATGAAGATCTTCATGATCGAGCCTGGCGACGCGCCCAGCGTGCGCAGGATCGCGATGTCGGCCTGCTTGTCGGTCACCGTCATGACCAGCGTCGACACCAGGTTGAATGCCGCCACCGCGATGATCAGCGTAAGGATGATGAACATCATGCGCTTTTCGGTCTGCACCGCCGCGAACCAGGTGCGGTTCTGCTTGGACCAGTCCAGGATGTACAGGTTGCCGTTGAGCACGCGCGACAGTGTCAGCGCCACTTCCGGCGCCCGCTGCATGTCGGCGATGCGCAGGCGCAGGCCGGACGGCGCTTCCAGCTTGAACATGCGCATTGCATCATCGATATGGATGAAAGCCAGGCTGGAATCGTATTCATTGTGACCGGCCTCGAAGATGCCGCCGACGGTGAACTGCTTCAGGCGCGGCAGGATACCCGCCGGCGTCACCTGCCCCTGCGGCGCGATCAGCGTCACCTTGTCGCCTATTCCGATATGCAGCATACGCGCGAGGTCCCTGCCGAGGACGATGTTGAATTCACCGGACCGCAGGCTGTCGAAGCTGCCGCTGCGCACCTGCGATGCGACGTCGGACACCTTCGGCTCTTCCTGCGGCAGCACGCCGCGAATCACCACGCCGCGCAGCGAATCTTCCCGCGTCAGCATCGCCTGTGCCGCCACATAGGGCGCAGCGCCTTTTACCTCCTCGACCTGGAATGCCTCCTTCGCCGTTTCGCGCCAGTCCGGCAGGCTGCCGCTGGCGTCGAACACTTCAATATGCGAGAGCACCGACAGCATGCGGTCGCGCACTTCCTTCTGGAAACCGTTCATTACCGACAGCACGACGATGAGCGCGGCCACGCCGAGCGCGATGCCGGCCATCGAAATGAGAGAAATGAAGGAAATGAAGCTGTTGCGGCCGCTGCGACGTCCGGCGCGGGTATAGCGGATCCCGACCAGCCATTCGAAGGGCATGTTTTTAAAGATACTCAATAGAAACTCCTGATGAAGCCGCCAGCGCCGGGCACGGCCGTTGTGAGGCGCGCACCCGATCTAGTCTGTTTGGCAACTATGTGACAGCCGGCAGTGTGCCACAGGCGCATCCGAAGCGCCAAGCGCGGCAACGGCCGGTTACCGCCGTCAGTACACGGACCCACGTTTCGCTGCGCCTTCCGCCCGTCCGTCCGCTGCGCCGAACTGCCGCCGCAGGCTCCTTGCCGCGCCAGCCAGCAGGCGCGCATCGAGGCCGACCGCAACGAATGTGCAGCCCATATCGAGATAGCGCTGCGCCTGTGCAATATCCGGTGTGATCGTACCTGCCGCCTTGCCGCTGGCAATGATGCGCCGCAAGGCGCCGTCGATCGCATCCTGCACCTGGGGGTGGCCCGGATCGCTGCGATGGCCGAGGGATGCGGCAAGGTCCGCCGGGCCGATGAAGACGCCGTCGACGCCGTCCACCGCACAGATCGCCTCCAGATTGTCCAGCGCGGTGCGCGTCTCCGCCTGCACCAGCAGGCAGATTTCGTCGTTCGCCTGCTCCACGTAGTCCTCGCGCAGGCCCCAGCGGGACGCGCGCGCAATCGCGCTGCCGTTGCCGCGCACGCCCTCCGGCGGGTAGCGCGTGGCCGCGACCAGCTGCCGCGCCTGTTCGGCGGTGTCGACCATCGGCACCAGCAGCGTCTGCGCGCCGATGTCGAGCAGCTGCTTGATCAGCGCGACTTCGCCGATCACCGGGCGCACGATCGCATGTCCGGGATACGGCGCAAGCGCCTGCAGTTGCGCAAGGATGCTGCGCACGTCGTTCGGCGCATGCTCGCCGTCGATCAGCAGCCAGTCAAAGCCGGCAGTGGCGCACACTTCGGCGGTGTACGGATTGGCAAGCGACAGCCAGAGTCCGACCTGCGCCTCGCGGCGCGCGAGCGCCCGCTTGAAATTGTTGTCGTACATCATCAACTCCCTGTTACGGGCTCACGTCCACCGTGCTCACCAGCTCGGCAATCGCGCGTCCCATCTCCGCGGTGGATGCGCTGCCGCCCAGGTCCGGCGTGCGCGGCCCCTTCGCCAGCACGATCTCGATTGCTCTGAGCATCGCGTCGTGCGCCTGCAGATAGCGTTCTCCGCCCTGCACCGCGGGGTCCCTGCCGATAAAGTCGAGCATCAGCGCGCCTGACCAGATCATCGCCACCGGATTGGCGATGCCCTTGCCCGCGATGTCAGGCGCGGAACCGTGCACCGGCTCGAACAGCGACGGGAAACGCCGGTCCGGGTTCAGGTTGGCCGACGGCGCGATGCCGATCGTGCCGGCGCAGGCCGGGCCCAGGTCGGACAGGATGTCGCCGAACAGGTTGGACGCGACGACCACATCGAAACGCGTCGGTTGCAGGACGAAGCGCGCGGTCAGGATGTCGATGTGCTGGCGGTCGAAGCTGACGTCCGGGTACTGGCTTGCGATTGCGTCGGTCCGCTCGTCCCAGTAAGGCATGCTGATCGCGATGCCGTTCGACTTGGTCGCCACCGTCACATGCTTGCGCGCGCGGGAGCGCGCGAGTTCGAACGCGTAGCGCAGCACGCGGTCGGTGCCGGTACGGGTAAACACCGATTCCTGCAGCACGATTTCGCGGTCGGTGCCTTCGAACATGCGTCCGCCGACCGAGGAATACTCGCCCTCGGTATTTTCGCGCACCACGAAAAAGTCGATGTCGCCCGGCTTGCGGCCGGCCAGCGGGCAAGGCACGCCTTCGAACAGGCGCACCGGGCGCAGGTTCACATACTGGTCGAAATCGCGCCGGAACTTCAGCAGCGAGCCCCACAGGGAAATATGGTCGGGCACGCGCGCCGGCCAGCCGACCGCGCCGAAATATAACGCATCGCAATCCTCGATCTGCCCGCGCCAGTCCGGCGGCATCATGCTCCCGGTTTTTTCGTAATAGTCGCAGCTCGCCCAGTCGATATGCCGGAACCTGAGGTCAAGCGAAAAACGCCCGGCTGCGGCTTCCAGCACGCGCAGGCCTTCGGGCATCACTTCCTTGCCGATGCCGTCGCCGGGAATCACCGCGATCCGGAAAGTCTTGGCTTGTGGAGAATTCATCACGCTCTTTCAAATTGGGAAAACCGTGCCACATCCTACGCCTTTGCCGGAAACTTTGTCATCCTCGCAGCAGCCGTTTCACCGGACGGAGCAGAATGCGCGGCGGCACCGCCTGGCTTTTCTTCGCAGCGACAGAGGCTTGGCATACAATCGCGGCATGATTGAACTGGATATCCTTCTCCCCTTCGGCTTGCCGCCGGCGGAACTGTCCGCCGACCTGTTGAGAGAATTGCACGCCCCCGCGCTCGCCACGCTCCTTGCCCGGGCCAAACTTGCGCAACAAGAGCAACGCGACGGCTTCCAGCTTGCGCTACCGCATGAAACCTGGCTCGCACAGCAATTCGGTTTCGCAGGCAACGATGGCAGCAGTCCGCCAGTCGCGGAAGCATTGATGCAGAAAGCCGGCCTGCAAACGGACAATGCCGGCGCCTGGTTCATCTTGCAGCCAGTTCACATCCACATCGCGCGCGACCACCTCGTGCTGACCGATCCGCGGCAGCTGGGGCTGGACGAAAACGAGGCGCGCGCACTGTTCAAGGTGGCGGAACCATTGCTTGCGGAAGCCGGCAAGGCGCTTCGCTTCGGCGAACCGGGCATATGGTTCGTGCAGGCCGGCGACTGGGCCGGCCTGCGCACCGCGACGCCGGATGCCGCATGCGGGCACAACATCGATATCTGGATGCCAGCCGGGCCGCAAGAGCGCAACTGGCGCAAGGTCCAGAACGAGGTGCAGATGCACTGGTTCAACCATCCGGTCAACGAACAGCGCGAGGCGCGCGGCGAAAAGCCGGTCAATTCCGTCTGGCTGTGGGGCGGTCCGTCGGGCACTGGCACCCGGCCAGGCGCGCGTTACGACAAGATTTTCAATCTGTCCGGCTGGATGCAGGCGTTCTGCGCGGCAGCCCCACGTCACGGCGAAGCCGGCGATGGCGCGCAGCTGCTGCCGCAAATGGCCGGACGCAACCTGCTGCTGCTCGACGCGCTCCTCGAGCCGGCGCTGTCCAGCGACTGGGCAGGCTGGCTGGACGGCATGCGCAAGCTCGAAGAACGCTGGTTCGCTCCGCTGCTGCAGTCGCTCCAGTCTGCAAAACTGGATACCATTTCCCTGATTCTGACCCATGACGCGCGCATTTCACGATTTGCCGCCAGCCGGCCGTCACTGCGAAAATTCTGGGTCAAACCTTCGCTCGCCAGATTATGTCCGTGACCCGTATCGTTACCCGCAGCGTGCCCTTCCGGACTGCGGAAATGTTGCGCCAGCAAGGCGTGCACCCGGTCCTGGCCCGCATCTACGCGGCGCGGGGACTGTCGGACGCCGCCGAACTCGCGAGCGAGCTGAATGCGCTCGTTGCGCCGGCGGGCTTGCTGCATATCGACAGCGCCGCCGCATTTCTGGCCGATGCGATCGGTGCCGGAAAGAAAATGACGATCGTCGCCGATTACGACTGCGACGGCGCCACTGCCTGCGCGGTGGCGCTGCGCGGACTGCGCGCGCTCGGCGCGCGGGTCGACTACATCGTGCCGAACCGTTTCGAATACGGCTACGGCCTGACGCCGGAAATCGTCGAGCTGACGGTACGCGAAAAATCGCCTGACATCATCGTCACCGTCGACAACGGCATCGCCAGCATCGACGGCGTCGCCGAAGCGAAACGGCGCGGCATCGATGTCGTCGTCACCGACCATCACCTGCCCGGCGACCGCCTGCCGGATGCGCGCGTGATCGTGAATCCGAATCAGCCGGCATGCGGTTTTCCCAGCAAGAACCTGGCCGGCGTCGGCGTGATGTTCTATGTGCTGCTCGCGCTGCGCGCGGAACTGCGCAAGCGCGGCGTGTTCGATGCGCAAACCCAGCCCAAGCTCGACGCGCTGCTCGACCTGGTGGCGCTCGGCACCGTCGCCGACGTCGTCAAGCTGGATGCCAACAACCGCATCCTGGTGGCGCAGGGATTGAAGCGCATGCGCGCCGGCCGCATGCAGCCCGGCGTTGCCGCGCTGTTCCGCGCCGCCGCACGGGAAGCGCGCCGCGCGACGCCGTTCGACCTCGGCTTCGGGCTCGGGCCGCGCCTGAACGCCGCCGGCCGGCTGGCAGACATGTCGCTCGGCATCGAATGCCTGACCACCGACGATGAAGGCCGCGCGTGGGCGATCGCGCAGCAGCTCGACGCGATCAACCGCGAGCGGCGCGACATCGAGGCCGACATGCAGGACACCGCGCTGACGCTGCTGGACAGCTACGAACCGCACAACCGGACGACGATCAGCGTGTTCGATGATTCCTGGCATCAGGGCGTAATCGGCATCGTCGCGTCCCGGCTCAAGGACAAGTTCTACCGGCCGACGATCACCTTCGCCCCCGGCGGCGAAGGCCAGATCAAAGGCTCCGGACGCTCGATCGCCGGTTTCCACCTGCGCGACGCGCTCGACCTGGTGTCCAAGCACGCGCCTTCCGTGATCCAGAAGTTCGGCGGCCATGCGATGGCCGCGGGGCTGACGATTCGCGCGGACGCCTTTGACGCATTCGAAGCGGCGTTCGAGGCAGTCGGCCGCGAATGGCTCACGCAGCAGCAGCTCGAGCGCGTGATCGAGACCGACGGCCCGCTGGAGGAAGCCTACTTCAGCACCCAGTTCATCGAACTGATCGACGGCCAGGTTTGGGGCCAGGGCTTCGCGCCGCCGGTGTTCTGCGATGAATTCCGGGTCCTGAACCAACGTATCCTTAAGGAAAAACACCTGAAGTTGCTGCTTGAAAAGAACGGCAAGCGCTTCGACGCGATCTGGTTTGGGCATGTCGCCGACCTGCCCGAGCGCGCGCGCGTTGCCTACCGCCTCGACGCCAACGAATACAACGGCGTCACACGCGTGCAGCTGCTGGTCGAACATGCGGAGGCGGCCTGACTGCGTGCAGGACGTGACGTTTTGACATTATGCGGCAACGCATCTGCGGGGCGCCGCCCGGCCTAAGAGCCGCGCGCGTCGGGTATAATGGCGGGTTTGATCGCAAGTGAAACCGCCATGGAAGCCGAACGCCTCAATTCCCTCTCCTCGCTGCTCGCGGACCTGACTACCCGCACGGCCGAACTACGGAGGTATCTTTGACTTCGATGTGAAGTCGGAGAAACTCGAACAAGTCAACGCCGAACTGGAAGACCCCAACGTCTGGAACGACCCGAAGCGGGCCCAGGACCTCGGCAAGGAAAAGAAATCGCTGGAAGCGATCGTCCTCACCCTCACCAAGATCGACGCCGACCTGGCCGATACGCGCGACCTGTTCGCGATGGCGCGCGATGAGCAGGATGAAGACACGTTGCAGGCGATCGAAGCCGATGCCGAAGACCTGAAGACGCAGGTCGAAGGCATGGAATTTCGCCGGATGTTTTCCAATCCGATGGATCCGAACAATTGCTTCATCGACATCCAGGCCGGCGCCGGCGGCACCGAGGCGCAGGACTGGGCATCGATGCTGCTGCGCCAGTACCTGCGCTACTGCGAGCGCAAGGGCTTCAAGACCGAGATCCTGGAACAGTCCGACGGCGAAGTCGCGGGCATCAAGACCGCCACGATCAAGGTCGAAGGCGAATACGCATACGGCTTCCTGCGCACCGAGAGCGGCGTGCACCGGCTGGTGCGCAAGTCCCCGTTCGACTCGGCCAACGGCCGCCACACCTCGTTTTCCAGCGTGTTCGTCTATCCCGAGGTGGATGAATCGATCGAGATCGAGGTCAACCCGGCCGACGTGCGCACCGACACCTTCCGCGCCTCCGGCGCCGGCGGCCAGCACATCAACAAGACCGATTCCGCGGTGCGCCTGACGCACGTCCCGTCCGGCATCGTCGTGCAGTGCCAGAACGACCGCAGCCAGCACCGCAACCGTGCCGAGGCATGGGCGATGCTGAAGTCGCGCCTGTACGAACTCGAACTGCGCAAGCGCATGGCTGAACAGCAGAAGATGGAAGACGCCAAGACCGACATCGGCTGGGGCCACCAGATCCGCTCCTACGTGCTCGACCAGTCGCGCATCAAGGACCTGCGCACGAACCACGAAGTCGGCAACACCAAGGCCGTGCTCGACGGCGACCTGGACGACTTCATCGCCGCATCGCTGAAGCAGGGTGTGTAAGCCAATCGCAATTCCAACATTGACCGCTGAATGTCCATGACCAATCAACACGAACAAACCGCGCCGGCCCAGGACGAGAACTCCATCATGGCCGAGCGCCGCGCGAAGCTGGCCGCACTGCGCGAGCAAGGTCCCGCCTTCCCCAACGACTTCCGTCCCGAGCACAAGTCGGCCGACCTGCACGCCCAATACGGCGAGCTGAGCAACGAGCAGCTCGAAGCCGAGCCGATCATGGTATCCGTGGCCGGCCGCATGATGCTCAAGCGGGTAATGGGCAAGGCATCCTTCGCGACGATCCAGGACGCGTCCGGCGTGAAAGCCAACGGCCGCATCCAGCTCTACATCACAAACGACAATGCCGGCGAGGCGACGCACGCCGCCTTCAAGCACTACGACCTGGGCGACATCCTTGGCGCCGAGGGCACGCTGTTCAAGACCAAGACCGGCGAGCTGTCGGTGAAGGTAACCGGGCTTCGCCTGTTGACCAAGTCGCTGCGCCCGTTGCCGGACAAGTTCCACGGCCTGCATGACCAGGAAACCAAGTACCGCCAGCGCTACGTCGACCTGATCATGAGCGAGGAAACGCGCCGTGTGTTCCGGGAACGTACGGCGGCGATGTCGTCGATGCGCCGCTTCATGGCAGAACACGGCTTCATGGAAGTGGAAACGCCGATGCTGCACCCGATCCCCGGTGGCGCCGCGGCCAAGCCCTTCATCACCCATCACAATGCGCTCGACATGCAGATGTACCTGCGCATCGCGCCGGAACTGTACCTGAAGCGCCTGGTGGTCGGCGGCTTCGAGCGCGTGTTCGAAATCAACCGCAACTTCCGCAATGAAGGCGTGTCGCCGCGCCACAATCCGGAATTCACGATGATGGAGTTCTACGCCGCCTATGTGGATTACAAGTGGCTGATGGACTTCACCGAAGCGGTGATTCGTCAGGCGGCGCTCGACGCGCACGGCACCGCACGCCTTACCTACCAGGGCCGCGAGCTGGATCTGTCCAAGCCTTTCGAGCGGCTGACGATCGTCGGCGCGATCAACAAGTACGCGCCGCAATACGCCGAAGCGCAGCTGCACGACGCCGCCTTCCTGCGTGCCGAGCTGAAGAAATTCGGGGTCCAGCCGCTCGCCAATGCCGGGATCGGCGCACTGCAGCTCGCGCTGTTCGAGGAGACTGCGGAATCCCAGCTGTGGGACCCGACCTACATCATCGACTATCCGGTCGAAGTGTCGCCGCTGGCGCGCGCCTCCGACACCGTGCCCGGCATCACCGAGCGCTTCGAACTGTTCATCACCGGCCGCGAAATCGCCAACGGCTTCTCGGAACTGAACGATCCGGAAGACCAGGCCGCGCGCTTCCATGCGCAGGTCGAGGCAAAGAATGCGGGTGACGAGGAAGCGATGTATTTTGACGCCGACTACATCCGCGCACTCGAGTACGGCCTGCCCCCGACCGGCGGCTGCGGCATCGGCATCGACCGCTTGATGATGCTGATTACCGACTCGCCGAATATCCGCGACGTCATCCTGTTCCCGCACCTGCGCCGGGAAGACTGACCGCTAACGCAGCGTCATGCAGAACGGGGCCCGGCGACGGCCCCGTTTTTCTTTCTGCCATCGTTTGCACTGCCCGCCGCGAAACGGCGTTACAAAGGCTTACAGCTGACACATTAATTTCCTTTTTTTGGCCGTGCTTCCCTCTGATAATCGTGTCATGCAATCGACGGACGATGTCCGATATCAGGAGGTAATCATGGAAAACAATACTACCAACCGCATTCACCCGCTGGTCGCTGGCGCCGCCATCTCGGTCATGTTGGTCAGCCTCACCGGGGTTGCCGCGATCACCGGCTTGATTCCGAACTCCCATAGCTCCGCCGCCGCGCCCGCGACGCCGGTCGCCGCTACGGCCGGTCCGACTGTCGCCGCCGCATCGCCCGCCGCGCTGGTCGAGCCGAAACAGCAAGCCAAGGCAGACGACGACGCGCCGGCGCCCGTCAGGCAGGCGCCAGCCGAAAAGCGCGCTACGGCCCGCCCCGCAACCGAATCCAGCCACGCACAACCGCGCCGGTCTTACGCGGAGCCGGCACCGAGGGTGGCGCAGGCGCCCGCGATCTGCCATAGCTGCGGCCGCGTCGAGTCGATCCAGGCGATCGAGCAGGTTGCGCAGCCCAGCGGCGTCGGCATGGTCGCCGGCGCGGTGCTGGGCGGTGTTCTCGGCAATCAGGTTGGCGGCGGCAACGGCCGCAAGATCGCGACCGTTGCCGGCGCGGTGGGCGGCGGTTATGCCGGAAACGAGATCGAGAAACGCAGCCGCGCGACCACCAGCTACAAGGTACGCGTGCGCATGGAAGACGGCGACATCCGCACCTTCCCGTATGCGCAGCAACCGGCATGGAATGTGGGCGACCGGGTCCGCGTCGTCGATGGTCAGCTTACCTCCCGCGCATAGGCGATTCGGGCAGCCGGAAAATCCTGGCAAAGGCGGCACTTGTGCCGCCTTTTTTGCACCTGCATACTTGTCAGTTTTGCATTTTTTTTGCGAGGCAGCAGTGGATCACGATGACGACAAGCGGAGAGGCGACGCGGGGCGCTCGAGCCTGTCCGGCTGCCTCCCGCGCGCGCCCGATGGAATCAAGCGGACGCGGCCGGCCGCCAGCCACCATGACACCGGCGCCGACTCCGCCATCCCCTCCTCCCACAGAGCGCTGGCGGTCGAAGAGGCCGTTGCCCACTATACCGATCTGTACGAGCGCGCGCCCGTGGCTTACTTCCGGCTCGACCGCCACGGCGTTATTCTTGAAGTCAACCTCTCCGGCGCCGGCCTCCTGGGCGCCACGCGTTCAGCCCTGCTGCGCCGCCGTCTGCGGGAGTTCATTTCGCTCGACATGCACGCGTCGTTCACCGAGTTCCTGAAGCAGGTATTCGCGAGCGAGGCCAAGGAAAGCTGCGAGCTGCGCTTTCTCGACTCCGGCCGGAATCCGTTCTTTGCGCACCTTGAGGCCAATGCGGACCCGGCGCGGCAGTCCTGCCGCGTCGTGCTGTGCGACGTCAGCGAACGGAAAAAGGCGGAGCTCAGCCTGATCGAAAGCGAGGAGCGGTTCCGCCTGATGGCGGATTCGGCTCCGGTCCTGATATGGATTACCGGACCGGATATGGAGTATCTCTGGTTTAACCGGATGTGGCTGGAGTTCACCGGCCGCCGCCTCGAAGAAGAACTGGGAACGGGCTGGAGGAATGGCATCCATCCCGACGACCTTGCCGCCTGTGCCGCAGCACACGATGCCGCCTTCGCCCTGCGGCGGTCCTTCACTCTGGAATACCGGCTGAAGAACAGCGACGGCGGCTACCACTTCATGCTGGCGCACGGCGTGCCGCGACTGTCCCCGTCGGGCGGGTTTCTCGGCTACATCGGCACCTGCACCGACATTTCGGAACGAAAGAAAATCGAAGATGAGCTGCAGCACTCGCGCCAGATGCTCCGGCACCTGATTTCACACCAGGAGCGCGTCAGGGAAGACGAGCGCAAGCGCATTGCGCGCGAACTGCACGACGACCTCGGGCAGAACTTGCTGGCACTGCGCCTGGAAGTATCGATACTGCAGCGCCGTACCGGCCGTACCCATCCCCGGCTCAATGAACGGGTACGCAGTGCGCTCGGGCAGATTGACGCGACGATGAAAGCGGTGCGCGCCGCGATCAACAACTTGCGGCCCACGGTACTGGACCTCGGCCTGGCGGCCGCGATCGAATGGCAATTGCAGGATTTCCAGCGCCGTAGCGGGATCGTCTGCGAGCTCGCAATGGAAGACGATGTCGCCCTCGACGACGACCGCGCCACCGCCCTGTTCCGCATCGTGCAGGAGTCGCTGAACAACGTGCTTCGCCATTCGCAGGCAAGCACGGTGCGGGTCGCATTGCGCCGGGAGGGGGCCCGCATGCAGCTTCGCATTGCGGACAACGGCATCGGCATCGTTCCGGACCGCTGCAGAAAGGCCAATTCCTTTGGCTTGGTCGGCATCGAGGAACGGATCAATGCATTCGGCGGCAGCCTCGAGATCCTGAGCGGGCAGGACAGCGGCACGGCACTGGTTGTTTCGCTGCCGCTCCCGCCGGCCTGAGGCCCGGGCTTACCTGGCCTCTTCGATCCAGGCCATCTGGATCGCTTCCAGCACCTTCTCGCCGCCACGCTTCGGATCGTCGTCGAAATCCTCCAGGTCGCACACCCAGTTGTGCAGGTCGGTAAAGCGCAGGTTCATCGGATCGACATCGGGATACTTGTCGTGCAACTCTTCGGCGATACGCGCAATATCAGTCCATTTCATGCCGCCCCCTACCGCTCAGTGGTTTTCGCTGACCTGGTTGATGGTGTACTTCGGGATCTCGATCACGAGGTCTTCCTTGTCGAGGATCGCCTGACAGGACAGGCGCGACGTCGCCTCCAGTCCCCACGCGCGGTCCAGCAGGTCTTCTTCTTTTTCCTCGGGATCTTCCAGCGACTCGTAGCCTTCCCGCACCACCACATGGCAGGTGGTGCACGCACAGGATTTTTCGCATGCGTGCTCGATGTCGATATCGTTTTCGAGCAGCACGTCGCAGATCGATTTGCCCGCGGGCGCCTCAATCACCGCCCCGTCGGGGCAGAGGGTGGCATGGGGAAGAACAACGATTTGTGGCACTTGTTTTACCTCGGTTATGTTTTGTGTACCTGCGGCTCAGGCGACCTGGTCGAGCTTCTTGCCCGCCAATGCCGAGCGCACGCTCCGATCCATGCGGCGCGCCGCGAATTCCTCGGTGCCCCTGGCCAGCGCATCCACCGCCGCCTTGATCGCACCGTGCTCATCTCCCTGCGAGGCCTGGCGCACCGCCTCCATCAGCGCGGCGATCACGGCGCGCTCGTCGTCCGACAGCAGGTCCGCATCGGCGTCCAGCGCCGACTGCGTCGCCAGCAGGATGCGCTCGGCCTCGACCTGTTCTTCACGCAGGGCGCGCAGCTTCATGTCGATTTCGGCGGACTGATAGGAATCCTGCAGCATCTTCGCGACTTCATCGTCGCCCAGGCCGTACGAGGGCTTGACCGCGATCGACGCTTCGATGCCGGAACGCTGCTCGCGCGCCGAGACCGACAGCAGGCCGTCGGCATCCACCTGATAGGTCACGCGGATGCGCGCGGCGCCGGCGGCCATCGGCGGGATGCCGCGCAGCTCGAAGCGCGCGAGCGAACGGCAGTCGCTCACCAGTTCACGCTCGCCCTGCACCACGTGGATCGCCATCGCCGTCTGGCCGTCCTTGAAGGTGGTGAACTCCTGCGCCCGGGCACAGGGGATGGTGGAATTGCGGGGAATCACCTTTTCCACCAGCCCGCCCATGGTTTCAATGCCCAGAGACAGCGGAATCACATCCAGCAGCAGCCAGTCGTCGCCCGCCGCCCGGTTGCCCGCCAACAGGTTGGCCTGGATCGCCGCGCCGAGCGCGACCACCTTGTCCGGGTCGATGTTGGCCAGCGGCGTCGTCTGGAAAAAATCACCGACCGCCTTGCGGATGTGCGGCATGCGGGTCGCGCCGCCGACGAGCACGACGCCGTCGACGTCGTCGACCGACAGGCCCGCGTCGCGCAGCGCCTTTCGTGTCGGCGTGATGGTCTTGTTTACCAGATGCTGAGTGATCTGGGCAAAGGTGGCCGCCGTCAGCGTCAGGTGCACTTCCTCGCCGGAATTGAGCACCACATCGATATGGGTTTCCGATTGCGACGACAGCAGTTCCTTTGCCTCGCGCGCCTTCACCATCAGGATCCGGGTGTCCTTGTCCGACAGCGGTGCGAGCCTGGCTTGCTCGATCATCCAGCACAGCAGGCGGTGGTCGAAGTCGTCGCCGCCGAGCGCGGAGTCGCCGCCGGTGGCAAGCACCTCGAACACGCCCTTGGTCAGCTTGAGAATGGAAATATCGAAGGTGCCGCCGCCCAGGTCGTAGACCGCATAAATCCCTTCGGAGCCGTGATCCAGTCCGTACGCAATCGCGGCCGCGGTCGGCTCGTTCAGCAGGCGCAGCACATTCAGCCCCGCCAGCTTGGCCGCGTCCTTCGTGGCCTGACGCTGCGCATCGTCAAAGTAGGCGGGCACGGTGATCACTGCACCGACCAGTTCGTCACCCAGCGCATCTTCGGCACGCTGGCGCAGCGTCGCCAGGATCTCCGCCGACACCTCGACCGGGCTCTTCACCCCGGCGACCGTTTTCAGCTGCACCATGCCCGGCGCATCGATGAAGTCATACGGCAGGTTCTCGACATAGGCGATGTCCTTCAGCCCGCGTCCCATGAAGCGCTTGACCGACACGATCGTGTTCTTCGGATCGGTGGTCTGCGCCGCCTGCGCCTTGTAGCCGATGTGCGCATTGCCATTAGGCAGGTAACGCACGATGGACGGCAGCAGGGCCCTGCCCTCCTCGTCGCTCAGCACTTCAGGAATGCTGCTGCGTACGGTCGCAACCAGCGAATTGGTGGTTCCCAGGTCGATACCCACGGCCAGCCGGTGCTGGTGGGGCGCGGTGGACATGCCGGGTTCGGAAATTTGAAGTAGCGCCATCTTGTATTCAGCCTGTCGATACGCCATGCGTTGCTCCTGCAGCGCCGGCCACGATCCCCTTTAAGTATTCTTTTTCAGCCTTCGAGCATTTCAAAAACGGCATGCACTTCACTGCCGAATCGCTCGAGGAACATCAGCTTGCGCACACCCTGCGCGGCCGCCTCGAAATCCTGCGCGTCCAGGCGCTCGCCGATGCGGGCGAGTTCGGCCTGGCGCACCGCCCGCAGTTCGGCATCGAGCTGTTCGAGTGCGCCGAGGTCCAATTCCGCCCTGGCGTCGTCCAGCGCTTCGCGCCACTCCATCTGCTGCATCAGGAACTCGCGCGGCATCGCCGTGTTGGACTCGGTCTGCAGGTCAACGCCGTTCAGTTCGCACAGATAGGCGGCGCGCTTGTACGGATTCCTGAGCGTCTGGTATGCCTCGTTGGCGCGCGTCGCCCACTGCATCGCGACCCGTTTTTCGGTGTCGGTCGCATTCGTAAACTTGTCCGGGTGGACCCGGTTCTGCACTTCGTGATACGCCTTGTCCAGCGCCGCCGGGTCGACGTCGAAGCGCTGGGGCAGGTGGAACAGCTCGAAGTGGTTTTGCATGGTTATCTAAAACAAAAGCCTGTTACGACTTCAACAGGCTTGTCATGAGACCGGGTTTTCCGGCTTCCGAGTGGAAAGCCCGGCTGCATCAAATACGGAAGCTTTCTCCGCAGCCGCATTCATCCTTGACATTCGGGTTGTGGAACTTGAAGCCTTCGTTCAATCCCTCGCGCGCAAAATCAAGTTCGGTGCCATCGATATAAGGGAGGCTCTTCGGATCGACGAACACCTTGACGCCGTGCGACTCGAACACCGCATCTTCCGGCGAGCTTTCGTCGACATACTCGAGCTTGTACGCCAGCCCCGAACAGCCGGTGGTACGCACGCCGAAACGCAGCCCGATCCCCTTGCCGCGCCGTTCAATGTAGCGGTTGATATGCTTTGCCGCTTTTTCTGTCAGTGTGATTGCCATGGCAGTTTCGCTTCTTGTCCCTGCCCCGGGCCTCCCCGGGGCGCAAAATCAGGCCGCTTCCTTCGACTCCGATCCGTGCTTGGCCTTGTAATCCTGCACGGCCGCCTTGATCGCATCTTCGGCAAGAATCGAGCAGTGGATCTTCACCGGCGGCAGCGCCAGCTCTTCCGCGATCTGCGTGTTCTTGATCGACATTGCCTGGTCCAGCGTCTTGCCCTTCACCCATTCCGTCACGAGCGAGGACGAGGCGATCGCCGAACCGCAGCCGTAGGTCTTGAACTTCGCGTCTTCGATCACTCCGTTGGCGCCGACCTTGATCTGCAGCTTCATCACGTCGCCGCATGCCGGCGCGCCGACCATGCCGGTCCCTACCGACTCGTCGCCCTTTTGGAAGGAGCCGACGTTGCGGGGGTTTTCATAATGGTCGAGAACTTTTTCGGAATAAGACATGTTGATGCTCCTTTACCTGTTCAGTCGGGGCCGCTTCAGTGCGCAGCCCACTGGATTGAGTTGAGATCGATGCCGTCCTTGTACATTTCCCACAGCGGCGACAGTTCGCGCAGCTTGGCAACCTTGGTCTTGATCAGGTTCACCGTGAAATCGATGTCCTCTTCGGTGGTAAAACGGCCGATCGTGAAACGGATCGAGCTGTGCGCCAGTTCGTCGCTGCGGCCGAGCGCGCGCAATACATAAGATGGTTCCAGACTGGCCGAAGTACAAGCGGAACCGGAAGACACCGCGATGTCCTTGATCGCCATGATCAGGGACTCGCCTTCCACGTAGTTGAAGCTGACGTTCAGGTTGTGCGGCACCCGGTGCTCCATGTCGCCGTTGACATAGACTTCCTCGATTTCCGTCAAACCCTTCGCCAGCCGGTCGCGCAAGGCCTTGATGCGCGCCAGTTCCGTATCCATCTCTTCCTTGGCGAGGCGGAAAGCTTCGCCCATGCCGGCGATCTGGTGCGTCGCCAGCGTGCCCGAACGCAGCCCGCGCTCGTGGCCGCCGCCGTGCATCTGCGCTTCGATGCGCACGCGCGGCTTGCGCCGCACGTACAGCGCGCCGATGCCCTTCGGGCCGTAGGTCTTGTGGGCGCTGAAGCTCATCAGGTCGACCTTCCACTTCTCGAGGTCGATCGCCACCTTGCCGGTTGCCTGTGCGGCATCGGAATGGAAAATAATTCCCTTCGAGCGGCACAGCTCGCCGATTTCCGGGATCGGCTGGATCACGCCGATCTCGTTATTCACCAGCATCACGGAAACCAGGATGGTGTCGGGGCGGATTGCCTCCTCGATCTGCTGCAGCGTGATCAAGCCGTTGTCCTGCGGCTGCAGGTAGGTCGCCTCGAAGCCTTCGCGTTCGAGTTCGCGCACGGTGTCCAGCACGGCCTTGTGCTCGGTCTTGACCGTAATGATGTGCTTGCCCTTGGTCTTGTAGAAATGCGCGGCGCCCTTGATCGCGAGATTGTTGCTTTCGGTTGCGCCGGAAGTCCAGATGATTTCGCGCGGATCGGCGTTCACCAGCGCCGCGACATGGCCACGCGCTTCCTCGACCGCCTTCTCCGCTTCCCAGCCATACATATGGCTGCGTGAAGCCGGGTTGCCGAACTGCTGGCGCAGGAACGGAATCATCTTGTCTGCCACGCGCGGGTCGACCGGGGTGGTTGCCGAGTAATCCATGTAGATCGGAAAATGCGGCGCCTTGATGGTATCGATCAGGCTTTTTTCCAATGGGGCGTTCATGCTGTCTTTACTCCAATCATGCGGCTACGTGGGGACGGGGTACCAGCACCACGTTGTGTTCGGCGTTCTTCTGGCGCTGCTGGTCCACGAGATCCTTCAGGGAAACAGAGTCCAGGTATTCAACCATCTTCGCGTTCAGCGTCGCCCACAGGTCGTGCGTCATGCAGCGCGAGCCGTGCTCATGGCCGGGGCTGTGGCAATTTTCCTTGCCGCCGCATTGCGTCGCATCCAGCGGCTCATCCACGGCGATGATGATGTCGGCCACCGTCACATCCTCCGCACGGCGTGCCAGCGTATAACCGCCGCCAGGGCCACGCACCGACTCCACAATTTCATGCCGCCGCAGCTTGCCGAACAACTGCTCAAGGTAGGACAGGGAAATTTCCTGCCGCTGGCTGATCGCGGACAGCGTAACCGGCCCCTTATCCTGGCGCATTGCCAGATCGATCATCGCGGTTACTGCAAAACGGCCTTTGGTAGTCAGACGCATGATGTTCCACTCCAAGATGACTTTATCCAAGTTCTAATGAATATCCGGGATTCCCGAAGATTTTGGTCAAGTATATCAAAGTTGAGTGATTTCGTCAGGTATTGCCGGAGCCATTTTTCCCTGCAAGGCGAGAGCGATCTTAGGCGTCACAGCGATTGCTGCGGTGCAACGTTATTATTTCATATTTCCTATCCCGCCGCCGCCGTGAGCGGGCGGCTTTCCGGATAAATTGACGCCTGACAACTTAATGCAGCTTGACCCGCATGAACATCATGTAGGCGGTGGGATTACCACCGTAGGACACGGCCATCCCGGACGGTACGAAGTGGCGGCTGACGAAGATACCGACATCGAGTGCAAGGGATGTCGTTACCCGTACCCCCTGATAGAAGCCGGCGGTGAACTTGTTAAGCTTGAACATCTGGCGCTGCAGCGACTCGTTTTCCCGCAGCAAATCGTCGCTGCCGACCCGCTCCAGCCTGCCGAATACGACCTGCTCCCCGCTGAAACGAAGCGAGGATTCGAGCAAGTACCCGAACGTCGACTGGCGAAATTTTCTTGAATTGCGCCCCCAGGCCAAGGTGGTTTTCCAGTCGCCGCCTTCCAGCGCATGGGAATAGGTGGCGGATAACGCGGTGCGCCTGACCTCCTCACCCGGCACAAGGTAATCGAGGCCGCTTGCGCTGCCCCGCGTTAACTGGAACACCCAGTCGGGAGCAGGCGAAAACGAAAGCCGCGTCGACCGGGACGCGGGCCGCAGGTAATCCCCCGGCACGCCTGCCTTGTCCTCGTGCTGGCGGGACACTGAAACGCCCTCGACCTTCACGCCGCTGCGCACATAGCCGACACCGACTTCGCCCGTTACGCTTCCGGAATGATCCAGCCATCGCTCCGCCGACATCAAGGCCCTGCGGTCGCCGTCCACCCCGGTCAGCATGCCGGCGCGCATATCGAGAACCGAACCGCCCCGTATCGACGGGTCGCGCCAAAAATCGGCCCGCTCCGGCTGCAAACGATAGGCAACACCAACCGCGACTGAACGAGGTGAATCGGGGCGCTCGACCGCCAGGAATTTGCCCCGCTCGCTCAGCTCTGAATAAGCAGAAGAGGAAGATGAACCGGACGCGGCAGCGAAGGGGACCACCGGGTAGGAAGCCTGGTCGTCAGCAAGAGAGTCAGCGTGGGCGGAATGAAAGCTTTGGCTACCCTGGTCCGCCTCCTGAAATAGGGATTGGGGCGGTTGCGCATATACAGCGCCCGCTGCGAGCCAGCCGATTGTAAAGATTGCCGCTTTCAACGTTGCCATAACGTAGACGTTCAGACAAATCATCGAATACACGGCCCAACGCAAAGTCCGTACCAGCAGAAAATGACGCACTGTCGCCGAGTGTAAAAGGACTGGCATACCAGCGCGCGGCATGGGTGTGGCAATTTTTACATGCACCTGCCGGATTTGCTGCAAACGGAACCTGCGACGCTCAGGCGCGCGGGTTCCATACCCGTTGCGGGAACGCCCAGGCATTCGAATGCACATTCAGCCGCGTCTGTGACTGCCAGCCGGCCGGCAGAAGCCCCTCCGCAGTACCGGAAAGCACCTGCAACAAGCCCTTGCACGCGTCCTCTATACAATCCAGCACCAGGTCGAAATCCTTGGCACTGCGATAGTAGGGATCATGGACGATCGTTGCGCGACGGTTGCGCGCGTAGGGCATCAGCAGCCCCATCTTCGACTTGTGGCCGTGTGGGCAGATGGCGTCCAGGGTTGCCAGGTTGTTGAAATCCATTGCGAGAATATGGTCAAAGCGCTCAAAGTCCTCTGCCTCGACCTGGCGCGCCCGCAGATTCGACAGGTCGTAGCCGCGCCGCCGCGCCGAGGCTTGGGCACGGGGATCCGGAGCTTCGCCGATGTGGTAGCCGTGAGTGCCCGCTGAGTCGATAACGAAGCTGTCGCCCAGGCCGAGCTCCTCCACATATTTGCGCAGCACCGCCTCCGCCGTCGGAGAGCGGCAGATATTGCCCATGCACACAAACAAGACGCGCGTAGCTGTCATAACCTGCCCTTGAAACGTAGAACCGCGAAGGAATGCCCGCGAAAAATCAAGAACCACACTTCGGATGGTTACAGCAACAGCGCGTGCATAGCATGATGTATCGCAATCTCTTGTTGGAAAAAGAACAATCCGGACATCACGAAAAGAAGCCGGCGCATAGGACGCACGACGCACACCGGATGAGCACTTCCTTTCCCACCACAAAAACCCGGCGAACACCGAAAAATTGAGTACTCGTTCAATCTATAATGAACATTTCCGCAAGTAACGAAGCTTCTGTCCGATAAAGCATGTCCGCAAGAAAATCAAAGACCGTCCCCTCCCCCACCCCCAAGGCAGAAAAAAAGCGCAGCGAAATCCTCAGGGCGGCAACCAGGTGCTTCCGCAAAACCGGCTTTCACCAGACATCGATGCAGGAGATCTGCGCGGAAATCGGGCTTGGCCCCGGCGCGGTATACCGCTACTTCAGCAGCAAGGACGCCATCATCGAAGCAATGGCGGAAGAGGAGCGGCGCCAGGCGCGCGCGATCCTGCAGGATTTGCGCCAGGCGGAGCACCTCCCGGATGCGCTGACGAGCGTGGCCCTGGCTTTTGCTGAACGCTACGCTGCTCCCAGCGACGTCAGCCTGATGACCGAGGTGTATGCGGAGGGCCTGCGCAACAAGCGCGTGGGAAACGTCGTGCGCAAGACCGAGACGGAATGGATCGACGGCCTGACCGACCTGCTGTGCACCGCCCAGGCCCGCGGTCACGTCGACCCGGCCCTGGATGCGCGCAATACCGCCCTGCTGCTCACTGCCCTCTGGGACGGCATGATCATCCGCCAGGCATACAGCGTCGAGGACCAGCCCCGGGCACTGCTCGCCTGTTTCGATATGATGCTCAGGCGCCTGCTCGTGCACGACGGAAAAACGGACAAGCGCACAAGGAACAGCGGCACCGCGTCTGCGGAGGCGCAGGTTGTGCAGGTTGCACCGGTTACGCCGCCTAAGGACGCCGGCGCAAGAATGGAAGCACAAGACCCGCGCCAGATGAGCCTGATCTAGACATCCTGCTTCATCAGGAGGCGCATCGGCCCGAACAGCGCCTGCATCGCGGCATTGCTGATGAAAGACAGGTTATACGGATGCTCGGACACCGCCTTCGGGAATCGCGCGGTTGATTGCAGCGCTTTCAGCTGCTCCGCGATCCTGCCCCACAACACCAGGAGCGGCGGCGCCCCGTCCCGCGCGTGCGCCTCGCCTGCCAGGCCGCGCAGTACCTCCTCCAGGAAAGGCTGCCAGGCCCTGGCATCCTTGGCCGGCGCTACGTGAGCACGATAGACCAGCGATGCGTTCAGCAGCAGGAATCCATGGCGCGTCAGGTTGGCTTGCAGTTCGGTCAGCGTCTGGATAAACGGCGTGCCGATCGCGCGCGCTTTCAGCGAAACATGCGCCAGCGCGTCGCCGCCGGTACTGTCCGGCGCCAGGAGTCCGTCCGCGACCAGCAGCATTTTCATGAAATTTCGCAAAGACGTTGCCCGGTTGACCTGCTTGGACAAGCCCTTTTCCGACCAGAGCGACTCGACCGCGCCATCCATGAAGCAAACGCCGGTGGCACTCTGCTCGCGCGGATAAGGCCCCTCGCCGACCAGCACGTAGCGGACCCGGTCCAGCGGCTGGCTGAATGCGGCAAATAGCCGCCCCCGGGTCGGCAGGTACGAATCCCCGGCCAGGGCCGGAAGATAGGCCGGATCTGCCTCAGCCAGCGATGTCAGCCCGCGCATGAGCACCGGACGCCATGATGGATGCGCGAGATCGAGCGCGTCGAGGATGGACTGCGGAATGGCGTTGTGCATGGCGAGTCGGGAGCGAAAAGCCGGATTGTACCGTTTTCCGCCGCGGCCACCGGCGCCGGATGCCGCCCCTGCCTCGCGCTGCTACTTGCCCGTGATCGACACCACGTTGTCGACGCCGGGAGCGCCGAACAGCTGCTGCTTCAGCACGTGCAACTGGTCGCGCACCTGTGCCGCCTTTTCGAACTCCAGGTTCTTTGCGTGCTCGATCATCAGCTTTTCCAGGCGCTTGATTTCCTTGCTGACCTGCTTTTCGCTCATCGACTCGTACTTCGCCTGCTCCTGTGCCACCTGCAGCTCCGCGCGCGCGTCCTGCGGACTGTAGACGCCGTCGATCAGGTCGCGGATCTCCTTCTTCACGCCGGCCGGCGTGATGTTGTTGGCCTTGTTGAAGGCGATCTGCTTGGCGCGGCGACGCTCGGTCTCGCCGATCGCGCGCTTCATCGAGTCCGTCACCCGGTCGGCGTACAGGATTGCCGTGCCGTTCAGGTTGCGCGCCGCGCGGCCGATGGTTTGAATGAGGCTGCGCTCGGAACGCAGGAAGCCTTCCTTGTCCGCATCGAGAATGGCGACCAGCGACACTTCGGGGATGTCCAGGCCTTCGCGCAACAGGTTGATGCCCACCAGTACATCGAAGGTGCCGAGGCGCAAGTCGCGGATGATTTCCACCCGCTCCACGGTGTCGATGTCGCTGTGCAGATAGCGCACCTTCACACCGTTGTCGCCCAAGAATTCCGTCAGCTGCTCGGCCATGCGCTTGGTCAGCGTGGTAACCAGGACCCGCTCGTTCTTCTTCACCCGTTCGGTGATTTCCGACATCAGGTCGTCAACCTGGGTGCTCGCGGGCCGCACGATGATCGCCGGGTCGACCAGGCCGGTCGGGCGCACCACCTGCTCGACGACCTGGCCGGCATGCGATGCTTCGTATTCCGCCGGCGTGGCCGACACGAAGACCGTCTGGCGCATCTTGCTTTCGAATTCCTCGAACTTCAGCGGCCGGTTGTCCAGCGCGGACGGCAGGCGGAATCCGTAATCGACGAGGTTGACCTTGCGCGCGCGGTCGCCGTTGTACATGCCGTTCAGCTGGCCGAGCAACACATGGGATTCATCGAGGAACATCACGGTGTCCTGCGGCAGGTAATCGACCAGCGTCGGCGGCGGCTCGCCCGGCTTGGCGCCGGACAGGTGACGGGAATAGTTCTCGATGCCCTTGGTGAAACCGAGCTCCTGCATCATCTCGAGGTCGAAACGCGTACGCTGCTCGAGCCGCTGCTCTTCGACCAGCTTGCCCTCCTTGCGGAAGAACTCGAGGCGCTCGCGCAATTCTTCCTTGATGCTTTCAATCGCGCGCAACACCGTCGCGCGCGGCGTCACATAATGCGACCCCGGATAGACGGTAAAGCGCGGAATTTTCTGGCGCACGCGCCCGGTCAGCGGGTCGAACAGTTGCAGGCTGTCGATCTCGTCGTCGAAGGTTTCGATGCGCAGCGCCAGTTCCGCATGCTCGGCCGGGAAGACGTCGATGGTGTCGCCGCGCACCCGGAACGTACCGCGCCCGAAGTCGACCTCGTTGCGCGTGTACTGCATCTGAATCAGGCGCGCAATCACATCACGCTGGCTGACCTTGTCCTTGGCGCGCAGCGTCAGGATCATCTGGTGGTATTCGTTGGGGTTACCGATACCGTAGATCGCCGACACGGTTGCCACAATGACTACGTCGCGCCGCTCCATCAGCGACTTCGTGCAGGACAGCCGCATCTGCTCGATGTGCTCGTTGATCGAGGAATCCTTCTCGATGAACAGGTCGCGCTGCGGAACGTAGGCTTCCGGCTGGTAGTAGTCGTAGTAGCTGACGAAATACTCCACCGCATTGTGCGGGAAGAAATCGCGGAACTCGCTGTAGAGCTGGGCGGCGAGCGTCTTGTTCGGCGCAAACACGATCGCCGGCCGGCCGAGCCGCGCGATGGTATTGGCCATCGTGTAGGTCTTGCCGGAACCGGTAACGCCCAGCAAGGTCTGAAACGACAATCCGTCTTCGATGCCCTCGACCAGTTTTGAAATCGCTTCCGGCTGGTCGCCCGCAGGCGGAAACGGCTGATACAACCGGTAGGGCGAATCGGGGAAGGTGACGATTTTCGACTCGTCGATAGTGCTGGATACCTGGGATAAATCTGCCATCTGCATTCGACCTTTGGTAGAATAGAAAGTTGCACACCAGCTCGGGCAAATCACTCCGATCCGACTACAACCCGACTGCATCAGCCTGCTTTTTCAGTCAACTTTTCATGTTATCACGATGAGCCAATCCCATCCCGCCTCCCTGCTGAGCGCCATCGAAATGGCGCCGCGCGACCCTATCCTCGGCATCACCGAAGCCTTCAATGCAGACAAGAACCCGTCCAAGGTCAACCTGGGCGTGGGCGTGTACTACGATGACAACGGCAAGGTGCCTCTGCTCGACTGCGTGCGCAAGGCGGAAGCCCAGCTGATGGAAAAGGCTGCGCCGCGCACCTACCTGCCGATCGAAGGCCTGGCTGCCTACGACAAGGCGGTGCAAGACCTCGTATTTGGTGCCGACAGCGCAGTTGTACAAGAAAAGCGCGCCATCACGGCACAGGCCATCGGCGGCACCGGCGCACTGAAGCTCGGCGCCGACTTCCTGAAACGCTTTTCGCCAAATGCGCAGGTGTGGATCAGCGACCCGAGCTGGGAAAATCACCGTGCACTGTTCGAATCCGCAGGTTTCATCGTCAACAACTACCCGTATTACGATCCGGCGACCCGCGGCGTAAACTTCGACGGCATGCTCAAGGCACTGAAGGACATGCCGGCCGGCTCGATCGTATTGCTGCACGCCTGCTGCCACAACCCGACCGGCGCCGACCTGACTGACGACCAATGGACGGACGTCATCAAGGTCGTCACCGAGCGTGGCCTGGTGCCCTTCCTCGATATGGCTTACCAGGGTTTCGGCGACGGCATCGATGAAGACGGCAAGGTGGTTCGCCGTTTTGCGCAAGCCGGCGGCCCGCTTTTCGTGTCGAACTCGTTCTCGAAGTCATTCTCGCTCTACGGCGAGCGTGTCGGCGCGTTGAGCATTGTCGCTTCGACCACGGAAGAAGCGGCGCGCGTGCTCTCGCAATTGAAGCGCGTCATTCGCACCAACTACTCGAACCCGCCGGTCCACGGCAGCCAGGTCGTGGCGACCGCACTGTCGACGCCGGAACTGCGCAAGCTGTGGGAAGAGGAACTGGCAGGAATGCGCGTGCGCATTCGCGAAATGCGCCAGGCTTTCGTCGAGAAACTCAAGGCAAAAGCGCCTGCACACAACTTCGACTTCGTCATCAAGCAACGCGGCATGTTCTCGTACTCCGGCCTTACCAAGGCCCAGGTCGAGCGCCTGCGTAACGAGTACTCGATCTATGCAGTCGACACAGGACGCATTTGCGTTGCTGCACTTAACTCGCGCAATATCGACAGCGTGGTGGATGCCATCGCAAAGGTACTGTAATTCCCAGGAATTGCATCGCCTGTGAATGAACCGCTTCGGTTCATTCACGCCGCAGACATAAAGTTCATTCCAGGCTTTGACATTTCCGGAAAGATCGGCCTATAATAGCGGCTCTGTTCCCTGATA
>NZ_DASPLS010000088.1:0-5605 GCF_035627455.1 Noviherbaspirillum sp.
GCGGTTGAAGAACTTGCCGCTGGCATCGCGCTGCGGCCAGATCTTCAGCTTGCCGTCTTCCACCGTGTAGTTCTTGGTCGGGTTCGAGCTTTCATACCAGATGTGGTCGTTCCACACGCTGGTGTTGAAGCCGTTGTTGAATTCGTCGGCGAAAGTCTGGGTATACAGGTTCGCATCCTGGCCATACGGTCCGGTCGAGGTGGACGGCGTGGGCGAGGTGCTGGAAGTCGCCGACGCATATTCGCAGACCTTGTTGGCGCCGGGATAAGGGTCGCCGAAGACCGAGTTATTGCAGGCGATCGAACCGGTTGCGGTACGCGTCGCCCACTTGTCGAGCAGGCCGTAGCGCACTTCGCGGGTACCGGAGAAACTGCAGGTGCCGTATTCGGATGCGCAACGGGTCCAGGCTGGTGCGGGTGCGGGTGCGGGTGCGGGTGCGGGTGCGGGTGCGGGGGCCGGGGCCGGTGCCGGTGCCGGTGCGGGTGCGGGAGCCGGTGCGGGCGCAGGCACTGTCGTGGTCTTTGCGTAGTCGCAGACCTTGTTCGCACCCGGATACGGGTCGCCGAACACCGAATTGTTGCAGGCGATCGAACCGGTCGCGGTACGTGTGGCCCACTTGTCGTTCAGTCCATAGCGCACCGTGGTCGTGCCGGAGAAGCTGCAGGTGCCGTATTCACTGGCGCACCTGGTCCAGGTGGTCGTGGTTGTGGAAGGCGCAGGAGCCGGCGCCGGCGCCGGCGCAGTCGTGGTGGTACCGTACTCGCACACCTTGTTGGCCCCCGGATAAGGGTCGCCGAACACCGAATTGTTGCAGGCGATGGAACCGGTTGCGGTGCGGGTGGCCCAGCGCGTGCCGAGCCCGTAGCGGACCTGCTTGGTGCCGGAGAATGTGCAGGTGCCGTACTCGGAAGCGCACCGGGTCCAGGTGGTGGTCGGCGCGGGCAAAGGCGCCGGAGCCGGAGCGGGAGCCGGAGCGGGCGCAGGAGCGGGCGCGGTCGTCGTCTCGTATTCGCACACCTTGTTGGCGCCCGGATAGGGATCGCCGAACACGCTGTTGTTGCAGGCGATGGAACCGGTCGCGGTCCGGATTGCCCACTTGTCATTCAAGCCGTAACGGACCCGGCGCGTGCCGCTGAAGCTGCAGGTGCCGTATTCCTGCGCGCAGCGCGTCCAGGAGGAGGTAACGACAGTGGATTCCGCAAGAAAGATGTCGGTACCGGATGTGGCGGCGGCAGTGTCGCCGCTGCCGCCGGCGCCGCCGCCGCAAGCGGCGAGCAATACGGCGGCACTCGACACGGCCGCCATCGAGTAACGATGAAGAGATGAAATAGACAAGATAGGCCCCTGAGGAAACGGTTGCCGCTTTTATTCATAGCAGCAAGAGTTTCTTAAGAGCATTTCCTGTCAGAAATGGTTCCAGAGGAGATAAGGCGAAAAGTCAGGGTTTTTCGCCGCAGTTCCTCGCATGCCGGAACCACAGGACATGCTGTCAGCAGAATGAAAATCAGTGGTGCGAACGATGCCTGAATTGCCACGCCCGGATGTAGTTGATCTCGTACGAGTTCGACTTCCCGGTCGGCGTGGTGTCGTCCGGCTCGCCGCTCGAGCTGCCAAACCAGAGGTCCACCAGGATGAACATCGGGTCGTCCATCCTCACGTCGACCGAATAGGTTTCCTTGCCGTCGAGGTAGAAGGTCACCCGGTCCGGCTCCCATTTGGCGGCGTACTTGTGGAATTTTGCGGACAGGTCGCGGCGGGCGTCGATCTGGCGGCCGCCGGCCGACACGCCTTCATCGCGCCATACGGTTGCGCCGTAGGCGGTCGGACGCGACACGCCGGAATCGTCGGTATAGCCCCACGGGTCGACCCCGCCGGGATAGGCTTCCATGATGTCGATTTCCGGGCGCCGGTTGCCGGGATGCGCGAACAGCCAGAACGCCGGCCACGTGCCCTTCCCGCGCGGCAGCTTCGCCTCCATTTCGAAATAGCCGTACTTCTGTTCGAACTTGCCGTCGGTGACCAGCGTCCGGTTGAAGAACTTGCCGGACGCATCGCGCTGCGGCCAGATCTTCAGCACGCCGTTTTCGACGGTATAGTTTTTCGTCGGATGCGAGTCTTCATACCAGAGGTGGTCGGTCCACAGCGCGCCGTTGTAGCGGTCGAATTCCTCGGCAAAGGTAAGCACGTAGTCGGATGCTTTCTGGCCGAACGGCGTCTTCTGCGCCGGCGCATCGCGCCGCTTGGACTTGGCGGCGACCGCAAGCAGCTGCGCCTGTTCGGCGTCCTCGCCGCAGGCGGAAAAACCGACTGCCGCGCAGATGCACAGCAGGACGACGTGAAGCAGGCGTTTCTTTCCAGGCATACCGGGTATCGCGCTCGATGGTTGATCTGTTATCCGCAGTGCGGCGCCGCTGCCGCACCTCCGCTTTTACCCGTGTCAGGCGCTCTGGTAGCCATTCGGATTCATGCTCTGCCAGCGCCAGTGGTCGGCGCACATTTCCGCCAGCCCCTTGCGCGCGCGCCAGTCGAGCACGTCCCAAGCCGTCTTCGGGTCCGCATAGCACACCGCGATGTCGCCCGGCCGGCGTCCGACAATCTGGTACGCCACCTGGCGTCCGCTCGCCTCCTCGAACGCGCGCACCATTTCCAGCACGCTGTAGCCGCGTCCCGTTCCAAGGTTCAGCGTGAAGCTCTTGCCGGAGCGGAACAGCTCCGCGAGCGCCGCCAGGTGGCCGCGCGCCAGGTCGACCACGTGGATGTAGTCGCGCACGCCGGTGCCGTCCGGCGTCGGATAGTCGTCGCCGAATACCGACAGCTTCTCGCGCCGGCCCACCGCGACCTGTGCGATGAATGGCATCAGGTTGTTCGGGATGCCGCGCGGGTCTTCGCCGATCAGCCCGCTCGGATGCGCGCCGGCCGGATTGAAGTAGCGCAGCGCGCCGATCGCCCAGGACGGGTCGGACTTGCCGAGATCTTCGAGCACCTGTTCGACCATCAGCTTGGAGCGGCCATACGGATTGGTGACTGACACCCGCGCCGTTTCCCTGATCGGTACCGATTCCGGGTCGCCGTAGACGGTGGCCGATGAACTGAACAGGAAATTCTTCACGCCAGCGTCGCCCAGCGCCTGCAGCAGCGTGACGGTGCCGGCCACATTGTTTTCAAAGTAAGCCAGCGGCTTTTCCACCGACTCGCCGACCGCCTTCAGGCCGGCGAAGTGAATCGCGGCGTCGACCGGATGCACGCGCAGCAGGGCATCGAGCGCGGTGCGGTCGCGCACGTCGGCAACATGGAAATCGATGCTGCGGCCGGTGATCCGCTCGACGCGTTTCAATGATTCCTCGGAGCTGTTGCACAGGTTGTCGATGGCGACGACGCGATAGCCGGCGTTCAACAGTTCGACGCAGGTATGCGAGCCGATATAGCCGGCGGCGCCGGTAACGAGAATGGTCTTAGTGCTGGTCATGCTGAGTGCTCCGATCATCAGTGCCGGCGCGATGCACTCGCAAAACGCGAGGGCGAACGCGCCCTGCGGCCCGCCCTGAGGAAGCGGGCCGTTGCGTGGATTGACAGACTGGAAACCGGGTTAGGCGGCTTCCATCGTGAGATGGGTGCTGCTGTTGCGCACTTCCTTGACGATGTGATCGGACAGCCGGAATGCGAGCGCTGCCAGGGTAATCGTCGGGAAATTCGCGCCCGCTGTCGGGAACACCGAACTGCCCGCGACAAACAGGTTGTTCATGCCGTGCACCTTGCAGTTGCGATCGACAACGCCGAGTTTCGGCGAGTCATGCATGCGCGTGGTGCCCATGTGATGCCAGGTGCCTTCGAGGTCGGACGGCCACTTCTTCCCCTCGATCGGCGGATCGAGTTTCACCTGCGCCACGCCGCTGCGGCGCATGTCGTCGGCCAGGATCGCCAGGGTACGGTCGAAGGTGCGCTGCACCTTCGACGTCAGGCGCCAGTCGACGCGCACGCGGTTCATGCCCAGCTGGTCCTTCTGCGTCGGCGACAGCATCACGCGGCTGTTCGGATCGGGTTCCGGTTCCACGATGAGCTGGAACTTCACTTCCTTGATCAGCCAGCGCGGCTGGAACAGGCGGGTGTAGCCGTAACCGAAGGTGTCGACCGGATGCGCAAGCATGGTCGCGATATCCCTGGTCAGGCTCCAGTCCTGCTGGTCCTTCTGCAGCAGCGCCTGCTTGATGCGGAACAGCGCCTGCGCGCCTTCGCTGCCTTCGCCCGGGAAAATCGAGTTGAACCAGACGCGCGCATTGAGGATGCCCTCTTCCTGCAGCACTTCCGGTGTCAGCGCGTACTGATGCGCGACATGCGTGCCGTGCGCGGCGACGGCGGAGTTCATGTAGTGGTACTTCACGTCCGACAGCTTGTTGCGCGACCATTCATCCGCGAACCGGATGCTTCCGGTAATCAGACGCGGATGGTCCATGAAGAAGCGGCCGACCAGGTCGTTGGCATTGCCCAGACCCGCGGGCGCCACCTTGTTCGACGCCAGCAGCAGGCGCGCATTCTCGATGCCGCCGGTGGCCACCACGTAGTAGCGTGCCGTCACGTCGATCCGCCTGCCGCTCAGCGTCGCGACCTGGATGCGCGTCACGTTCTGCGCGCTGCGGTCGGTATCGATGTTGACCGCGTTGGCGTAGAGATAGACGCGGATGCGCGAGGAGCGCTTCAGGGTTTCGCGGTACAGCTTGCCGAAACGCGCTGGCGGACTGAACTGGGAAATGGTGTCGCGCACCTTCCCGGTGACCAGCGGCATGCGGCGCACGTCAGGCCGGTTGATCGAACGCTCCCAGAAATCGGGATCGAAGTTGTTCGGGCCCAGTTTCAGCAGCGAGTGCGTGCGGTCATAGTAAGGCGCCAGCTCCGCCAGGCCGAACGGCCAGCCGCTGTAATCGATCCAGTCGCGCTTCTCGAAATCCCAGGGGTCGAGCGGACGACACCAGCCGCCCCAGCAGTTGCTGCTGCCGCCGAGGAAGCGGCTGCGGCTGCCGTCGGCGAAGTTGTAGCGCCACTCGCCGACGTCCTCGCCGCGGCACAAGTCGCGCGTGCCGTCATCGGGCGCGAAACCGCCGCTTTCGAGCAGGCAGACGTCTACCCCCTGTTTATCCAGCTCCATCGCCAGAGTGATCCCGGCGACGCCGCCACCGATAATGCATACCGTCGACTGCACGACGGCTCCTTGTTCGACCCTTCTGGTATCAATAAACATTATTCTTTTGCTTGGCTAGAGTAAGAAAAGTCATCCCTGATCGATATTCAAGTTGCTCCGGCAACCAGATGTATTGAAGATAGACGGCAATTCAGTACGCGGTTTTGATGTGCGTTAGAAAGCAGTCACAATCTGTACGGCACATCTGCTGCGACAAATCAAAATGGCAGGCGCGCGTCGGGCTTGCTTGCCAGGATTTCGCGCTTGAACTCCCCCTGGATGCGCTTGAGCGCCGCTTCCGACTCCCCTTCGAAGCGCATCACCACCACCGGCGTCGTGTTGGACGAGCGCGCCAGCCCGAAGCCGTCCGCATACTCGACCCGCAAGCCGTCGATCGTCACCACCTGTTGCGCCCCCGGAAAGCGCGCTTCC
>NZ_DASPLS010000089.1:0-26382 GCF_035627455.1 Noviherbaspirillum sp.
CGACAGCGGTACCAGCGACGCCGACGACAAGACCAGCGACACCACGCCGACCATCCGCGTCTCCCTGAACGGCAGCGGCGCTGCCGCGCCGGTGGCCGGCGACGTGGTCAAGCTGTACGAAGGCAATACGCAGGTCGGCAGTGCGACACTGACCGCACAGAACGTCGCCGATGATTACGTCGACATCACCAGCAATGCGGTGAGCGCCGGCAGCAACAGCTTCAGCGCTACCATCACGGATGCGGCCAGCAACACCTCGAACGCATCAGCGGCACTGGCGGTGGTCATCGATACCACCGCCCCGGTACTGGCGTCGGCGTCCGTCAGCGGGTCTACCCTGACGCTGACCTATACCGAGACGGGCTCCGGCATGGGTGCGGCAGTACCGGCTCCCGGCGACTTCACGGTGACCACAAATGGGAGCACCGGCGTGAGTGTGGACGCGGTCACGGTCGATGCGGCGAACGGCACCGTCACGCTGACGCTCGCCTCCGCCGTCACCAACGCAGACACCGTGACCGTCAGTTACGCGCCCGGCACGAACAAGATCCAGGACATCGCCGGCAACGCCGCAGGCGCATTGGATGACGAAGCCGTGACCAATGGCAGCGGCGACACCACCGCCCCGGCCGCGCCGCTATTGTCCCTGCGGCCCGTCTCCGACAGCGGTAGCAGCGACAGCGACCTGTACACCAGGGTGACCATGCCGACGGTGCGCGCCACGCTGCAAGGCACGGGTGCGAACGCGGCTGTCGCGGGCGACGTGGTCAAGGTGTATCTCGGCGGCGCCGCGATCGGCACCGCGACGCTCTCGGGCACCGACATCGCAAACGGCTACGTCGACATTGAGACCGGCAACCTCGGCGCCGACGGCGGCAAGAGCCTGACGGCCAAAGTCACCGATGCCGCCAACAATACATCCGATGCGTCTCCGACCCTGTCGCTGACGCTCGACACATCGGTCGCCGCGCCGTCGCTCAGCCTGGTTACGGATTCCGGCAAGAGCGGCTCGGACGGAATTACCAACACGGGCGCCCTCTCCGTCGACGGCATCGAGGCAGGCGCGAGCGTGGAATACAGCCGGAACGGAACGACCTGGAGCGGCAGCTACAGCCTGTCGGAAGGCGGTAACACCGTGTACGTCCGCCAGACCGACCGCGCGGGCAACGTCAGCGGCGCGTCGTCGCTGAATTTTGTCCTCGACACCAGGATCGCGACGCCGACGATTACACTGGCAAACGACACCGGCAGCAGCAAGACCGACAAAATCACCAGCGATCCATCGCTCAACGTCGGCGGGCTGGAAACGGGTGCGACGGTGGAATACAGCAGCGACGGTTCGAGCTGGAGCGGCAGCTTCACGGCGGTTGAAGGCGTCAATACCGTCAGGGTCCGGCAGACGGATATCGCCGGCAATGCCAGTGCTGCGGGTTCTCTCACCTTCACTTACGATCCGCGCCCGAATCCGCCTTCCGTCGGCCTCGCCTCGGACACCGGCTCCGGCAGCGCCGACCGCGTCACGAAGGACGGCACGTTGACGGTATCCGGCGTCAAGAACGGCGCCGCCGTCGAATACAGCACTGACGGCGTCCACTGGAGCAGCAGCTTCAGCCCGGCCGAAGGCAAGAACACCGTGTTCGTGCGCCAGGTCTCGGTCTCCGGCGCGGCCAGCGAACCGGCTGCCTTCAGCTTCACGCTGGATACCACGATCGCCGCGCCCACCATCGATCTGGAAACCGACAGCGGCTTCAGCGCCGGCGACCGCATCACGAACACGGCGGCCCTCAAGGTAGGCGGCGTGGAAACCGGCGCCAAAGTGGAGTACAGCAAGGATGGCGTCAGCTGGAGCGGCAGCTTCACGGCGGTGGAAGGCCAGAATACGGCATATGTGCGGCAGACCGATATCGCCGGCAATGTCAGTGCGGCATCCAGCATCGGCTTCCGCCTCGATACCAGGGTCGCGGCGCCGGGCATCGCACTGCAGTCGGGCAATGGCAGCAGCACCGTCAGCGACCCCGGCCTGAACGTGACCGGCATCGAAGACGGCGCGCGGGTCGAGTACAGCATCGACGGTTCGAACTGGGGCGGCGGCTTCACCGCTGTCGAGGGAGCCAATACGGTCTACGTGCGCCAGACGGATATCGCCGGCAACGTGGGCGGCCCGTCGTCCATCAGCTTCACGCTCAATACGCTCACCGCCCTGCCCGGGACCGGCACGCCGACGACTGGCGGGACCACGGCTCCCGGCACATCGGGCGGAGGCTCTGGCGGCTCCGGCGGCGCCAGCGGCCCAACCACAGGAACAGGCACGACGACGAGCCCGACCGACTCTGCCGCTGGCGGCAGCAGCGGCTCGCCGGGCACCGGATCGACAACCGTTGTCAACCGCGGCGGCAGCGGCACGACGGCCGGCAGCGGCGACCTGATCGTGCCCGGAAACCAGGGCGGCGCAGCCACCCTGCCTACCGCCGACACGATTGCGCCCATCATTACCGGATCGTCGCAGGGCCAGGCGGCGTCGCCTGGCAGCGGCATGTCGTCCTTCAATAGCGCCGACCAGACCTCGACGCAGCCGACCGGCCGCATCAACCTGCTGGCAGGCATTCCGCTGCCGGACACCGGCGCCCGTTCGAACGGCAACGGGCCGGACAACCAGGTGCTGGCCTCGACCGACCGCGGCTTCCCCGTCTCCCGCGTGCAGTCGCCGGCGGCGGCCGCGGACAACGGCAACAAGACGGACGCAAAAACCGGCTCCAATCCTGCGATCGATATCGCGCAACAGAAAGGCAGCGACCGCCTGTTCGTCTACCAGGGCATCCGCGACACCGCTGTCCAGGGCGGCACCGGCATCGACTATTTCGTGCCCCGCGAGGCGTTCGGCCACACCAACGTCAATGCGGTGGTGCAGCTCGACGCCAGTTTGCTGGACGGTTCGCCGCTGCCGGAGTGGCTGGACTTCGACCCGGTTTCAGGCCGCTTCACCGGCCGTCCGCCCGCCGGTGAAAACGCCGCGATCGTCATCAAGGTGATTGCGCGCGACAACGACGGGCGCGAAGCCTCCAGCACCTTCAGCATCAAGGTGCAGCAGGCGCCGGACAAGGCAGCCGGCGACAGCGGCCGCGAGCAGCCGGCCCAGCGCACCGCGGGCAAGGAAGTCCTGCCCGGCAAGGTCGCCGAGGCGCCGGTGAAGAAGTCGGTCCCCTTCGCGGAACAGTTGCGCCAGGCAAGGCCGGGACGCGATCCGCTCCTTGCGCGCATCGCGGAGGCGGGCACGCAGACGAACAAGACAGTCAGACCACAACGTACAAGTTAACCCCGGATTCATCACATGACACCATACGACGAGGGGAACAACCGCCCCGCCTTCCGCCTGGCCGGCCTTGCCGCATTGATTGCGGCTGCCCTTGCCGGCTGCGCCGTCCAGCCGATGCCGCCCAGCCAGGAAGAATACCGCGTGCAGGTCGGCAGCCTGCAGCAAAAACTGTTTGCCGGCCAGGAGGCGCCGGCCGCGCCGCTCACGCTGGCCGACGCCACCGCGCGCGCGATCAGGTTCAACATGGACTACCGCGTGCGCATGATGGAGCAGGCGCTCGCGCTCGGCCAGACCGAGCTGGCCAACCACGACCTGCTGCCGAAACTGACGCTTGCCGCGGGCTACTCGGCGCGCAGCAACGAATCCTTCGGTTTTGGCTTCGGTCCCGACGGCCGCATCTCCGCCAATCCGACCGCTTCGCAGGAACGCAGCCACACCACCGGATCGATCGGCTTTGCATGGAATATGCTGGACTTCGGCTTGAGCTACGTACGCGCGCAGCAGCTGGCGAACCAGTCCCTGATCGCCGAGGAACGCCGGCGCAAGGCATTGCAGAACCTGGTGCAGGACGTGCGGCTGGCATGGTGGCGCGCCGAGGCAGCGCAGCGCCTGCAGCCGGAAATCGATGCCCTGCTCGACGATATCGAACAGGCATCGGCCCGCGCCCGGCTGATCGAAACCCGGCGCCTGCTGCCGCCGCTGCAGATCGTCGCCTACCGCCGCTCGCTGCTCGACCTGGAACAACAGCTGTCGCTGCGGCGCCAGGAAATGGCGCAGGCGGAACTGGAGCTGGCGACGCTGATGAACTTGCCGATGGGCACGAAGTACATGCTGGCCCGCTCCGACACCGTGAATTTCGTGGCGCCCGCGCTGACCGCGAGTATCGGCGCGCTGGAAGCCGCAACGCTGGAAAATCGACCGGAATTGCGCGAGGAAACCTACAAGTCCCGTATCAGCGACCTGGAATGGAAAAAGCAGATGCTGGGCCTGCTGCCGTCCTTCGGCCTCGACCTGGGCGAGCATTACGACAGTAATCGTTACCTGCTCAACAACCAGTGGGCAGCGGGCGGCCTCAACCTGTCCTTCGGGCTGCTGCGGCTGTTCTCGATTCCCGCGATGAACCGCGCGCAGGCGGCGCAGGCGGAAATGGACGAAACCCGCAAGCTGGCGACAACCGCCGCAATCCTCGGCCAGACGCGGCTGGCGGCGGTGCGCTACGACCTGCTGGCGCACGAGTTCGGCGTCTGGGACGACGCCGCCCGCGACGACGCGCGCATCGTCGAGTACCTGCAGTCGGCGAAACAGGTCGGTCTGGAGACCGAACTGGAAGTGATCCGTGCCCGGGCCCGCGCCCTGGTATCGCGGGTGCAGCGCGATTTCGTGCATGCGAACCTGCAGGCGGCGATCGGCCGGCTGTACAACTCGGTCGGGCTGGACAGCCTGCCGGCCGAAGTCGACAGCCACGAACCCGGCGCGCTCGCGGCCGCACTGCATGCCCGGATCTCGGCGTGGGAAAAAGACAATTTCGCGGAAAAGCCGCTGCCGAAGTTCGGCACCTTCGCGCTGGCGCCGGTCGCCGGCCTGCCCGAGAGCGCAAAAGACCCATTCAGCGCGGCGATGCTGCGCATCCTGCGCTTGTCGAAAGTGCCGGTGGCGAATGACGGCAAGCCGGAACTGCGGCTGGAAACCTCGGTCGAACTTGCCCCGCAGCAAAGCAGCGGACGCCCCTCGCGCGTCAAGCTGCGTCTTCTGGATGCGGCCGGCCGGGTGATTGCCGAAAGCGAGCAAGCGACGATGCTGGTCGAACCGGTCGGCAACGACCAGTGGCAGGCACTGGGCGAAGGCGCCGCCTATCGGATGATCGAACCGCTGCGCAAGGCGCTGCGCCAGAAAAATGCGGTGACGCCTCCCGCCGCCGATGCCGGCGCGGATACGCTCGGGCTGCGCTATTCGCTCAGCATGAACCGCAGCGGCGCCAACGTTTTCCCTATTGAAGGCCAATAAACCGAACAACATGAACCGCAACTCCATTCTTTGCCTGCTGGCCGGCTTGTACACCTGCGCATCCGTACCGGCATTCGCGCAGTCCGGACCGGCGCCCGCCGTCGTGCCCGCCGCTTCCGCCGCAGCCGGCACCCCGCCCGCCCTGCCACCCTCTTCCGCCGGTCCCTCCGATGCCAAGGATATTTCCGCGCTGGTAGGCGCCGAAGACGATGCGACGCTGTCGAGCCAGATGGCCGGCCGCATCCGCACGATCCGTTACGGCATCGGCCAGCCGTTCCCGGCCGGCGCGGTGCTGGTGGAATTTGATTGCGCCGAACAGGAGGCGCGCCTGCAGAGCGCGCAGGCTGAACTGCTTGGCATGCGCGAAACCCATCTGACCAAGCTGCGTCTGCAGGGCCTGGGCGCGGCCGGTGAACTGGAAGTGACGATGGCTGCTGCCGCCGCCGAAAAGGCGAAGTCCCAGGTGCGCCAGCAGGAAGTGCAGATGGCCTTCTGCAAGGTGAAAGCGCCGTATCCGGGCCGGGTCGCCCGGTTGCGCGCAAAAGCGCACGAAAACGTGGCGCTCGGCCAGCCGCTGATGGAAATCGTGGCCAATGCGAAACTGAAGGTGTCGATGCATGTGCCGTCGAGCTGGATCGGCTGGATCAAGCCCGGCACGCCGGTCAGCATCCGCCTGGCGGAGACCGGGCAGGAGCATCCGGCCAAGGTCAGCAAGGTGAATTCCAGGGTCGACGGCGTGAGCCAGTCGATCGAAATCGAGGCGCGTTTCGACGGCAAGACCGGCACTATCCTGCCCGGCATGATCGGCGCCGCTCAGTTCCCGACCCGTCCCAACTGAGCCCATGTCCGCTCCCGATCCCACCGGCGGCATCGGCGACCTGCTCGCTTTCGAGCGCACGTTGCGCCGCTGCCGATCCCGCCGCGAGCTGCTGTTTTGCGCCGTCAATGACTCGCATGCGGTGCTGCGCTTCGACCAGGCGGTGCTGTGGGCCGGGGACGCATTGCGCGGCGTACGGATCGAAGCGGTGTCGGGGTTGGCCGACCTGGACGCCAACGGACCCTATGCGCTCTGGCTCGAACGGGTGTTCGCGCACCTGGAAGACCGGCATGGCGGCGGCGCCACGCAAGTGCGGGAAGTCCGGGCGCCGGATCTGCCGGAAGACCTGCTGCGCGGGCATGAAGAATGGCTGCCAGAACATTGCCTGTATTGCGGCCTCGCCAGCCCCGAAGGCAAGCGTATCGGCGGCCTGTGGCTGACCGCCCATGAGGCATTCGACGAAGGATCGCGGGCGCGCGCGGAATGGCTGGCCGAAGCGGTCGGGTTCTCGCTCTGGGCCTGGCAGCGCGACCGGCTGCACTGGCGGCACCGGCTGCGCCTCGGCCTGACCCGGCGGCAGAAATTCGCCGCGGCCGCGGCCGCCGCCGTCTTTCTGGTGCTGCCGGTGCGGCTGTCGGCGCTGGCGCCGGCGGAAGTCGTGCCGGAACAGCCGGTCCCGATCACCGCGCCGGCCGACGGCATCGTGCAGCAGATCCTGGTGGCGCCGAACCAGCCCGTCGCCGCCGGCCAGCCGCTGCTGCAGCTGGACGATACCGCACTGCGCAACCGGGTGGCGGTGGCCCAGAAGTCGCTGGAGATCGTGCGCGCGGAACGCCAGCGCGCGGCCAGCAAGGCGTTCTCCGACGATGCCAGCAAGGCCGAGCTGCAGATGCTGGACGCGCGCGTGGCTGAGCGGGCCGCGGAACTGCAATACCTGGCCGACCTGCGGTCCCGCCTGCAGATCACAGCGCCGCGCGCGGGCATCGCGATTTTTTCGAATGCCGACGAATGGCGCGGGAAGGCGGTCCAGACCGGCGAGCGACTGATGACCCTGGCCGATCCCTCTCGGGCTGCGGTGTCGATCGCACTGGCGCCGGACGACGCCATCCGGCTCGAGGTCGGCAGCGAAGTCAAGCTGTACTTGAACGCCGCGCCGCTTAGCTCCTTTGACGCAAATATCGTGCAGACCGCGTACGAAACCGGGCTGACGCCGGAGGGCATGCCGGCCTACATGCTGCGCGCGCATCTTGCCGGCGGCGAGACGCCGCGCATCGGCCTGAAGGGAACGGCGAAGATTTCCGCGGGATGGGTGCCGCTGTCGTATTACCTGCTGCGCAAGCCTCTGCGGGCATTGCGCCGTGCTGTCGGTCTGTAATATCCGGCGCCGGCGGCACAGCCGGCGCCAGCGCTTTTGCGCGAACGGTTGCGCCCGCTCAGGCCGCCCTCAGGATTTCAAAACCCGCTTTCCCGCACCAGCACCGCGACGATGCGCGCCAGGAAATTCTCCGCCAGCGCCACCGGCCCGGTCGCAATCCGCACCGTGCCGCGTTCGACCGCGGGCGGACTGTCGCCTTCCGCATCCGGCTTGATCTGCACCCGGTAAACGGGATGCACCGTCACCAGCTTCCCGCCTTCACGGGCGACCGCGGCAATCTTGCCGCCGGCGCCGGACGCCAGCATCGGGTGCGGCAGCGCATGGCTGCCGGCCGGGTCGATGGCGACGATGCGCCCGGAGACAACCGGGGCTTCCGGCAGGTCGGGGAAGAAACGGACCGGCTGCCCGGTGCGCAGGCCGCGCAACTGTTCCTCGTCCACCCAGGCTTCGATCACGCTGCCGGTAGCGGCGACGACGCGCATCAAGGGCTCGCGCGGATTAAGCCAGCGGCCGGGGGCCAGGCCCGGCGACAGGTCCCGCACCACGCCTGCCGTGGCAGCGCGCAGCTCCAGCCGGGCGAGATCCTCGCGCGCACCGTGCAGGTCCGCCGCCGCTTCCGACAACTGCTGCTCCAGCACCAGCGCCCGGTCCCGCTGCCGCTCGCTGGCCGGCATCCGTGCCAGCTCGACCGTCAGGGCCTGGACCTGCGACTCGGCGCGCTGCACGCGCGACGCGATTTCCGGCGAGGACAGCCGCGCCAGCAACGCGCCCGCCGCGACGGCATCGCCGGCGCGCACGGCCACCTGTTCCAGCCGCGCGGCCCCCGGCGAATACAGCGCCTGCTCGGTCGACGCCTTGTGCAATGCCGGCGCGTTCACATGGAAGGCCACCGGCATCAGCCACAGGCCGGCGGCGACAGCTAGCGCCAGCAGCGTGAATGCGCGGGGGCTCGGTCGGAGGAAGCGGCGGATTGCCCACAGGCCGGATGCCTCGCGCCATACCGGCCGTACGATGAACCAGCCGATTTCCACAGCCATCAGGAAGATCCCGAGCAGTTTGAAGAACAGGTGGTACACCACCAGCGCGATGCCGAGGAACAACAGGAACCGGAACAGCCAGGTCGCGATCGCGAACACGACCAGCGCGCGATGCAGCCCGCGCGAAAGCTGCGGTTCCGGGTCCGGCGACTGCAGGCCGAAGAAGCGCGCGCGCAAGGCCCGTTGCGCCAAAGCGAAGCTGCGCTCATGCAGGTTCGGCAGGTCGAGCGCGTCCGACAGCAGGAAGTAGCCGTCGAAACGCATGAACGGACTGATATTGATCGCGAGCGACATGAACAGGCTGCTGCTGGCGAGCAGGAACAGCATGCTGCGCAGTACCCCATCGGTGGCAATCGCCCAGCCGAGAGTGGCGAACAGGGCGAGCGCGGCCTCTGCTCCCATGCCGGCCGCCGCGATCGAAAAGCGGTCGCGCCGCCGGGCGAGCTTCCAGCTTTCGCTCGTATCCGTGTACAACACCGGCCACAGCACGAGGAATGCAACGCCGACCGTCGGCACGCGCAAGCCGTGGTGCTTGGCGACGTAAGCATGCCCGAGCTCATGCACCACCTTCGCGACGCTGGCGGCGACGAAGTAATACAGCAGGCCTTCGAGATTGAAGAAATAAGAAAACGCACTTTCCACCTCGCTCCACTGGCCGACCACGAAATAGGCATCCGCGACCGCCAGCGCGCCGAGCAGCATCGCGAACCGCTTCGAGAACAGTGGCCGGACCCAGCGCAGCGTGTCGCCGAGGAAGCGGTCGGGACGAAGCAGCGGGATGCGGAAGAACAGATAGTGATGCAGCAGCCAGGTCAGCCAGTGCGGCTGCGCGCGCAGCCAGCGTTCCCGCAGGCGCTCGCGCTGCGCGGCGCTTGCCGCCTGCAGCAGCTGCTGCTCGGACAGGAAGGCCAGCAGTTCCTCGCATTCTTCCCGGGTCGGACGCAGCGTCGTTTCCCGCGCCACCGACGCCATCAGCGCGCCGAGCGCGAGACCTGCCTGCCAGCGCCGCAGCAGTTCGCACTCCAGCCAGCCGATCTGGAAAAAACGGTTGCGGACCGGATCATGGATGCGCCAGCTTGGCGAGCCGTCGGCCTGTACCGGACCGTCAAGCAGCTGCAGGTCCTCCCGCAAAGCCGGAAGGCGGATGTCCGGCCTGGACAGCGGGGCCGTGGCGGGCGACGGAATGGAGACGGTACTGGACGGCATACGAAGTTCGACGAAAGGGCCATTGCGGCGTGCCCCTGTTGCCGCAATGGCAGCAAGCAAGGCACCAGCGATTTTCTCATGAAGCGCGGCGCGCTGCGGCGGCGATGGAGTCATACGCGCATTTTTGATACATTCCTTTCGTTTCTGTTCTTTTTTTACATCGCCCCCACTCCGGAGACCACATTGGCACTCAACCCCCGGCAGCGCCGCCTGCTCGAATTCGTACGCGAGCACGAAACGGTATCGGTCGAAGAACTCGCCAGGCAGTTCGCAGTCACGCCGCAGACGGTGCGGCGCGACCTCAAGGCGATGGAAGGGGCCAAGCTGTTGTCGCGCTACCATGGCGGGGTCGGGCTGGCGTCCTCGGTGGAGAACATCGATTATGGCCAGCGCCGCACGCTGCACCTGGCGGCCAAGCGCGGCATCGCCGCCGAGGTGGCGCGGCATGTGCAGGCCGGGTCTTCCCTGCTGATCAACATCGGCACCACTACCGAGGAAGTGGCGCGCGCGCTGCTCAAGCACGAGCGCCTGCATGTGATCACCAACAATCCCAATGTCGCCGCGATCCTGTGCGACAGCCCGAGTTCCGAGGTCATCCTTGCCGGCGGCGCCATGCGCAAGCGCGACCGTGCGGTGGTCGGCGAGCTGGCCTGCGACTTCATCCGCCAGTTCAAGGTCGACATCGGCATCATCGGCATCTCCAGCATCGAAGCCGATGGCACGCTGCGCGATTTCGATCCGCGCGAGGTGCGTGTCGCCCAGACCATCATCGAACAATCGCGCCAGGTCTGGCTGGTCGCCGACGGCAACAAGTACGGGCGCGACGCGCTGATACGGGTGGGCCATATTTCCCAGGTTGACAAGCTCTTCACCGATACCCCGCCGCCGGAGCCGCTTGCCAAGGTGATGAAGTCGGCCGGCGTCGAGCTCATGCTTGCGCCTTCCGCGCAAGATCAGGCATAGTGCTTTCGCACGGTCGTTCATGCACAAAATCATGCCGGGCGCGCTGAAAATGATAAAATCTCGCGTTTGACCGGGCGCAAGCCAAAGCGGGTCGCCCGCATGTAACCGCAAACAGACCAATCATGAGTGCATTCAACGAAGAGCGCGTGCTGAGCGTGCATCACTGGACCGACCGACTTTTTACCTTCACCACCACACGCGACCCCTCGCTGCGCTTCTCGAACGGCCACTTCACGATGATCGGCCTGCGCGTCAACGACAAGCCGCTGCTGCGCGCTTACAGCATCGTCAGCGCGAACTACGAAGAACATCTCGAATTCCTGAGCATCAAGGTGCCGGACGGCCCGCTCACCTCGCGCCTGCAGCACATCCGGGTCGGCGACACCGTGATCGTCGGCCGCAAGCCGACCGGCACGCTGCTGATCGACTACCTGCTGCCCGGCAAGCGCCTTTACCTGCTGTCGACCGGCACCGGCCTGGCGCCCTTCATGAGCATCGTGCGCGACCCGGAAACCTACGAAAAATTCGAACAGGTGGTCCTGGTGCACGGCGTGCGCGAAGTTGACGAACTCGCCTACCATGACTTGCTGACCGATCACCTGCCGCAGCATGAGTTCCTCGGCGACATGATCAAGAAGCAATTGCTTTACTACCCGACGGTGACCCGCGAGTCCTACCGCAACATGGGCCGCATCACCCAGTTGATCGAGAACGGCAAGCTGTTTTCCGACCTGGACGTGCCGACGCTGGACCGTGAAAACGATCGCGTCATGATCTGCGGCAGCCCGGCGATGCTGCGCGACCTGAAGCAGATGCTGGAAACCCGTGGTTTCAAGGAAGGCAATACCTCGATTCCGGGCGACTTCGTGATCGAGCGCGCGTTCGCCGAGCAATAACTTTCCCGCCTCATTCCGCAGTATCCCGCACCTCGCCGCACCTGCGCGGCGGGGCGCTTCCATCCTCGTCCCTCTCCTGTCCGGGGAACAAGCAGCGGCGCTGGCTGCTCTATTAGGGACTGTAAATTGAGAAGAAGAAACGCGTCGATGGAACATTGCTTCCCTGGGTAACGACGTCTTTTCTTCGCGCAAGAAATGATTGCGTCCGCGACTGCCGGGCAGCAGACGGCCGCCACGTTGCGAGCGCGGGCGCGCACCTGCCTGGCATGCACGCGTCCGCTGTTGCGCGCCGGGCTGCACCTGGACGGCAAGCATCATGAGAATTGCGCAGGTTTCCCCCCTTTTCGAAAGCGTCCCGCCGAACGGCTATGGCGGCACCGAGCGCGTCATCTCCTATCTGACCGAAGAACTGATGCGGCAGGGACAGGAAGTCACCCTGTTCGCTGCCGGCGATTCGCGCAGCGCCGCACGGCTGGTTTCCTGTGTCCGGTCGAGCATCCGCAACAGCGTGCTGGACCAATCCTGGCTCGCCTACCACCTGATCCAGATCGACATGGTGGCCCGCATGGCAGACGAATTCGACGTCATCCATTTCCATACCGATGCACTGCATTTTCCGCTAGCAAGAACCTTGGCCGCGCCGCACGTCAGCACGCTGCACGGCAGGCTGGATTTTCCGCATCTCGCACCGCTGTACCGGCATTTCAGCGATGTGCCCGTGGTTTCCATTTCAGACAGCCAGCGCCGCCCCTTGCCCCACGCTAACTGGCGCGCGACGGTACACCACGGGCTGCCGACCGACCTGTACGCGTTCCAGCCGGATGCCGGCGACTACTTCCTCTTCGTCGGCCGGCTCTCGCCGGAAAAGCGGGTCGACCGAGCCGTCGAGATCGCCCGGCGCTGCGGCCGCCCGCTCTATGTCGCCGCCAAGCTGAACAAGGAAGAGGAAAGCTATTTCAACGAGCGCCTCAAACCGCTGTTCCGCCATCCGCTGGTGACTTATCTCGGCGAGGTCGGCGAAACGGAGAAGCGCGAATTGCTCCAGCATGCCGCGGCGTTGCTGTTCCCGATCGACTGGCCCGAACCATTCGGACTGGTCATGATCGAAGCGTTTTCCTGCGGAACGCCGGTGATCGCGTACAGGAACGGCGCGGTGCCGGAGATCGTGGAAGACGGCGTCACCGGCTTTGTCGTCTGCAGCCAGGACGAGGCGGTGCGCGCCGCGCAACGCATCGACACCATCGACAGGCACGCGTGCCGCGCAGCCTTCGAATCCCGCTTCACCGCCGCGCGCATGGCAGCGAACTACCTCCAGGTATACCGGCAGCTGCTTTCCCATTGATTCCACGCCCCGACAACCCATCCCTCGGAGGACGCCATGGTTGAAAAGATCCGGTTAGGCGAACAGTGGTACATCCTTGCCACCTCGTCTCCCGCCGACGAAAGGCGTCGCGTGCTCAAGGACAACGACCTGTTCGCCATGTTCGACCGTTTCGGCGACATCCAGCCGATCGGCCTCGGCGAGGAAGGCATCTACCACGGCGACACCTGTTTCCTGTCACATCATGAATTGCGGATCGAGGGCGTACGGCCGATGTATCTGAACTCCACGGTACGCGATGACAACGGCCTGTTCGTCATCGAACTGATGAACCCGGACCTGCACCTCGACAGCGGCGGGATGGTCGCGAAGGGAGACCTGCACATCTTCCGTGCGAAACTGCTGTGGAACAATGCCTGCTACGAACACATACGCGTGGCCAATTACGGCCTGGTTCCGGTCGAAGTGACGATGTCGATGGAGTTCGGCGCCGACTACAAGGATATCTTCGAAGTGCGCGGCTACACGCGCGCGGGGCGCGGCCGGATGCTCGAACCCGAGGTCGCCGGCAACGAGATGCTGCTCGGCTACCGCGGCCTGGACGAGGTCACGCGCCGCACGCGCATCAGCTTCGATCCGCCCCCCGGCGAACTGGCCGGAGGGACCGCGGGCTACCGGATCGCGCTGCAGCCCAAGGGCGAGTCGCATATCTATGTGACGATCGGCTGCGAACCGGAAGAAGGCTGCGAACGGGCGCAGACCGACTACTTCGCCGCCTTCACCGCGCTCAACACGTCGGTGCGTGAAAGGCTGCATAACCGCTGCCGCGTCAGCACCTCGGACCCGCTGTTCAACAACTGGCTCGACCGTTCCTCGGCCGATCTGGCGATGCTGACCACCAGCCGCAAGGAAGGCGACTATCCCTACGCCGGCGTGCCCTGGTATTCCACCACATTCGGCCGCGACGGCATCCTGACCGCGCGCGAATACCTGTGGATCGATCCCGGCATGGCGCGCGGCGTATTGACCTTCCTCGCCGCCACGCAGGCGACGGATTTCGACCCCGCACGCGATGCGGAGCCCGGCAAGATCCTGCACGAGGCGCGGCGCGGCGAGCTGGCCGCGCGCAACGAGATCCCGTTCGGCCGCTACTATGGCACCGTCGACGCGACACCCCTGTTCGTCGGCCTTGCCGGCGCCTACTATGAGCGCACCGGCGACCTCGGCTTCATCCGCGAAATCTGGGACAACATCATGAAGGCGCTGCACTGGATCGACAGCTACGGCGATCGCGACGGCGACGGCTTCGTGGAGTACGCGCGCCATACCGGCAGCGGCCTGGTGCAGCAGGGCTGGAAGGATTCCAACGACTCGGTATTCCACTGCGACGGCCGCCTGGCCGAAGCACCGATCGCGCTGTGCGAGGTGCAGGGCTATGTCTACGAAGCGAAGCTGCGCGCGGCAGGTCTGGCCCGCCTGCTGGGCGACGAGGCGCTCGCGCGCAAGCTGCAGGATGCGGCGGAATCGTTGAAGAAGAACTTCAACGAAGCGTTCTGGTGCGAAGAAATCGGCAGCTACGCGCTGGCGCTGGACGGCCGCAAGCGGCAATGCGCGGTACGCTCGTCCAACGCCGGGCATACGCTCTGGTCCGGCATCGCGACCCCGGAGTACGCGGCGCGCGTCGCCGAGCAGCTGGTCGGCGCGGATTTCTTTTGCGGCTGGGGCATCCGCACCATCCCACTGAACGAAGCACGGTACAACCCGATGTCCTACCACAACGGCTCGGTCTGGCCGCACGACAATGCGCTGATTGCCGAAGGAATGGCGCGTTACGGCTTCACCGCGAAGGCGATGCAGGTGTTTTCCGCGCTGCGCGAGGCGAGCCTGTACATGGACCAGCGGCGCATGCCGGAACTGTTCTGCGGCTTCGAAAAAAGGCCGGATGAAGGACCGACGCTGTACCCGGTCGCCTGCTCGCCCCAGGCCTGGGCCGCAGCCAGCGTATTTTCGCTGCTGCAGGCCTGCCTCGGGCTGTCCTTCGACCCGCACAAGCCCGAGATCCGCTTCCGCCACCCGCAACTGCCGCCCTTCCTGGAACGGGTGGAAATCCGCGACCTGTCGATCAATGGCGCCTCGCTCGACCTGTTGCTGCAGCGATACCCCAATAACGTCGGCGTGAATGTGATTCGCAAGGATGGCAAGGCGGAAGTCGTGGTCGTCGCCTGATGGCTTCCTTTCGTCAACCGGCATGAAAATTTTTCCCTCCCCTTTTTACAGTCGCCTTGTATAAATTGCCAGTCCGGCAATCCTAGGAAAGGCATTCGGCGCATGCGCCGGCCTGTTTTCCCGCGCAGCGCCGAGTTGCATTTTTACTAGCACGCTTTTTGCACGGCAGTTTCCCGATGACTTGTTCATAACGGCAAGTTTGAGAATCGAAAGGAACCCCATGCTCAAGCAACTCGACGCCGCTGCCATCGTGCAGTTCCACGACAAGATGCTGTCCGACACGGAATGGCCCGCCAGGGAGCCGGGCGCAACCAGCGCAGGCATCTGGCTCTGGATCGAGGCGAACCACCGCTACAACACCCTGCTGTGGAACGAGGAAGACAAGGCCAGGCGCACCGACGTCGCTTCCAGCGAGATCGCCGCCTGCAAGCGACTGATCGACCAGTACAACCAGAAGCGCAACGACGCCGTCGAAGCGATCGACGAAGCCATCCTCACCGAACTCGGCGACTGCCCGCGCGGCGACCATGCGCGCCTGAACAGCGAAACCGCGGGCGCCATGATCGACCGGCTGTCCATCCTGAGCCTGAAGATCTTCCACATGCGCGAGCAGACGCTGCGTGTCGATGCCGGCGCCGACCATATCGCCAGGTGCAGCGACAAGTTGCAGCGCCTGATCGTGCAGCGCCAGGACCTGGCTTCCTGCTTCGACGAACTGATTGCCGACGCGATGCAGGGTCGCGCCTATTTCAAGGTCTACCGGCAGTTCAAGATGTATAACGATCCGACGCTCAACCCCTATCTGTACAACCAGCAGAACCGCGTCGCGGCGGGAGGCGTCGCGCCATGACGCCAGCCGGCACGGTCGACGTCCTCGTTCCCACCTGCAACCGGCCGTGCGCGCTCGCGGTCACCCTCACCTCGCTGGCGGCGCAGGGTTTTCGCGACTTCCGCGTGATCATTTCCGACCAGTCCGACGGCGGCAGCGTGTTCGACCAGCCGGAAGTTGCTGCCGTGCTGCGCTTCCTGCGCGCGGGCGGGCGCGAGGTGCTGGCCCTGCGACACCTGCCGCGGCGCGGCATGGCGGAACAGCGGGCCTTCCTGCTGTCTCTCGTGAATGCCCCCTACTGCCTGTTCCTCGACGATGACGTGATCCTCGAGAGCGACCTGCTGGAACGGCTTCATGCGGCGATCAGCGCACAGCGCTGCGGCTTTGTCGGCAGCGCACTGCACGGGCTGAGCTACATCGACGATGTGCGGCCGCACCAGCAGGCGATCGAGTTCTGGGAATCCGGCGTCATGCCGGAGCGGGTTACGCCCGGCAGTCCGGAATGGGCGCGGCATCACCTGCACAGCGCGGCCAATCTGTTCCATGTGCAGGCCAGGTTCGGGCTCGACCGGGACAAGACGCGGCTCTACCGGGTTGCGTGGATCGGCGGCTGCGTGCTGTTCGATACCCGCAAGCTGCGCGAAGCCGGCGGTTTCGACTTCTGGACCGCGTTGCCGGAGGCGCACTGCGGCGAAGACGTGCTGGCGCAGCTGCGCGTGATGGAACGCTACGGCGGCTGCGGCATGATCCCGTCCGGCGCCTACCACATGGAACTGCCGACGACGGTGCCGCAGCGGGATGTCGATGCACCCAAGGTGCTGCCGCTCTCCTGCGCTCCCGAGGCTGCGGCAGCCGCACAACCCGAGCCGCTGCCGCAACAAGAATGACCAGCCCGGTTCCCTCCGATATCCGCAGGATCGCGGTGCTGCGCCCGAACGCGGTGGGCGACTTCATGTTCACCCTGCCCTGCCTGCATGCGCTCAAGGCGAAGTGGCCCGACGCGCACCTCGTCTACGTCGGCAAGCAGTGGCATGCGGATTTCCTGCGCGGGCGGCCCGGCCCGGTGGATGAGGTGGCCGTGATCCCGCCCTGCCCCGGGGTCGGCCTGCCGCCGGATGCGGACGTGGATCGCGACGTCCTCGACGAGTTTATGCATCGCATGCGCGCGGCGCGCTTCGACCTCGCGTTTCAGGTGTACGGCGGCGGCCTGTATTCCAATCCCTTCATCCGGGAATTCGGCGCGCGCTGCACCATCGGCCTGAAGGCGCCGGAGGCGGCGCCGCTCGACCTGTCGGTCGCTTACGGCCCGCTGCAGAACCGCCGCCTGCAGATGCTGGAAGTGGCCGCGCTGGCCGGCGCCGACACGCTGCGCCTGCAGCGCGAACTGGAAGCCACGGACGGCGACCGGCGTGAGGCGGAAAGTGTGCTGCCGCACGATCCCGTCCGGCCGCTGGTCGTGCTGCAACCCGGCGCCAGCGACCGGCGGCGCTGCTGGCCGGCGGAACGCTATGCGGCGCTCGGCGACATACTCGCCGGGGCCGGCGCGCGCGTGGCCGTCAACGGCACGGCGCAGGAAGCGGCTGTCGTACGGGAAGTGGTCGCGCGGATGCAGCGGCCGGCGGTCGACCTGTCCGGCCGGCTCACTTTGTCCGGCTTGTGCGGGCTGCTGGAGCGCGCCTCGCTGCTGGTCTCCAACGACACCGGCCCGCTGCATCTCGGCCTGGCGCTCGGGACGCCCTGCGTGGGCATCTACTGGCTGACGAACCTGATGGAATCGGCGCCGCTGCGGCAGGACGGACACCGGCCGGCCCTGTCGCTGCGCATCCATTGCGCAGTGTGCGGCGAAGAGAACCTGAAAACCCGTTGCGAACATGATGCGAGTTTCGTCGATGGCGTAGCGGTCGACGAAGTGGCGGCGCTGGCGCTGGATCTCTTGCGGAGGGCGTAGGAAAAGCGCCTATCCTGCCGACTGATCCTGCCGACGCTCTAACGCTCGATCAGCTCCCGCGCATGCTCCAGCACTTCCGCCGCATGCTGCCCGGCCGGGTCCCAGATGCAGCGGTGCAGATCCTGGTCCAGCGGCGCCCAGCGCTGCATGTCGGCCTTGCTGAAAATGACCACGCTCGGCAGTTGCAGCCCGGCCGCGATGTGCGATACGCCGGTGTCGTTGCAGATCAGCAGGCGCGCCCGGCTCATCAGCGCCGCCATGGCGCCGAGCGACAGCGGGGAGGCGGTATCGACCGCCTCGTTGCGCATGTGGGATGCCACGGCGGCAGTGAGATCGGCTTCCTTCGCCGAACCCGTCAACACCACCGTCAGCCCGTATTCATCCGCCAGCCGGTCCGCGATTTCCGCGAAGCGTTGCGGCGACCAGCACTTGTCCCGGATGCGCGCACCGGGATGGATGCAGATGTACCGGCCGGCTTCAAGACCATCGGCAAACCCGCTGGCGTCGAGCTCCCGTTCGTCGTCCGGCGTCAGCGGAAATTCGAGATGCGTGCCCGCCGCCGGCGCCCCGAGGAATTCCACGAGCGACAGCAGGCGCAGCGGCTCCGGTCCCTGCTCCGGATAAGCGAGAAAGCCGGGCGAGTCCTGATCCGTTCCGCCGTTCATCGCAAAACCGGCCATCGTCCTGGCGCCAAAATCGGCGACGACGCGGTTGCTGATCTGTCCGTTGCCATGCATCTGCAGCGCCAGGTCGATGCGGCGCGCACGCAGCGCGTCGTAAAAGCCGGGAACCAGCTCTTCCCGCACCGCCTGCTCCGGAAAGGACGGATGACCGGGAAAGGCGACGAAATCGTCGATATACCGGTCGAAGCGCCGCGCGAACTGTTCGGCCCAGGGCAGACCGACCAGCGTGATGCGGGCCGCCGGCAACGCCGCGCGCAGGGCGCGCAGCGCCGGCACCGCGCACAGCATGTCGCCCACCTGCAGCGCACGAAACACCGCGAGCGTCTCGATCCGCTCCCTTCGCAGCAGGGCCGCGCCCTCTTGCAGATCGCATCCGGCAAGCGTCATGTCCTTCTCCTGTCGTGGGTGTCGATCCTCCCATCATAGAAAGCTGCACTTCGCCGTACTTGATCCTTCCCAAGCCCGCCCCATGGCCCGCATCAAGGGAGCGGCGCGCGGAATGGACAGGACAATGCCGGCTTCTACTTGAGCGGGATCTTTTGCTCCGCCGGCACCGGCACCGCGGTGATACTGTTCTGCGGACTGCCTTCGATCAGGCGGTCCGAGTACACCAGATAGACCAGTGCGTTGCGCTTGGCGTCGGCCATGCGTACCACCCGTACCCGCTTGAACAGGATCGACGCCCTTTCGCTGAAGACTTCTTCCTGCTGCGGAATCGGGCCGGGGAAATTGATGTTGCCGACCTGCCGGCAGGCGACCGACGCCTCGGCCTTGTCTTCGGCCACGCCGAGCGCGCCCTTGATGCCGCCGGTCTTGGAACGCGACAGGAAACAGCTCACGCCGTTGACTTTCGGATCGTCGAATACTTCGACCACGATCTTGTGGTCGGGCCCGATCAGCTTGAATACCGTATCGACCTCCCCCAGCTTTTCCGCGTGGACCGCAAAGCTTGCCAAAGCGATGACGGAAGACAATACGGCCGCGAAGGGCCAGGATTTGATCGGTGTTTTCATTGGTGTCCGCTATGATGTGTAAATAACGACAAGTGTACTGACCAGCGAGGAAGCCGCACAATGAAAATCGAACTCGATCCCGACCGTCTCGAAGAAATGCTCGACACCTGGCGCAAGTCGGTGGATCTGCAGATCCCCATGATGGATGACTTCAAGATCCGCATGATGAAGAATCGACGCGAAATCCTCGAAAACTTCCTGCAGACCGGAACCGGCTGGACACTCATGCTCAGCTGCATGGAACCGCTCGACGACAGCCAGCGCTTCGACGTGCTCCGGGCGCAGGTCAAGGCCTTCGTCGACTGGGCGGCGTCCGAACTGGATAGCCTCGCCGCCTTGCGATAGTTGATAGAATCGCACACGCGAGCAATACGGCACCTTAGTAATAAAGCCAGGCTATCGCATACATTGGAACTATTGATTTTACTTTTTCATAGGCTTTCTCTATCATTCAGTCATACCGTTTTTCGATATTTCGTTTTTTCAACCAAGAGAGGTAGATATGTCCCTGATTAATACCCAAGTGAAGCCCTTCAAAGCCACCGCATTCCACAACGGCAAATTCGTCGATGTCACGGAAAACGACCTGAAGGGCAAGTGGTCCGTGGTGTTCTTCTACCCGGCTGATTTCACCTTTGTCTGCCCGACCGAACTGGGCGACCTGGCGGACAACTATGACACCTTCAAGTCCATGGGCGTCGAAATCTACGGCGTGTCGACCGACACCCACTTCACGCACAAGGCATGGCATGACACCTCCGAGACCATCCGCAAGATCCGCTATCCGCTGATCGGCGACCCGACCGGCAGCATCACCCGCAACTTCGAGGTGATGATCGAGGAAGAAGGCCTGGCGCTGCGCGGCACCTTCGTGATCAATCCGGAAGGCCAGATCAAGCTGTGCGAAATCCATGACAACGGCATCGGCCGCGACGCCAAGGAACTGCTGCGCAAGGTGCAGGCAGCCCAGTACGTCGCTTCCCATCCGGGCGAAGTGTGCCCGGCGAAGTGGACCCCGGGCGAAAAGACCCTGGCTCCGTCGCTGGACCTGGTCGGCAAGATCTAAACCTGTTTTCGCGCCGGTCCCGCACCGGCGCCGCTCCCCGGACGCGGCGCAAGCGTCCGGAAGCAGCGCCCCTTCCCGATCTGTTTTCCTGAACCGGCGGCAAGACCGATCCGGAAGCGGCGACGCACATCCATTTACATGCAACCCGAACGCGAGGCCACCATGCTCGATACCAATCTGAAGACACAGCTGAAGGCGTACCTCGAAAAAGTCACGCAACCGATCGAGATTACCGCATTCCTCGACGACAGCGACACGTCGCGCGAAATGCGCGCGCTGCTGACCGACATCGAATCGCTTTCCGACCGCATCACGCTCACCGAGCGCAGCGGCGAAGGCGAACGCACGCCGTCCTTTGCGCTGAACCGCGCCGGCGCCGACATCGGCGTCCGTTTCGCCGGCATCCCGATGGGCCATGAATTCACCTCGCTGGTGCTGGCACTGCTGCAGGTCGGCGGCCATCCGCCCAAGGTTGAGGAATCGGTGCTGGAACAGATCCGCAACCTCGACGGCGAATACCGTTTCGAAACCTATATCTCGCTGTCCTGCCAGAATTGCCCGGACGTCGTGCAGGCGCTCAACCTGATGGCGGTCATCAATCCGAAGATCCGCCATGTGATGATCGACGGCGCGCTGTTCCAGGAAGAAGTCGCGTCGCGCCAGATCATGGCGGTGCCGACCGTGTTCTTGAATGGCGAAACCTTCGGACAGGGCCGCATGAGCCTGGAGGAAATCCTCGCCAAGCTGGACAGCGGCGCCGCCGAGCGCGAAGCGGCAAAGCTGGCCAAGAAGGAAGTGTTCGACGTGCTGGTCGTCGGCGGTGGCCCGGCCGGCGCTTCGGCCGCGATTTATGCGGCGCGCAAGGGCATCCGTACCGGCGTGGTGGCGGAGCGCTTCGGCGGCCAGGTGCTGGACACGATGGGCATCGAAAACTTCATCTCGGTAAAGGAAACCGAAGGGCCGAAGCTGGCCGCGGCGCTGGAACAGCATGTGAAATCGTATGAGGTCGATGTGATGAACCTGCAGCGCGCCGAAGCGCTGGTGCCGGGCGATACGATCGAGGTCCGCCTGGCCGGCGGCGCCAGCGTGAAGGCAAAGACGGTGGTGCTGGCAACCGGCGCGCGCTGGCGCGAGATGAATGTCCCGGGCGAGAAGGAATACCGCAATCGCGGCGTGGCCTACTGCCCGCACTGCGACGGTCCGCTGTTCAAGGGCAAGCGTGTTGCAGTGATCGGCGGCGGCAATTCCGGCGTCGAAGCGGCAATCGACCTGGCCGGCATCGTCGCCCATGTCACGCTGCTCGAGTTCGATACGAACCTGCGCGCGGACGCGGTGCTGCAGCGCAAGCTGTTCAGCCTGCCGAACGTCACCGTGATCACGAATGCGCAGACCACCGAAGTGACCGGCGACGGCGCCAAGGTCAACGGACTGCGCTATACCGATCGCAAGAGCGGCGCATCGCACACGGTGGAACTGGAAGGCATTTTCGTGCAGATCGGCCTGCTGCCCAATACCGACTGGCTCAAGGGCACGGTGGCGCTGTCCAACCGCGGCGAGATCGAGGTCGATGCACGCGGGCAGACCTCGGTGCCCGGCGTGTTCGCCGCGGGCGATGCGACCACGGTGCCGTACAAGCAGATCGTGATCGCGATGGGTGAGGGCTCGAAGGCGGCGCTCTCCGCATTCGACCACCTGATCCGTACCTCGGCGCCGGCCGAGGAACGCGCCGCGATCGCCGCCTGACGCGGCCGGGCATGCCCCAAAAAAAACGCCGGCCCGCACGCCGGCGTTTTTGTTTCCGCTATTCCTTACCGTACTCCTTGAGCACTTCCATCATCTGCGCGAATTTCACCGGTTTGTCGAACACGCGGAGGAAGCCGGCCTCGAGCGCGCGTTCACGCTCCGGACCTTCCGCGTACCCGCTAACCGCGATCAACGGAATGTGCGCGAGCGCCTCGTCGGCCCGCATCCTCTCGGCCACTTCATAGCCGCTCATGCCGCCCGGCAGCCGCAAATCGCAGAACACGAGATCGGGAGCGTTTGCCTTTGCGCTTTCAAGCGCGGCACGGCCGCTGAAGGTGGCTTCCGTCACACAACCCATCACTTCAAGCAGGTCGCAGAAAAGCTTGGCCAGGTCGCGGTTGTCCTCGACCACGAGAACCCGCAGCGGATAGCGTTGCAGAAGAGCGGTCGCACCGGAGGCAGTGGAAGTATTCATGGTTGCTGTTCTTTCGATGAGGCGCCCTGCTCTTTGATCCTTCGGGTCATTCCGTTTCGCTGCCAATGTCGGCGCCGCCCGCATTGCAGTCCGGCCACGCGCCGCCGGACAGGTTTTCGGGATGTGTGCTGCGAATCCAGCCAAGCGTCGCATTATACGTGCTTGCGTCTTTTTCCTCTGCAAGATAGCCGCATAGCAGTGTGAAGGGCTGACTGGCCGCAAGTTCATTGCAGAACTGTTCCAGGCGCAATGCGGCGCGCACGTTCCCTTTTTGCCAAAGCAATCCCGACATGTCCGAATAGATGCGCACCGCGCGAAAGCGCTTTTGCCCCGAGGTGATCATGGTGCCTGCGCGGTCCTGGAACCGGTCCCGGTCAGGCATGCCGGTCGCCATCAGCGCAGCCAGCGCAACATCCGCATCCACCACCCGCAACTGGCCGCTCACGACCGCGTCGGCAAGGTCGACGCTGCTTAGCAGCGCCAGGCGCGCGACGAACGAAGCCCAGCGGTCGGCGGTTGCCACCACGATCACCGCGTCGCCCTGTGCGAGCCCGTCGGCGATATACCGGCTCACGTCTTCTGCAAGCTGTGCGCCGTTTCGAAATACCTGCCCGATGTGTTGTCCGGCATGCGGCGCTCCCTTCGTCCGCAGCCATCTGCCCGGGTTGTACATGCATCACTCCCTTTGATTTGTACTGCACTCGGTAAAGTTTTTCGCGTATGCAAGATCGCGACGCGGAAAGTGCGGCGATTAGATACCGCACTGTCATTTTCAAGGGGCGTGGCGATCATGCTCTGTTGCAATACCGACTGGTGCTGGACCGAGGGACAAGACAGCGCTTTTCCTGTTTTGTTCCCTTCTGTCACGAAACCATTGTTCCCGTCTGCGGCACCGGGCCGGGGGCCGGCGTGGGACGCGGACGCCGGAGCCTGCGGAAAAATCATTCCCGGCGGCCCTGGGTCGCGGCTTGTAAAGACGCGGCGTGCGCGATCTGGTCGCGCTGCATAGCGCTGCCGGCGCGCGCTGGTGGATGCCGCCGCCGCTTTACCTAAGTGACGGCAAGATCCGGGAAGTAGCGGCGGTCTCGAGCAGCTGCGCCATGCGCTGCGCCGGGCACTGCCTGCGGTGGAAGGAAGCCGGCCTGCAATGCGGTCTCGCCGTTCTGCAGCGCGCTGCCCGCGGCTAATATGCTTCGCGGGGATTGAACAAATCACAAGCCCGGCGATCAAGTAGGAACGCTTCGATTTCCGATGGCGGACCAGTGGAGGAACACATGCAGACACTTACATCCGGCATCCGATGGTGGTTCGAATCCCTGGACCGCGCACGCCGGCGGCGCGGCAACGCCCTGGATCACCTGGGCTACGGGCCGATCGAATCCGAGTACAGGACGGCGCTTGTCGTGCCGGGCATGCGCCTGCGGTTCTACGGCGGCGACCCGCATGGCGGCCCGATTGCGCTCATCGTCCCGGCGCCCATCAAGCGCCATTACATCTGGGACCTGGCACCCGAGTGCAGCGTCGTGCAGCATCTGCTCCGAACCGGCGTCCAGGTCTACCTGGCGGAATGGACCGAACCGGCCGACTCGCGCAACGGCCTGGAGCATTACTCGCATACGCTGCTCGACCACTGCGTGAAGGCGATCCGCACGACGCACCGCGAGGGCCAGCTTTTCCTGCTGAGCCATTCCCTGGGCGGCGTTTTTGCGACGATTTATGCCGCCCTTTATCCCGATGAAGTGGCCGGACTGGTCCTGCTGGAAACCCCGCTGCACTTCGACGAGGCGTCCGGCTCGTTCGGGCCGCTGGTGGCAAGCAGCCCGCCCGCGGACAAGCTGACGGAGGGATTCGACCAGGTGCCGGGGTCGGTATTGAGCATCGCCAGCACAATCGCGTCACCGGCGACTTTCCAGGTCGAACGCTATACCGATTTCGTCGCCAGCCTGTGCTCGTCAAGGACCTTGCGCAGCCACCTGCTGGTGGAACGCTGGGCGCTGGATGAAGCGCCGATGGCCGCGCGCCTGTTCGAGCAGGTGGTGGAAGACCTGTACCGCAGCGACAGCCTCATGCGCGGCACGCTTGAAGTCTCGGGGCAAAGGCTCAGTCCGAAGAGCCTTACCACGCCGCTGCTGTCCGTGTACGATCCGCACAGCGTGGTCATTCCACCGGCGTCGGTGATCGCATTTCATGACGCCGCGGCGAGCAAGGACAAGCGCCTGATCCCCAACTCCGGCGATACCGGAGTCGCGCTGGCCCATGTCGCGGCCTTGATGGGAGAAAATGCGCACCGCCTGCTGTGGCCGGCGATCATCGAATGGATGACCGCGGCCGGCGCAAGGCGGCACTGATTGATGGGACGCGGCGTGTTACTTGCCTGTGGTACCGGCCCCGCCTGTGGTACCTGCCCCGCCTGCGCTGCCGGAGCCGCCTCCGGAGGAACTGCCACTACTGGAGGAACTGCCACTGCCACTACCGGAGGAACTGCCGCCACCGGAAGAACTGCCCCCGCCGGACGCGCCGGAACTGGCGCCGCTGTCACTCGATTTCGCCCCCTTCTTCATGCGCTGGCTGCGTTTCCCCGACTTGCTGGTGGTGCCGCTGTCGCCCGAGGTCATCGCGTCCGAGGACTGCTGTTGCTGCTGTGCCTGCAGCTCGGAGGCGCGGCGCAACACCTCTTCCGCTCTTGCAGGATCGGTGCTTTCCCGGATCTCGGTACTCGGCCCCTGCGACTGCGCGATGCCGGTGCCTGCCAGCGTCATCAGTGATGCGAAGAGAACCAAGGATACTTTCTTCATTTTTGCCTCCTGAAAAATTGATGTCGGATTTGCCGGGCGGGACTCGCCTTCATGCAAATTTTTCCCGCTACTCGCATTAGGACCTTGCAAAAGTGTTTCGGTTTCGTCATTTCCGGACGCTTCAGTGATGCGGACTCGAACTGGAAGTGCCGGTCACCTTGCCGCTCGACTTGTCGAAATGCACGTTGAAGAAGCGCTGCTCGGTCGTGTCCTGGAAACGCCAATCCCACACCTCTTCGTTCTTCAGCTTGAACTCTGCGACTGTGCGCGGCTTGCCAAGCAGCCGCCGCACCTCATCCTTGCTCATGCCGCTGCGCACCCGTGCAAAATTTTCCTGTGTCAGCAATTGCCGGTAGTCCTTCAGCTTGCCGGACTTGTCGATCACGAACTCCCAGGTGCGTGCGCCTTCCGGTCCTTTCGGGTATTGCAGGCTGCGCGTGCCGTCGTCCTCTTCCCATACGGTTTCCGGCTGGCCCATCACGCCGCGCACGTCGCCTTCCGAGGAGATGCCCCTGGCGAGCTTGTCGAGCCCGAATTCTTCCACCGGCCGGCCCTGCCGGTCGCATGCCGCGAGGACCATCCCCAGCATCAGCCCCGCCAGCCATTTACCTTGTTCCATGTCACTCCTTTCCGCGCCGGCACCAAGCCATGGCCGCAACAATGAGAGCGGCG
>NZ_DASPLS010000090.1:0-6534 GCF_035627455.1 Noviherbaspirillum sp.
TGCTGCTGAATCTGCCCGACCCCGCCCCGTCCTTGCGCGGCAGGCCCGATTTCTCGATCCGGTTCGCCAATGAAGACACCTGGGAAGCGGCGACAGGTTTCAATCGCCTCAACCATATCGTCAGGATCAGCAATCCGTCGACTGGCCATGCGAAAGGGACGCGTGCGCGAAGCCCCGAATAAGAACCCGGGGCATTTGCGAAAGGCACCGTCCATCCGCTCAAGTACAGGAAAAACAGCTGCGCACAGCAGCGTCAGGAGTAGGCTGTGCCCGGCGTCTGCCGGCAGTAAGCAGGCAGCCGCGGGCTGTGTTGGCGTGCGGCCGCGTCAATCATGCAGTAGCAGCGCGCCCCGGCGCTGCGAGAGCACGCTCTTGTAGACGTCGGAAGTCCCTGCCACCATGCGCTCCGAGGTGAACATATCGAGAAAGCGCTCCCTGCCCTGCTGCCCCATGCGTCTTCTAAGTCCCGGATCGGCGAGCAGGGCCCGCAATGCGTCAGCCAGTTGCGCGCGGTCGCGCGGCCGCACCAGCATGCCTGTGGCGCCATGCGCGACCGCTTCGGCGATGCCGCCGACCCTGGTGGCAACGATCGGCAAGCCTGCACGCATGCCTTCCAGCACGCTGATTGGAAGCCCTTCCCAGTTGGTGGAGAGCGCGAAGATGTCGGCTTCCTTCAGGATCTCCGGCACGTCGCTTCGGGCGCCAAGAAATTCGACTTTGTCCGAAATGCCGAGAATGCGCGCCAGGTTCCTGCTTTGATCCAGCAGCGGACCGTCGCCGACACATTGCAGCCGGAAGTCGTACATGCTCAAGTCCCGAATCGCATGCAGCAGCGTTTCGTAGTCCTTCTGCGCAGTGAAGCGCGCCACCATTACGATTCTCGGTACCGTATTAGCGTGGGCGGCCCGGCAACCCGGAATATCGGGAATGCCGTTATGCACTGTCGTCAGGCGAGCATCATCGGCGACCCGGAAGCGCAGCGCCAGGTTTTCGTCATAACGGGAGACGCAGATGATGCGCTTGGTCATGGCCGATGCGAGGCGCTCGGCCGCCTTGTAGAGCACGGCTTTCCTGCCACCCGCGCCTTCCGTGAAGGCCCAGCCGTGCGCCGTGAAGACGGATGGAATCCCGGCCAGCAGCGCTGCTGTCCGTGCAACGATGCCAGCCTTCGAGGAATTTGCGTGCACCAGATCAGGCTTGATCCTGCGCAGCAGCCTGTAGATCTGGAAGATTGCCTTGATGTCCTGCGATGGCCTGATCGGATGGACCAGCGACCTGCAGATGTGGTAGCGGATACCCATCTTTGCCGCCACCTCGGTGAGATACCCTGTATCGCCGCTGATGAGTTCAATGTCGTACTCAGGCATCGAGGACATCAGGATACGCAGGTACTCCTGTGCCCCACCGAATTCCGCTTTGGTGATCGCCAGGACCAGCTTCATCCGTGCGGTGCTTCCCGCGGCACTTCCCTTCGCATGCGCGGCCGTAGGCGACGCTGGTCCCGTGTCCGCCGGGCGGCCCTGGTGCCTGACTTGCATCGCATCTATGCAGGTCAACCGCCCCGCGCGGCTGAACGTATGCGTGCAGGTGATGTTCTCGTCCCAGTCCGCATCAATACGTCCGACAGGCGTCTCCCGGTAGGTAAACTCATCGATATGGTCGATGCGCTGCAGGACAATCGCCCGCCCGTAACTGCCGCTGCAGTCCTGCGACGGACGGTACCAGCTGCCGTCCCGTTCGAAGATGCGGCCGGCCGGGCGCGCGCGCCGCACGTCGGAGACGATGGGATTGCGGGGATGCGGCTGCCAGTTGCGGCTCAACAGGCTGTCTGAAAAGTACAGGAAGAGCTCGTCGTAGCAGGAGCCCCCCTTGTTTTCCGTGATGTTGGTAAACATCCAGTATTTCCCGCCGTGTTTCCAGATCGTGGTATCTACCGCGCTGACGTCCTCCATCAGGTTCATCACGAACTCCCACTGGTCCGGGAAGCGGGTCGCCCGATACAGCTGGATCGTACCGTTCTGGCCGGTCTCGGGAACCATGTACCAGGTACCGTCGTCGTTAAACACATGTGGATAGGACAAGTGGTACGGCTTTTTCAGAATCGGCACCGGCGGCAGCAGCGGTCGGTCGTTTTCGTCGAAGCGGATCACCGACAGATAGCCGGTGTTGTTCGCATACTCGAATTCTTCAATGAAAACGACATGCCTGCCTTCATGTTCAACGACGAAGGGGTCGGCCCAGAATCGGTCATCCGGCGGAACCAGGGGCATGTAGCATGACGGATCGTCAGCGCTTTTGCCGGATTTCTCCGTGTGGTAAAGCAGCATCCAGCGCTCCCAATATGAATACATGCGGAGCTTCGCACGTAGCTTATTTGCCATCAGAACCGGAAACTTAGCCAACACGTCCACGTTCGTTGGCATGACCTCTCCATCTTCAGCACGCTCACGCGAGCGCCCATGCCTGGCGACAAACGCATCGTGTCCTGCCTGTTGCAGTTCGCGCAGCTTCCTCGGAACGAAGGATGCTGATTTCCAGTACGCGGGGTTCAGGCTACGAGCCAGAGAGATCGGGTCGGCTGCGGACCAGGATCGCTGCAGCACGACGTCTCCGTTATGATCGTCCGAGAGCATCACGAGCGTGGTGCTTACCGTATTTTTTCCCGCGAGCACTTCCATGGCATTCTTGCCTGGCACACGTGAAAGGCAGTCGGCATGAAGATAGGACCAGACGCCACAACGCGCCAGGTTCAGGATGTCGGTATGCAGGTCGCCAAAGCCGAACTTGATCAGCACATCGAGGCCGAGGGAGCCGATTTGTTCGATGTCCGCAGCGCTCATGCTGTCGCGCCCCTGTTTCGTCCGGATCTCCACATTCAACACAGGAATGCCCGCCAGCAGGCGTGAGCCGTCGATCATTGCAAAGGCGTTTTTTTCCCCCTGCCCGAACAGACGGTCGTCCAGCCGCTTCCACATCTCCACCATGTACGGATTCTGTCCACGCGCCAGTCCAACCCGCGGCCGTATCAACACGACGATTTCCGCAGCCTGTCCCTGGCGCACGAGACCTAGCATAGTCTCGACCCAGGCGGGCAGAAGCAAGTTGTCGAGCAACAGGCCAACGCGCAGCTTGCTCATTCATTCCCCTGTTCCAGATTCGTGTCCATCACGGGCTTGCCCGGGAGTCGGTCAGGTCGAAAGATCGGTCCCCGATAGACTTGCAACCAGCGCGCAACGGCAGCGTCAAGGGAAAACCAGCAGGCGACACGGCGCCGTGCCGCGGTGCCGCGTGCACGCTTTTCCTCCGACGAAAGCGTCAGCGCGGCGTGCAGCCCGCGAGCAAGCGCTTCGCTGTCGCGTACCGGAACAACGAATCCGGCGTCCCCGAGCCATTCGCGAATGCCGCCTGCATCTGTAGCGACGACCACGCGTTCGCATGCCATCGCCTCGCCGATCACCAGCGGCATGCCCTCCCAGGCCGACGACAGAACATAGATGTCGGCCGCGCTCATCAAGGACGGCACATCGTGGCGCAATCCTAGGAACCGGACGCGCCCCGCCACCCCTAGCGTTCTTGCTGTGCTTTCGAGACTGGTCCTGGCGTCTCCGGTACCCACTATCCACAGCACGCAATCGGTGCAAGCAGCGCATACGCGCGCGAACGCGCGCAGCAGATTGCCGTAATCCTTCTGCTCGGTGAACCGCCCCACCGCCAGCAGCACTTGCGTATCCCCTCCAGCGCCGAGTTCGCCGCGCAGCCGCTCGCGATCTTCCGGCGAAAAACGGAACCTGGCACAGTCGATGCCGTTATACATCGTAATCATTCGTCCGGATCGCACCGCCCCGCGCCGGATGAACGCCTGTACCGCCTCGTCACTGACGTTGGTGCTGATGTCTGCGAGCGGGTCAGTCAGACGATAGGCGAGCATCCGCACCGCGCCGCCTTCATTCGAGTTATGTGCGGTGCATATCAACCGGCCCATCGGCGTCGTCATGCGCAGCAGTCGCGCAAACAGGTTCGCATGAACCATGTGACTGTGCACCACGTCCGGCGAAAACGCGCGCAATAGCGCACGCGCACGGAGATAGGCACGCAGGAAGCTGATGGGGTCGCGCGCCATATACAGCGATTCGACTCGTACATCCTTGTGCTGCGAGTGAACCAACTGCTCGCCCGTCATGGAAATGACGATCACTACGTTTCCGAGCGACGCGAGCCGATCGGCCAGTGTGATCACCTGGTTTTCCGCGCCGCCCATCGAGAGTCCGGTGATAACGAATGCAATGCGCATCGGCTTCATGCATGCATCCCCATCGGGTCTTCCCGGCCAGCCGCTGCCATCATGCGAACGCCGACCTTGCAGAACAGCCGGTCGTACTGATCCAAAACCACCTGGAGACTGAAGCGACTGGCCACCGACGCACGTGCCTTGCTACCGAGTTCCTCGCGCATCGCGTCGTCGCTCATAAGGCCCCTGAGTGCGTCGGCCAAAGCCGTCCTGTCATTAAGCGGGACCAGCAGCGCATCGGTGCCGTCGCGAGTGATCTCGCGCGGCCCGCTCGGGCAATCGAAGACGGCACAGGGCAGCCCGATCGCCATCGCCTCCAGCAAGGCGTTTGGAAAGCCCTCGATGCGCGACGTCATGACGAAGGCGTGCGAGCGCGCCATCTCGTCCCATGGAGTGCTAGTCGCGCCACCGAGTGTGATGCGCCCCGAAAAGCGCGATCCAGCGATTTGGCGTTCGAGGGCTTCGCGCAGTCCTCCCTCGCCGAAAATTGCGAGATCCCAATCGGGCCACTCGGCAGCCACCGAACAGAAGACGTCAATCAGCAGCGCGAACTGCTTTTCCTCGCTCAGCCTGCCCATAGCAATGAGCCGCTTCCTCTTCGACGCGGACAGGTCGGGACGTGCGAAGTGTTGCAACGGCGCCGGTATAGGATTGGGAACCACCTCCAGATGCTTCAAGCGCGGAAAAACCATGGGTATCTTGTCCGCCACCGCTTGCGTCTGTACCGTCAGCATTTCCGCATGGCGGTAAGCGAGGCGGTAGACCAACATCTCGCTTGCCGGCATGTTCCACGCCATCGGATCGGTACACTCGCCGGCGATTACTGGAATGCCAAGCCCGCGCGACGCGAGAACGGAAGCGACGTTGACGCCGGGCAGAAAGGAGACAATGACATCCGGCCTTTCTTCTTTCAACAGCCAGCGGTAGGCAGACAGCCGCTGTACCCTGTTGAGCAGGGACCTCTTCTTGGTCGGCGTGAGGTCGGCGAGATAGATCACACGTACGGTTTCCGATATCCGGTAGAAACAACTGCCACGCTCAGAGAAGGTGGCCAGCATGATGACCTCGTCGCCGCGCGCCGACCAGGCGTCGGCGAGCGTGCACGCAACCCGCTCTGCGCCGCCGGAGTGCAGGCTGCTCAATGCAATCAGTATCTTCATTTTTTCCGCTCCCAACAAGCCTGGAACATCAACACGCCGTACAGCGCCTATTGCCAGTTCTGCACTGCTGCCACGGACTCGCGCCATTTGGTATCAATCCACACATTTTTCTCTCCTGCTTGCTTGACGGTTCTTCTGGCTAATAGAAAGCCTCATATCCTCCGCCTCGATGCGAGCGCGAAGGTCAGGAGCCAGAACAGGAAGTCGAACATGTTGTGCGTGAACGGTGTCATCAGCACGAACATCAGAAAGACCGCCTGCTGCAGTGCCCTTTCCTCGAAATACTTGCCGTGCCAGAGGATCCAGCCGAGCGCGAGCCAGACGCCTACGCCGCACAGCCCGTATTCCGCCGCGAGCATCACGAACTGGTTGTGCGTGCCAAGGTTGCGTGTCGCGTCCGGCCAGAGTTCGGTAGCTCCCGGTCCCGCACCGGCAAAGACGTTGTTCAGGAAGATGTCCCAGCCAGCCTTCAGCACCATCGAGCGCTCGGCAGCACTGGCATCCCTCAGGCTTCCCGTGGAAAAGAAGTTCAGGCGCTGCTCGATGTCGGCCAGCGCCGGTCCAAAGTCGCTCTGGTTTCCGTAGTAGATCGACAGCGCGCCGAACAGGATCGGAGCCGCGCTCGCCACCGCGAGCAGCAAGATCAACCCAAAACGGGGCAGCACGCGGTTGAAGGAGAGAATTACCCAGAGCACCAGCCACGCGATGATCGCCGAGCGCGACAGGGTCAGAACCACACCGGCGCCGACGATCAGCATCAACGCAACCCGCTGCACTGGCTTGAGCACCGGACAAGCCATCAGGAACAGCACCAGCATCGCTTCGCCGGCAATGGTCGGGTTGATGAAAGTTGCGGCGGCGCGCCCGCGCACCGAGCCGGGCGTGTCAAGCGGATACAGCAGGCCCGGCAGCATGGAATCGATGAACACCAGCAGCGGCAGAGCCAGGGCCAGCCACGGGAAGATCCATTCATAGAGCGAGCGCCGGACATTGAACGCCATGCCCAGCACCAGCGCCAGCAGCAGCATCTGGATCCGGCTTGCCGCAACGTCGGCTCGCACCCATCGCCCTTCTGATAGCTCGCTC
>NZ_DASPLS010000091.1:0-5322 GCF_035627455.1 Noviherbaspirillum sp.
GCGGTTGAAGAACTTGCCGCTGGCATCGCGCTGCGGCCAGATCTTCAGCTTGCCGTCTTCCACCGTGTAGTTCTTGGTCGGGTTCGAGCTTTCATACCAGATGTGGTCGTTCCACACGCTGGTGTTGAAGCCGTTGTTGAACTCGTCGGCGAAGGTCAGCGTGTAGGCGCTGGCGTTCTGGCCATAAGGTGCCGCGGGTGCCGGCGCCGGGGCCGGGGCCGGGGCCGGGGCGGGCGTCGTGGTAGTCGGCGTGGTGGCCGGGGTCGTGCTCGGCTTGGTGGCCGGCGTGCTGGTGGCCGGCGTGCTGGTCGGGGCTGTCGTCGTAGTCGTGTCGCCTGCATTCGTCACCGGCGCAGCAGCGGAGCCAGTTGCACCCGAAGTCGCGGTCGGGGTTGCAGCGGTCGCGCCTGCAGTGGTGCCAGCGTCGGTGGCGGTTGCAGTCGTCTGCGCGGATTGCGCATCAATGCCGGTATCACCTGAGCCGGATCCGCCGCCGCAGGCAGCGAGCAGCACGGCGGCACATGCGCAGGACATCGCGCTCATCGAAATACGTTGGAATGACAGATTTTGCATGGGGGACCCCTTTCTCTTGTTAGTAAGGCCGGAAAATTCTCACCGGCAAGCTTTCGTATGAGCATTACCCTTCGGAAATGGTTCCGCAAAAAAACGACATCGGGAGAAATATTTCCATGCATCACTTGCACCAGTGACAGGAATGGAATAGGCAATCCGGAAACGATTGCGCAACCGGAGGCAATAAAAAAAGCCGGCGCGGGGCCGGCTTTTTCACAGGTACCGATCGCAGGTACCTGTCGCGATTTCACACGCAAGACAATGCTGGATTACTTGAACTTCCAGGCACGGACGTAGTTGACTTCGAAGGAGTTCGTCTTGCCCTGCGGAGTCGAATCGTCCGGCGTGCCCGACGCGCTGCCGTACCACAGGTCCAGCATCAGGTACATCGGGTCGCCCATGGTGACGTTCAGCACCAGCACTTCCTTGCCGTCGAAGTAATAGGTCTGCTTGTTCGGTTCCCACTTCACCGCATACTTGTGGAAGCCGGCGGAAAGGTCGGTGCCGGTGTCGAACTGGCGCGTGCCCACCAGTTGGCCTTCCTTGTCACCCTTCCACACCGTCGGCGCATACGCTTGCGGATGCGCGATGCCCTTGCTGTCGTTGAAGCCCCACGGCGCGGCGCCGCCCGCATACGCTTCCATCACATCCATCTCGGGACGGCGGTCGCCGATGTGGTTGAACAGCCAGAATGCCGGCCAGGTCCCCTTGCCCACCGGGAGCTTGGCTTCGATCTCAAAGTAGCCGTAGGTCTGGTAGTAGTTGCCGTCGGTATCAACCGTGCGGTTGAAGAACTTGCCGCTGGCATCGCGCTGCGGCCAGATCTTCAGCTTGCCGTCTTCCACCGTGTAGTTCTTGGTCGGGTTGGAAGTCTCGTACCACATGTGGTCATTCCAAAGGCTGCTGTTGAAACTGTCGAATTCATCCGAGAAGGACAGCTCGTACTTGTTGGCATCCTGGCCGAACGGCGACTTGGCTTCCGCTGCCGGCGCGGGTGTTTGAACAGACTCAGGAATGGCGCCAGCCGTGCCGGTACCGGTTGCGGCAACGGTCATGTTTGCCTGGACTTGGGCTGCCGCCGCGACCTGCGGCGCTGCCGCTTCCGCTGCGATCGCTTCGCTGCTGCCGCCGCAGGCAAGCAAAACAGTTGCAGAGGCGCAACACAACGAGGTGATAACGAGGCGGTTGAAGGCGAGTTTAATCATAGTTCTTCTCCAATGTGCGAATTGATGGTAGCCAATAATTCTGCCTGGCAAGCGCTCGTCAGAGCTTACCCCTCGGAAAATGGTTCCGGGAAATGTCGCAGGAGGGAGGTTTTTTTCCGGTTTGTAATATGCGGGACAACGTAATTCTTTATCTGCTGGCCATCCGGAACGGTTTCTTTAGCGGTTTCCCATGCCCCGATAGCAAGAAAACCCGGGCGGCGGAAGACGGAACAGCGGGAAAGGCGACGAGACGAGGGGAATTTCTTGCCGCAGGCGCCGCTGCAGGGGCTAGGCGGCAGGGATCATTTCCAAATTTGAAAAGATTCGCTTAGGAAATTTTTAGGCAGGTAAAATTATCGCAAGTCAGTTATCTTGCATAAGAGCATCGCGCGTATAACAGGCGGCAGGTAAAGTGGTTGCGTCGAGCGAAGTGACCATGTCGGAAAGCTGCCCCGCTTCATGGCGCGACCGTCGCGTGCATTTCATGTGATTTTTTCCGAGGGAACCATGCCAGATTCCGCATCCAGACCGAACGAGCTTGCGATCGACGACGTCGCCAAGTCGATCCAGATCCCCGCCTGCCCCGTCCTCCTCGCCAACCTGCAGCAGGAACTGATGCACGAAGACCCGGACCCGCGCAAGGTGGCATCGATCATCAGCCGCGACGTCGCCATGTCGGCGACCCTGCTGCGCACGGCCAATTCCGCGTTCTACGGCTTGAAGCGGAAGGCGGAAACCGTCGAGCAGGCGATTGCCTTCATCGGCATGACGCAGTGCGCATCGATCATGATGGGACTGATCGCCCGCAAAACCCTCAATACCACCGGCCCGGTGCTCACGCGTTTCTGGGACGTGTCGGACAAGCGCGCGATGGCGATGTCCCTGCTGGCGCGCAAGCTGCGTGTGGCCACGCCCGATATCGCGCATACGTTCGGCCTGTTCTGCGACATCGGCATCCCGCTGCTGCTGAACCGCTTCCCCGACTATACGGAGACGCTGAAACTGGCCAACGACGCAATCGATGAACGCTTCACCACCGTGGAAGACAGGCGCCACCGCACCTGCCACGCCACCATCGGCGCGCTGCTGGCGAAGAACTGGGGGCTTTCAGCCGATGTGGCGATGGCGATCCGCCTGCATCATGAATACGAAGTCATCACCGACAACATCACGCCCGACCTGATCAAGAGCCTCGTCGCGCTCAGCCTGGTGGTGGAAAAGATCATCCAGGACTACCAGCACCAGAACCGTCACGCCGAATGGGAAAAGGGCGGCGCGTTCGCGATGGATGCGCTCGGCATCAACGTCGATGAGCTCGAAGACCTGACCGAAGAGCTGCACCGGCGCTTCGACGAGGCGGGCTGACAAGCCGGCGCTGCGCGCCGTCGGCGCGCAGCTTGCCGATTGACTGCCTCGCAGGCGCGCCCGCGCCAGCTTCAATCCCGCTATTGCGTCAGATTGGCGGCCCCCTCGCCGGCCGAGGAAAACAGGTCCCAGGCAGCGATGAACAACGCGGCAATCACCGGGCCGATCACGAAACCGTTGATGCCGAACAGTGCCATCCCGCCCAGGGTCGAGATGAGCACCACGTAATCCGGCATCTGGGTATCCTTGCCGACAAGGAGAGGCCGCAGGACGTTGTCGACCAGCCCGATCACCAGCACCCCGAAGACGATCAGCGCCACGCCTTGCCAGATCGCCCCGGTGAGCAGGAAATAGACCGCGACCGGGGCCCAGATCAGACCCGCGCCGATCGCGGGCAGCAGGGAAAGAAAGGCCATCACGACGCCCCAGACGAGGGCCCCCTGTATCCCGAGGAACCAGAACATCACGCCGCCCAGCGCGCCCTGCGTCGCCGCCACCACGATGTTGCCCTTCACCGTCGCGCGGATGACCGTGGTGAACTTGCGGAACAGGTGGCGCTTGTGCTCCGCGCTGAGCGGGATCGCGAGCTTGATCCGCGCCGACAGCAGGCGGCCGTCGCGCAGCAGGAAAAACAGGAGGTAGAGCATGATGCCGAAGCTGACCAGGAACTCGAAGGTATTCTGTCCAATGTTGAGCGCGTGCGTCGCGATCAGCTGGCTGCCCTGCACTGCCGCCGCCGACAGCCTCTCCTGCAGCGCAGCAAGGTTCCCCACGTCGAAACGGTCAAGCAAGGCAGTCATCCAGGACGGCAAGGCCGTCATGACCTGCTGGAAATAGGCGCCGAAATTCAGGTTGCCCGAGCGGATCTGCTCATACACCGCCGTTCCCTCCTGCACCAGTGCGGCGGCAACCAGGGAAAGCGGGAACATCACCATGATGAGCGTCAGCAGCAGCGTGGTCAGTGCGGCGAGGTTTCGCCGCTGGCGCATGGCGGCAAGCAGTTGCCGGTAAAACGGCTCGAACAGGATGGCAAGCACCGTTCCCCAGAACAGCGCGCCATAAAACGGCCAGAGGATCCATGCGAAGGCCAGCGATACTACCAGCAGCAGCGACAGGAATATCTTATGGTGAAGTTCGGGATTATTCATCAGCATCTCCAGTTCGCCGGGCGCAATGGAAAACGCATGCGCCCGGAGTAATGTCATTATTCGAAAGACGGCCCCGCATCCGTGCCGCTCGCCGCACGCCCTGCCCAGTGCGGTAAGCCGGCAATGTCCCTCCAGGGCTACAAGGCACGGTTATTGTCGCTCCTGTAACGATCGTGTGCAAAGGCGCCAATATTGACTGATTCCTACAAAGACGTGTTGCCCCGAGCGTGAGGCATGTGCGGCGATGAAGGAACGCGGTCGCGCCCGCCGAAGGCGAAAAAAAGCCAGCGTCACCGCTGGCCTTAATTACCCACCGTGATCGGCGAGTGCTCTCCCTTTGCCGACCCTGCCATGCGGGCAGGGCGGCTCCCCTTCGCTGCCAGGCTTATTTGAACTTCCAGGCGCGGATGTAGTTGATCTCGAAGGAGTTCGACTTGCCCTGCGGCGTCGAATTGTCCGGCGTGCCCGACGCGCTGCCGAACCACAGGTCCAGCATCAGGTACATCGGATCGCTGAAGGTGGTGTTCAGCACCAGCACTTCCTTGCCGTCGAAGTAATAGGTCTGCTTGTTCGGCTCCCACTTCACCGCATACTTGTGGAAGCCGGCCGACAGGTCCATCCCGGTGTCGTACTGGCGCGTGCCGACCAGCTGGCCGTCATAGTCGCCCTTCCACACCGTCGGTGCATACGCCTGCGGGTGCGCGATGCCGTTGCTGTCGTTGAAGCCCCACGGCGCAGCGCCGCCCGCATACGCTTCCATCACGTCCATCTCGGGACGGCGCTCGCCGATATGGTTGAACAGCCAGAATGCCGGCCAGGTGCCCTTGCCCACCGGGAGCTTGGCTTCGATCTCGAAGTAGCCGTAGGTCTGGTAATACTTACCGTCGGTGTCGATGGTGCGGTTGAAGAACTTGCCGCTGGCATCGCGCTGCGGCCAGATCTTCAGCTTGCCGTCTTCCACCGTGTAGTTCTTGGTCGGGTTCGAGCTTTCATACCAGATGTGGTCGTTCCACACGCTGGTGTTGAAGCCG
>NZ_DASPLS010000092.1:0-27720 GCF_035627455.1 Noviherbaspirillum sp.
TCTGCAACGGCAGCTCGGCCACCGAGAACCACTGGTTCTGGTCCTGGCGGAAGCGCTTCCACGGGTCGTAGATCTTCCTGAACTTCGGATTTTTCGACGCTTCCTCGTCCATCACCTCGTTCGCCGCCTTCGAGCAGGCATCCATGATCTCGCGCGAGAACTGACGCAGCTTGACGCCGTTCTTCAGCAGGCGCGCCAGCGCTGGCGGATTCTTCGCGTCATACTCGGCCTGCATCACCACATGCGCCTCGTAGGACGCCGCCTCGATCGCATACTGGTACTCCTTGGGCAGCTTCTCCCATTCCTTGATGCCGACGTAGAACGACACCTGCAGGCCGGCTTCCCACCAACCCGGGGTGTAATAGAAGGGGGCGACCTTGAAGAAGCCGAGCTTTTCGTCGTCATACGGGCCGATCCATTCCGCCGCGTCGATGGTGCCTTTTTCCAGCGCCGGATAGATGTCGCCGCCGGCGATCTGCTGCGGCACCAGACCCAGGCGCTGCATCACGCGGCCGGCGAAGCCGCCGATGCGCATCTTCAGGCCGTTCAGGTCCTGCACCGTCTTGACTTCCTTGCGGAACCAGCCGCCCATCTGGGTACCGGTATTGCCGCCCATGAAATTGATGATGCCGTAATCGCGATAGAACTCTCGCGTCAGGTCACGCCCACCCCCCTGGTCCCACCATGCGGTCTGCTGGCGGGAGTTGAGGCCGAACGGCACGACGCCGTCGAAAGCGAAGGTCGGGTCCTTGCCGAAGTAGTAATAGGACGCGGTGTGGCCCATCTCGACCGTGCCGTTCTGCACCGCATCCATGACTTGCAGCGCCGGAACGATTTCGCCGCCGGCGAAGACCCGGATATTGAATCTGCCGCCGGTGAGCTGGGACACGCGCTTGCTTAACACTTCGGCCGCGCCATAGATCGTATCGAGCGATTTCGGAAAGCTGGACGCGAGGCGCCAGTTAATCGTGGGCAGTGACTGCGCAAGTGCCGGGGCCGCCACCGCGCCGGCCGCTGTTCCGGCCGCCGCATTTCTTAAAAACGAACGACGTTTCATTCGGTCTCCTGTGATTGGATGAAGAATTATGGAAAGTGCATCCTGATTCTAGGAGGACGGCGTTGCGCGAGGCAACGCCGGAAAAACGACTCTGGTAGGACCGCTTAAGTAGTACTACTTAGGACAAGCTGGCCGCAGCACCTGTCGGGATTCCACTGACGCATGAGGCATTCGAGACATGTTGTCAGAGATTCGTTCCGGCATTCTGTCGCGGCAGCACGATTTCCTGCAGGTTTCGCTAGACGCCTTTCGCGGAATAAGCAATACCGGAGATCAACAAAACCGAAACTCCGCGCCACTCCCGACTCTGTGGATGTCCACAATTGTTGCCCCAGACGCGTCCACCCACAATGCCGCACTCGGCGTTCCTGCGCCTTTACGTATTTGCCCGCCGCGCGTCGTTTCCGCGCGCGGCTCGCGGGCCCGGTTCCGGTCCCCGGCGCGGCAACAGCTCATCATCAGGGAGAAGCAACATGGAAAAGAAACCGATCTACAAATCGCTCTACGTGCAGGTGCTCACGGCCATCGTGATCGGCATCCTGCTCGGGCATTTCTATCCGTCGCTCGGCGCGGACATGAAGCCGCTGGGCGATGCGTTCATCAAGCTCATCAAGATGATCATTGCACCGATCATCTTCTGCACCGTGGTCATCGGCATCGCCGGCATGGAAGACATGAAACAGGTCGGCAAGACCGGCGGCATGGCCCTGATCTACTTCGAGGTCGTCAGCACCATCGCCCTCGTGATCGGCCTGATCATCGTGAACGTCGTGCAACCCGGCGTCGGCATGCACGTCGACCCCAGCACGCTCGACACCAAGAGCATCGCGGCCTACACCGCGCCGGGCAAAATGCAGTCGACCACCGACTTCCTGCTCAACGTCATCCCGAGCAGCGCGATCGACGCATTCGCCAAGGGCGATATCCTGCAGGTCCTGCTGTTCTCCGTGCTGTTCGGCTTCGCGCTGCACAAGTTCGGCGGCCGCGGCACGCTAGTGTTCGATTTCATTGAAAAGTCCTCGCATGTACTGTTCGGCATCGTCGGCATCATCATGAAGGTCGCCCCGATCGGCGCATTCGGTGCGATGTCCTTCACCATCGGCAAGTACGGCGTCGCTTCGCTGCTGTCGCTGGGCAAGCTGATGGCCACCTTCTACCTGACCTGCCTGGTGTTCATCTTCGTCGTGCTCGGCCTGATCGCCCTGATCCACGGCTTCTCGATCTGGAAGTTCATCAAGTACATCAAGGAAGAACTGTTCATCGTGCTCGGCACTTCCTCCTCGGAATCGGTGCTGCCGCGCATGATGGCAAAGATGGAAAACCTCGGCGTGAAAAAGTCCGTCGTCGGCCTGGTGATCCCGACCGGCTACTCGTTCAACCTCGACGGCACCTCGATCTACCTGACGATGGCGGCGGTATTCATCGCCCAGGCGACTGACACCCCGATGTCCCTGACGCAGCAGCTGACCCTGCTCGCCGTGCTGCTCCTGACCTCGAAGGGAGCGGCCGGCATCACCGGCAGCGGCTTCATTGTGCTCGCGGCAACGCTGTCCGCAGTCGGCGGCGTACCGGTTGCCGGCCTGGCACTGATCCTCGGCATCGACCGCTTCATGTCGGAAGCCCGCGCGCTGACCAACCTGATCGGCAACGGCGTTGCCACCGTGGTGGTCGGCAAGTGGACCGGCGACCTGGACGTGGCGCAGATGCACCAGCACCTGAACAACGAAACGGAAGAAGAGGCCAGCAATCCGGAAGAAGTGCTGGACCATACCGACGCCCACATGCCGGCATCGACGAAGACTGCGTAACGAACCGGCGTATGCCCCCAATGAAAACAGCCCCTCACGGGGCTGTTTTTTGTTCCGCAGGCGGCAAATACGCAGCAATCACCGGTATCGCCGTTCGCACATCTCACGATGTGAGCCGCGCCACCGGAATCTCAGCTGCCGGCGACCGTCATGCTTTCGATCAGGATCGAGCCGGTTTCCTTGGTGCCACGCATCAGCGTGTCCGCGCCGACGGCGACGATCTGCTGGAACATGTCCTTCATGTTGCCGGCGATGGTGATCTCTTCCACCGGGTACTGGATCACGCCCTTCTCCACCCAGTATCCCGACGCGCCGCGGGAATAATCGCCGGTCACGTAGTTCACGCCCTGCCCCATCAGTTCCGTCACCAGCAAGCCGGTGTCAAGCTTCTTCAGCATCGCCTTGAAGCTGTCTTCCGGCTGCGTCAGCGTCGACACCAGCGACAGGTTGTGCGAGCCGCCGGCGTTGCCGGTGGTCTTCATGCCCAGCTTGCGCGCGGAATAGGTGGACAGGAAGTAGCCCTGCACCGTGCCGTCGCCGACCACCTCGCGGCGTGCGGTCTTCACGCCTTCCTCGTCGAAGGGGGCCGATCCGACGGCGCCTACGATGTGCGGGTCCTCGACGATCCGGATGTGCGGCGCAAACACCTGCTTGCCGAGCGAATCGAGCAGGAAGGTGGATTTCCGGTAGAGCGCGCCGCCGGATACCGCCTGCACGAAGGCGCCGAGCAGCCCGGCGGCCAGCGGCGCTTCGAACAGCACCGGGCACTTGCGGGTGTCGAGCTTGCGCGCATTCAGGCGCGCGAGCGCACGCTCGGCGGCATAGCGGCCGATGTCTTCCGGTTTCGCCAGCTTGTCCGGATCGCGGGTGGACGAATACCAGTCGTCGCGCTGCATGCCCGCGCCCTTGCCGGCGATCGGTGCGACCGACACCGTATGGCGGGAATACGGATAGCCGCCGATGAAGCCGCGCGAATTGGCGGACACGAAATGCGACTGCTGCGCGTACACGCTGGCGCCTTCGCTGTTGGTCACGCGCTTGTCGACGGCGAATGCGGCGGCTTCGCAGCGCGTCGCGATCTCGACCGCTTCTTCCGTCGAAATCAGCCACGGATAGCACAGTTGCAGGTCAGGCGGCGCCATTTCGAGCGTGTCCTCGTCCGGCAGGCCGGCGCAATCGTCTTCCGCGGTAAAGCGGGCGATGTTGTACGCCGCCTCGACGGTATCCCTGAGCGACTGCTGCGAAAAATCCGAGGTGCTCGCATTGCCGCGCCGCACGTGACCCTGCTCGCCGAGATAGACGGTCACGCCGATGCCCTTGTCCTTGTTCTGCTCAATCGTCTCGATCTTGCCTTTGCGCACCGTTACCGCCAGGCCGTTGCCTTCGCTGATCTCGACGGACGCGTCGGATGCGCCCTTTTCTTTTGCGAAACGCAGCAGATCCTCAGCGATCTGCTTCAACTGGTCCTGGCTGTGGGTAAATACGGGGTTGCTCATGAGCTTGTTTTTTTGAAAGTGGCTAAAAGGGTTATCATAGCAGTCGTTTACAGAATGGCTTTGATTCATCATGGTTAATCCCAACCGGGGAAGCGGCGGCGTCGGCTTCCAGTCCAGCGAATTCGAACAGCAGTACGACCGCCCTTCCAAGTCCCAGCTCAAGCGCGAGATGACCGCGCTGCAGGAACTGGGCGAAGAACTCGTTTCCCAGCCCAAGGACCGCGTAATGCGGGTCCCGATGCCGGAAGACGTGCGCGATGCCATCCTCGAGTGCCAGAAGATCCGGGACCACGAGGGCCGGCGCCGCCAGCTGCAGTACGTGGGCAAGAAGATGCGCACGCTGGAAGAGGACGAAGTGGCTGCAATCCAGAGAGTGATCGACAGCTGGAAAGGCGCATCGAAGGCGGAAACCGCCGCGATGCATGCGCTGGAACGCCGCCGCGAAAAGCTTCTGGCCGACGACGGCGCGCTGACGGAACTGAAGGCGCAGCATCCGGAAGTCGACATCCAGCAGCTGCGGGCCCTGATCCGCAACGCCCGCCGCGAGCAGGCGGAAAGCAAGCCGCCCAAGGCTTACCGCGAGATTTTCCAGGTCCTCAAGCAATTGCAGGCCAAATCCGCCCCTCCCGCCGACGAACAACATGACGACGCCGAAGAAGAATAATCCCGACGAATTGCTGATCGGCCTGGTCTCGGTTTCCGACCGCGCCTCCGCTGGCGTGTATGAAGACCAGGGCATTCCGGCGCTGCGCGACTGGTTCGGCGCCGCGCTGACCAGTCCCTGGCGCATGGAGACCCGCCTGATCCCGGACGAGCGCGCATTGATTGAAAAGGCGCTGATCGAGCTGGTGGACGAGGCCGGCTGCGACCTGGTGCTGACCACCGGCGGCACCGGGCCGGCGCGGCGCGACGTGACACCGGAGGCGACCCTGGCCGTCGGCACCAGGGAAATGCCCGGCTTCGGCGAGCAGATGCGCCAGATCAGCCTGAAATTCGTGCCGACCGCGATCCTGTCGCGCCAGGTCGCGGTGATCCGCGAGACGGCGGACCACGCAGCCCTGATCATGAACCTTCCCGGCCAGCCGAACTCCATCAAGGAGACGCTGGAAGGCCTGAAGGACGCCGACGGCAGGCAGCTGGTGCCCGGCATCTTCGCCGCCGTGCCCTACTGCATCGACCTGATCGGCGGCCCGTATATCGAAACCAACGAGGCGGTGTGCAAGGCCTTCCGCCCGAAATCCGCAATCCGCCAGAAGTAAGACGCCCCATGACCCGCAATCCGCTGGACAGCATCGAAATCGAGACCGGCCCCAACCCGTCTGCAGCCGTGATATGGCTGCATGGCCTCGGCGCGGACGGCAACGATTTCGTGCCCATCGTGCGCGAACTCGACCTGTCCGGCTGCCCGACCATCCGTTTCGTGTTCCCGCATGCGCCGACGATGCCGGTTACCGTCAACGGCGGCTATGTGATGCGCGCCTGGTACGACATCCTCGGCACGGATCTCGCGCAGCGCGAAGATGAAGCCGGCCTGCGCAAGTCCCAGGCGCTGGTGGAAGACCTGATCGCGCGCGAAAAGGCGCGCGGCATCCCTTCGGATCGCATCGTCCTGGCCGGATTCTCGCAAGGCTGCGCGATGACGCTGCAGACCGGTCTGCGCCATCCGGAAAAACTGGCCGGCCTGCTCGGCCTGTCCGGCTACCTGCCGATGTACGGCACGGTGCAGGGGGAACGCCACGGCGCCAATCACGACACGCCGGTCTTCCTCGCGCATGGCCTCTCCGACCCGATCATCCCGGTCGATTACGCGCGCATGTCGCGCGACTTCCTGCAGGCGCTGGGTTACGAGGTCGAATGGCATGAATACCCGATGCCGCACTCGGTGTGCGCGGAAGAGATCGACGATATCGGGGCATGGCTGAAGCGCGTGCTCGGATAGGAAACGCGCTCGCACCCGCCCATGAAAAACGCCGCGTCGACCGCGGCGTTTTTTCTTACTTGAATTCCACGGTCTTGTGCCCGTTCAGACCGCGGGGCGGGTTTCGCTTCGCTCAGCCTCGGCTGCCCCACCCACCCTACCGTTCTTTATCGGCAGACTTACTTGAACACCACCGTCTTGTGCCCGTTCAGCAGAATGCGGTGCTCGACGAACCACTTCACCGCGCGCGCCAGCACCACGCACTCGACATCGCGCCCGATCGCCGTCAGCGTGTCCGGGTCCATTGCATGGTCGACGCGCTCGACGTCCTGCTCGATGATCGGGCCTTCGTCGAGGTCGCTGGTCACGAAATGGGCGGTCGCGCCGATCAGCTTCACGCCGCGGTCATGCGCCTGGTAATAGGGCTTGGCGCCCTTGAAGCTGGGCAGGAAGGAGTGGTGGATGTTGATCGCGCGGCCCTTGAGCGCGTTGCATAGTTGCGGCGACAGGATCTGCATGTAGCGCGCCAGCACCACCAGGTCGATGTCGTTGGCCTTGACGATTTCCAGGATGCGCTCTTCCTGCGCGCGCTTGGCCTCGGGCGGCGCGCCGGCGGCCAGCGGCAGGTGATGGAACGGGATGTTGTAGCTCGCCGACAGCTGGTAGAAATCGGTGTGGTTGGACACGATCGCGGGAATCTCGACCGGCAACAGCCCGCTCTTGTAGCGGAACAGCAGATCGTTCAGGCAGTGGCCGATCTTGGACACCATGAGCATCACGCGCGGCTTCTTGTGCGCGTCGTGCAGCTGCGCGTCCATCCCCAGCTCCCTGGCGACGATCTCGAAATTCGCGCGCAGCTGCGCGTCGCCGATTGCCGGATCCTCCGCCGCGAAATGCACCCGCATGAAGAACAGTTGCGACTGCGCGTCGCCGAACTGGGCGGAATCGATGATGTTGCAACCATGCTCGGCGAGGAAGCCCGAGACGCGATGGACGATGCCGCGGTGGTCGGGGCAGGACAGGGTGAGGATGTATTCCGGGTGGGTCATGATGGTCAGTTGCTGATGCTGCGGCAAAACCGGTATTGTCGCACGGCAGGCACGGCGCAAACAAAAAACCCGGACACGCAAAGCGATGTCCGGGTGACAGGAGCGCCGTGGAGCGCTCCACTGCCGCAAGCGGCAGCCCAGGGCTGTTGTGGGTGCGGGCGAAAGCCTTCCTGCCGTTGCCCGCTTGTCGCCTGGGCGCGAATACTGTCTTAGCCGACCTTCGCGACCGACAGGTTCTTGGTGTTGGTGCTTGCCGTGACCTGCTGGATTTCGCCGGCGATCTGGCCGCCTTCTTCCACCACCAGCTTGCCGTAGCGCAGCTTGCCCGAGACCTTGCCGGTCGAGTAGATCACCAGCTTCTGGCGCACGGTCAGCTCGCCGTCGTATTCGCCGTGGATCTCGGCGATGTCGACTTCGGCCGAACCCTTGAATGCGCCGCCGACAGCGATCTGGATCACGCGGGAATCGATGGTCGCTTCGACGCGGCCTTCAACGACCAGCGTGTCGCAGTCGGTGATTTCAACGCCCTTGAGCTTGATATTCGGTCCAACGATCAATTTGCTGCCGCCTTCGGTGCTGCTGGTCTGGAGGGTTTCCGTTCCGGTGGTGCCGGTCGTGGTCATCGGCTTGGAGATCCCCGAAGTGCCGGTCGGGACGATGCCGCTGGCGGTGTTCAGGGGCGAATTTGGCGTATTGGTTTCGCGCTTGCCAAAGAGCGTTTCGGAACGAAGCATGAGATCTCCAAAAAGTATGTGCGTAATTAATAACTGTGTACGAGGTCATGGAAACGCTCGAGCATTCCCATCGCGCCGTAGACGAGGCAACACTTCACAAGCGTTGTGCTGCAGGAACAAGGAGCACTCGCTCTCTCCTCCCCACCCATTGAGCCGCAGCAATGTTGCGGCTTCCCACTTGGTCTGTGTGCCACACGGAAAGTTCCGCCATGGATTTAAACTGTTACACTTTCCGAGAAAAGCACGGTCGTTCGTTTAGGTGTATATTGAACGCCTTCCACCAATTCAGGAGACGACATGAGCACTGCCAACCTAACCAACCGCCAGATCCGCCTCGCCGCCCGCCCGGTCGGCATGCCCAAGCGCAGCGACTGGAAATTCACCTCCGAACCGGTACGCGAGATCGCCGACGGCGAGATCCTGGTAAAGACGCTGTACCTGTCGCTCGACCCCGCGATGCGTGGCTGGATGAACGAGGGCAAGTCCTACATCCGCCCGGTGGCGATTGACGAGGTGATGCGCGCCGGCGGCATCGGCCGGGTGATCGCCTCGAAGTCGCCGAAATTCTCGGTCGGCGACCATGTCAGCGGCGTGGTTGGCGTGCAGGAGTACTGGGCAGGCCCGGCGGACGACAAGAGCGCCGCTTTCTACAAGGTCGATCCGAAGGCGGCGCCGTTGCCGAAATACCTGAACGCGCTCGGCATGCCCGGCATGACCGCCTATTTCGGCCTGCTCGAGGTCGGGCAGCCGAAAGCCGGCGAAACCGTGGTGGTGTCGGGCGCGGCGGGCGCGGTCGGCCAGACCGTCGGCCAGGTCGCCCGACACAAGGGCTGCCGCGTGGTCGGCATCGCCGGCGGCAAGGACAAGTGCGATTTCGTGGTCAACGAACTCGGCTTCGATGCGTGCATCGATTACAAGAACGATTCGGTGCGCGACGGCTTGAAGAAGCATTGCCCGAAAGGCGTGGATGTATATTTCGACAACGTCGGCGGAGAGATCCTGGACGACGTCCTCACCCGCATCAACCTGAAGGCGCGCATCGTCATCTGCGGCGCGATTTCGCAGTACAACAACACCGCGCCGGTGAAAGGACCGGCAAACTACCTGTCGCTGCTGGTCAACCGCGCGCGCATGGAAGGCATCGTGGTTTTCGACTACGCCGACCGCTATCACGTCGGCATGGCGGAAATGGCAACATGGATGAAGGAAGGCTCGTTCAAGACGCGCGAGGATATCGTCGAAGGCCTGGACAATTTTCCGGAGGCGCTCCTGATGCTGTTCGAAGGGAAGAACTTCGGCAAGCTGGTCCTGCAGGTGGCGAAGGAAGACTGACGGCTGGCGCGCCAGACGATAAACCAGGGAGAATGGCACGGAAGACCGTGCCATTTTTCATTTCCGCTGCCGCCGTGATTGACAATCGCGCGACAAGAAGTCACGCTTCGCCCTTGCACAAACAGCAATACCGAACCAGGAGACGCCCATCATGAACGCCGAAGCGCCGGAGACCACAAGCGAGCCCGCCTCCGCGGACATGCAGCGCGCCGGCCCGGGCCAGCCGGAAGCCTTCACCTTCACCGGCAGCGGCAGCGAATATTTCCGCATCTGGATCGTCAACCTGCTCCTGACGATCGTCACGCTCGGCATTTATTCGGCATGGGCGAAAGTGCGCCGCACCCGCTATTTCTACGCCAATACCCGGCTGGCCGGCAGCAGTTTCGACTACCACGGCAGTCCGCTCGCCATCCTGCGCGGCCGCATCGTCGCGCTGCTCCTGTTCGGCGCCTATAACATCGCCTTCCGGGTCTCCGACGCGGCCGGCTTCGCGATGCTGCTTGTCCTGGGCGCGCTCATTCCGTGGATGCTCTGGAAAAGCCTGCAATTCAAGCTGTACAACTCCAGCTACCGCGGTATCCGGTTCGGCTTCGGCGGCAGCGCGGGAAAGGCGTATTTCGTGTACCTCGTGCTGCCGGTCCTGTCCGCGCTGAGCCTGTTGCTGCTTGTCCCGTTCACGCATCAGCGCATCAAGAAGTTCCAGCACGACCACAGCCGCTACGGCGCCACCAGCTTTTCCTTCCACGCGGCGCCCGGCCGCTTCTACAAGGCCTACCTGGTCGCGTCTGCGGTCGGGCTGGGCGGCATGCTGGCCATCATGCTCGCCTTCGGCGGCGCACTCGCCGGCCTGGCGGAGGCCGGCGGCCTGAGAGGCGCCGGCCCGGCGGCGGTCGGCACGCTCATCCTGTTCCTGCTTGTCCTGTATGCCTGGATCTTCTCTTTCCTGCCGGTGTTCTTCACGCTACTCCAGAACCTCATCTGGAACAACACCCGGCTCGGCGAGCACCGTTTCGAAAGCCGCCTGCGCGCCGGCAGGATGATTTTCATCGCGCTCACCAACCTGATCGGGATCGTCGTCACCCTCGGCCTGTTCATACCATTCGCGCAGGTCCGTACCCTGAAGTACCGCATCGAGTCGATGTCGCTGATTCCGTCCGGCAGCCTCGATGCATTCCTGGCGGACGCGCAGCAGCAGGCTTCCGCAACCGGAGAAGGCGCGGCGGACCTGCTCGATGTCGACCTCTCGCTCTGATCGCGCCATGCACGAGACCATTCCGGCGTTCTATTTCGACGGCAAGTCGTCGCGGCGCTTTCCCGTCAGCCTCACAGTGCAGGACCGGGTTGCGGTCATCAGCGGCGAAGTGCAGCGCGCTTGCCCGCTGGCAGAGTTGCGTGTATCGGAACGGCTGCGGCACGCGCAGCGCACTGTCACCTTTCCGGACGGCGCCTACCTGGAAATCCTCGATCCGGTTGCGTTCGACCGGCTGCTTGCAACGACCGGACACGAGGATTCGTTCGTGGTACGGATGCAGCAGAGCTGGCGCGGCGCGCTGGCCGCATTCGCGCTGACCGCCGCGGTGCTCTTCCTCGGCTACCTCTATGCGCTGCCCGCTGCCGCCGGTTTCGCCGCGCGGGCGCTGCCGGAACAGGCGGAGCGCATGATCGGCGGCGAAACCCTCGCCTTCCTCGACCGCCGGCTGCTCGAGCCTTCCGCGATGCCACCGGCGCGCCGCGACGCCCTCGCCGCCCGCTTCAAGGCGATGGTCACGCCGCGCCCAGGCGCGCCCGGGTACGAGATCGTCTTCCGCAAGAGCAGGATCGGCCCCAACGCTTTCGCGCTGCCCTCCGGCCAGATCGTGCTGACCGATGAAATCGTGGACCTGCTGAACGATGACGATGCGGTCATGGCCGTCCTGGCGCATGAACTCGGCCACCTGCATGAACGCCACCTGATGCAGCGCATGATCCAGGGAACGATGATCGGCGCCGCTGCGACCGTCCTGTTCGGCGATGTCTCTTCGGTGGTTGCCAGCATACCGACCATCATGCTGGACCTGAAGTATTCGCGCGATGCCGAGCGCGAAGCGGATGACTACGCGGTGGCAATGCTGAAGGCGAACGGGATCGGCCCCGCGGCCCTGATACGGAGCTTCGAAGCTCTGGAAAAAGAAACCGGCGACCGCTCGCCGTATCTTTCCAGCCACCCGCCGGCGGCCGAGCGTATCGAGCGCATCCGGTCGGCCAGGTAAGCGCAATCGGCGCGGTCAGCGCCGGCGTCGTCCTCAGCGCATCGGGCGGCACTGGCGCAATTCGCATTGCGCCATGAAGGTGGTGCCGTTTTCGCATTTCATGCGGTACACCTCCAACGGCCCCTTCTCGGTGATCAACCCCGCGCCCTGCGTGCCGGTACATCCGAAACGCTTCGCCAGGCGCTCGACGGTGGCCGATGAGGTGCCGGAACGGAAGGCCACCGTATGAATCGGAATCGCTTCATCGCCGTCATTGAGCGTCAGCTGTGCCGGATTGCGGGCGGCCGGCGCCGCCGGCTGCGCGACTGCAGGCGCCGCCGCGGGTGCCTTATCGAAGAACGGCAGGCGCACCGATGAGCACCCGGCGAGGAAAACGAATGCCGTGGCGATCCCGAGGCTGCGAATAGGCTTCATGCGGTGCTCTCCCTCTGCGCCGGCGAACGGATGGCCGTGCCGGCGGTTTTCTCTGATTGGCGAATTCTGGCGGCCGCGTCCTTCGTGCGGCCTTCCGCAGTTTATACCGGCTGCCCGCGCCATTGCAAAGCCGTGCGCGTGGCGCTCATGGTGGCGGGTCCGCGCCGGTCAGGCCGGCAACGGGCGAAAAAAAACGCTGCCGGTCTGCAGGCAGCGTTTTTTCCAGGTTCGCGCGGCTTAGTTGCGCACGACGCGCTTGTATTCGTTGGTACGGGTGTCGATTTCAATGACGTCGTCCTGGTTCACGAACAGCGGCACCTGGACGTTGTAGCATTTGGCTTCGATCACGTTTTCGATCTTCGCATCTTTGAGCACGTTGCCGGAAGTGTTGCCCTTGACGGCCGGCTCGGTGTACACCACCTTGCGCGCGATCGTGATCGGCAGTTCAACCGAGATCGCCTTGCCATCGTAGAAGACGGCTTCGCATTCCATGCCGTCCTTCAGGTAATGCAGCGCATCGCCCAGGTTTTCTTCTTCGATTTCGTACTGGTTGTATTCCTCGTCCATGAACACATACAGCGGGTCGGCGAAATACGAGAAGGTGACCGGCTTCTTGTCGAGGATGACGACGTCGAACTTGTCGTCGCCGCGGAACACGTTTTCCATCGGCGCGTTGGTCAGAAGATTCTTCATCTTCCACTTGTAGGTGAAGCCCGTGCGGCTGGAACCGTTGACGTCGGAGCGCAGTACGATGAAAGGCTTGCCGTCAACCATGATGATGTTGCCAACACGAATTTCTTTTGCAGGTTTCATAGGAAAATTTTTTAAAAATAAGTTTCGTAAAAATCATCGGTCGCCTCTTGGCCGACGGCGCCGTAAGCCTACGTTTGATTGACGTCAAACGAAATAGATTAACCGCGCATTATACCTCGTTTTCCGCAGGCATCGACCGCTTTGCCCCTGCAAACTTCAGGAGATTTCCAGCCAGATCCCCGTTGGCAAGCACTTGCCGCCGCCATGCCTCGGCCGCGTCCGCCAACTTCGGCATGTCGGCCTGATATTGCGCCCAGAGCGCCGGCAGCCCGGGCTGGCCCTCCATGCCATCCGTGGTTGCGCCATTCCAGCGCAGCGACATCGCAGTCATGCTATCGACGTCGGGCGCATAGCGCTGCAGGAATGCACGCAGTTTCACATGATGCAGGTTCTTGTCCTGCGGGTAGATATGCCAGAGGAAGGGCTTGCCGGCCCATTGCGCGCGAACAAACGAATCTTCGCCGCGCACCAGGTTCACGTCGCATGCCCACAGCAGCCTGTCATAGTCGGGCTGGGGGACGAAAGGCAGCACCCTTACCGTGAGCGCGCCGCGGGTGCGAACCGCCCCGGGCCTGCCATCCGCGCCAAGAAACGCCCGCACCGCATCGACCGCGACACCCTCGGGCACCAGGCAGGCAACAGGCCTGTCATTGCCCGCCCAGGCGTCGAACAAAGCCGCGACCGGCGCATGCGGATAACAAAACAGGGATACTTTCAGCGCCGCGATGTCTTCGGCGGTCAGGCCCAGCCGTGCAAGGAAATCCGAACGCGCAGCCCGGTCCGACTGGAATTGCAGCCGCTGCTCTTCCAGCGTCGCTTCGTGCAGCAGGCCGCCGGTCTTCGCGGTAAAACCGGGGAAGAAAAAATATTTCGTCAATGGCAGGCGCGGATGCATCGATGGCAGCGCATGGCAGCCTTCGACCCACTCCTCGGCGCTCAGCCCTTCGAGATTGAGCCAGACCGGACGCGGCCGGCATTCCGCCATCGCGGCGATGTAGCCCGGGGGAATATCGCAGCCGAAAAATTCGATGACGATATCCGCAATGTCTTCCCGGGAGAACATGCCGTCCTGGCCGTGCCAGTGGCGAATTGATACCCCGGCAACGCACTGCAAGTCGGCGTCCGCCATTACCTCGGGGCAGATCCGCCGGAAGCTTTGCAGATCATCCACCCAGAGCGTGACGGCACTGCCATGCTCCCGCTCCAGTTGCCTGGCCAGGCGCCAACAGATGCCGATATCGCCATAGTTGTCGACGACCTTGCAAAAGATGGCGACGGTGGTTGCCGCGGTGGTATCTTGGGACATGTTGATGACTTGCTTCGAAGCGCGCCTCGTTGGGGTGCATGTCTTCCGGCTGCCACTCCAGGCCGGAGGCGGTCCGGCGCGCATCGGAAATGGTAGCGCGGAAAAGAAAAACGCCACGCATGCGCGTGGCGTTCGTTTTGGCGTCCCCACGGGGATTCGAACCCCGGTTATCGCCGTGAAAGGGCGGTGTCCTAGGCCTCTAGACGATGGGGACAGAAATCTGTCGATACTGCAGCCTATTTGTCTCGCGCGACGCAGGCAGGATGGCTTCTGCCACTTGCATGCGTCCATGCGCCAGCGCAAAGTGTTGATTCCTAAGAATTTTCACGCGGGCGAATTATACCCATGTTTGCCCGGCACTGTACAGCCGCGTGAAACGATTCGTTCTCCAAACGCCATTCACGATGGAGAAAAGCCGCGCCGGCGCTGCCTTCTGCAACAACGACCGCAACCGGACCGAACCGGGAGATGCCCGGAATGGACAATCCCCGCACAAAAAGAAAAACGGCTTGGAAGGATTAACCTCCAAGCCGTTTTTTACCAGATGAATCTGGCGTCCCCACGGGGATTCGAACCCCGGTTATCGCCGTGAAAGGGCGGTGTCCTAGGCCTCTAGACGATGGGGACAGAAGCCGGTACTGCACACTAATCGCTGGTGGAGGTAAGCGGGATCGAACCGCTGACCTCTTGCATGCCATGCAAGCGCTCTCCCAGCTGAGCTATACCCCCGTGTGCGAAGAAACGAGAGTATAGCAAAGTTTTTTCTCGTGTGTAAATCCTCTTCAAAAAAAATTTATCAGATAAATTTTTGCAGGCGCGCGACGACGGTATCGCGGCCGAACAATTCCAGCACCGCGTCGATAGACGGCGTCTGCAACTGGCCGGTCAGGACCAGGCGCAGCGGCATCGCCAGTTGCGGCATCTTCAGCTTGTGCGCGGCCAGCACTTCCTTGGTGGTGGCGCCGATGGACGCCTTGTTCCACTCGATGCTCTTGCACGTGTCGGCGAATTGCGCCAGCGCCGGCTTCACCGCGTCGGTGAGGTGCTGCGCGACCAGCGCCGCATCCGGGGACGGCTGGCGGTAGAACAGCATCGCGGCATCGGCCAGTTCATTGATGGTATTTGCCCGCTCCTTCATCAGGGCGATCACTGCCTGCAGGTCCGGGGCGCCGTCGAACTGCGCGCCGTCCCTTTCCATCAGCGGGCGCACCAGCGCCTCGAGGCGGGCATTGTCGGCCTGCTTGATGTAATGGTTGTTCAGCCACGCGAGCTTTTCCGGATTGAACTGCGCCGGGGACTTCGACAGGTGATCGACGTCGAACCACTGGCAGAACTGCTCCATCGAGAAAATCTCGTCGTCGCCGTGGCTCCAGCCGAGACGCGCCAGGTAGTTCAGCATCGCTTCCGGCAGGTAGCCCTGCGCCGGGTATTCCATCACGCTCACCGCGCCGTGGCGCTTGGACAGCTTCTCGCCGTCGGCGCCGAGGATCATCGGCACATGCCCGTATTCCGGCAGCGGCGCGCCGAGCGCGCGCAGGATGTTGATCTGGCGCGGGGTATTGTTGACATGGTCGTCGCCGCGGATCACGTGGGTCATCCGCATGTCCCAGTCATCGACCGCGACGCAGAAGTTGTAGGTCGGCGTGCCGTCCGGGCGGGCGATCACGAGGTCATCGAGTTCGCGGTTGGAGATCGTGATCGGCCCCTTGACCATGTCGACCCAGGTGACGTCGCCGTCCAGCGGATTCTTGAAGCGCACCACCGGCTTGCGGCCTTCCGGCACCGGCGGCAAGGTCTTGCCCGGCTCCGGGCGCCAGGTGCCGTCGTAGCGCGGCTTCTCGCCGGCCGCGCGCTGGCGTTCGCGCATCGCTTCCACTTCTTCCGGGGTGCAATAGCAGTGGTAGGCGGTGCCGGCCGCGAGCATCTGCGCCACCACTTCGCGGTAACGGTCCATGCGCTGCATCTGATAGAACGGGCCTTCATCATGGTGCAGGCCGAGCCAGTTCATGCCGTCGAGGATTGCCTGCACCGCCTCCGGGGTGGACCGCTCGAGGTCGGTATCCTCGATGCGCAGGATGAAAGTGCCGCCGTGATGGCGTGCGAAGGCCCACGAGAAAAGCGCGGTACGCGCGCCGCCGAGGTGGAGATAGCCGGTCGGGCTGGGAGCAAAACGGGTACGGACTGTCATGGCAAATCAAATAAAAAACGGCCTTGGGATGCCAAAGCCGTGGAAATGAAAGAAGCGTATTTTACCTTGTCGGAAACAGGCGCGGCATCAGTCGTTCTTGATCACGATGTTCGGGAACTTGCTGGTCATGTCCTTGGCCTTTTCCGCCACCTTGACCGCGATCCTGCGCGCGATCTGCTTGTAGATCAACGCGACCTGGCCGTCCGGGTCGGCGACCACGGTCGGCCGGCCGGAATCGGTCTGCTCCCGCACCGCCATCGTCAGCGGCAGCGCGCCGAGGAAATCGACGCCGTAGTCCTTGCACATCTTCTCGCCGCCGCCGGTGCCGAAGATCGGTTCCGCATGGCCGCAGTTGGAGCAGACATGGATGCTCATGTTTTCCACCACGCCGAGGATAGGGATGTCGACCTTTTCGAACATCTTCAGCCCCTTGCGCGCATCCAGCAGCGCGATGTCCTGCGGGGTGGTCACGATCACCGCGCCGGTCACCGGCACCCGTTGCGACAGGGTCAGCTGGATGTCGCCGGTGCCCGGGGGCATGTCGACGATCAGGTAGTCGAGGTTGCGCCAGTTGGTCTGTTCCAGCAGCTGCTGCAGCGCCTGGGTGACCATCGGGCCGCGCCACACCATCGGCTGGTCGGGATCGATCATGAAGCCGATCGACGCCACCTGCACGCCGTGGTTTTCCAGCGGCTCCATGGTCTTGCCGTCGAGCGACTCCGGCTGGCCGGAGATACCCATCATCATCGGCTGCGACGGGCCGTAGATGTCCGCATCCAGGATGCCGACCTGCGCGCCTTCGGCGGCCAGCGCCAGCGCCAGGTTGACCGCGGTGGTCGATTTGCCGACGCCGCCCTTGCCGGAAGCGACGGCGATGATGTTCTTGACGTTGGACATCAGCTTGATGCCGCGCTGCACCGCATGCGCGGTGATCTTCGCGTAAACATTGGCTTCAATCCTGCCGGCGCCCGGCAGCGCCCGCACCGCATTGACGGCGGCGGCGCGGATTGCCTCGATCTGGCTTTTCGCCGGATAGCCGAGTTCCACGTCGAACTTCGCATCGGCGCCGTTGACCTGGATGTTCTTTGCGGATTTGCCGGCCACGAGGTCGCGGCCGGTGTTCGGATCGATAACCTGGGAAAGCGCCGCCTTGACGGCATCGACGGTGATACTCATTGCGTCTCCTGAATGACAATGCGACAAGTCTAAACCAAACCCGCCGCTTCCTGTCCGTTCTTCCTGTATGGGTTTGACCGGATTCGCCTGCGAGAAGCGCCCCCCGACTGCTAAAATGGCAGTTTTATTTCCAAAAGCATTGCCAAATGAGCACCACTTCGCATCGCAAGCTGTTCGTCACCACCGCCCTGCCCTACGCCAACGGCGCGTTCCACATCGGCCACATCATGGAATACATCCAGGCCGACATCTGGGTGCGGTTCCAGCGGATGCAAGGCCATGAGGTGCACTTCGTCGGCGCCGACGACGCGCACGGCGCGCCGATCATGATCGCCGCCGAAAAGGCCGGCGTGACGCCGCAGGAATTCGTCGCGCGCATCGCCGCCGGCCGCAAGCAGTACCTGGACGGCTTCCACATCAGCTTCGACAACTGGCATTCCACCGACGCGCCGGAAAACCACCAGCTGTCGCAAGACCTGTACCGCCGCCTGCGCGACCATGCGAAGCTGATCACCACCAAGACCATCGAGCAGTTCTACGACCCGGTCAAGAACATGTTCCTGCCGGACCGCTATATCAAGGGCGAGTGCCCGAAATGCGGCGCCAAGGACCAGTACGGCGATTCCTGCGAAGTTTGCAGCGCGGTGTACGCGCCGACCGAGCTGAAGAACCCGTATTCGACGCTGACCGGCGCCACGCCGGTGCTCAAGTCCTCAGAGCATTACTTTTTCCAGCTCTCCAACCCGAAGTGCACGGAATTCCTGCGGGAATGGACCCAGACGCCGAACCGCCTGCAGCCGGAGGTCGTGAACAAGGCCAGGGAATGGCTGGACAGCGAGGAAGGCCTGGGCGACTGGGACATCAGCCGCGACGCGCCGTATTTCGGCATTGAAATTCCGGATGCGCCCGGCAAGTACTTCTATGTGTGGCTGGATGCGCCGGTCGGCTACCTGGCGTCGCTGAAGAATTATTTCGACAAGACCGGCCGCGACTACCAGGCCTTCATGGAAGACCAGTCGACCGAGCAGTATCACTTCATCGGCAAGGACATCATTTATTTCCACACGCTGTTCTGGCCGGCGATGCTGAAGTTCTCCGGCCTGAAGGTGCCGACCAATGTGTTCGTGCACGGCTTCATCACGGTGTCCGGCGAAAAGATGTCGAAGTCGCGCGGCACCGGCATCTCGCCGCTGCGCTACCTGGAGATCGGCATGAACCCGGAATGGCTGCGCTATTACATCGCGGCCAAGCTGAATGCGAAGGTGGAAGACGTCGACTTCAATCCGGACGATTTCGTGTCGCGCGTGAACGCCGACCTGATCGGCAAGTATGTCAACATCGCCAGCCGTGCGGCCGGCTTCATCACCAAGCGTTTCGGCGGCAAGCTCTCCGATCCGGTCACGGCCAATGAAGCGATGTCCTGGCGCCTGCGTTTCGGCGAGCAGGAAGAGGCCATCAAGGAAGCCTTCGAGGCGCGCGAATTCGGCCGCGCGATCCGCCAGATCATGGCGCTGGCCGACGAGGTGAACCAGTACGTCGACACCAAGAAGCCGTGGGAACTGGCCAAGGACCCGGCCAACGACCAGGAACTGCAGGACGTGTGCAGCAACCTGTTGCGCTGCTTCTACGCCCTGACGATCTATCTCGCCCCGATCCTGCCGGCGCTCGCGGCCAAGGTGTCGAAGCTGTTCGGCATCGACCGTGCGCTGACCTGGGCCGACCTGCAGAACAACCCGACCGCGATCGGCACCTTCGAGCACCTGATGCAGCGCGTCGATCCGAAGATGCTGGATGCGCTGTTTGACGTGCCGGCGCAGGCTGCCGGCCCGACCTCCGCCCCCCCTTCCCAGCCTTCCCCCGCGAAGGGTGAAGGTGAGAACGGCGGGGCGATCGAAGCGCTCGCCCCGGAGATCAAGATCGACGATTTCGCGAAAATCGACCTGCGCATCGCGAAGATCGTCAATTGCGAACACGTGGAAGGCTCCGACAAGCTGCTGCGCCTGACGCTCGACGTCGGCGAGGGCCGCATGCGCAACGTGTTCTCCGGCATCAAGTCGGCGTACAAGCCGGAAGACCTGGTCGGCAAGCTGACCGTGATGGTCGCCAACCTTGCGCCGCGCAAGATGAAGTTCGGCATTTCCGAAGGCATGGTGCTGGCCGCGTCGGCGGCGGATGAAAAGTCCAATCCAGGCATCTACGTGCTCAATCCCTGGCCCGGCGCGGAACCGGGCATGCGGGTGCGATAAGCCATGGAAGGGCATAGTTGCAGCCCCACGGGGGCACAATCATGAGGGCCGTCGTCCGCGAAGCGACGCTGGACGACGCCCAGCTGATCGCCGACCTGACGCGCGCGGCGTGGGCAGGCAAGGTGTCGCCCACCTCCAGCGGCCACCGCGAAACCGCGGTGCGCGTGCGCCAGGACCTGCAGCAGGGCGGCGGCTTCATCCTGCTGCGCGACGAGACGCCGATCGGATCGGTGCGCTGGCTGCCGGTGGAGGGCGAACCCGACGTCTGGGAAATCCTGCGCATGGGCGTGCTGCCGGCATACCGCGGCGAACACCTGTCGCAGCACTTGCTGGAAGCGGTGATCCACTGCGCCCTCGCCGCCGATGTCAGCGAGCTGCGGCTGGCGGTGCGCGCCGACCAGGAGCGCCTGCTGGACCTGTACGCCGCGTTCGGCTTCGAGCTTGCGCCGGAACTCGAATACACCCATGCCAATCCGCTCGAGCCGACACCGCTGGTGATGCGCCGCAGTCTCGGCTACTAGTCACGACACAGAGGGACGATCTGCATGAACCTGTCCGGCATCCGCTTCCGCCCCGCCCTGATCGATGCGCTGAAGGGATACAACAAGACACGGTTCATGCATGACGTCGGCGCCGGCCTCACCGTTGGCGTGATCGCACTGCCGCTGGCGATGGCATTTGCGATCGCATCCGGCGCCAAGCCGGAAGCCGGCATCTTCACCGCGATCATCGCCGGCTTCCTGATCTCCGCCCTCGGCGGCTCGCGCGTGCAGATCGGCGGGCCCGCGGGCGCCTTCATCGTCATCATCTACGGCATCATCGAGAAATACGGGCTGGCGAACCTGCTGATCTCCACCATCTGCGCCGGCATGCTGCTGTTCGCGATGGGCATGTTCCGGATCGGCAGCTGGATCCGCTACATCCCGGTGCCGATCGTGATCGGCTTTACCAACGGCATCGCGGTGCTGATCGCGCTGTCCCAGCTCAAGGATTTCTTCGGCCTCGCGATCGCGAAGATGCCCGGCGACTTCTTCGCCCAGGTCAGGCTGCTCGCCGCCCATGCGCATACCGTCGATTTCATCACGCTCGGCATCGCCGCCGCGTCGCTGACGCTGATGTTCAGCTGGCCGGCGGTTTTCCGCGCCAATCCCGACGGCTCGCCCAAAACCTTCCGCTATCCGCGTCTGGCCGCCATCCTCAAGCCGGTGCCCAGTCCGATCCTGGTGCTGGTGCTCAGCACGCTCGCCGTCACGCTGTTCCAGCTGCCGGTGGAAACCATCGGCAGCCGCTTCGGCGGCGTGCCGCAGGGCTTGCCCGCCTTTGCGCTGCCGCAGTTCACCTGGGAGCTGGTCAAGCAGCTGTTCGCGCCAACCATCACGATCGCGCTGCTTGGCGCGATTGAATCGCTGCTGTGCGCGCGGGTGGCCGACAACATCACCGGGCAGCGCCACGATCCGAACCAGGAACTGATGGCACAGGGCGTCGCCAACTTCGTCACGCCCTTCTTCGGCGGCCTGCCGGCTACCGGCACGGTGGCGCGCACCGTGACCAACATCCGCACTGGCGGCAGCTCGCCGGTAGCGGGGATGGTGCATGCGGCAACGCTGCTGGTGGTGGTGCTGGTGGCAGCGCCGCTGGCAACCAACGTGCCGCTGGCGGCGCTGGCGGCAATCCTGCTCCATGTCGCCTACAACATGGGCGAATGGCACGAGTTCGCGCGCCTGGTCAACTTTTCAGTGAATTACCGCATCCTGGTGGTGTCGACCTTCCTGATGACGGTGATATTCGACCTGACGGTCGCCGTCGAGGTCGGACTGGTGCTGGCCTGCGTGTTTTTCATTTACCGCGTCTCCAGCCTGACGCGCATCGAGGCGATTCCGGCGGATGCCATGCCGCAGGCGCCGGCCCCGGGCGTTGCTGCATATTCGATTTTCGGTTCCCTGTTTTTCGGCGCGGTCAGCAAGATCGAATCCTTCACCCAGCCTGAAAACATGCCGCAAAAGGCAATGATCCTGAAGATGACGCAGCTGATCAATCTCGACACCACCGGCCTGGATGCGCTCGAAACGGTGCACAAGGCACTGGAAAAGAATGGCTGCCGCCTGATCCTGTGCGGCCCGAACCACCAGCCGCTCAGCCTGATGGCGCGCACCGGCTTCCTCGACCGCCTCGGGCGCGACAACTGCGTGGACGACCTGGCCCATGCGGTGAGGCGCGCCAACGCCTTGGCGCAGCCGGCAGGCTGATGCACCCGCCTTAACCTGCGCGGCGCGGGCGGCCGGCGCTCTCGCGCAACGCGAATGCCGCCTCCAGCATGCCAGCCAGCTCGTCCTGCGCACACGGTGCCCGCACCAGCTTGTGCACTCTGCCGCGATTGATCGCATCGGCAGCCGTCGCCGCATCGTTGCCGTCGTCGCACAGGACGCGCACAGCATCCGGATACATGTTGCTGACCCGGGCCAGGAAGTCCACGCCGCTCAGCTCTTCCAGCTTCTGCTCGCACAGCACCACGCCGACATCGTGCGCGGCGAGCAGGTCGAATGCGGCGCGCGCATCCTGCGCCTGCAGTACATGACTGGTCACGCGCCGCGCGGCGGCGAGCAGCGCCGCACCTTCCGGCACGCCCTGGATCAGCAGCAGCGTGCGTCCGGCCCGGTGCGGCCCGATCTTCTCGGCCGGGAGAACGCGCCGCTCCCGCAGCAACGCGGTGCACAGCCCGACCGGCAGCGCCGGACTGAAGTAGTCGCCCTGCATCTCGTCGCAGCCGCGCGCGGCCAGCAGCATCAGCTGGCTGCCCCTTTCCACGCCCTCCACCGCCACCTTCAGCCCGAGGGAGTGCGCCATCGCGATGACCGCGTCGGTCACTGCAAGATCCTCCGGCTGGCGCTCCACTTCGCTGACGAAGCTCGGGTCGAGCTTGATGCGGTCGATCGGAAAGCGCTTGAGGAAACCAAGATTGGAAAAACCGGTGCCGAAATCGTCGATCGACAAGCCGATACCGGCCTGCCTGAGTTCCGTCAGCACGCGCTGCGACGCAGCCGGATCCCGCATCAGCACCGACTCCTTCAAATCGAGCTCGATCTGCTGCGGCGGCACGCCCTCCTGCGCGAGGATGGCGGCGACCGCCTGCGCGAAGCCGGGCTTGAAGAACTGCGCAGCCGACACATTGACCGCGACCGGTATCGGCGCCAGCTTCAGACGCTGCCATTCCAGGTGCTGCCGGCAAGCGGCCCTCACCACCCATTCGCCGATCTGTTCAATCAGTCCGGTCTCCTCCGCCAGCGGCACGAACTGCAGCGGCGGCAGCAGCCCAAGCTCCGGATGGCGCCAGCGGATCAGTGCCTCCAGGCCCGCCACCCTGCCGCTGCGCAGCTCGATGCGCGGCTGGTAATGCAGCTCGAACTCGTCGCGCTCGAGCGCGCCGCGCAGGGATTTTTCCATGCTGATGCGGGCATTGACGCGGGCGTTGAGATCGCCGGTATAGAACTGGAAATTGTTGCGCCCGAGCTCCTTGGCCCGGTACATCGCGGCGTCGGCATTGCGCAGCAATGCATCCACGTCGCGGCCGTCCTGAGGATAGCAGGCAAAGCCGATGCTGCAGCTAGGCACGATTTCGCAACCGTCGAACAGCACCGGCGCCGAAATGCTCTCGAGGATGCGCTGCATCGCGTGCGCCGCCGCATTCTCCGAGGTCCGGTCGTAGAACACGATGACAAACTCGTCGCCGCCGATGCGGGCGACGGTGTCCGAGTCGCGCACGCATGCCTGCAGCCGGTAGGCCGTTTCCACCAGCAACAGGTCGCCCGCCTTGTGGCCGTACCGGTCGTTGACCGCCTTGAACTTGTCGAGGTCGATGTAGGCGACCGCCACTTGCCCGCCGTAGCGTTCGGCAAAGCCGATCGCCTGGTGCAGGCGGTCGGCGAGCAGGCTGCGGTTGGGCAGGCCAGTCAGCGGATCGTGCCCGGCCTGGTAGCCGAGGCGATCGTGCGCGCGCTTGAGCTGCAGGTGGGCATGGATGCGCGCCTTGATCTCGGCCACACGGAAAGGCTTGGTAATGTAATCGATGCCGCCGCAATTGAAGGCGGCGACCTTGATGTCGGTGTCGTCGAAGGCGCTGATGAAGATGACGGGAATGGCCGCATGCTGCAGCGACTGCTTGATCTGGCGGCAGACATCGAAGCCGTCCATGTCCGGCATGTTGATGTCGAGCAGGATCAGGTCGGGCGCGGCGGCATCGATCTCCTCGATCGCCTGCCTGCCGTCCTGGGCCGAGCGCACCCGGTAACCCTGCGCGGTCAGGATCGCGGCCACGAAATGGCAGTCCGCCGGCGTGTCGTCGACGATGAGAATATCGGGCACGTCATTGTCTGCAGCCAGGAACATGGTGCGCCTCTTCTTCAGGAAGTGTCGCCTGCGAAGCCGGCCGCCGACCGGGCAGGAGCATTACTTCCGGGAAATAATACTGGCATTAATCCGGCTGCGCCACCTGTGGAAAGCCCGCATTAGCGGATTGACAAGAATGATGCCAATCCCGCCACAAGCTGCCGTACGGATGACGGAACGCCACCGAAGACGAGGTAAAATAGCGCCTGCTTTTCCACTGGAATCCACTTTCACCATGAAATTCAGCAAACAACAGACGGCATATGTGTCGGAATTCACCAAGTTCATTGAAGAACTGAAGCAGAAGAACCCGTCGCTCGAAGAAAAGCAGCGGTCCGGCCGCGCGATCTGGTGGGACAAGTCGCCGGTCGACCTGGAGACCCGCCGCCGCGAACAGGAATCGCGCGTCAAGCAACAGCCTTACGTCTATCAGAACAAGTTCTGATGGCCGCGCAGGACGCGCTGCTTGCGCACTTGCCGGCTGACGCTCCCGAGCTCGCGCTCGCGACGCAGCCGGATACGACACCGAATGTGGTGGACGGCATGGCTTTCGCAAAACTGTACGGCGAACCGCTGTTCAAGCTGCCGACAGATCTGTACATCCCGCCGGATGCGCTCGAGGTCTTCCTCGAAGCCTTCCAGGGACCGCTCGACCTGCTGCTCTACCTGATCCGCAAGCAGAACTTCAACATCCTCGACATCCCGATGGCGGATGTCACCCGCCAGTACCTCGAATATGTCGACCAGATCCGCTCGCGCAACCTGGAGCTGGCGGCCGAATACCTGCTGATGGCGGCCATGCTCATCGAGATCAAGTCGCGCATGCTGCTGCCGGTGAAGAAGGCCGACACCGGCGAAGAGGCGGAAGACCCGCGCGCTGAACTGGTGCGCCGCCTGCTGGAATACGAACAGATGAAGCTAGCTGCGCAGCAGCTGGACACGCTGCCGCAGCTCGGCCGCGATTACGTGCGCGCGCAGATCTTCATTGAGCAGAGCCTGGTGCCGCGCTGGCCGGACGTCAACATCGGCGAACTGCAGGCCGTCTGGGCCGACATCCTCAAGCGCGCCAAGCTGACCCAGCATCACACCATTACCCGCGAAGAACTGTCGGTGCGCGAGCACATGACCGGCATCCTGCGCCGGCTGCAGGCGGCGAAGTTCGTCGAATTCTCCGACCTGTTCGATCCGTCGCGCGGCGTGCCGGTGGTAGTGGTGAACTTCATCGCGCTGCTCGAACTGGCCAAGGAAACCCTGATCGAGATCACGCAGGCGGAAGCCTTTGCGCCGATCTACGTGCGCCTGGCCTATTCCCCGACCTGACCCGATTCACCTGATCCGCCGCAGGGCTTCACCGTGGCGCTTACCTAGCAAGGCTGTGACATGAAAATCATCTCCTCCATTGACGAACTGCGCGACCAGCTGCGCGGACAGCTGCGCACCGCCTTCGTGCCCACCATGGGAAACCTGCACGAAGGCCACCTGTCGCTGATGCGCCTGGCACGCAAGCACGGCGACCCGGTGGTCGCGTCGATCTTCGTCAATCGCCTGCAGTTCGGCCCGAACGAGGATTTCGACAAGTACCCGCGCACCTTTCAGGCCGACGTCGAAAAGCTGGAAAAGGAAGGCGTGTACGTGCTGTTCGCGCCGACCGAGAAGGACATGTATCCGGAGCCGCAGGAGTACCGCGTGCGTCCGCCGGACGACCTGGGCAACATCCTCGAAGGCGAGTTCCGTCCGGGCTTCTTCACCGGCGTGACCACCGTGGTGCTCAAGCTGTTCTCCTGCGTGCAGCCGCGCGTCGCGGTCTTCGGCAAGAAGGATTACCAGCAGCTGATGATCGTACGCAACATGGCCAAGCAGTTCGCGCTGCCTACCGAAATCATCGCCGCCGAGACCTGGCGCGCCGAAGACGGACTGGCGCTGTCTTCGCGCAACGGCTACCTGTCGGAGACGGAGCGCGCGGAAGCGCCGCAGCTGTTCAAGCTGCTCAACGACGTGGCGGAGGAAGTGCGTGCCGGGCACCTCGACATGTTCGAACTGGAGCGTCACGCGATGGCCAGGCTGGCCGACCGCGGCTGGAAGCCGGACTACATTTCGGTACGCAAGCGCGCCGACCTGCAGCCGCCGTCCGCCGGCGACCTGGCGCAGGGCGCGCCGCTGGTGGTGCTGGCCGCCGCCAAGCTCGGCAAGACGCGCCTGATCGACAACCTCGAAATCTGAGCCGCAGCACGTCCTCACTGCGATGCGTCGTCACTGGCTCGCACCTCTGGCCGCGGCATGCGCGGCGGCCCTGCTGCCGCTGCATGCCGCGGCCGCGCCGGTCAGCGTCACCGATGACGCCAGGCGCAGCGTCACCCTCCCCGCCCCCGCGCGCCGCATCGTCAGCCTCGCGCCGCACGCGACCGAACTGCTGTTTGCCGCCGGCGCCGGTTCCCGCGTCGTCGGCGTGGCCGAATTCAGCGATTATCCGCCGGAAGCCGCGCGCATCCCGTCGGTCGGCAGCGGCGTGTCGCTGGACCTGGAACGCATCCTCCAGCTGAAGCCCGATCTCGTGGTTGGCTGGAACAACGGCACTGCCGCCGCCCAGCTCGCGAAGCTCGAAACGCTCGGCGTCCCGATCTACAAGAGCGAGCCGTACGACTTTGCGGCGATCGCCAATTCGCTGGAGCGCCTGGCGCACCTGGCCGGCACCGATGCCCATGGCAAGGCCGCTGCTGCCTCGTTCCGCAGCCGCTGGAAGCAGCTGCAGGATACCTACCAGAAGCGCCGCAACATCACCGTGTTCTACCAGATCTGGCGCTCGCCGCTGATGACCCTGAACGGGTCCCATCTCGTCTCGGCGGCACTGCGCCTGTGCGGGGGCGAGAACATTTTCGCGAAGCTGTCGCAGCTCGCGCCGACGGTGAATGAAGAGGCGGTTCTGAAGGCGGATCCGGAAGTCATCGTCGCCAGCAGCGGCGAGCAGGATGACGTGTTCGCGCCGTGGCGGCGCTTTCCCGGCATGAAGGCGGTTGCGCGCGGCAACCTGATGACCGTCGAAGGCGCGTTGATGAACCGCGCCGGTCCGCGCATCCTCGACGGCACGGAAGCGCTGTGCCGCGCGCTCGACGAGGCGCGCGCGAAACGCTAGCGCGCTGTCAGCCTACCCACTTCACCAGGTCCTGCCATTGCTCGAGGTCCTTTTCGACGCGTGACGGCGCGACGTCCCACACGGTGGCGCCATGGGCGGCAAGCTGCACATAATTCTGCGTATCGCGCAGGTAACCGAGCACCGGCAGGCCGACACCGCTCACGTAATGCGCCAGCTGGTCGGCGGCACGGGTGCGGATGTTCACGCGCATGCCGAGCACGCCGACGTTCGTCTTGCCGTGCCGACCGGACGCGAGGCGCTGCAGGAATTCCTGGGTCGCAAGGATATCGAACATCGACGGCTGCAGCGGCACGACGACCTTGTCGGCAATGCGCAGCACTTCGTCCAGCCGCGCGCCGCCTAGGCCGGCCGGGGTATCCAGGACCACGTGGGTGGTGCCCTTCGGCGGTTTCGCCACCTG
>NZ_DASPLS010000093.1:0-2933 GCF_035627455.1 Noviherbaspirillum sp.
TCGATCTCCAACGCAAGCGCACGCAGCCAGGCGGCATGCTCCAGCAGATGCTCCGGATAGCGGCGGCTCCAGTGTTCGGCCTGAATCTCATGCATGGTCGTGTCCCGGGTAGAGGTTGGCAAGCATTCCGAACATCGCGGCGGCTTCACGTACTCCGCCAGACAGGAAGGCGCGTGCGCCGCCGGGCTTTCCCAGCATGTCGCCGAGGTTGCGCATTTCCCGCGTCAGCACAGACAGGGACGGGCTGGCCGGCGGCTCGCCGGGTGCCCATTCCTCCAGCAGCCTCAGCTGCCGGAAGGACTCCCCCAGCTGTCCGCGCACAGCCGGAATGGTGGCGAGCGGGCGGCCGCCAATCTCTCTTTCGCTGCAATACCGCTGCTGCAGCAGCAATGTCTCGTGGTAATAGCGCAGCTGTTCCCTGACGAGCGCCAGCCCGAGCACCGAGGCGGTCTCCGGGGAAGACTGCGAACAGGTGCCATCCTTGCCGACGCCGAGGACGACCAGGCCGAACCGGGCGGGCAGTAGCGGGCGATCCACTTTCCACATTACCGTATTACCCGTGCCGGCGTATCCGGCTTCATCCGCAACCGCGAGCGCGCCGGTATCCCAGATCCGGCGGGAGGTGATCGCCCATCCATTGCGCAGCACAACGGCATCCCTGGCCGGCGTCGCCTGTTCCAGCACGGCGGCGAACCGGGGCGCGGGCATCTGTTCCGGCGCCAGCCCATAGCACAGATAACGAAGCCATTCGAGCTCGCCGCCGCCGCGTTCTTCTCGGAATCCCTGCGTCATTCAGTCATCCTCCCGCCATGCGCTCGGGCGTTCGAACAGCGCTCCACCCAGGGCCAGCGTTTCCACGTCCTCGTCGATCAGCAGCGCAAAGGGGCGCTCCCTGATCAGGTCACTGCGCAAGCTGACGTTCAAAGTGTCGAAAGCGCGCATGCTGCTGATGTCGCAGGAGAGGTGGCAGACCTGAAATGCCGGCTGTCGTTGCCCCGCCCGGCGAAAATGATGTCGCGCAGCGGGAATCCGGCGCGTCTGGCAAGTTCCATTTCGGTCAGCGAGCTCACCTCGGCGCCGGCGCCCATGCGGCACAGGCTGTCCGCAATGAAGGTGTTCGGATTCGCCTTGATCGAGTAGAAGAACTCGGCCGCGCCCTCGAACATGCCGTGCACAATGCTGTAGTTCAGCGCGATGCGCGTAGCGTCATGGATGAAGACGGGCGTGCCGAATGCTTCCGCGATTTTCTTTTCGGGAGCCATGTCTTCCGAGTGAAGCAAAACGCATTTTGTCTGCATGGAAATGGCTGGCGGGTGACGCAAAAAAAGCGTGGTAAGGACGAGCGATGCGAGCGCCAGTTAACGCATCTCAACCGGCCGGCAAGGAGCATGGGAAACGATGGATGGATGTCGATGCTGTGAACGCAATAACCTGCACGTCATTCCAATCACTCCTCTTGCGCCATTTCCTGCCGCCGCATCCGCGTGAGACAAGCTGAATGTCTGCGCGACATGTCGCTTTTCGGGGCTGCTGTCGTCAGCCTTCCTTTGCGTTGGTACGGCGAAATTTAATCAGGAAGAAAATTGCGGCGTAACTACCATCTTGTGTAGCATTTATCGCGCTAGCCTTTGATAACCCACAGTGCATGCCGGAAGAACCCTGATTCGCTCGCGCGAAGGACGGTGCGTGATGGGGGGCAGGCTTGCGACGCGAGGGGCAAACCGAGGTATGAAAACTGGCGAGGGAAAATATGAAACTGATGCTGCATGCTATGGTGGCAGGTCTTGCATTACTTGTGGGAGCCGCGCAGGCTGCCGAAGCGGAATCTGCGGCGGGATTCCAGTTTTTCCAGGTGGAAGACCCGGTCAGCGCGAAGCCGATGCGGGCGGTACTTTTCTATCCCGCGGAGGCGGAAGCGGGGCACACGAAAGTCGGTCCGGTGGACGTGGCGGCGAAAGAGAGTGTGCCGGTCAAGGCAGGGCGTTATCCGCTCGTACTTCTGTCGCATGGCAATGCCGGCAGCCCGTTCAGCCACCATGATACCGCGACCTACCTTGCGCAGAACGGCTTCGTCGCCGCGGCTGTCGAGCATCCCGGCGACAATTTCCGCGATACCAGCGGCCTTGGTACGGACCGCGTGCTGATTGGCCGCAACCTGCAGCTTGCAGCCTTGCTGGATGCACTGCTGGAACGGCCGGAAGTCAGCGAGTACATCGACCGCTCGCGCATCGGCGTCGCCGGGTTTTCCGCCGGCGGCTACACCGCGCTGCTGATGGTGGGCGCAAAGCCGAAGTTCGAACTGCTCAAGCCGTATTGCGCGCGCCAGCCGGGCAGCGTGCTATGCGCCGGGGGCGGCGTCGTCCGCTTGTCCTCGCCGCCGCTGCACGAAAAGGCCGACCCTCGGATTCGCGCCGCATTCGTGATGAGCCCCGTCGGCACGCTGTTTGACCGCCCGAGCCTCGCGGCGGTTGACGTGCCTGTCTATGTGTTCGCCGCCGAGAACGATGAAGTGCTGCCGCCCGAGGAGCATGCGCTGAAGGTGGTGCGCGAGCTGCCCGTGCGCCCGGCCTACCGGCAAATTCCCGGTGCCGGGCATTTCGTGTTTCTGGCGCCCTGTTCGGCGGCGATGAAAGCGGCGGCGGCCGCGATTTGCAGCGATCCGCCGCAAGTGGACCGGGCACAGGTGCATGCGGCGCTGAACCGGGAAATGGTGACCTTCTTCCGCACGCGCCTCGCGGCGAAGCCTTGAGCGATCACCGCGGGGCTTGTGCTTTCGTCCCGCGGCTTTTTTCCGCCACGCCGCGGGCGCTCCGGCCGGGAGGCGCGCGCGGCCGCGGCGGCTGCCGTCGTTACAACAGGTTGCGCTGCTCCACCAGCTGTCCGCCAATGGCCTGGTAGATCACCACGGTGCCGTCCTTGATGTCGCCCTTGCT